>CBFGXE010000020.1:0-44403 GCA_965652645.1 uncultured bacterium | reverse complement strand
GCCTGCGGCGGGGGTGGTGGTGGCAACGGTGGTGGTGGTGGCGGCGGCGGCCCTCCCCCGGCGGCGCCCTACATCGTCGCAAGCGCCCTCTCCTTCGCGCCGGGACAGGCTCCGGCCGAGTTTGGCCTGGGTGGCAGCAACACCGGTTTTGAAGTCACGGTGCAGAAGGCCGACATGGCCACGCCCATCACCAACGCCGTCGTGCGCGTGAATGGCACGACCCTGCCTTACAGCGTCCAGTACGAGACGTACCTCAATGAACTGAACCTTCCGGCCGGCGCGAGCATCAATGTCGTTGTTACCGTGGAGGGCAAGAGTTATTCCATCTCCTCGACCCAGCTCTCCTCCTTCCCCACGTTCACGGCACCGGCGAACAATGCCGTGTGGTCACGCAGCGACGTGAACCGGGTGAGCTGGAACAGCGACCCACCCGCGGGCGACACGGTCCATGTCGTCGGCCTGCTGGGCACTACGCACGACTGGCCCAGCAACGGCTTCGCGACGATGTCCTCCTCGGCGCGGTCGCTGGACATTCCGGCCAACCAGCTGCAGCCAGACGATTACCTGCTGCTCACCGGCGTGAGCCACTTGCAGGAGATGTCCGGCGCCGCGCCGGGTTCCGCGCTGCTGCTGGGAGGATTTGCGTACCGGCGCGTCAGTGTCATCGACGGGATCACCGAGTTGCGCATCTCGGGCACCTTCCTGCCTGCAACCGTGGTGCTGGGTACAAGCCGCAACCTCCTGGCCCACGCCAGGAAGGGTCTGTCGGAGCAGGAAGTGACCTCGCTGGCTTCATGGAGCTCCTCCAACCCGGCAGCCGTGGCGGTTTCCGGAGGAGTGATCAGCGCCGTGGGCGCAGGATCGGCAGTGATTTCCGCTTCCTATGGTGGCAAGAAGGTCGATGTGCCCGTGCGGGTGTTCGTGCCCACGCCCTGGGACCATGCCCCCGTGCTCACCGATTCGGTTTCCGTGCAGGTCGATCACGCGCATTCGGGCCGGGCGACCCTGGGTGGCGCGAGCGTGTCCCTGCCCTTGCAGGACAAGTGGACAACGACCCTCAACGGGCCGGCTTCCTATCCGCTCGTGGCAGATGGCAAGGTCTTCGTGATTTCCGGCGCCCCCGCCGTGGAAGAGCCAGGACCCGGCTATGGCACCTCGCTTTATGCGCTCGATGTGGCGACCGGCGCGATTGCCTGGGGACCCATCCACATCGCCGGCACATACAGCAGCGCATCCCATGCTTATGACCGCGGCAAGCTGTTCGTGCTCAACGTCGGTGGTGTGCTGCGGTCCTTCGATGCGGCCACGGGAGCTGCCGGCTGGTCGGTGGAGCTGCCCTGTCCCATCCAGTCTGTGCCGCTGGTGGCGGCCAACGGCATCCTCTATCTCGGCGGCGGTGGCACGGGGGGCGTCATCTGCGCCGTTGACGAGACCGACGGCTCCATGCTCTGGAAGGGCCCTGCCAACGTGGGCATGCGCGGGCCTTTCGCGGTCACATCGGACGGCATCTTTTCTTCTTCCACTGGCGGAGTGGGCAGGCTCGACCTGCTGACCGGCACCAGGAGCTGGCACTACAGCTATCCGGTCACGGGCGGCGACGGCTTCGCGACCGTATTCGGTGACAACCTGCTGTTCGTTCATGACGGGAGCCGGGAGTTTCCGGAAACCGGCTCGCACAACGCGGTCTTCAACCCGGTGACCGGGGCTCCCCAGCGCAGCTTCCCGGGTGTGACGATGCCGGCGGTGGGCGGCGGATATTCCTATCATGTCCATGACGGCGCGCTTTCCAGCGTCAATGTGGCGACCGGCGAGACGCGATGGTCATTCACGGAGGATGGATCGCTCGTCACCGCTCCCCTGCTGATCGACGACATGGTGGTTGCCGGTTCGTCCACGGGAGTGGTGTACCTGCTTGACGTCGCTACCGGGTCCGAGCTGTGGAGCGGCGAGGCGCCTGCGGGCCTCCACGATCCCCAGGAGTTCAACGCGCCGGGGCCCTTCTCCTCCATGGGAGTGGGAGGAGGCTATCTGCTGGTGCCCGCGGGCAATACGATCACGGGGTGGAAGCTGGTTCCCTAGCGCCAGGGCGCTGCCAGCCAGCAATGTTCCCGTATGGCGACATGCGGGATAGCCCGGACGACGCATCGTGCCGTCGGGACTCGCCGCCCATACTGGGCCGCAATGAGCAACGCGGTCCACCACTGCCGGCGTCTTGTTGCGGCACCCTTCCTCGCGCTGCTGCTGCTGTCGGCCTGCGGTGGCGATGGCACGGAGTCGGCTCCACCACCCCCACCGTCGAGTGGCGGTCCTTCCGAAGGAGAGTTGCCCGCACCGCTGCGCCAGGGCCCGCCCAGCGATGTTCCGGTGCCCTTGCAGCTGCAGCGCTGGCACATGCTCGATGCCGACGTCAACGCGGTTACCTTCCGCAGCATGGACTCCTTGTTCTCGGTCGCCACCGTCGCGCGCAGTGGGCCGGTGTGGGACCTGCCGCGCGATGAGCAACCGCTGGCATTCAACTACCTGTGGCAGGGACAGTCGTTGCCCGCTGCGGGTTTCGCCGCGAGGACGTTCACCCACGGGCTGCTGATCCTGAAGGACGGGCGCATCGTGTTCGAGTCCTATGGCAATGGCAGCCAGGAGAGCAGCCGGTTCATCGGCTGGTCCATCAGCAAGTCGGTGACGTCGGTGCTGGTGGGCTGCGCGCTGGCGGACGGAAGCATCGCCTCGCTGGATGATGCGGTGACCACCTACGTGCCGGACCTGGCCGGCTCGGCGTATGACGGCGCCTCGATACGCGACCTGCTCGAGATGCGCTCGGGCGTGGCGTACGACGAGACCTACGATTTCAACGATCCGGGGCCGGCGGCGATGAATCACATCGAGGCGCTGGTGCGCAACACCCGGCGTTTCGCCGAGATCGCCCGCGAGCTGCCGCGCCGTTTCGCCCCTGGCGCACAGTTCGAATACAAGACCATCGATACCGGCGTGCTCGGCTGGCTGCTGGAACGCGCCACCGGCGCCAGCGTTGCCGCGTACACCGAGCGGTGCCTGTGGCAGCCGCTGGGCGCGGAGGCGAATGCGTTCTATATCCTCGACGGGCCGCCCGGGATTGGCCGCGCGTTCAATGGCGCGGGGTTCAACGCCACGCTGCGTGACTACGGGCGTTTCGGGCAGATGATGCTCGACCTGGGCGTGGCGGATGGACAGCGGGTGATTCCGGAAAGCTGGGTGCTGGAATCAACAACCTCGCGCCAGGGCGAGGACCCGGTGACCGGCGGATATGGTCTGCACTGGTGGGCGTTGGCCGGCGGCGACTCCTTCATGGCCGTGGGCCTGCAGGGACAATATGTGTTCGTGTCGCCGGAAACCCGCACGGTGGTGGTGAAGCTCAGCCACTTTCCGCCGGGGGACAACACCGCGTTGCAGGATGAAACCATCGCCTTCCTGTCGGCGGCGGCGGCGTGGAATCCCTGAGGGCGATCAGTCGGGCGAGGAATGTGCGACTGACGCCGGCTGTCGGAAGAGCGTCCTGGTCCGGCGGGCGTAATCGGGTCATTTCCCGATGCAGAAGCTGGCGAAGATGCGGCCCAGCAGCTCGTCGCTGCTGACGTCCCCGACCACTTCCCCCAGCGCCCGCTGGGCTTCCCGCAATTCGAATGCGGCCAGTTCGCCCTGCCTTGCCGCGAGCTGCCTGGCCGCGGTGTCGAGGTTCGATGAGGCACGCTGCAGCGCCTCGACGTGACGTGCGCGCGCGGAGAATGTGCCACCGCCCTCCTCCGCATGGCCGGCGCGCGCGGCAATGCGCCGTCGCAGATCGTCGAGCCCTTCGCCTGTGACGGCCGAGAGGGGCAGCATGGAGGGCGCCGACCCGTCGCCCTCCCGCGCGGCGATGTCCTTGCGCTGCCCGGATGGCAGCAGGTCGATCTTGTTCAGCAGGAGGGTGACGGGCACGCCCTGCGGCAGGGTGTCCCGTTCCTCTTCAAACGACCTTGCCTGTGGATCCGTTCCGGCATCGACGACGAACAACAGGTGATCCGCCCTGGCGATGGCCTCGCGGGCGCGACGCATGCCTTCGGCTTCGATGGCATCGCTGGTGTGTTCGCGCAGGCCTGCGGTATCGATCAGTTCCACCGGCACGCCATTGACCTGCACGCGTTCGCGCAGCAGGTCGCGGGTGGTGCCGGCCAGCGGCGTGACGATGGCCACGTCGTGCCCGGCCAGGGCATTCATCAGCGTGCTCTTGCCGGCATTGGGCCGCCCGGCAATGGCGATGACCAGGCCGCGGGTGAGCACGGCACCCTGCTCGGCCAGGGACAGCACGCTGGCCACGCGCCGCCGCACATCCTCCAGGCGTTCGCGCAGCTCCTGGCTGCCGAGGAAGTCGATCTCCTCTTCCGGGAAGTCGATGGCGGCCTCGACATACACACGCAGGCTGGTCAGCGCGGCGGCCGCGGAATTCACCGCGTCGCTGAAGCCGCCCTGCAATGAACGCAGCGCGGCCTGCGCGGCGCGTCGTGATCCGGCATCGATGAGGTCGGCCACGGCCTCGGCCTGCGCCAGGTCGATGCGGTTGTTGAGGAAGGCGCGCTCGGTGAACTCCCCCGGCCTTGCGCGGCGTGCGCCGAGCTGCACGATGCGCTCGACCAGGGCCTCGACGATCACGTCGCCGCCGTGTCCCTGCAGCTCGAGCACATGCTCGCCGGTGTAGGAATGCGGCGCGGGGAAGTGCAGCACGATGCCGGTGTCCAGCAGCCCGCCGTCGGCATCGCGCCAGCTGCGGTACATCGCCATGCGTGGCGCTGGCAGTTCGCCCACCAGCGCACGCGCGATGGCGGGCACCTCCTCGCCCGAGACCCGGACGATGGCCACACCCCCCCTGCCGGGTGGCGTGGCGGCGGCGACGATGGTGTCGCGCCGTGTCATGGGCCTTCAGCGCGTGGACATCAGTCGCGCACGACCTGCGCCGCGGCGATGCGGCGGTTGATGTTCCACTGCTGCGCGATGGTGAGGATGGTGTTGGTCACCCAGTAGAGCACCAGGCCGGCCGGGAAGAAGGCGAACATCACCGACATCACCAGCGGCAGCACCATGAACACCTTGGCCTGCACGGGATCGGCCGGCGTGGGCTGCAGCTTGTACTGCAGGAACATGGCGCCGGCCATGATGATGGGCAGGATGAAGTACGGGTCGCGCGAGGAGAGGTCCTGCAGCCAACCGAAGAACGGCGCCTGGCGCATCTCCACGCTCTCCAGCAGCACCCAGTAGAAGGCCAGGAACACCGGCAGCTGGATGAGCATGGGCAGGCAGCCGGCGGCCGGGTTCACCTTCTCCTTCTTGTAGAGCTCCATCATGGCCTGGCCGAGTTTCTGCCGGTCGTCCTTGTAGGTTTCCTGCAGCTGCTTCATGCGCGGGGCCACCAGCTTCATCTTGGCCATCGAGCGGCCGGAGGCCTCCGACAGCGGATAGAACAGCAGCTTCAGCAGGAAGGTGATGGCGATGATGGCCAGGCCCCAGTTGTTGAAGATGACGTGGGCCTTGTCCAGCAGCCAGAACAGCGGGCGCGAGAGGAAGGTGAGCACGCCGAAGTCGGCGGCGCGGCCGAGCTCGGGGTGGATGGCGTTCAGCTGCTTCTGGAGCTTGGGCCCCACGAACAGCGTCTGGTTGAAGGTATCGCTGGCGCCGGCGGCCACGGTGCGGGTGGGGCCGAGGTCGGTGGCGAGGAACTCGTCCTGGCGCACGCGCAGCGTGTAGTGATGTTGCTCGTCGCGCGGCGGAATGATGGCCGACACGAAGTGGTGCTGCAGCGTGGCGAACCAGCCGTCGGTGAATTCGCGGTTGAAGCGCGCATCCGCGTCGTTGCTGATCTTCAGCTTCTCGTACTTGCGGCCGTCGTAGTAGGCCGGGCCGGTGAAGGAGTAGCTGTCCACGTCAAAGTAGGAGCGCTTGGCCACCGGCATGTCCCGCTGGATCTGGGCATAGGGCGCCACCGACCAGGGGGCCTCGCTGCCGTTGCGCACCTCGTACTTCACGTCGATGCGGTAGGAGCCGCGGCGGAAGGTCAGCGTCTTGGTCACCTCGACACCGGAGGGCGACGTCCAGGTGAAGGGCACATGCAGTTCGTCCAGGCCGTCTTCCAGGCGGAAGCCGGTGAAGGGGGTCTCGAACAGGGCCAGGTGCGTGGGGAAGTCCGCGGCCTGCGCGCCGGGGCCGGCACCGGTGAGGCCGGTCTGCAGCACGTATTCGTCGCCGGCGCCGTTGTCGCGCAGCAGCCGCACCACTTCGCTGCCGCCCTTGCGCACGGGGTATTGCAGCAGGTCGGCGCGCACCAGCTCGGCGCCGCGCAGGCTGATGTCGACCTCGAGCACGTCGGTGGTGACCGTGAGCAGGCGGGCGTCGCCGGCGGCTGGCGTGGCGGCAACGGGTTGGTCGGCCGGGGCGGCGGCCTGGGGCACGGCGCCATCGGCCGGCGCGGTTGCAGCCGGCGCCGGCGTGGCGGCGGCCTCACCGGTGGGCACGGTCGGCACGGCAGCCGCCAGCGGGTTGTTCCGCTTCTCCTCCTCGAGCGCGCGCTGGGCCTCGGCGGCAGCGGCCGCGTCCTGGGCGCCGAACTCGGTCATCCACACTTGCACATTGACGAACAGGATCAGCGCCAGGCCGATCCACAGGACAGCTCGCAGGTTTTTCATGGTACGGGGTCGATCCCGCCTTCATTGAAGGGGTGGCAACGCAGGATTCTTTTGGTCGTGAGGGATAGTCCCCGCAGCGGCCCATGTCTTTCGATCGCTTCCTGCGCGTAGCAGGAGCAGGTGGGGTGGAACCGGCAGCATTGACCCAGGTGTGGGCTAATGAGGAGCTGATATCCCCTGATTATTGCGATCATGAAACGGCGCATCGTTCGCGGATCTTTTTCCAGAGTCCGTCCAGGCTTTGGCGGAGCTGCGCATTATGCGCCGTCCGTGCGCCGTTGCGGGCGCCAACCACCAGGTCCAGGCCCGGCAGGTCGGCGGCGGCGCGGCGGAAGGACTCGCGCACCAGCCGCTTCACGCGGTTGCGGGCCACCGCGTTGCCCACCGCCTTTGCGCCGATCGACAGGCCCAGCCGGGCGTGACCGAGCTGGTTGGGCGCGGCGTTCACGGCAAAGCAGTCATCCACCACGCGCTGGCGGCGGGAATAGACGGTGTTGAAGGCGGCTGACGAGAGCAGCCGTTGATGGCGGGCGAAGCCCTGCCGGGCAGGCGCTGCGCCGCTCATGGCGCAGGCGCTTTACGGAATCAGGCGCTTGCGGCCCTTGGCGCGGCGACGGGCCAGCACCTTGCGGCCATCGGCCGTGGCCATGCGGGCACGGAAGCCGTGCGTGCGGACACGCTTGATCTTGCTCGGCTGGAAGGTGCGTTTCGTTGCCATGGCGCTTCAGGGGGACGGAAAAATGGGTGCGGCAGGGTACGCAGGGTGGCCTGTGAAGTCAACCACCGGCCGCGGCACCTGGAATGGTTATCGCAACCGCGCGCGCCGGCACCGCGGTTGCACAGGTCCGGCCGCTGAAAACCGGCCTCGCGACGGGGGTGGCCGAATGCAGTATGGCTTATCCCGGCGGGGCGAGTAGACTCGCCCTCCCCCCACGATTGCCATCGCCACCAAGAGCGAACGCGAGCCGAAGCATTTCCATGTCCGAGTTGTGGCCCCAGGTGCTCTCGCACCTCAGCAACGAACTGCCGGAACAGCAGGTGAACACCTGGCTGCGCCCGCTGCAGGCGGTGCAGGAGGATGGCGTGCTGCGGCTGCTGGCGCCGAACCGCTTCGCGGTGGACTGGGTGCAGAACAATGCCGCTGAACGCATCGGCACGCTGCTGCGGGCGACACCGGGAGGTGATTTGCGCGTGGTGGTGGAGATCGGCTCGCGCACGGTGGCGGCGCCGACCAATGGCCATGGGGCGGAAAGTGCGACGACCGGCAGTACGGCCGCCGCCGCGGTGAAGCGCCCTGCCCCGCAGTCCACCTACCAGGTTGGCGCGCGGCTGAATCCGGAATCCACCTTCGACCGGTTTGTCGAGGGCAAGAGCAATCACTTCGCCAAGGCCGCGGCCATGCAGGTGGCGGAAAATCCCGGGCGGGCATACAACCCGCTGTTCATCTACGGCGGCACCGGCCTGGGCAAGACGCACCTGATGCAGGCCGTGGGACATGTGATCCGCGAGCGGGATCCTTCCGCGCGCATCGCCTACGTGCACTCGGAGCGCTTCGTGGACAACATGGTGCAGGCCCTGCGCCACAACACCATGAACGAGTTCAAGACGGCGTATCGCTCGCTGTCGGCGCTGCTGATCGACGACATCCAGTTCTTCGCCAACAAAACGCAGTCGCAGGAAGAGTTCTTCCACACCTTCAACGCGCTGTTTGAGGGCCAGGCACAGATCATCCTCACTTCAGACCGGTATCCCAAGGAGATTCCGGGGCTGGAAGAAAGGCTCAAGTCGCGCTTCGGATGGGGACTTTCGGTGGCCATCGAGCCGCCGGAGCTCGAGACTTCCGTGGCCATCCTCATCAGCAAGGCGCAGGACGCCGGCATGGACCTGCCGGAGGAAGTGGCGTTCTTCATTGCCAAGCGCATCCGTTCGAACGTGCGCGAGCTGGAGGGCGCGCTGAGGCGCATCCTGGCCAATGCCCGCTTCACCGGGCAGCCGATCACCCTGGACTTCGCACGCGAGGCACTCAAGGACCTGCTGAACCTGCAGGCGCGCCTGGTGACCATCGAGAACATCCAGAAGACCGTGGCGGACTATTTCAAGCTCAGGCTGTCGGACCTGCTGTCGGAGAAACGCAGCCGGTCACTGGCCCGTCCGCGGCAGATCGCGATGACGCTGGCGCGGGAGCTCACGCAGCTGTCGTTGCCGGAGATCGGCCAGGCTTTCGGCGGTCGCGACCACACCACGGTGATGCACGCCTGCCAGCGCGTGCAGGACCTGCAGGAAGCGGACACGCGGGTACGCGAGGATTATTCCAACCTGGTGAGGATCCTTACCGGTTGAAGGAGGCCTTCGGGCCTGTGGACAAGCCTGTGCACAAGGTTGTGGGCAAGCCTGGGGAAAAACAGGGAACGGTTTTGGGGATGGATTACCCACAGGGCACCAACAAGTCATGGGCCGGCAATCCCCGACATTGTCGTGACCGTTTTGATGCCCAAGGGCATGTTCCACAAGGTCGAAAGTGTTTATCCTCACTATCCACAGGCCCAATCACGACAGTGATTGTTTGAGTTCCAAGAAGGTTCTTTCATGAAGTTCAGCGCGACACGCGAGCAGATCCTGGGACCGCTGCAGTCCGTCATCGGTGTGGTCGAACGCAAGCAGACCATGCCGGTGCTGGCAAATGTGCTCCTGGCAGCCAAGGGCAACCGGCTGTCGGTGACGGGTACCGACCTGGAAGTCGAGCTCGTCGCTTCGGGCGAAGTGAACGTGGCGCAGCCGGGCGAGATCACCGTGCCCGGGCGCAAGTTGCTGGACATCGCCAAATCGCTGCCGGAGAAGGCGGCGGTCACGGTGACCATCGATGGCGAGAAGCTGAAGGTCACGGCCGGACGCAGCCGGTTCACGCTGTCCACCCTGGCGGCGTCGGAGTTCCCGGTGGTGGATTCGGTGAATGCCACCCAGACCATCACCCTGCCCCAGGCCGAGCTCGGCCGGCTGATCGGCAAGACGCATTTCTCGATGGCACAGCAGGACGTGCGCTACTACCTCAACGGCACCTTGCTCGAAACGGACGGCAAAACGCTGCGAACTGTCGCGACTGACGGCCATCGGCTGGCAATTGCGGAGACAGAGCTGGCGGCCGCCGGCAAGAATGTCCAGGCCCAGCAGGTGATCGTGCCCAGAAAGGGTGTGCTTGAACTACAGCGCATCCTGGGATCCGCAGGAGACGTGGAGATCCAGATCGGCAGCAACCACATCCGGCTGCAGATCGGCGACATTCGCTTCACTTCCAAGCTGATTGACGGCAAGTTCCCCGAATATGGGCGCGTGATCCCCAGCAATCCGGGCAAGATCGTGGTCGTGGACCGGGACGCCATCCGGGCGGCACTGGGGCGTACGGCGATCCTCTCGAACGAGAAATATCGTGGCGTGCGGGTGAGCCTGGCGAAGAACTCCGTGAAGCTGCAGGCCCACAATCCGGAGCAGGAAGAAGCCCAGGACGAGGTCGAGGTCGACTACAACGGCGATGAGCTCGAGATCGGGTTCAATGTCACCTATCTGCTGGACGCGTTGTCGGCCGTGGACACCGAAACGGTGGAGATTGGCCTCACCGATGCCAACAGCAGCTGCCTGATCCGCTCGCCGGGGACCACGGCCTCCCGCTACGTCGTGATGCCGATGCGGCTGTAAGGCCGCATCCCGCCAGTGAGCCTGGCGTCGCTCCGCATCCGCGACCTGCGCTGCCTGGCGGAGGCGGAGCTTTCCTTCGGCCCGCGCCTCAATCTCATCCACGGGCCCAACGGGTCCGGCAAGACTTCCATCCTGGAATCGGCGTTCCTGGTGGGGCGGGGGAGATCCTTCCGCACCCGGCATACGGCTGCGCTGATCCGGCGCGGGGCGGATGCCTTGCAGCTCTTCGCCGAGACCAGGGCGCCGGCGCATCGCATCGGGTTTGAATACCGTCGGGACGGAGCGTATGCAGCCCGGCTGGACGGGGCGGATGTGCGCAGCCTGGCGGAATTGCCCACGGCGTTCTTCGTGGAGGTCATCGATCCCGAGGTTCATCGCCTGGTGGAGGGCGCTCCAGGGGAGCGCCGGCGGTGGCTGGATTGGGGGGTGTTCCACGTGGAACAGTCGTTCCTGCCGAGCTGGCTACGGTTCAGCCGGGCGCTTCGCCAGCGCAATGCGGCATTGCGGGCGGGGCAGGATCCGGGGAGCTGGGATGCCGAGCTGGTGCAGAGGGGCGAGGAGGTCGCCCTGGCCCGAGGACGTTGGTTCGACTCCGTGAAGAGTGTGCTGTCCTCGGCGGTGGAGCGGCTGGCGGGCATCCAGGTGGAGTTGGGCTACTTCCGAGGGTGGGCGGCTGACCGGGATTTCGCCGAGGTGCTGGCACAAGGCCTGGAGAGGGACCGGAACAGAGGGAGCACCCTGGCCGGTCCACAGCGCGCCGATGTGATCCTCAAGGTGGGTGGCAAGCCGGCGAGGGAGACCCTGTCCCGGGGCCAGCAGAAGCTGGTGGCCTCGGCGATGGTGCTGGCGATGCTGCAGAAGGTGAGGGCGGGACATTCGACGCCGCCCACCTTGCTTCTGGACGATCCGGCTGCCGAGCTGGACGCTCATCGCCTCAGCCTGCTGGTGGAGCTGGTGAAAGAACTGGATTGCCAGCTCATCGTGACTTCCCTGAGTCCGGACCTGGACCTGTTCGGCGCGCCCGAGCGGGTGTTCCACGTGGAACAGGGCAGGGTGTCCGGCTAAATGGGCGGAACTTGCTCCGATCTGTCCTTAAAGTTCACCAAACAGCCGACAAAGGCGGCGAACGCGCCTGACGGCCGCCGCAAAAGAGCTTGTTGATCAGTCAAATCGGCTGGAGCCAGCCGAACCGGACCGAACTCGTGCCCGCCCCCGGCCAGAAACCCCGCCGAACCCGCCGCAAAACCCGCCATTTCGGCGCCGATTTCCCCCGCGCAGAGCGCCTGTTTCAGAGGTTATAATAATAAGGTGCAAATTCCGGGTGCTCCATGACGGCCGAAGACGCCTATACCTCCAGCCATATCAAGGTATTGAAGGGACTTGATGCGGTGCGCAAGCGCCCGGGCATGTACATCGGCGACACCGACGATGGCACCGGGCTGCACCACATGGTCTTCGAGGTGGTGGACAACGCCATCGACGAGGCGCTGGCCGGCCACTGCAACCGCATCCAGGTCATCATCCACGCCGACGAGTCGGTCACCGTGCGCGACAACGGCCGCGGCATCCCGGTCGACATCCATCCCGAAGAGGGGCGCTCGGCAGCCGAGGTCGTGATGACCGTGCTGCATGCCGGCGGCAAGTTCGACGACAGCTCCTACAAGGTTTCCGGCGGCCTGCATGGCGTCGGCGTCTCGGTGGTCAATGCGCTCTCCGATGTGCTGAACCTCACCATCCACCAGCGTGGCCAGATCCACACGCAGCAATATCGCCTCGGCACGCCCGTGGCGCCGCTGGCGGTCACCGGCACCACCACCGACCGCGGCACCACGGTGCACTTCAAGCCGTCGCCGACCATCTTCAGCAACATCACCTTCGACTACGACATCCTGGCCAAGCGCCTGCGCGAGCTGTCCTTCCTCAACTCCGGCGTACGCATCGAGCTGAAGGACGAGCGCGAGGATCGTTCGGATGTCTTTGAACACGAGGGCGGCCTGAAGGCCTTCGTGCAGTACCTGAACCGCGCGCGCACCGCCATCCATCCCACCGTGCTGCATTTCACCGCCCAGGAGGGGCCGATCGGCATCGAAGTGGCGCTGCAGTGGAACGACTCCTACCAGGAGACGATGCTTTGCTACACCAACAATATCCCGCAGCGGGATGGTGGCACGCATCTCTCGGGTTTCCGCGCCGCGCTCACGCGCACGCTGAACGATTACATCGAGAAGGAAGCGAAGAAGGAGAAAGTCGCCACCACCGGTGACGACGCGCGCGAGGGCCTCACCGCCATCCTGTCGGTGAAGCTGCCTGATCCCAAGTTCTCCTCGCAGACCAAGGACAAGCTGGTCTCCTCCGAGGTGAAGGGCCCGGTGGAAACCCGCGTGGCCGAGAAACTGGCCGAGTTCCTGCTAGAGCGCCCCGCCGAAGCCAGGAACATCGTCGGCAAGATCATCGACGCCGCCCGCGCCCGCGAGGCCGCGCGCAAGGCGCGCGAGATGACCCGCCGCAAGGGCGCACTCGACATCGCCGGCCTGCCCGGCAAGCTGGCCGACTGCCAGGAGAAGGATCCCGCCCTGTCGGAGATCTTCATCGTCGAGGGTGATTCCGCCGGTGGTTCGGCCAAGCAGGGCAGGGACCGTCGCACCCAGGCCATCCTGCCCCTGAAGGGCAAGATCCTGAACGTGGAGCGCGCGCGCTTCGACAAGATGATCTCCTCGCAGGAGGTCGGCACGCTGATCACCGCGCTGGGCTGCGGCATCGGCAAGGACGACTTCAACATCGACAAGCTGCGCTACCACCGCATCATCATCATGACCGACGCAGACGTGGACGGATCCCACATCCGCACGCTGCTGCTGACGTTCTTCTACCGGCAGATCCCGCTGCTCATCGAGCGCGGCCACGTCTACATCGCGCAGCCGCCCCTCTACAAGGTGAAGCGCGGCAAGCACGAGCTCTACGTGAAGGACGACGCGGAGCTCAACCAGATCCTGCTCAACAACGCCATTGATGGCGCGGCGCTGTTCGTCAACGAGGGCGCGCCGCCACTGCAGGGTTCGAGCCTGGAGATGCTCGCCCGGCAATACATGGAAGTGCAGGCCATCATCAAGCGCTGGAGCCGCCGTTACGATCCGCGGCTGCTGGAGCAGCTGATCTACCTGCCGGCACTGGCCGCCAGCGATTTCGGCAACGCCGACCGCCTGCGTGAGTGGGGTGCCGGGCTGCAGGGCGCGCTGAATGCCCGCAACGACGCCGCGCGCCGCTACCAGATCGAGGTGCAGCCGGGGCCGGAATCCTCCGAGGCCGCCGCCGAGGACGTGCGCCCCGCGCGCCTGCACGTGCGCCGCACCGAACACGGCACCACGCACGACAAGGCGCTGCCGCCGGAGTTCTTCGCCTCCGCCGAATACGGCCAGATCGCCGAGCTCGGCCGCACCCTGCAGGGCCTGATCGGCGAGGGCGCCTACGTGGTCAGCGGCAACCAGCGCCGCGACGTGGGTTCGTTCAAGGAAGCCATCACCTGGCTGTTCGACCAGGCGCGCAAGGGCCAGACCATGCAGCGCTACAAGGGCCTGGGTGAGATGAATCCCGAGCAGCTCTGGGAAACCACCATCTGCCCGGACACCCGCCGCCTGCTGCAGGTGCGCATCGAGGATGCGATCGCGGCCGACGACATCTTCAACACGCTGATGGGCGACCAGGTGGAGCCGCGGCGCGAGTTCATCGAGAAGAACGCGCTCGCGGTGGCCAACCTCGACATCTGACGGCGCCGGGCCCGCACCCGGCACCAGCCCCGGCGGCTGTCCGGGGGCGAGGCATCCTCAGCCCGTGACCGCATCCTCGTGGGCGGCGAAACGATCGCGGCCGGTGCGCTTGGCCCGGTAGAGCGCAGCATCGGCATGGTGGTAGAGCAGGTCAAACCCACCGCTGAGGCGGGTGGCAATGCCCAGCCCCACCGACACGGTGAAGCGCGTCGGCGATTCCACCGCCCGCACCGCGGCCAGCAGCCGCGTCGCGATCTGCTCCGCCCCGCGGCGATCGCAGTCCCGCGCGAAGATCAGGAATTCATCGCCGCCCAGGCGTGCCGTGATGTCGCCCGGCCGCACACTGCAGGTGAGCGCCGAAGCCAGGGCCCGCAGCACGTCGTCACCCGTCTTGTGGCCATGCGTGTCATTGATCTGCTTGAAATGATCCACGTCGACCAGCAGTGCCGCATGGCTGTGCGCGTCCGGCGTGGACCAGAGCTCGTTGATGGCCGACATCGCGCCGCGGCGGTTGGGCAGGCCGGTGAGCGGGTCCTGCATGGAGGAGTGGTAGTGGCGACGCACCTCGGCCTGCTGCGCATGCTGGCGGCGCGCGTGCAGGTAGCCCAACAGCACCGACAGCAGCAACGCCACGCCCCCGCTGGCGCGCTCGATGCGACGGAAATGCGCTTCCTGCGAGAGGTAATAGTCCAGCCCGAAGTCCACGCCCACGAACCCCGCCACTGCGCCGCTGCTGTCGAAGATGGGTGAATGGCCACTGAGGAACATGCCGTAGTCATCCAGCTGGAAGCCGGGCGTCACGTAGGTCTCGCCGGCGGCGATCCGCCGCAGCCAGTCGTCGCGGTATTCCTCGCGCTGCTCCCAGGGCTCCATGTAACTGGAGGCCTTCAGGTCGCGCCTGGCGGCAAACGGCGCGTCCTGCGCCGTGTCGAGAATGAAGCGTGCCGTGCCGTCAATCACACCCATGGTGTAGACATACACGGCCTCCGGCCAGCCCTCGTGCAGACGCATCAGCGGCACCCGCGCCGCCGCGAGTTTCGCCTCGTCCGCGGTGCCGGAGAGCAGTTCGCGGTGCAGGTCGCCATCCACATGGCTGGCTGCCAGTCGCGCCACCTGGTCCACGTGCATGCGCAGCACCTGCAGGCGGGCATCACGCGCGAGGAACTGCGGCACCAGCACCAGCGTCAGCAGCGTCACCGCGATGAGGGCGGTGGCGACGAGCAGCGTGCGAACCTGGAACTGCAGCAGCGGTGACCGGGGCATGTCAGGGCAGGAACTCGACGGTCAGTGCCACCAGCAGCCAGCGCCGGTAGGGATTCTCGAACTCGAAGGTCTTCACCGTGTCGAGCGCGGCCAGCCCGAACCCCCGGCCGCGGGGCTGCTCGCTCACTACCTGTGCCTCAAGTACCTGTCCTGATTCATTCAGCAACACGTCCACCACCACCACGCCGTCCAGGGCCGCAGCCTTCGCGGCGGCCGGAAAATGCTTTGCCGGGGCATCGCCTCGCAGCAGCCGCAGCTGCCTGGCCCGCTCGCCCTCCAGACGCAGGGCCCGCGGTTCCTCCAGGCGTTGCGTCGCAGCAAAGGACGGCAGCAGCATACAGGCGAGGAGCGACGGGATCAGGACGCACTTCATATTGGCAGTATGACCGCTGGAAGTGCCCCGGGTTGCAAAGTCAACGCAGGTCATGGCCAACCCGCTTCCGCCTGCCGACAGGGCTTCGCATCAAGGTCTACTATGCTGCTGTAAGAAGCCGGCGGCACCCCGGGACTATGACGGTCACCATGGATCGGGTGATAGAAAAACAGTCGCGCCCCGCCTCGAGATGGATGCTCATTGGCGTCGGCGCATTGGCCGTCGTGCTGGTTGCGTGGCAGGTGGTCTCGCGCGCCGGCAGTTCGCGCCTGCGCGTGGATGCCGCGCGCATCACCACCGCGGTGGTCCAGAAGGGCGTGTTCCGCGAATACTACCCGTTTGATGGCACGGTCGAACCGGCCACCACCCACTACCTGGACGTGGAACAAGGCGGCCGCGTGGAACGCATCCACGTGGAAGGCGGCCAGCAGGTGAAGCAGGGCGACCTGCTGGTGACGTTCGCCAACGTGCAGGCGCAGCGCAATGCCATCGAAACCGAGACGCGGCTGCTGGAGACGCTCGACATCCAGCGCAACACCGAATTCAACCGCGCCACCAGCAGCCTGATCCGCCAGGACCAGCTGCTCGACCTGGATCACCAGATCCTGGAGATCGAAAACCGCTTCCAGCGCTATGACGCGCTGATGAAAAATCCCAACAGCCCGATCTCCAGGGAACAGTACGAGATCACGCGCGACCAGCTGCAGTTCCTGAAGAAGCGGCGCGAGCTGATGGCCGAGCGCATCCGGCAGGAGGAGATCCTCAGCGCCAACCAGCTGAAGGTGGCCAAGGAATCCATCGTGCGGCTCAACGAAAGCATGGAACTGCTCAACCGCATCGTGCAGGCGCTGGAGGTGCGCGCGCCCATCGACGGGCAGATCTCCTCCATCAGCGCCGAGGTGGGCCAGAACATCAACGCCGGCCAGCGCATCGGCCAGATCGATGCTCCCGAGGGCTTCAAGATCCGCACCCGGGTGGACCAGGCCTACCTGGGGCGCGTCACGCCCGGCCAGCCCGGCCACGTGAGCCTTGATGGCCGCACCTGGGAAGTGAAGGTGCAGAAGACCTACGACGAGGTGAAGTCGGGCGTGTTCGAGGCCGACGTGGTGTTCGAGGGGGATGTCCCCGACAACCTGCGGCGCGGCCAGACGGTCACGGTGGAGCTGAGCTTCGGCGCGCCAGTGGAAAGCCTGATGGTGGCCAAGGGCGGCTTCTACCAGCACACCGCCGGCCGCTGGGTGTACCTGGTCGATGCAGGCGGCGGCAGTGCGCGCCGCGCCGACGTGCGGCTCGGCAAGCAGAACCCGCGGCAGGTGGAGGTGCTGGAAGGCCTGCGCGAGGGTGACCGCATCATCACCTCCGGATACGACAGCTACAACGACGTCGATGAATTGCGCTTCAGCGAGGCGCTCACAACCCAGAAGGGCAAACCATGATCATCGAGACGCGGGGCCTGAAGAAGATCTATCGCACCGAGACGGTGGAGACCACGGCAGTGGACGGTGTCGACTTCACGCTGGGGGAGGGCGAGTTTGTCTCCATCATGGGGCCCTCCGGGTGCGGCAAGTCGACGCTGCTGCACATCCTCGGGATGATCGACTCACCCAGCGACGGGGCCTACCACTTCCTGGGCGAGGACGTCTCGCGCTACCCGGAAAGTCGCCGGGCGCAGATCCGCAAGGCCAACATCGGTTTCGTGTTCCAGAGCTTCAACCTCATCGACGAGCTCACGGTGTTCGAGAATGTCGAACTGCCGCTGGTCTACGGCAAGGTGCCGGCCGCCGAACGCAGGAGCCGCGTCGACGCCGTGCTCGAGAAGATGAACATCGCCCACCGCCGCGATCACTTCCCGGCGCAGCTGTCCGGCGGCCAGCAACAGCGCGTGGCCGTGGCACGCGCGCTGGTGTGCCAGCCGAAGCTGATCCTGGCCGACGAGCCGACGGGCAACCTCGACTCCGAGCACGGCGATGAGGTGATGCGCCTGCTGCGGCAGCTCAACGGCGAGGGCACCACCATCCTGATGGTCACGCACTCCGCCCCGAATGCCACGTTCAGTACACGCATCGTGAACCTGCTGGACGGCAAGGTGGTGTCAGACAAGGCCAACCGGCCGCAATAGGTTCAAAGGGCGCCGCCACCCGGGCGGCACGGTCTTCGCGCACGGCAGGCTTCAACCCGTGCGGCTCGCTGCGGCATGTCGAGGAGATCCCTGTGCCCAACCAGCTTTCGGTCCTGGTCCGCAACTTCAAGCGCGAGAAGCTGTATTCGGCGATCAACATCGCAGGCCTCGCCCTGGGCCTGGCCTCCTGCCTGCTGCTCGGCCTGTTCCTCAGGAGCGAGCTGACCTACGACCGCCACTATGCCGGCCACGAGAACATCTACCGGGTGGTGAACGAGTTCATCACCCCCGACAAGACCGAGACCCTCGCGATCACATCCGACGCGCTGGGACCCATGCTCGCCGCGGAATACCCGGAGGTCATCCACAACTACGTCCGGCTGCGCAACAACGCCAACGAGGGCGGCATCGCCATGCGCCGCCCCGAGCAGCCGGAAAACACCTATTACTGGGAAGCCAGCTACTTCACCGATCCGCATGTCTTCGATGTCCTGCCGGTGAAGGTGCTGGCGGGCGACCCGAAGAGCGCCCTGCAGGAAGGGGACTCCCTGGCCATCAGCCAGACCGTGGCCAGGCGCTACTTCGGCGACGAGGATCCGATGGGCAGGCTGCTGCAGTCCGACAGCGGCACCCCGCGGCGCGTGACGCTGGTGTTCGAAGACCTGCCGCCCAACACGCACGTGAAGTACGACCTGCTGTTCTCGAACAACGTGCCCTACCTGCGCCTCAGCGACAACCCCACCCAGCGGCGCGCGCAACTCAGCGGCCCGCAGGCGCAGACCTACACCTACCTGCAGATGCACCCTTCGTTCCGGCCGGCGGACTGGGAGCGCATGAGCAGCGACTTCGCCGCCCGGTACATGGCCGAGATGCTGAACTCGGTGAACATGGAGTGGCGCAGCTGGCTGCAGCCACTGGCCGAGACGCACATGCGTGCCGAGGGCGCCTACGACCAGCCCAGCGGCAACGCGGCCTACCTCTATGGCTGCGCGGCGGTGGCCCTGATCATCCTCCTGATCGCCTGCATCAACTACATGAACCTGGCCACCGCGCGCGCCACGCGCCGCGCCCGCTCGGTGGCCTTCCGCAAGATACTCGGCGCCAGCCGGCTGTCGCTGGCGCTGCAGTTCATGGGCGAGGCGCTGCTGTTCTCGGTGGTGTCGCTGGCCGTGGCCGTGGGCCTGGTCGCGCTGGCGTTGACGTTCACCCCCATCGCCAGCCTGCTGGACAACAAGGTGGGGCTGGAGGCGCTGCTCGACCCGCAGCTGGCCATCTGGCTGCTGGTGATCGCGCTGGGCGTGGGGCTGTTGTCCGGCATCTACCCGGCGTTCTACCTGTCTTCGTGGGCGCCGCTGACGGCGCTAACGGGCAAGCAGCAGGCCGTGGGTGGCAACCTGCGCATGCGCGAGTTCCTGGTGCTGGTGCAGTTCACCATCTCCGCCGCGGCCATCGCCAGCACGCTGCTGATGATCGCGCAGATGCACTACGTGTCGACGCAGCCGCTCGGCTTCGAGCGCGAGAACCGGCTGATGGTGTCGCTGCGCGGTGCCGGCACCATCGAGAAGATGCCCACCATCCTCAACGAGCTGCTGGCCGACTCCCGCGTGCGCGGCGTGGCAGTGGCCGGCCAGACGCCCGCGGATGGCGACCGGGCCAACATCGGGTTCATCGGGTTCATCGGGATCGAGAACGAGGAGGGCGCGGTCACGCGCCAGCTGCTGAACGTGCTGGCCATCGGCGACAACTACGAGAAGGTGCTGGGCCTGACGCTGGTGGACGGGCGCGACCTCTCGACCCGCCTGCTGACCGACATCGGCCCCAACGTGCTGGTGAACGAGAAGCTGGTGAAGCAGATGGGCTGGACCAACCCCATCGGCAAGCGCGTGCAGGCCAACGGCGACGGTCGCGTGGTGGGCGTGGTGAAGGACTTCAACTTCAAGTCGCTGCACCACCAGCTCGATCCGCTGGTGCTGGTGCAGCTGCGGAATGACATGTCGCAGGTGGATGAGATCAACCGTCCCTTCCAGCAGCGGCACCTGATCCTCGACATCTCGCCGGAAGAGGTGCCGCTCACCCTGGCGCATGTCGAGGGCGTGATGGCGGACGCCGACCCGAAACATCCCTTCGAATACCGCTTCCTGGATGAGGCGCTTGATGCGCAGTACAAGACCGAGATCACCCTGACCAAGCTGATCGGGATCTTCGCGGCGATCAGCATCTTCATCGCCTGCCTGGGGCTGTTCGGCCTCGCGGCCTTCACCACCGAGCAGCGCACGCGCGAGATCGGCACGCGCAAGGTGCTGGGGGCAACGGCGTCGCAGATCATCGCGCTGCTGGCCCGGCGCATCCTGGCGCTGGTGCTGGTTGCTTCTGTCCTGGCGGCCGTCGGAGCGTACTTCTGGGTGGACGTATGGCTGGAAGACTTCGCCTACCGCGCCGGCATCAATCCGCTGATCTTCCTGCTGGCCGCCGCGGTGGCTGCGGCGGTGGCTTTCAGCACGGTGGCGGCCCAGTCCTGGCGCACCGCGCATGCCGATCCTGTCCATTCCCTGCGCTACACCTAGGAGGCGCGATGAACGCTGACAACCGGACCGCCATTTCCAGAAGGTCGGGCATCGCTGTTCTCGCGCTGCTGCTGGCCATGCCTGCCGCCGTGCTTGCAGCTGCGCCCGTGGACCTCGCCGGGGACTGGCAGGGCAAGCTCACGGTGAGCCCGGGCAACTCCCTGACAGTGCGCTTCACGTTCACGCGTGGTGCGAATGGCGCCTACACCGGGATGCTGAACTCCCCGGACAACCCGGCCGTGAACAACACGCCGATCAGCAGCGTGACCTGGGACGGCAACGACCTGAAGTTCGCGGTTCCCTCGCTGCAGGGCTCGTATGCCGGCAAGCTCGCGGGCGGCAGGCTTGCCGGACAGTGGACGCAGCCGGGCGGCGCGCTGGCGCTGGAGCTGGCGCCCTACCAGAAGGTGGCGCTGTCGGCCGATGCAATGAAACCCTACCTCGGGGCATGGAATTCGAAGATCACGCTGGCGGGGAATACGCAGGTGCTGGTGTTCGAATTCGCCCAGGGCAACGGCGGCCTGGAGGGCACCTTCCGGATCCCGGACCAGGGCCTGACCCGGCCGATGACGAATGTCGTGCTGGAGAACGGGGAACTGTCGTTCACGGTGAACGTGGGTGCCGAGGTGAGTTTCAAGGGCCGGCTCGCCGGCAGCAACATCGCCGGCAGGCTGAAGGTTCCCAGCGCCGCGGCCCCGCCCGACGGGCTCGACGTGACGCTGCAGAAGGGCAGCTACCAGCCGCCGCCCGTGGCATTGAAGCTCACGGCCGCGAACTTCGCGGCGCTGAAGGGCAAGTGGCAGGGCAAGGGTTCCTTCACGAACCCGGCGACCAACCAGCCCGTTGAAATCACGCTGGCGATGCGTTTTGAAAGCGGGCCGAAGGGAGAGTATTTCGGCTACGTGGATTCCAGCCGGGGCGGACAAAGCTCCTCGGGCATCCTCATCAACGACGCCACCCTGGCCGGCGACATGCTCACCGTGCGTGTCGCCACGGCGCAGGCGGAGTTCACCGGCACGCTGGCAGGCAACAGGATCAAGGGTGAACTGCAGCAGGCCGGGCAACGCATTCCCCTGGAGCTGACCAGGACACCCTGACCCCTCAACGGCCGTTCCGCCGCGCGCTGGCAGCGCCCCCACAGCTGGTTCCCCTCGACATCTGCCGGCTGTGCCACTGGAGACATCCAGGTGCCGCGCGCGGCGGGGCGCGCCGTCCTCCCGTCAGCCGCGGGCCGGCAGCGCGGTGCGACGGAAAAGATCCTGTGCCAGGCGTGCGGCCGGTCCCGCGGCTTCTCCTTTCACCAGCACCACGTGCAGCTGCATGTGGCGGGTGCCGCCGGCCGCCAGCGGCAGCGGCTTCAGGCGCCCCGCGGCCACGTCATCGACGATGAGGTGCGCCGGCAGCCAGGCATAGGCGAGGCCGGCGCGCACCGCGGCATGGGAGGCTTCCAGCGAGGCCACCGTCCAGCGCTGCTGCGCGCCGAGCCAGCCCTCGTCGCGCGGATGCTGCCGGCCGGAGTCCCGCACCACCATCTGCGTGTGCTGCACGAGGTCATCGACGCCGAGTTCGCGCTGCACCTGGTGCAGCGGATGCGCGGGGGCGGCGACGGCCACCAGAGCCACGTCCATCAGCCATTCCCCAAGGTGCCCCTGCGGCACGCGCGTGGTGACGACCACGTCGCCGCTGCCATGGATGATGGCTTCCTCCGCGCCGGAGAGCACGGCATCGGCATGCGAGATGGTGGTGTTCGGGCAGCCCTCGCGCAGCGCGGCGAGGATTTCCAGCAGCCGCTGCTGCGGGAAGGCGGCATCCACCACCAGCCGCAGCTCAGTTTCCCAGCCGGCATCGATGGCGCGGGCCAGGGCCTCCAGCCGCTGGAACTGGTCGACGATGGAACGGCTGCGGCGGAGCAGGGCGGCGCCAGCCGGCGTGAGCGCGGCCTTGCGCCCGCGGATTTGCAGCAGCTGCACCCCCAGCGACTGCTGCAGCTGGGCCATGGCATAGCTGACGGCGGACTGGCTGCGGTGCAGGCGGGCCGCCGCTTGGGCGAATCCCCCGGCGTCGACCACCGCGGCCAGCACCCGCCACTGGTCGATGTTGGTGCGAAACATGCGGAAAGATCGAATTTCCTGATGGAATAGAGTCGATATTCGCGCTTTTTTATTGGATCGGCAAATCCCATCCTGTGCACCAACAAGGACAGGGGAGATTGCCATGCAGGAAATCCGCCGCAGCGAGGACAGGGGACGCGCCAACCACGGCTGGCTGGACAGCCGCCACAGCTTCTCCTTCGCCGAATATTTCGATCCCCATCACGTGCAGTTCGGTGCGCTGCGCGTGATCAACGAGGACCGTGTCGCGCCGGGCGGCGGCTTCGGCTCCCATCCCCATCGCGACATGGAGATCATCAGCTACGTGCTCGAGGGCGCGCTGCGCCACCGTGACTCCATGGGCACCGGTTCGGTGATCGTGCCGGGCGACGTGCAGCGCATGAGCGCCGGCACCGGCGTGTTCCACAGCGAGATGAACGCCTCGCCCGGGGAACCCGTGCATTTCCTGCAGATCTGGATCTTCCCCGATCGCAGGGGCATCACGCCGGGCTATGAACAGAAGCATTTCAACGCGGAGGAAAAGCGCGGCCGGCTGCGGCTGATCGTCTCGCCAGATGGCGCGCAGGATTCGGTGCGCATCCACCAGGACGCGCGCATCCATGCCGGGCTGTTCGACGGCGGTGAGTCGGCGACGCTGCCCCTGGCGCCGGGTCGCCGTGCCTATGTGCACCTGGTGCGTGGCATGCTGCGCGTGAACGGCACGCAGCTGGCCGGTGGCGATGCGCTGAAGCTCACCGACGCTGGCGAACTGAACCTGTCGGACGGGCAGGACGCCGAAGTGCTGGTGTTCGACCTGCCGGGCGACGTGCAGCCGCATTGAGGCCTGCCGCGATGCCGCGGGCATGGCTTTCCGCCATGCCCGTCACATCGCCGCTGGCGGGATTGTGACGGCCCGCCCACTGCGCCGGCGCCCGCGCTGCCAGACTCCCCGGAGCCCGGATTGCCACAATCCGTCAAATCCGCAACGTGATGGATCACACGCCGAACGAAGTCACCGTCCCCGTCGACTCCTTCCAGATCGCACAGCAGGACCAGGTGCTGTGCGCGCGCCTCAACGGCAGTTTCGCGCTGTGCATCAGCGATGAGCTGGAGGAGGCGGGTGCGCTGGTCCACGTGCAGGCGGGCCGTCCCGGCCGTGTCGGCACCAATCCCGACCTCACGGACAACACGCTTTCCACCGACCTGCTGCTGCTGGATCGCTGCCTGCACGAGCTGCGCGAAGCCGAGCCGCGCGCGCGGCACTGGCAGGCGCGATTCGTGGCGCATGCGGATCCGGCGGCCGGTGGCTACGACCGGCTCTCCGCGCTGCAGGCCTTCGTCGAGGTGTACCTGGAGGATACCGGCGTGCGGCTGACATCCGCGGCCATGCATGATGGTCCGGTGCGCCGGCTGGCATTCCGCCCGGCACTGCGCCAGCTGCGCTGCGAGGCCGATTCCACCGACACCACGCAGCGGATGACGCTGCTGCCCTGACGCCCGGCCGCATGCGGCCGGCTACACTTGGCGCGCCCGACGCACGCCATGAAACTGCCCTTCCTCTCCACACCCAACCGTCTCTGCCTGGCGCTGGCGCTGTGGATCGTGCTCACCTGCAATGCCTCGTTCTGGCAGCTGCTCTTCGACGTGCAGGGCAGCTCGCCGCGCGCGCTGCTGTTCGCGGCGTCGCTGTGCGTGGCTCTTGTCGGGTTGAACCTGCTGCTGCTGCGCCTGCCCTCGCCAGGCTGGCTGCTGCGTCCGGTGCTCAGCGTGCTGGTGCTGCTGGCTGCCGCCGCCGGCTGGTTCATGGACACCTGGGGCGTGGCGCTGGACTCGGAAATGCTGCGCAATGCACTGCAGACGGACCTTGCCGAGGCGCGCGACTTCATCGGCTGGCCGCTGCTGTGGCGCGTGGCGTGGGTGGCCGGGCCAGCGCTGGCGCTCATCTGGAGGGTGGCGCTGCGGGTGCAGGGCACCTGGCAGGTGGCGCGCGACTGGCTGCTGGCCTGTGTTGCCGGCGTGGCGCTGGTATTCATCGCGGGACTGCCGCTGTATGGCCACTACGTCTCGTACTTCCGCAATGAAGCCACGGCGCGTTACCTGATCACGCCGGCCAATGTGGTGGTGGGGCTGGCGCGGCTGGCGCGCAAGTCACTGCAGGTGCAGGGCCCGCATGAGGCCGTGGGACGGGATGCGCGACGCGCAGCGCCAGCCGCGCGCCCGCTGCTGCTGGTGCTGGTGGTGGGCGAGACCGCACGCGCCGCGAACTTCTCGCTGGGCGGCTACGCGCGCCAGACCAATCCGCAGCTCGCGCGTCGCGATGTCTTCTACTACACCGACGTCACCAGCTGCGGCACGGCCACGGCCATGTCGCTGCCCTGCATGTTCTCGGACCTGCCGCGCGAGGAGTTCCGGCTTGGCGAGGCACGGCGCCGCGACTCCGTGCTGGATATCCTGCAGCGGGCGGGCGTTGCGGTCCGCTGGATCGAGAACCAGTCCGGCTGCAAGGGCGTGTGCGATCGTGTGCCGCACGAGATGGCCGAAGCGTACTTTCCCCAGGCCTGCCAGCGCGGCGAATGCCTTGATGAAACACTGCTGCACGCGCTGGATGCCCAGATTGGCCAGGTGACAGGTGACACGTTGCTGGTACTGCACGCCATGGGCAGCCATGGACCGGCCTATCATCGGCGCGTGCCGCCCAGCCATGCTCCCTTCCAGCCGGCCTGCGATACGCACCGCATCGAGACCTGCAGCGACGAGGCCATCGTCAATGCCTACGACAACACCATCTTCTATGCCGACCACATCCTCGCCGGACTGATCGACCGGCTGGCCGCGGCGCGGCAGGTCGACCCGGTCCTGCTCTATGTTTCGGACCACGGGGAGTCGCTGGGGGAGCGGGGGTTGTACCTGCATGGCCAGCCGTACCGCCTCGCGCCGGCCGTTCAGAAGCAGGTTCCGATGCTTTTGTGGCTCCCCAGCAACAGCCTTTCCCGCCTGGGCATCAACCCGGGCTGCCTGCGGCGCGGACTCCAGGAGCCGCACTCCCATGATCACCTTTCGCATACCTTGCTGGGGATGGCAGGGATTGAAACAATCGCTTACCGGGAAAACCTCGACCTGATTGCTGGTTGCCGATCGGTCTATTGACTGAAACGGGACCTCCGTCACAATGCCGCCTTGTCGTAGCAACACAACAATTGGTTGTGGCGCTCAATGAAGCTATTATTGCCGCGCACCGATAATCGGTGTGTTAACTCAAATCTGGGAGTCACAGGAATGCGTAAGTACGTAGCACTCGGCGTTATTGCAGCGATGGCCCTTGGTGCGCAGACGGCTGCCGCCGAAGGATTCAGCTACAACCTGATCGAAGGTTCCTACGCCACGGGCGATATCGAGAGCGTTGATCTCGATGGCTTTGGCATCAAGGGTTCCTGGGAACTCGCTCCGAGCATCTTCGTGCTCGGCGGTCTGCAGAACCTGGACATCGAGGGCGGTGGAAGCCTCGACACCCTGAACCTGGGTGTGGGCATGAACTGGGCGCTGTCCGATAACGCGGATCTCTTCGGTGCTGCAACGTTCGAGCGCCAGAAGCTGGACGTGGGTCCCTCGGCCTCCGAGTCGGGCTTCGGCGTGCAGGCTGGTGTGCGTGGCCGCGTGGCCGAGCGTCTGGAGCTGGCCGCCACCATCAAGTACGCGGACATCGGCGACTTCGGTGATGCGTTCACCTACACCGCTGGCGGCCGCTGGTACTTCACCCCGAACTTCGCGGTGGGCCTCGACTACAGCAAGGTCGACCTCGGCGATGCAGATGCTGACGGCGACCTGTTCGGTGTTGCCCTGCGTTACGACTTCGGCGGCTAAGCCGGAATCGGGCAGCGGACACTTGCGTCCGCATCGACGGGGTGGCTCACTGCCACCCCGTCCGTCTTTCCCGCCAGGGATGACTGACCCCTCTTTCCCCAAGTGAGTGATGGAGTAATCAAATGCGCAAGACCGCAGCAATTGGTGCATTCGCAGCCGCCCTGGCTTTCGGCGCCCAGCAGGCCGCAGCCACGGATTTCAGCTACAACCTGGTCGAAGGTTCCTACATCTCCGGTGATGACTACAGCGGCTTCGGCATTGCCGGCGCGCTGGAACTGACCCCCGAGTTCTTCGGCCTCGCCAGCATCGACATGATCGATTTCGACAACAGCTCCGCTGACGGCAGCCTGATGAGCTTCGGCGCCGGCTACAGCCGCGCCATCAACAACAACTTCGACATCGTGGCCACGGCCTCGCTGAAGCGCGCCAAGGTCGACGGTGCGGGCAGCGAGATGGGCTTCGGCATCGGCGTGGGCGCGCGCGGCCGCCTGATCGAGAAGCTCGAGCTGCATGGCGGCATCGAGTACACCGACATCTACGACACCGACACCACGCTGCAGTTCGGTGGCCGCTGGTACTTCAACCCGCAGTTCGCCGCGGGCCTGGACCTGCAGGACAACGACGCCGGCTCGACCCTGCGCTTCACCGTGCGCTGGGACTTCGGCGACCGGATGTAATTGATTCGGCGCAGCCGGTCACAGTCCGGAAAGGGGCGATCCGCGAGGATTGCCCCTTCCTTTTTGCCCGGAATTCGCGGGCTTTTCGTCAAATGACAAGGAGTGATTGAATGCGAAAGATTGCAACGCTGGGCGCGCTCGCCGCGCTGGGCATGAGTGGCGCCGCGCTGGCCGCCGACGACGTGAGCCACAGTTTCGTCGAGGCCGGATACGGCTATGGTGAGCTGGCTGGCGGCATTGTGGACGGCGACGGATTCAAGCTCGGTGGATCGCTGGAGCTGCCCGCGAACTTCATCGTGGACGCCGGCTACCGGCAGTTCAAGTACTCGGATGTCGGGTCCGAAAAATTCAAGGAACTGAGCGCGGGAGTCAGCTACAAGTGGTCGCTGGGCTCATCCTTCGACGTGCTGGCAGGTCCGTCGTTCGAGCGGCTTGAGATCGGAAGCGAAGGCGAATCCGGGTTCGGCCTGAACCTCGGCGCCCGCGGCCAGCTCACCGACAAACTCGAGCTGTCGGCCGGCCTGAAGTACCAGGACATCAAGACGCTTCCCAGCACCTTCCTGGTGACGGTCGGCGTGCGCCACTACTTCACGCCGGCCTTCGCCGCGGGAGTGGATATCCGCAAGTCTGACGGCCTCATCTTCGCCTCCGAGACCGCGTTCATCGCAACGCTGCGCTACGACTTCGGCAAGGTGTTCTGAAGCATTCAGCACGGGTTCAGCCCGTGAAAGCTTGAATGGGGGCGACCCTCACCGGTCGCCCCTTTTCATTTGCGCGTGAGATCATTGCGCGCGTCGCACGATGGAGGATCCCATGCGCAAACCAATTTCTTCGGCCGCAACCCTGGGCGCTGTGGCCGCGCTGCTGTCCGGCCCGGCGCTGGCCGACGGCTTCAGCTACAACAACGTCGAGGCCCGCTTCATCTCCACCGAGATCGAGGAAGTCGAACCGGGCGTGGACCTGGAAGGCGACGGATTCTCCATCTCCGGCAGCGTGGAGTTCGGCTCCAGCATCCACGGCTTCGGCACTCTCGGTGCCACGGAGTATGAAGACAGCATCGACGTGGGCACGCTGAGCGCGGGGCTGGGCTTCAATCACGCGCTGGCCCCCGCGCTCGACCTGGTCACTGGCGTTTCCTACGAGCGCCTGAAGTTCGAGGGCGGTGGCACGCGCGTGATCGAGGAGGGCGTCGGCCTGCATGCCGGCCTGCGCGGTCGCGTGGGCGACAAGGTGGAACTTGCCGTCGGCCTCAAGTACGTCAACTTTGGTGACGCCCTCGACGACACCACCCTCATGGCCGGCGGCCGCTACTACTTCAGCCGCAATTTCGCGCTGGGCCTCGACTACAGCGAGAACGACGACGGCGACACCTGGGCGCTGGCATTCCGCTACGACTTCGGCAACCGCTACTGAATGGCATGAGCCGGCCCCCTGTGGGAAAATGGCGTTTCCAACGCCAGCCATGGGGGCCAGCATGTCGCTGCACGACATCTCCGCGCGCCGCCTCGACGGCAGCGAACAATCCTTGGGTGATTTCCGCGGCCAGGTGCTGCTGATCGTCAACGTGGCCAGCCGCTGCGGCTTCACCCCGCAATACACGGGGCTTGAGGCCCTGTACCGCAAGTACAGGGACCGCGGCTTTGCCGTGCTCGGTTTCCCCTGCAACCAGTTCGGCGCGCAGGAGCCCGGCAGCGAGGCCGAGATCGGCGCCTTCTGCAGCAGCACCTATGACGTCACCTTCCCGCTGTTCGCGAAGATCGACGTGAACGGCGACCAGGCGCATCCGCTCTACCAGCACCTGAAGAGCGCGCAGCCGGGCATCCTCGGCACCGAGGCCATCAAGTGGAACTTCACCAAGTTCCTGGTCGACCGCAATGGCAGGGTCGTCTCGCGCCACGCGCCCAAGGACAAGCCCGAAGAGCTCGAAAGCGCCATCGAGGCGCTGCTGTAGGCAGCGCCTCCAATCCCCCGTTTCCCCTTTCCCTGACCGAGGAGATTCCACCATGCAATTGAACCGTGCCCGCTTCGTGACCCGCGCCGCGCTCGCCGCGGCAGCGTTGTTCGCGGCCCTGCCGGCATCGGCCCAATGGACGGGCAAGGGCGAAGCCGGCCTCGCGCTCGCCAATGGCAACACCGAAACCCGCACCGCCAACGCGCGCGTCGCCGCGGCCTACAAGGCCGATGCGTGGGAGCACGCCTTCACGCTCGGCGGCCTCTACGTGCGCAACGATGGCACCACCACCGCACGTCGCTGGGAAGCCGGCGCGCAGACGCGCCGCGAGTTCTACGAGCGCAGCTTCTGGTACGGCGGCGTGCGCTATGAAGAGGACCGCTTCAGCGGCTTCGACCACCAGGGCCTGGTCACCACCGGTATCGGCCGCCGCTTCATCGACAACGACACGACGAAGCTGCTGGCGCAGGCCGGTGTCGGTTACAAGTTCTGGGAGACGCTCGACACGCCCAGCGACAAGGACAGCAACATCACCGGCGTGGCCAGCATCGAGTTCGACCACAAGCTCACCGAGACCACCAGCCTGTTCGACCGGTTCAACGGCGAGTTCACCTCGGGCAACAACTTCCTGCAGAACGAGGTGGGCGTGGCCGTGAAGATGACCGACCGCGTCGCCCTGGCGGTGGCCTATGCGGTGCGCCACAACACCAATCCGCCTGCCGGGTTCAAGAAGACCGACACGCTGACCACGGTAAACCTCGTCTACGAGGTGAAATAACGACCAGGCCCCGGCGGAGCGAAAGCCGCCGGGGCGCTGCTCCGGAGCGGCGCCCCGCCGGCGGCGCCCCCTCAGGTCGGTCCGGAGTGCGCCTCGATGAAACGCTGCACTTCCTCGTTGATCTCGCGCGGATCGCGCCCGCGCGTTTCGATGGGCGCGCCGATCACCACGCGGATCGTGCCGGGCTTCTTCAACAGGCCGCGGCGCGGCCAGAAATACCCCGCGTTGTGGGCCACGGGCACGATGCGCGCGCCGGTTTCCGCCGCCACCGCCGCACCGCCCACGCCATAGCGACGCGTCTGGCCCGGCGGCATGCGCGTGCCTTCGGGAAACACCACAATCCACCGGCCCTGCGCCAGGCGCCTGCGTCCCTGCTCGATGAGCTGCCGCACGGCAGCGCCACCGGCGCCGCGATTGATGGCAATGCAACCCAGCAGCTTGATGCCCCAGCCCACGAAGGGAATCCACGTCAGCTCGCGCTTGAGCACCCACACCTGCGGCGGCAGCAGCGCAGCCTGTGCGAAGGTTTCCCAGCTGGAGGAGTGTTTCATCAGCGCAATGCAGGCCTCGTTCGCGGGGATGTTCTGCGCGCCCTCCACCTTGTAGTCGAGTCGGCAGACCACCCGGCAGGCCCCCAGCAGCACGCGCGCCCAGAAGCGCGCCAGGGCCCAGCGACCGCGCCAGGGCAGCAACGGCGTGATCACCACATAGAAGATGGCATAGCAGAAGGTGAACAGCAGGAAGAAGGCGGTGTAGAGGATCGAGCGCAGCAGCTGCATCGAGGAGATCCCTGAAAAATGAAGAGTGGAGGTCAGCAGGCCAGCCAGGCCTGCAGGGCCGCGGTGATTTCCGCCGGCCGTTCCATGGTGCACATGTGGCCGCAGTCCGGAACGATGACCAGGCGGGCCCCGGGGATGCGCCGCGCCATCTCCTCGTGGCGGGCCGGCGGGCTCCAGCCGTCTTCGCGCCCGCAAAGCACCAGGGTGGGCACGGTGACCTGCGACAGCAGGGCGGTGCGGTCCGGGCGGCCCAGCAGGGCTTCGGTCTGCGCCGCGAACTGCGCCAGCGGCGCGCGGCCGATCATGGCGTGGATGGCGCCCATCAGCCCGGCATCCTGAAGCCGCGCCGGGTGCACCATGCCCTTCGCCCACTCCTTGCCCAGGGCAGTCATCCCCTGCGCGCGCCCGATGTCCCGCAGGCGGTAACGGCCGGCGCGTTCGCGTTCGCCGGCTTCGCCAGCCGCAAGGCCTTCGAAGCCGGTGTCGAGCAGGGCGAGCCGACTCACCCTTTCGGGTGCCCGGGCGAGGATTTCCAGCGCCACGCGCCCGCCCATGGAGTGCCCCGCCAGCGCAAACCGCGCCGGAGCGGCCTCCAGGATGCGCCCGGCCATGCCCGCCAGGCTGTCGGTGAGGCCGTGGTCGGGGATCAGCACCTGCCGGCCGGCGCCCAGCGCTGCGGCCTGCGCCCGCCAGACCTCGGAATCGCACACCAGGCCGGGCACCAGGACGAGGAATTCAGGATCAGCCATATGTTGGGAACGCATTGTGAAGCGGTCGGATTCTCCAGCCAAATCATGCTTCAATAACGCACTTTTTTGGCTGGAGCTGAGTCGGAATGATCGAACCGGGTACCGTGCTGTGGACGCCTTCGCCGGAACGGATCGCGCGTGCGCGCATCACTGAATTTCGCAACTGGCTGAGTGCCAACCGGGGCCTCACCTTCCCTGATTTCGAGGCCATGTGGCGCTGGTCCACGGACGACATCGACGCCTTCTGGCAGGCCTGCTGGGACTTCTTCGGCATCGAGGCCACGAAGCAGCCCACCGCCGTGCTGGGCAAGCGCACCATGCCGGGCGCCGAGTGGTTCCCGGGTGCCGAGATCAACTATGCGCGCCACATGCTGCGCAACGAGAAGCCGGGCGAGGCCGCGCTGCTGCACCTGAACGAGCGGCAGGGCCTCAAGGAGATGTCCTGGGACGAATTCGCCGGCAAGGTGCGCATCGTCGCCACGCAGCTGCGCAAGCTGGGCGTGAAGCGCGGCGACCGCGTGTGCGCCTACATGGTCAACGTGCCCGAGACGCTGATCGCCATGCTGGCCACCACCAGCCTGGGCGCCATCTGGTCCTCCGTGGGTCCGGACTTCGGCACGCCGGGCGTGCTGGATCGCTTCTCGCAGCTGGAGCCCACGGTGTTCCTGCACGTGGACGGCTACCAGTACGGCGGCAAGCCCTTCGACCGCATGCCCGAGGTGGAGAAAATCCTCACGCGCCTCACCAGCGTGAAGCACGTGATCCAGTACAACTACCTGAAGGCCGACGCGCCGCGCTCGCGCCCGAACACCGTGTACTGGAGCGAGCTGCTCGACCATGCGCCGGTGTCGCGCGAGGAGTTCCGGTTCGAGGAGGTGCCCTTCAACCACCCCCTGTGGATCCTCTTCTCCTCCGGCACCACCGGCCTGCCCAAGCCCATCATGCACAGCCATGGCGGCATCATGATCGAGCAGTTGAAGCACCTGGCCTTCAACTTCGACATGCATGCCGGCGAGCGCATCTTCTTCTACACCACCACCGGCTGGATGATGTGGAACTTCCTGGTCAGCAGCATGCTGTCGGACGTGAAGCCGGTGCTGTATGACGGCAACCCGGCCTGGCCCGATGGCGACGTGCTGTGGAAGATGGTGCAGGACTCGCGCGCCACGCTGTTCGGCGCCAGCCCCACCTACCAGTCCATCCTCGAGAAGAACGGGGTGGTGCCCAAGAACAAGTTCGATCTGAGCAACCTGCGCTCCATCACGCTGGCCGGCTCGCCGGTGTCGCCGGAGTGCCAGCAGTGGTTCCACGACAACGTGAAGCAGGACTGCTGGGTGGCCCCGGGCTGCGGCGGCACCGACATCTGCTCCGGTTTCGTGGGCGGCTGCGTGATCCTGCCGCAGCGCGCGGGCGAGATGCAGGCGCGGTGCCTCGGCATCGCCGTGCACGTGATGGGCGAGAACGGCCAGTTCGCCACCAACGAGGTGGGCGAGATGGTGGTGACGCAACCGGCGCCGTCGATGCCGGTGGGTTTCTGGAACGACAAGAACGACGAGCGTTACATCGAGACCTACTTCAGCGACTTCCCGGGCATGTGGCGCCAGGGCGACTTCTACATGGTGAACGACCGCGGTGGCGCCTATGTGCTCGGCCGCTCCGACGCCACGCTGAACCGCCACGGCATCCGCATCGGCACCTCGGAGATCTACCGCACCATCGTGCTGGTGCCGGGCGTGGAAGACGGCCTGATCGTCAACCTCGACCTGCCGGGCGGCAGGTTCTTCATGCCGCTGTTCGTGAAGCTGGCGGAAGGCAAGGTGCTCGACGAGGCGATGGTGAAGGCCATCAACGACAAGCTGCGCAGCGAGTACACGCCGCGCCATGTGCCGGACAAGATCTACCAGGTGCCCGACATCCCCTACACCATCTCCGGCAAGCGCATGGAGGTGCCGGTGCGGCGCATCCTTTCCGGCGTGCCGCTGGCCAAGGCGGCCAACCGGGATGCGATGGCGAACCCGGCGGCGCTTGATTTCTTCATCGAGTACGCACGCACGCAGCAGGACTACAAGTTGGCGTAGAACAGGGCATCCTGAGGGGGGTCGTGATGCGGAACATGAAGATGAAGGCCACCTGGCTGGCGATCTCGCTGTGCGCAGCGGGAGGCGTGGCCATCGGCGCCCAGGCGCCCGCCCGCGGCGGTGCTCCTGCCCAGCGCCAGCCGCCCTCGCCGCCGTACATCACGGGTGATGCCAGCCAGCTGTTCGACGTGCTGCCGCCGGCGCCGGTCATCGGCGATGCCCGCGACGAGGCCGACCGGAAGATCTTCCGGCAGACGCGCGCCCTGTACAACACGCCGCGCTGGGAGATGGCTGCCCGCGATGCGCAGCTCGGCAACGACGTGATGCTGGAGCATTTCTCGTGCAGCCTCGGCGTCGAGCTGAAGGCGGAGGATGCACCGCGCATCGTCGCGATCACGCAGAAGGTCACGCGTGAGGCCGCTGCCTCGATGAGCAAGGCCAAGGACTTCTACAAACGGCACCGGCCGTTCAAGGCCGACGCGGGTCCCACCTGCGTGCCGGAATCCTCCATCGGCGAAAGCTTTGACTATCCGTCAGGGCACACCACGGCGGGCTGGGCCTGGGCGCTGGTGCTGTCCCAGGTGGATCCCTCGCGCGCCGTGCCCATCCTCGCGCGCGGCCGGGCCATCGGCGACAGCCGTGTGGTGTGCGGCATGCACAATGCCAGCGCGGTGGAGAATGCCCGCATGCTCACCGGCGCGGCGGTGGCGCTGGCTTCGGCCTCGCCGCTGTACCAGGCGGACCTGGCCTATGCGCGCGCGGAGCTGGCTAAGCTGCGCGAGGGCGAACACAAGAAGCCCGATCCGGCGCGCTGCGCTGTCGAGGCCGAGCTGATCAAGCCCTACTGGTGAGCGTCATTGCCGGCGCCCGCGGGCGCCGGCAGCGCCGGACTGCTTCAAGCCGGTGGCCGTCGCGCGTGCGATGCGCGCGGGGGCGAGCGGGTCGCCAATGGCGCGGGCCACCTCCAGCCGCCGCTTCGCGGCATCCAGGATCTCGCGGCGCGACGCTTCGCGCGGCAGGTCGAGCACGACATACCAGTCGAACTCATGGGTGGGCGGGGGCGGGCTGCTTCTCCGGGGCGGCGCCGGTGGTCGCGGCTGGCTGGTATTGCCCCTGGCCGCGGGGCTGGTGCGCACGGCGGCAGTCCTGTGGGGCGCGGCCCGTCGTTGGGGTTGGCCCTGCGCCTGGCCAGCTTGCTGCCTGAGCGCCTCGAGCTTCTTGCGCGCTTCCTCGCCGACATCGAAGCCCTCGCCCATCACGCTGTTGATGATGCGCCAGGCGATGAAGCCGAAGAAGAGGATGAAGAAGAAGGTGCTCATGGAGGCAACGCCGGCGGCTGCGAAGGCGCGGCGACGGGGAGGCCGCCGCGCCCCGGCCTTCAGGCCCTGGGCTGCGGGATGGCCGCCTCGGGCACGAACCAGCCATGCACCTGTCCGACGATCCGGGTGGGCATGCGCACGGTGGCGACGGGGCCCGCCTCCACGCGCTCGGCATCGAGGATGACCAGGTCAGCGCGGTTGCCTTCCTGCGCCCAGGTGCCCACGGCCATCACGTAGCCCGAACCCTCCGGCGCATTGGCGCTGCGCGGCGCGAAGCAGATCTCCGACAGGTTGAGCCCCGGCGGCGCCTTCCACAGCCTGTAGCTCTTGTTTTGCACGTCGAAGCGCGCGACCCCCTGGCCGCGCTGGCCGCCTTCGGTGTAGTTGCAGGACAGCCAGCCGTAGCGGTAGTGCGCGGTGTTGTAGCGGTCGTCCTGGCGCGGCAGCGCGCCGGTGAGGTCCGGGTACAGCGTCTCGATCCTGTAGTCCTTCGGCGTCTTCTGCGTCAGGTCGGCCGACAGGCGCGTGATGTAGCTGGCGCCCTTGACCGGGTCCCAGCGCGAGCCGTCGTGGTAGGGCATGAACGGGAAGGGGTTCGACTGCGACATCTCCACGTCGACCACCACCTGTTTGCCGTCGTCGAAGGCGCCCATCACGTGCGTGGCGCTGCGTTCGGGACCCTTGATGAAGCGGATGTCCTTGCCGTCGCCGCCGCGACGGAAGTAACCGAAGTAGGTGGGCTCGCCCGGCCACCATGACCAGTGGATGCCGCCCTTCTCCATCTGCGCCTGGTCCATCATCATCGGGATCACGTAGAGCACGATGTAGTTCTCGGTGACCGCGAAGTCGTGCAGCATGCCCACGTAGGGCACCTTGACCCACGCGTCCCACACCTTCTTTCCATCCGGCGTGTACTCGAACACGTTCACGTCGGTGGTGCCGTGGCCCTTCGCCTCGTAGCCGAAGGCGACCAGGTTGCCGGTCTTCGAGTCGAGCTTGGGGTGCGCGGTGAAGGTGGCGCTGTCGAGCTGGCCCTTGAAGCGGTAGACCGGATCAATGGTCTCCAGCGTGTTCAGGTCCATTGCGGCCGGCGGGCTGTCTTCCTTCAGCGCCAGCAGCATGCCGTTGTGGTGGATGATGTGCGTGTTGTGCGTGCCGCGGCTCTTGCCCTTCACCGACGGATCGTCGAGGTAGGGATTGCGGTACATGGGGAAGAGGATCTTGCCCGCCTTCTCCTGCTCCACGTAGCGCTCGTTGCGCACGAAGCGGCTCTTGAAGTGCACGTTGCCGTTGTCGAAGCGGAACTGGCTGACATGGCCCTCGCCGTCGAAGGGGATGTTGCCGGGTCGCATGGGGAACTGGGCGTCGGGGCCGGTGCGGTAGAAGGCGCCCTTCAGGTCGGCGGGAATCCTGCCCTCGACCTCGCAGAAACGGATGTCCTGCTCGACGCGGAACAGCTGCGGGCCGCGTTCGGTCGGCGGTCCATATCGCTCCTCGATGCCGCTGCGCGGCGGCTGGCCGCCCGGTTGCGCGGCGCCGGCGGTGGTCGCGGCCAGCGTGGCGCCGGCGGCGGTGATCACCCCGCCCATGAAGGCGCGGCGGTCGACGGTGGAACTGGATGCGGCGCCGTGGCCGTCCTTGCGATCGTTGGACATGAAGTCCCCCACTGGTCCTGAATCTGAGGATGGTGCTTGCCGTGAAGTCTAGCGCGGGGCAGGCGGGAATGGCCCCTCGCCGTACCTAGGGATTTTCCGAAGGGGACTGGCGGCCCGGGAAGGGCGCATCCGGGGGGCTGCCGAAGCTCTCGCGGGCAAGGCGTGGCCATGCGGCCAGCAAGGCCAGCGCGCGCAGCACCACATAGGCGACGAAGGCGGCCCATAGCGCAGGCACCGAACTTCGCGCGCCGAACAGCAGGTAACACAGCGCAAAGCCGGCCGCCGAAGCCAGCGAGGCATTGCGCATGGCGGCGACACGGCCGGTGCCGATGAAGATGCCATCGAGCTGGAAGGCAGCGAACGACAGCGCCACATAGGCGGCCACCCAGGGCAGCAGGGCGGTGGCCTGGGCGCGCACCTCCGGCAGGCTGGTCAGCGCGCCGACCACGAAGGGCCCCGCCAGCAGCAGCGCCAGGGCGAACAGGCCGGCGGTCACGGCCGCCAGCCCGGTCGAATGCCGCACCGCAGCACGAAACACCTCGCGCTGTCCGGCGCCGGCGGCCCGGCCCACCAGCCCCTCGGTGGCGAAGGCGAAGCCGTCGAGGAAGAAGGCGCTGAAGCTGATGACCTGCAGCAGCACATGGTTGGCGGCCAGCACGGTGTCGCCGAAGCGCGCGCCGGCATTGGTGAACCAGGCGTAGGCGCACAGCATCACCACGGTGCGGATCAGCAGGTCGCGGTTGGCGGACAGCGTGGCCAGCAGTGCACGCCGGTCGGCCAGCCGCGCGCGCGGCAGCAGGGGTTCATCATCCTGATGGCGCGCGCGTACCGCGCGAGACAACACGCGCAGCGCATAGGCCAGCGCCAGCCATTCGGCCAGCACGGTGCCGAAGGCGATGCCCGAAACGCCCCAGCCCAGCAAGCCTGCGAACAGCACGTCGAGTGCGGCGTTGAGCCCGTTGAGCAGCAGCTGGATGCGCAGCACGTCGCGGGTGCGGCCGAGGCCTATCAGCCAGCCGGTGACCACGTAACCGGCCAGCGTGGCCGGTGCGCTCCAGATGCGCACCAGCACGTAACGGCGGGCCGCCTCTTCCACTGCATCTGATCCCTGGAAGAGCTGCATGGCCAGCGCGGCCAGCGGCCACTGCAGCAGCCACAGCAGGCAGCCGATGCCCAGCGCCAGCAGCAGGCCGCGCGCGGCCACGGCGCGTTCCTCGGCCGTGTCACCGGCACCGGCCGCGCGCGCGGTGAAGCCGGTGGTGCCCATGCGCAGGAAGCCGAAGGCCCAGAACAGGAAGCTGAACACCAGCGCGCCCAGCGCGATGGCGCCGAGCTCGTGCGCCTCGCCCACGTGGCCGATCACGGCAGTGTCGATGAGGCCCAGCAGCGGCGTGGCGCAGTTCGCCAGCACGATGGGCCAGGCCAGCGCCAGGATCTGGCGCCGGGACGGCACGGACACGGATGCCGGGTTCACCATCCCGAAGCGCTTGCGGATGGCTTCAGGTCCCGTGGGAGGCCGCCCGTTGCAGGAATCATGCGTTGCGCCCGGCGCGCCAGGCGGCCGGCGGCGCGCCGAAGGCGCGCTTGAAGGCCCGGTTGAAGGCCGCCTCGGACTCGTAGCCCACCTCGAAGGCGATGCGCGCGATGGATTCGGAAGAGGTCTCCAGCCGCCGGGCGGCCGCCTGCAGGCGCTGCCGCGCCAGGTAGCGCATCGGACTCTCGCCCATGAGGCGCGTGAAGCGGTCGGCGAAGGCCGAACGCGAGAGGCCCACGGTCCGGGCGAGGTCCTCGGCGGTCCAGTGCTGGCCGAGCTTGCGATGCAGAAGGGCCAGGGCGCGGCCGACCACGGGATCGAAGATGCCCGCCTGCCAGCCGCTCTCCCCGGCGGGACGCGAGGCGATATAGCGACGCACGGCCTCGACGAACAGCAGTTCGGCCAGCCTGGCGAGCAGTGCCGGCGAGCCGGCGAGGCCGCCGGCGATCTCCTGTGCGCCGAAGCGCATGGTGCTCTCGATCCAGGCGCTGGAGGGCGCATCGGCGATGCGCACCTTCATCACGCGCGGCAGCACACGCAGCACCGGGTCGTTGGGCACCTCGCTGGCGAGGAAACCGCAGAGCATGCGGGTGGTCTCGCCACCGCCGCCGTAGACGATGCGCGCGAGGGGGCCCTCCCCGTGTTCCATGTATTGCTCGGCGCTGACGGGCTTGAGCCCGGGCCCGCTGGCCAGGCGATGGGCCTCGTTGTGCGGCAGCAGCACCACCTCGCCGCTTTCCACCGGCACAGGCTCGTGCCCGTCCAGCTCGAGCACCATGCGGCCGGTGCAGATGAAGTGGTAGGAAATGATATGCGTTGGCGCGGACACGAAAGGCGCCACCTCGTCCGCGGTCACGCCGGAGAACACACACCAGGGCGCCGAGAACTCGGCATCGAGGAACACGCCGCCAGAGAGGCGTGTTGACTGCAGCAGGTCGATCACTCCGTCCATGGTTGTTACCTGTTCCGGCAAGGGGCCCGGCGTCCCGGCAAAAAAACGCGGCGTGTCGCGCATTCTCCCGCAGCGGACTGCCGCGCACACTGCATTCCCCACGGATGCATGCCTTTGCAAGGAGAGACGAGATGATAAGGGACGAACAGGACAATCCCCTCCATGGTGCCACGCCGGAAGCTGCCCGCCTCTATGACACGGCCATGGCCTGCTTCAACAGCTTCCGCGGCGACCCGGCCGGCCTGCTGGGGCAGGCCATCGAGGCCGCGCCGCAGTTCGGCATGGCGCATGCCTTCCAGGCCTGGCTGGGCCTGATCTCCACCGAGCCCGGCGCCACGGCGGAGGCACGCAAGGTCATCGCCAGGCTGTCGACGCTGCCGGCGGACGAGCGCGTGCGCGCGCATCTTGCTGCCCTGCGGCTGCTGGCCGACGGCCACTGGAGCGCGGCCGCGCGCGCGCTGGAGATCTACAGCGCGGACCAGCCGCGTGACCTCCTGGCCCTGCAGGCCGGCCACCTGCTGGACTTCTGCCGCGCGGACTCGCGCACGCTGCGCGACCGCATCGCGCGGGCGCTGCCACAGTGGTCACCGGAGGTGCCCGGCTACGCCTTCCTGCTGGGCATGCATGCCTTCGGCCTGGAGGAATGCGGCGACTTCGCACGCGCCGAGGACTGCGGCCGCCTGGCCGTGGCCCTGCAGCCGCGCGACAGCTGGGCGCACCATGCGGTGGCGCATGTGATGGAGATGCAGGGACGCGCCGAGGATGGCCTGGGCTGGATGAGCGCGCGCGAGGCGCACTGGGATGGCGAGGACAACTTCTTCAAGGTGCACAACTGGTGGCACCGCGCGCTGTTCCACCTGGACCTCGGCCAGACCGAGGAGACGCTGGCGCTGTATGACGGACCGGTGCGCGAGGCGCGCAGCGCGGTGGCCTACGACCTCATCGATGCCTCGGCCATGCTGTGGCGGCTGGAGCTGCTGGGCGTGGACGTGGGCGCGCGCTGGCTGGAGCTGGCCGCGACCTGGGACGCGCATGCGGATGGCCGCACCTATGCCTTCAACGACTGGCATGCGGTGATGGCGTGGCTGGGCGCAGGCCGCCTGCGCGAGGTGGAGCGCATGCTGCGCTCCTGGCGTGACGTGGCCGGCGACGGCAACGAGAACACGCGCTGGATCCGGCATGTCGGGCTGCCGCTGGTGGAAGGTTTCACGGCCTTCTGGCAGCGTGACTACGGCACCGCCATCGACCGGCTGCATGCCGTGCGCAATTTCTACGGCGTGCTGGGAGGCAGCCACGCACAGCGCGACGTGATCGCATGGACGCTCACCGAGGCGGCGCTGCGCGGCGGCCATGCCAGCTTCGCGCGGGCACTGGCGCAGGAGCGGCTGGCGCAGAAACCGCACAGCCCGGTGAACCGTGGCCTGCTGGCGCGCGCCGGCGCCATGCCGGGCCTGCGGCGCGCGGCCTGAAGGGTGGTCAGCGGGGCCAGGCGCCGATCACGGCGCCCATGGCCGAGAAGTTCACCACCTGGTAGCCGGCGTTGATGAGCCACAGCTTCAGGGGTCGCTGCTCGAAGAGGTAGATGATCCCCAGCGCCGGGGCGATGAAGAAGAACGCGCCGAGCAGGCCGGTGTGCAGGGCGAACCAGATGCCGGCGCGATCGCCGCTCACCGTCGCGATGCCGGTGGCGGCGATCAGGTTCAGCGCATATGCGCCGCCGAAGGCCAGCGGCAGGCGGGCCCGGGCGGCTTCCTCCGTGATGCCGGCGAGGCGCGCCCAGGCCTTGCCGAACAGCGGGCCATACCACAGCGTCCCGACCGCGAAGCCGGAGCCCGCGGCGACGAGGACCGACAGCCAGTTCACCAGTGCGAAGCGGTCCATGTGGCGGCTCCCTCCTGTGGACTTGTTGTTGCTGCCGCCTCGCGGCGGCTATCCCGGCAGGCGCGACAGGTCGGCGATGCCGGCGAACAGCGCGCGCAGGTTGCCCAGCAGCGCCAGGCGGTTGTTGCGCAGCGCCGCGTCCGGGTCCATCACCATCACGCCATCGAAGAAGGCATCCACCACGCCGCGCAGGCCGGCCAGTTCGGTGAAGGCCGCGCCGTAGTCGCCGGCCTCGATGGCACGCGGCACGCCGTGCGCCACGTTCTGCAGGGCCGCGTACAGCGCGCGCTCCGGGTCGAGCTTCAGCAGCGAGACGTCGATGCGATCGGCGCCGCTGTCGCCGCCGGCGGACTTCTTCAGCAGGTTCGCGATGCGCTTGTTCGCCGCCGTGAGGCTGACGGAATCCGGCAGGGCGAGGAAGCCGATCAGCGCCCGCACGCGTGCGTCAAAATCCAGCGGCGAGCGCGGGCGGGCGGCAATGACCGCGTCGCAGATCTCCGGCGTGATGCCGGGCAGGGGCGCGCCGCCGTCCGGCGGCTCCAGCCAGGCATTGCGCTGGCGTTCCATCAGGTAGTCATGGACCTCGGCGGCCACGGCCTCGCGCGTGGCGGGCTTCTTCCTGGCGTCGGTGGCCGGTGCATCGAACAGCGCGTGGCCGCGCACGGCGGTGTCGATGAGCTCCACCAGGTCCAGCGGCAGGCGATGCTCGAAGATGATGCGACCGACGCCGATGGCGGCGCGGCGCAGCGCGAACGGATCCTTGGTGCCACTGGGCTTCTGCCCGATGGCAAAGATGCCGGTGAGCGTGTCGAGCCGGTCGGCCAGCGCCACGGCAATGCCCGCCTTGGTGGCCGGCACCGCATCGCCCTGGCCGCGCGGCTGGTAGTGCTCGGCAATGGCCGAGGCCACTTCCGCGGGCTCGCCATCGGCCGCGGCATAGTAGCGGCCCATGATGCCCTGCAGTTCCGGGAACTCGCCGACGAGATGGGTGACCAGGTCGCACTTGGCGAGCTGCGCCGCGCGTTCGGCCTGGCCGGCATCACCACCGATGCGCGCGGCGATGGCACGCGCCAGCGGGGCGATGCGGCGGACCTTGTCGCCGATGGAGCCGAGCCGGGCCTGGAAGGTCACCGCATCCAGCGCGGCAATGCGCGAGGCCAGCGGGGCCTTGCGATCCTGTTCCCAGAAGAAGGCCGCATCGGACAGGCGCGGCCGCACCACGCGCTCATTGCCGTCGCGCACCGCGTTCATGTCGAGGCTGTCGAGGTTGCTCACCGCGATGAACACGGGCAACAGGCGGCCGTCATCACCTTCCACGGGGAAGTAGCGCTGGTGGTCCTGCAGCACCGACACCAGCAGCTCGCGCGGCAGCGCGAGGAAACGCTCCTCGAAGCGGCCGGCCAGCGGCACGGGCCATTCCACCAGCGAGGTGACCTCATCCAGCAGCGCATCGCTGACCAGGGCGCGGCCGCCCTGCTGCGCGGCCAGCGAAGTGGCGCCGGCGCGGATGCGTTCGCGGCGCGCGGCGAAGTCCGCGATCACGTGGCCCTCGCGCTCGAGCACATGTTCGTAGTCCGCCGGCGTGGCGATGCGCAGCGTGCCGCTGGAGTGGAAGCGATGGCCGCGCGTCTCATTGCCGGCGGTGGCATCAAGAAGGGTGGCCGGCACCACTTCGCTGCCGAGCAGCAGCAGCAGCCAGTGCACGGGACGCACAAACTGCGCCTCGCTCATGCCCCAGCGCATGCGCTTGGGGATGGGCAGCGCATCCAGCGCCTCGCCGAGGATGCCCGGCAGCAGGTCGCGCGCCGCGGCACCGGGCTTCACGCCGGTGAAGGACAGGCACTCATTGCCCCTGGGATCCTTCTCGCGCCCCAGCGCCTCGATGGCGACGCCGCAGCTCTGCGCAAAGGCCTCCGCCGCGCGCGTCGGTGCGCCGTTCCTGTCGAAGGCCGCGGCCACGGGCGGGCCGCGACGCTGGATCTTCTGCTCTGGCGCCTGCAGCGCCAGTGCACGGATGCGCACGGCCAGCCGGCGCGGCGTGGCGAAGGCCTGCACCTCGCCATGCGCGAGGCCCGCCGCATCCACGCGCGACACCACGCCATCGCGGAAGGCCTCGGACAGCGTGAGCAGTGCCTTGGGCGGCAGCTCCTCGGTGCCCAGCTCGACCAGGAAATCCGCCGCGCTCATGCCGTGGCTCCCGTGGCTGCCTGCGCACCGGCGATGAGGATGCGCGGTCCGGCCGCCAGCATGGGAAAGCCCAGCGCGTCACGGCTGGCGTAGTAGCTCTGCGCCACCGCGCGCGCCAGCGTGCGCACGCGCAGGATGAAACGCTGGCGTTCGGTCACCGAGATGGCGCGCCGCGCATCCAGCAGGTTGAAGGTGTGCGAGGCCTGCAGCATCTGCTCATAGGCCGGCAGCGTGAGTTTCTGCTCCAGCAGGTCGTTGCAGGCCTTCTCGTGGTCGTCGAAATGCCGCAACAGCACGGCCACGTCCGCATGCTCGAAGTTGTAGGCCGACTGCTCCACCTCGTTCTGGTGGAACACGTCGCGGTAGGTCACGCGCCCCAGCGGGCCGTCGGCCCACACCAGGTCGTACACGCTCTGCACGCCCTGCAGGTACATGGCCAGGCGCTCCAGGCCATAGGTGATCTCGCCGGTCACCGGCCGGCAGTCCAGGCCACCCACCTGCTGGAAGTAGGTGAACTGCGTGATCTCCATGCCGTTCAGCCACACCTCCCAGCCCAGGCCCCAGGCGCCCAGCGTGGGAGATTCCCAGTTGTCCTCCACGAATCTCAGGTCATGCACCAGCGGATCGATGCCGATGGCGCGCAGCGAGCCGATGTAGAGGTCCTGGATGTCCAGCGGCGAGGGTTTGATCACCACCTGGAACTGGTAGTAGTGCTGCAGCCGGAAGGGGTTCTCGCCATAACGCCCGTCGGTGGGGCGGCGCGAGGGCTGCACGTAGGCCGCGCTCCAGGGCTCGGGCCCGATGGCCCTGAGGAAGGTGGCGGTGTGGAAGGTGCCTGCCCCCACCTGCATGTCATGCGGCTGCAGCAGCACGCAGCCGCGGGCGGCCCAGTACTGTTGCAGGGCCAGGATCAGGTCCTGGAAGGTGGCGAGCCGGGGGCCGGTTTTTCCTGTCGGCATAAGGTGTTGGGCGCGTGAAGCGGATGTTTCGCAGGGTGGCGCGCGAGTATATCGGCAAGCCCCGCAGGCGTTCGGGCCGGCGCAATGGCACCGGCAAGGTGCAATCCGGCCCCGAATGCCGCACCGTTCTGATGCAAAGGCCCGCAGCGTGCCCTAGAATGGTGCAACCACCGGCGTCCCTCGGTGCGTAACGCTGCCTAAGCCCTTGATTATCCACACCCACTGACTTGGCACAGGGCCTGCATCGCAGTGGGGCCTGCCGTATGACCGAGTTATTTCCACCTGGAGGAGCCATGACTACACCGAGCGACGTCCTGAAGATCATCAAAGAGAAGGAGGTCAAGTACGTCGATTTCCGTTTCTGTGACACCCGCGGCAAGGAACAGCACGTCACCGTGCCGGCCAAGGTGATCAAGGAGGACATCTTCACCGACGGCAAGATGTTCGACGGCTCCTCCATCGCCGGCTGGAAGGGCATCAACGAGTCCGACATG
>CBFGXE010000019.1:0-45912 GCA_965652645.1 uncultured bacterium | reverse complement strand
TCACATTTTAACCAGCCGCGCCCTCACAAATCGATTTTGAGATAGGTTCTAGTTAATCATTCGCTGGAGCTGTTATTTAGTCCCGCCGCTCGATCAGGGCCGCGATGCTCTCACCCGCCCCGACCGTGCTAAGGACCTTTTCACCGGCACCAATGTCTGCAGTGCGCATTCCCCGCTCAAACATTGTGGCCACGGCCCGCTCTATTGCCCTAGCTTCAGCTTCCAACCCTAGCGAGTGCCGCAGCAGAAGGGCGGCGGAGAGGATGGTGCCCACCGGATTGGCGATGCCCTTGCCGGCGATGTCCGGGGCCGAGCCATGGATGGGCTCGTACAGGCCACGCCGGCCATCACCCAGCGACGCCGAAGGCGACAGCCCCAGCGAGCCGGCCAGCATCGAGGCCTCGTCCGTGAGGATGTCGCCGAACATGTTCTCGGTGACGATCACGTCGAAGTCCGCGGGGCGGCGGATCAGGTGCATGGCAGCGGCATCCACCAGGATGTGCTCCACCGCCACGTCGGGGAACTCCGCCTTCATCACGCGCGTGACCACTTCGCGCCACAGGCGGGAGGTGTCGAGCACATTGGACTTGTCGATGGACGTGAGCTTGCGCCGCCGCGCCTGCGCGAGCTTGCCGGCCACACGCGTCACGCGCTCGATCTCCGCCGCGCTGTAGCTGCACAGGTCGCTGGCCTCGGTGGCACTGCGGGTCTTGGCGCCGAAGTAGATGCCGCCGGTGAGTTCTCGCACGAACACCAGGTCTACGCCGCGCACCACCTCGGCCTTCAGCGTGGTGGAATCGGCGAGGGCAGGGTGCACGGCCACGGGACGCAGGTTGGCGTACACGCCCAGCTCCTTGCGCAGCCGCAGCAGTCCCGCTTCGGGACGCAGCTTCGCATCCGGCGCCGACCACTTCGGTCCGCCGATGGCGCCAAGCAGGATGGCGTCGGAGGCCAGGCAACTCTGCAATGTGGCCGCCGGCAGCGGATCACCATGGTTGTCGATGGCGATGCCGCCAAAGTCCTGTGCATCGAAGCGGAACTGGTGGCCGAACAGCGCCGCCACCTTCTCCAGCGCACGTACGCCCTCACGGGTCACCTCGGGGCCGATGCCGTCGCCACCCAGGACGGTGATGTTTGCCTGCATGCGGAAATCTCCGGAAGAAACGGAAGCAGCGGGCTCAGCGACCCGCGGCGGCGCGACGCTGCTCGTACGCCGTGATCTCGGCGTCCTTCGACACCAGGTAACCCAGCTGGTCCACGCCCTGCATCAGGCAGTAGCGCGCGAAGGGCTCGATGGGGAACTGCACGCTGCGTCCATCCGGCAGCCGCAGCGAAGTGCTGGCGAGGTCCACCGTCACTTCCACGCCGGGATTCGCAGTGAGCCAGTTCAGTGTGGCCGCATCGACGATCACGGGCACCAGGCCGTTCTTCAGCGAATTGGAGCGGAAGATGTCCGCGAAGCTGGTGCTCACCACCGCGCGGATGCCGAAGTCGGTCAGCGCCCAGGGCGCATGCTCGCGCGAGGAGCCGCAGCCGAAGTTGTCACCGGCCACCAGCACCTTGCAGCCTGTCGCCTCGGGCTTGTTGAGCACGAAGGCCGGATCCGGGCTGCCGTCCGCCTGGTAGCGCCAGTCGGCGAAGAGCTGCTTGCCCAGGCCTTCCTTCGAAGTGGTGCGCAGGAAACGCGCCGGGATGATCTGGTCGGTATCGACGTCATTGCGCGGCAGGACGGCCGTGCGCGAAGTGATGCTCTGGATGGGTTCCATGTTCTAACCTCGCGCCTGCAGCAGCTCGCGCGGATCGGTGATCACGCCCCGCACGGCAGATGCCGCCGCGGTGAGCGGACTGGCCAGCAGCGTGCGTGCGCCCGGGCCCTGTCGGCCCTCGAAGTTGCGGTTGCTGGTGCTGAGGGAATATTGCCCCTTGCCCACGATGTCGCCATTCATGCCCAGGCACATCGAGCAGCCGGACTCGCGCCACTCCGCGCCAGCCTCGGTGAACACGCGGTCCAGTCCCTCGGCCTCGGCCTGCTTCTTGATCTGCTGCGAGCCGGGCACCACCAGCATCTGCACACCCGGTGCAATCCTGTGGCCCTTGAGCACGCCGGCGGCGGCACGCAGGTCGGTCAGGCGGGAATTGGTGCAGCTGCCGATGAACACCATGTTCACCGGCGAGCCGGAGAGCTTCTGCCCGGCGGCGAACCCCATGTATTCCAGCGCGCGGCCGAACACAGGATCTTCGCTGGTCAGCGGCACATGGCCGGTGACGGCGGCCACCATGCCGGGATGCGTACCCCAGGTGACCATGGGCTCGATGGTGGAGGCGTCGAGAACCACTTCGCGATCGAAGGTGGCGCCCGGATCGGTGGCCAGCGTGCGCCAGTCGGCCACGGCCTTCTCCCACTCCGCGCCCTGCGGCGCACGGGGGCGGCCCTTCAGGTATTCGAAGGTGGTCTCGTCCGGGGCGATCATGCCGGCGCGTGCGCCGGCCTCGATGGACATGTTGCACACCGTCATGCGCTCATCCATGTTGAGCGCGCGGATTGCCTCGCCGCGGAACTCGATCACATGGCCGGTGCCACCGCCCACGCCGATCTTGCCGATGATGGCCAGCACCAGGTCCTTGGCCGTCACGCCCGGGCGCAGGCGCCCGTTCACCGTGATGGCCAGCGTCTTTGCACGCGTCTGCAGCAGGCACTGCGTAGCCAGCACATGGCCCACTTCAGTAGTGCCGATGCCGAAGGCGAGGGCGCCGAATGCACCATGCGTGGACGTATGGCTGTCGCCGCACACGATGGTCTTGCCCGGCTGGGTCGCGCCCAGCTCCGGCCCGATCACGTGCACGATGCCGCGCTTGTCGCTGGTGAGGTTCATCAGCTCCACGCCGAACTCGGCGCAGTTGGCCTCCAGCTGGTGAACCTGCTTCGCCGCCGACTCGATGGTGAACGGCTTGCCGCCGAACACCTGCTCGGTGCGCGTGGGTGTGGAATGGTCCATCGTGCCCAGCGTGCGGTCGGTGCGACGCACCTTCAGCCCGCGCTCGCGCAGCACCGTGAAGGCCTGCGGCGTGGTCACCTCATGGATGAGATGCAGGTCGATGTACAGCACTGCCGGTGTATCGGCGGTCTCGGGCACGACTTCGTGCCGCTCCCAGACTTTCTGGAAGAGGGTCTTCGGCTGGCTCATGCGAACCTCAACCCGTCGCGGCGCGCGGCACCGCCGACATGTCCACCGGGTCCAGCCAGCCGTACTTGTCTGGCAGGGTGCCGTTCAGCACGCCGAAGAAGGCCTGCTGCAGCTTCTCGGTGATGGGACCCCGCCGGCCGGCACCGATGACGATGCGGTCCACCGAACGCACCGGCGTGATTTCCGCCGCCGTGCCGGTGAAGAACAGCTCATCAGCCAGGTAGAGCATTTCGCGCGGGATGGAGGTCTCGCGCACCTCGTAGCCCAGGTCGCGCGCCAGCCGCATCACCGAATCGCGCGTGATGCCGCCGAGGGCCGAGTGCGCCAGTCCCGGCGTGTGGATCACGCCATCGCGGATGAGGAACAGGTTCTCGCCCGCCCCCTCGCTCACCGTGCCATCGGGCGCAAGCCCGATGCCCTCGGCGAACCCGAGGCGCTTGGCCTCGAGGCTGATCAGCTGGGAGGAAAGATAGTTGCCGGCTGCCTTGGCCAGGGCAGGGATGGTGTTGGGCGCCACGCGCTGCCAGGAGGAGACACACACGTCCACCCCGTTGGCCTCGGAGTCTGCGCCCAGGTACTTGCCCCATTCCCATGCAGCCACCGCCACTTCCACCGGCGGCTCGATCTTCGGCGCCACGCCGATCTCGCCATAGCCGCGGAAGGCGACCGGGCGCAGGTAGGCGCCATTCTTCAGTCCGTTCACCGCCACCACCTCGCGGCAGGCAGCGTTGACCTGCTCCGGCGTGAAGGGAATGGTGATGCGGTAGATCTTGGCCGAGTCAAACAGCCGGCGCGTGTGCTCGGCGAGGCGGAACACCGCCACGCCCGACTTCGTCGCATACGCACGTACACCCTCGAACACCGACGAGCCATAGTGCAGGGCGTGCGACAGCACGTGCACCGTCGCCTTCTCCCAGGGAACCAGCTTGCCGTTGAACCAGATGTATTGGGTTGCGGGAATGGGCATGGCGTTGTTCCTGCTTCAGCGCGTCCTTCAGGCGCGCTCCTCCGAAAGCCAAGGCATGCGTTCGCGCAGCTTGGCCCCGACCTTCTCGATCTTGTGGTTGAGGTCGGCCTTCATCAGCTTGTTGTACTTCTTCAGGCCGGTCTTGTTCTCGGCGATCCAGCGGCGGGCGAACTTGCCCGACTGGATGTCCCCCAGCACCTTCTTCATTTCCTTCTTGGTGGTGCGATTGATGATGCGCGGGCCGCTGATCATGTCGCCCCACTTGGCGGTGGTGCTGATGTACTTGTGCATCTTGGCCAGGCCGCCTTCATGCAGCAGGTCGACGATGAGCTTCAGTTCGTGCAGCACTTCGTAGTAGGCCACTTCCGGCTGGTAGCCGGCTTCGGTGAGCGTCTCGAAACCCTTCAGGATCAGGTCGGAGGTGCCACCGCACAGCACCACCTGCTCGCCGAAGAGATCCGTCTCGGTCTCCTCCTTGAAGGTGGTCTGCAGCACGCCGCCGCGGGTGCTGCCGATGCCATGGGCATAGGCCAGCGCCTTGGCGAAGGCCTTCTTCGAGGCATCCTGCGCCACCGCGACCAGCGCCGGCACGCCACGACCCTGCTGGTACTGGCGACGCACCAGGCCACCCGGGCCCTTCGGCGCGATCAGCACCACGTCCAGGTCCTTGCGCGGCTTGATCTGCTTGAAGTGGATGTTGAAGCCGTGGGCGAACAGCAGCGTCGCACCCTTGGGGATCGAATCCTTCAGCTCGTTGTACAGCGCCTTCTGCGTGGTGTCGGGCACCAGGATGGCGATCAGGGTGGCGTCCTTCACCGCATCGGCGGGAGACAGCACGGTGAGGCCGTCCTTCTTCGCCTGCTTGAAGCTGTCGCCCTTGCGCACGCCCACTACCACGTCGAAACCGCTGTCCTTCAGGTTCAGCGCATGGGCGCGGCCCTGGCTGCCATAGCCGAGGATCGCGATGCGCGCGCGGCGCAGGGCGGTTTTGTCGACATCCTTGGGTCCGTAAAGACGCATGCTTGGGCTCCGTGAAATCAAGACTGTGGAACTGGCAAGTATAGCGCGATTCCACTAATTGCTGACCTGTCAGTGATACGGATCAATTAGAATGGCGGCATGCCCCCCGATCATGCTGCCGCCGCCGCATTGCCGCTGTACTGCGTCACCGATGGCGCGTTTGCGGCGTGGCGGGACCAGCAGGGCGAGGCCGTCCGCGCATGGCTTCACGCCAATGCCTTCCAGGCCGAGCGCGGCCGCTGGTCGCTGCTGCCCGATGCGGGCGGCCGCAACACGGGCGTGGTGGTCGGGCTGGGCAGGCAGGCCCCGGGCGATGCCACCGGCTGGTTCTGGCTGGGCGCCGCGCTGGCCGACCGACTGCCATTCGCCAGCTACCGCCTGGCCGATGCCGGGGTCGTGCAGGCGCTGCCATTCACCCTGGGCTGGACCTGCGGCGGCTACCGCTTCCAGCGCTACGTGACGCCGCGTGCCACGCAGCAGCGCCGGCCACACCTGGACCCGCCTGCCGGCGTGGACGCGCGCTACGTGGCGGCCGCCACGGCGGCCAGTACCCTGGCCCGCGACCTGGTGAACACCCCGGCCAACGACCTGGGCCCGGACGAGCTGGAACGGGAGGCCCTGGCCCTCGCCGATCGCCAGCAGGGCACCCTGCAGGTGGTGCAGGGCGAAGCGCTGCGGCGCGAATTCCCGCTGATCGCCGCCGTGGGGCAGGGCTCGGTGCGTGCACCCCGGCTGCTCGACCTGCGCTTCCCCCTTGCCGGGGCGCCGCGCGTGACGCTGGTGGGCAAGGGCGTGTGTTTCGACTCCGGCGGGCTCGACATCAAGCCCTCCGCCGGCATGGCGCTGATGAAGAAGGACATGGGCGGTGCCGCGGCAGCGCTGGCCACCGCGCAACTGCTGCGCGACACCGGTGTGCCGCTGGACCTGCGCGTGCTGGTGCCCGCGGTGGAAAACAGCGTCGACGGCAATGCCTTCCGCCCGGGGGATGTGTGGCGCTCGCGCAAGGGCCTCAGCGTGGAGATCACCAACACCGATGCGGAGGGACGCCTGGTGCTGGCCGACGCGCTGGCGCTGGCAGCAGAGGAATCCCCGGACCTCATCGTGGACTTCGCCACGCTCACCGGCGCCGCGCGCGTGGCACTCGGACCGGAACTGCCGCCGGTGTTCGGCGGCGATGCCGCGCTGGTGCATCAATTGCGCGAGGAAGGCGAGCGCCTGGCCGATCCCCTGTGGCCCATGCCGCTGTGGGATCCCTATGACGAGGACCTGGGCAGCCGCATCGCCGACCTGAACAACGCGCCCTCCGGCGGCATGGCCGGTGCCATCACGGCGGCACTGTTCCTGCGCCGCTTCGTCACCGACCCGACCCGCTGGCTGCACCTCGACATCTACTCCTGGAACCAGCGCGATCGCCCCGGGCGCCCGCCCGGCGCCGAGGCGCAGGGCATCCGCGCGGTGGCCGCACTGGTCACCGCGCGCTTCGGCGCATGACGCCCGGCCGGCCGGCGCTGGCCCTGTACCGCCGCGAACTGGGACCCTGGCTGCTGGCGGGCTGCGCCCTCGGCATGGTGGAGGGCGCCACCGCCGCCGTGCTGGTGAAGCGCGGCTTCGCCGGGCATGTCTCCCCGGAACTGCTGAACCTGGCCACGGCCTTCGTGAGCGGCTCACCGGCACTGGCGAACCTCACCTCCTTCCTCTGGGCCAACCTTGCCCATGGCCGCGAGAAGGTGCGACTGCTGGTGATGCTGCTGGCGCTGTTCGGGGCGGTGGTCGGCTGCATCGGGCTGATGCCGCGCGCCTCGACCGGACTGGCCCTCACCGTGCTGTCGGTGCTGGCCGCACGCATGATCTGGTCCGGCGTGCTCACGGTGCGCTCCACCGTGTGGAGCGCGAACTACCCGCGCGCGGTGCTGGCGCGCACCACCGGGCGCATCGTGATCGCCACCGCGCTGGGCATGGCGGCCGTGGCCGCGCTGGTGGGCACGGTGCTCGAGACCCGTCCCCGGGCGGCACCGCTGCTGTACCTCGCGGCAGGCATGACGTCGGTCGCCGCGGCCGTGATGTTCCGCCGCGTGCGGGTGCGCCAGTCCTTCCGCCTGCTGCGCGCCGAGCGCAGCGAGGTGGGCAGGGTGGAGGTGTTCAGCCTCTCGGCCATGCGCGCCATCCTCGATGCGGATCCGGACTTCCGCCGCTTCATGTCCTGGATGGCGCTGTATGGCGCGGGCAACCTGATGATCTTCGGCCAGCTGGTGATCGTGTTCACCGACCAGCTGCACCTGCCGGCCGCGCAGCAGATCGGCATGCTCACCGTGGTGCCGCTGCTGAGCGTGCCGCTGTTCACGCCGCTGTGGGCCAGGATGTTCGACGCCGGGCACGTGGTGGTGTACCGCGCGCGGCAATGCTGGTCGCTGGTGCTGGCCATGGCGGCGGTGATCATGGGCGTGTTCCTGGAGAACCAGCCGCTGCTGTGGCTGGCTGCGCTGCTGTTCGGCATCTCCACCGCAGGCGCCAACCTGGGCTGGAACCTCGGCCACAACGACTTTGCCTCGCTGGGCAAGGTGCAGCAGTACATGGGCGTGAACGTCACCCTCACCGGCATGCGCGGCCTGCTGGCGCCGCCGCTGGGCGCCATCGCCTACACGTTCCTGGAACGCAGGTCACCGGGGGCAGGGCGTTATGCCCTGCTGTTGCCATTCAGCATCACACTCGCCGGTGCCATGGGTTTCATCCGGCTCAGCAAGGAGCGCAGCTGGTCGGGCAGCCGCAACACCCGTCCGTAACCAGCTTGTAACCCGCGGTCGCCGCGCCGCCCCCGAACGTAGGACAAGCCGCACTGGAAGCCGTGCCGGAAGAGGGCGACTGCATCGCTGCGCGATGGGATATCATGCGGGCAAGGCCACCCGGCAGCGTATCGAGGTGGATTTTTATCCGCGGCGGACCGGAATTGCCGTCGCGCAGGGGATCTCGCACACCATTTGACGCACCGTTATTGCGCGCACGCATATTGCACCGCGCCCGCGCACCCTGCATGTGCTCCAGCGAGGTTGTGCGGTTCTCGGCTTCGGGTTTACAGTTCCGTCATGCATGCAAGCACTTGCATGACAGCTAGAAGGTAGTTACCTTGCGGCGCGGCCTTTTTTGGGGATGGCTTGCAAAGGTTGAGGGGTCATGGGCGTATACACACAAACTGAAGGCAACTGGCTTTCGCGGCGCGGCACTTTCCTGATCCTGCTGGTCGCTTTCCATCTCGCCTTCTTCTGGGCGCTGAAGAGTGGCCTCGCGGTGAAGCTGATTGCCAAGGTCACCGAGCCGATCAAGGCCGAGATCATCAACGAGGTGATCGAGGAGCCGCCGCCCCCGCCGCCACCTGAAGTGCAGATGGAACTCCCGCCGGTGCAGGTGCCGCCGGTACTGGTCGACATCCAGCTGCCGCCCCCGCCGCCCACCGCCATCCAGGCGCCCACCACCACCGAGGTGGTGCCGCCGGCGCCGCCGCCGCCGCCTGCCGCCACGCGTTCAGTGGTGGTGACCAAGGCCGCGCTCACCTATCGCCCGGACGTCGCCGACTTCTATCCGTCCACGTCCCGCAACCTGGGCGAGGAGGGGCGCGTGCGCATCCGCCTGTGCATTGGCGCGAACGGACGCGTCACCACTGCCGAGGTTGCCGAGTCGTCCAAGTTCCCGCGTCTCGACGAGGCCGGGTTGAAGATGGCCAAGCAGTACCGCTTCAGGGCGGGAACAGAAGATGGCAAGACCAGGGAAAGTGACTGTTTCATCCAGGCCATCACTTTCAGCCTGAAGGACGAATAGCTGGCAATGGGTTCCGTGCTCCGGGGGCGGCCAATGCCGCTTTCGTGGCTGTTGTTCGTGGGTCGTAGTTTGAGTGAAGCTAAGCAGCAATCGAGGGAATAATGGCAAGTGAAGAAGTAGCCGGCGCAATCGACCCGGCCAGCAACCCGTACGGTTTCGGTGCACTGATCGAGCACGGCACCGGCGTCTCGTACACCATTCTGGCCGTGCTGGCCATCATGTCCCTCGGCACCTGGTGGATCTTCTTCACCAAGTACTGGGACCAGTACAAGCTGGGCAAATCGGCCCGCAACGTCGAGAAGACTTTCTGGAGCGCCGGCTCGGCCCGCGAGGGCATCGACCGCCTGCCCAAGGGCGATGACTTCCGCGTGATCGCCGAGAGCGCCGTGCGCGCCGCCAGCCATTACGAGGGCCGGCTCAGCGACCGCATCTCGCTGCGCGAGTGGCTGGACATGGCCCTCAGCCGCGCCGTCGACGGCCTCAACAGCAAGATGGCCGGTGGCCTGTCCTTCCTGGCCACCGTGGGCTCCACCTCGCCCTTCGTCGGACTGCTGGGCACCGTGTACGGCATTCTCGTCGCGCTGATCAAGATCGGCCTCTCGGGCCAGCCGTCCATCGACCAGGTGGCCGGCCCCGTCGGCGAGGCGCTGATCATGACCGCGCTGGGCCTGGTGGTCGCGGTGCCCGCGGTTATCGCCTACAACGTGCTGCTGAAGCGCAACAAGGCCATCCAGGACACGCTGCGCGAGTTCACCGGTGACCTCGAGGCGAACCTCATCGGCGGCGTGAAGCCCGAAGTGCGTGTGGCGCCGGCTGCGCCCGCTGCTGCTGCGGTCAAGAAGTAAGCGGCCCGGCACGAGCGCAACAGGGGAACTGCCATGGGGATGAGCGTTGGAGGAGAGGGCGGCGACGAAAAGGTGATGTCAGACATCAACACCACGCCGCTCGTCGACGTGATGCTGGTGATGCTGATCATCTTCCTGATCACGGTGCCGGTGATCGTGCCGACGGTTCCGATCGACCTGCCGGAACCGCGCAACCTCTCCACGCAGACCAAGCCGGAAGACATTCCGGTGTCGGTCGACGCGAACGGCAACTTCTACATCGGCGGTGGCGGGCTGTCCCGCGAGGCCCTGTTCGATGCGCTCGCGGCCCGCAGCCGTTCCGCCTTTGCCGAGGGGCGGCTGCCGCCGAAGGTCCACATGAAGGCGGACAGGAACGCGCGCTACGAGCACGTGGCGCGCGCCCTCTACACCATCCAGACCGCCGGCATCATCGAAGTCCAGTTCCTGACCGAGCCCAAGGGCGCCACGGCGGGCCGCTGACAGGAGTATCGCACCATGGGCATGAATGTTTCTTCGGGCGGCTCCTCGGAGCCGATGTGCGACGTCAACACGACGCCGCTCATCGACGTGATGCTGGTGATGCTGGTGATGCTCATCCTCACGCTGCCGGTGCAGAACCACGCTGTGAAGCTGGAGATGCCGCCCCCCAACCCGAACGCCGTGCAGACGGAAAACCCCGACCGCATCTACGTCGAGATCGACCCCGACGGCACGGTGGTCATCAACGGCAGCGCCATGAGCGGCATTGGCGCCATCGAGGAATTCTTCGTGCAGGAATCCGTGCGCGACCCCCAGCCCGAGATCCACCTGCGTCCCTCGGGCCTGGCGCTGTATGACGTGGTGGCCAATGTGATGGCCGCGGCCCAGCGTGCCGGCATGGTGCGCATGGGTTTCACCAACGTCGCTGAATTTGCTGAATAGGCCGCGATGTTGCGGCGCAATCCGCATTCAGGGCGGATTCATTCGCAATGCGGTAGAAATGACCCGTGATCCGGAAGACCCTCCTTTGGAGGGTCGTGCCGAAACCCGATTGATGGTAGTAAATGGGCAAGGTCCAATTGGGGCTGCCCGGCGATGAGAGGGGACTCATGATGAAGGTGATGGTCCGGTCGATGGTTCTGGCCGCGGTCCTGGCGACCGCGGGATTGGGTGCCCACGCTGCAACGCCAAAGACGAGTCCGGCGTTTGCCGACCAGTTCGTTGCTGCCGATGCAGCGATGAAGGCCAAGCGCTGGGCGGAGGTGGAGGCCAAGGCGAAGGAGGTGCTGGCGAGCTCCACGCGCAAGGCACCAGACGACATCTACGCGGCCAACTACTTCCTGATGGAAGTGGCCAAGGCGAAGAAGGACAACGCCGGCATCATTGCCGGTCTGGAGGGCATGCTGGGTTCGGGCTTCCCCCTCACCGGATCTGAGCAGAATGCCTTCCGCACGGCGCTGGTGACCGTCCACTACCAGCAAAAGGATTTCAAGAATTCCATCAAGTATGGCTCGGAGCTGATCAAGGCCGGCGGCGCGAACGAGGCCGTCTACACCGTGGTCGGCCAGAGCTACTACCAGACCAAGAACTTCAACGAGGCGGTGAAGCTCTTCGAGGGTCTGGTTGGCGCCGACGAGAAGGCGGGCCGCAAGCCGGACCGCCGCCAGCTGTCCCTGCTGCAGGATGCCTACGCCAAGGCCGGCAATGCCGACGCGGCGCAGGCCACGCTCGAGAAGCTGGTCCGCTACCACCCGGATCCGCAGACCTGGATGGTGCTGCTCTACGAGGTGAAGAAGGAGCGGCTCGACCCGCGCCAGCGCGTACAGCTCTATCGCCTGATGGACGCCACCTCGAACCTCAAGCACTCCTCTGACATCACGGCGTATTCCGACGCGGCGACCTCGCTCGGCCTCTATGCCGAGGCGAACAAGGCGCTGGAGATCGGCAAGAAACTCAACGTGTTCAAGGAAGCGGACGAGATGAGCCGCGCCGATCGCTACCTGAACTCCAACAAGAAGGCCGGTGACGCCGCACACGCCGAGCTGCCGCAGCTGGAAGCCGAGGCCCGCTCCGCCCCCACCGGCAATGAGTACGGCGCGCTGGCCATGCAGCACTTCAGCTTCGGCGATTACGCCAAGGCCGTCGAAGCCGCCAAGGCGGCGGTGGCCAAGGGCGGGCTGAAGAATCCGGACGACACGCAGGTGCTGCTGGGCATTGCCCAGCTGAAGGCCGGCCAGAAGGCCGAGGCCAGGAAGACCTTCAGCGCCATCAAGACCGACGACCAGGTCACCCTGCGCATCGCCAAGCTCTGGGAGCTGTACGCCAGCAACTGAGGTGGCCGGCGTTTCCAGCCGATGACCAGGAGGCGGCCCTTCGGGGCCGCCTTGCGTTTCAGGCCCTGTTCTTCAGCCCGGCGATCAGCGCCGGCACGGCCTCGAAGAGGTCTGCCACCAGGCCGTAATCCGCCACCTCGAAGATGGGAGCGTCCGGATCCTTGTTCACCGCCACGATGGTGCGGGCATCCTTGATGCCCGTCATGTGCTGGATGGCGCCGGAGATGCCCAGTGCGATGTACAGGTCGGGGGCAATGATCTTGCCGGTCTGGCCCACCTGCAGGTCATTGGGGGCATAACCGGCATCCACGGCGGCCCGGGAGGCGCCCACCGCCGCGCCCAGCACATCGGCCAGCTCCTGCACCAGGGCAAACTTGTCCGCGCTGCCCAGTGCCCGGCCACCGGAGACCACGCGGCGCGCGCTCTGCAGGTCGGGACGGTCGCCGCCCTGTGCCGCCAGCGACACGAAACGCGTGTGCGCAGGGGCGGGGGACTGCGGGGCAGCCGGCTCCACGGGAGCCGCCTGGGGCTGCTCCTCCACCGCGGTGTAGGAGGCGATGCGCACGGTGGCGGCGATGGGGCTGAGATCCCCCGCGTCCACCGTGAGGATGGCGTTGCCGGCATAGATGGGGCGGCGGAAACGCGTCGGGCTTTCCACGGCCATGATGTCGCTGATGGCCGGCACGTCGAGCAGTGCGGCAAGGCGCGGCAGCAGGTCCTTGCCGAAAGTGGTGGAGGGCGCCAGCACATGCGAATACCCGCGCGCGGTGGCGAGCAGCTGCGGCGCCACCGTCGCCGCCAGCGCGTGCGTGTTGGCCGGGTCATCGAAGGCCAGCACGCGCGTCACGCCGGCCAGGCGGGCGGCGGCCTCGGCAATGGCGCCGATGCCGGCGCCCCACAAGGCCACGGTGATCTCGCCGCCGATGTCCTGCGCGCAGCGCACGACCTTCGCGGTGGCGGGGGAAAGCTGCCGGCCATCATGCTCGGCAATCACGAGGATGCGGCTCATCAGACCAGCCCCTTTGCCGTCAGGGCCGACAGCAGCTCGTTCACGTCCTTCACCATCACGCCTTTCTGGCGCGCCGCCGGCGGCGCGTAATGCACTGCCTTCAGGCGCGGACGCGGCGTGACGCCCAGCGCGGCCAGCTCAAGCTGTTCCAGCGGCTTCTTCTTGGCCTTGATGATCTCCGGCAGCTTCACGAAACGCGGCTCGTTCAGGCGCAGGTCGGCGGTGACCACGGCGGGCAGGTCGACCTCGACGGTCTCCAGTCCCGCATCCACCTCGCGCGTGACGCGCGCCACGCCATCCAGCAGTTCCACCTTCGAGGCGAAGGTGGCCTGCGGGCGATCCCACAGCGCGGCCAGCATCTGGCCGGTCTGGTTGTTGTCGTCGTCGATGGCCTGCTTGCCCAGCAGCACCAGCAGGGGCTGCTCGCGCTCGGCCAGCTTCAACAGCACGCGCGCCGCATCCAGTGGCTCCAGTGCCTCGTTGCTGTTCACCAGCAGGGCACGGTCGGCGCCCATGGCCAGCGCCGTGCGCAGCTGGTTCTGCACCTCGGCGGGCCCGATGGAGGCCACCACCACCTCGTCGGCCAGGCCCTTTTCCCTCAGTCGCAGGGCCTCTTCCAGGGCGATCTCGTCGAAGGGATTGAGGCTCTGCTTGAGCCCCTCGGTGATGACACCGGTGTTATCAGGTCTTACGCGGATGCGAATGTTGAAGTCGACCACCCGCTTTACGGCTACGAGGATGCGTTTCATCGGCAAACAAAGGCTGGAAATGAGAGGCGGGGAGTATATGCCGTTCTGGCCGCCCCGCCGGTTATAAGGCTAAACTGGCGCGATGAAACACGATTCCGGGATCAAACCCAGCGAAACCCTGAGGCATGTGCGCTACGAGATCCGTGGTGCGCTGGCGCGGCGCGCCATGGAACTGGAGCGCCAGGGCTACGAGATCATCTCGCTGAACATCGGCAATCCCGGCGCCTACGGCTTCCGCACCCCGGAGATCCTGCGCCTGGCACTGGTGCAGAATCTGCCGCAGGCAGAGGGCTACGCGTACCAGAAGGGCGTGTACCCGGCGCGCGAGGCCATCCTGCTGCAGCAGCAGAACCGCGGCGTGCGTGGCGGCAATACCGAGACCATCTTCATCGGCAACGGCACCTCCGAACTCATCGACCAGACGCTGCGCGCGCTGCTCAGCGATGGCGACGAGGTGCTGGTGCCGGCGCCCGACTATCCTTTGTGGACCGCGGCGGTCACGCTCAACCGCGGCCGTGCCGTGCATTACTCCTGCCGGCCGGAAAACCGTTTTTTCCCCGACCCGGAAGAGATGGAATCCCTGATCACGCCGCGCACCCGCGCGCTGGTGATCATCAACCCCAACAATCCCACCGGCGCGGTGTATCCGCGCGAGGTGCTCGAGCGCATCGCGCGCCTGGCCGAGAAACACCAGCTGGTGGTGTTCAGCGACGAGATCTACGACGGCATCACCTACGATGGCGTGCAGTTCGTGCCCATCGCCTCGCTGGTGCATGACACGCTGTGCGCCACCTTCTCCGGACTGTCGAAGGTCTACCGCGCGGCCGGTTACCGCGTGGGCTGGGTGAGTTTCTCCGGCGCCGTGCAGCGCGCGGGGGATTACCTGGCCGCCGTGGAACTGCTCAGTTCCATGCGCATGTGCGCGGGCGTGCCGGCGCAGCATGCGGTGCATGCGGCGCTGGGCGGTTACCAGAGCATCCTCGATCTCACCGCACCCGGCGGTCGTTTGTATGAATCACGCCGCGCGGTGATCGACTCGGTCGCGAAGAGCCAGTACCTCAGGCTCACGCCGCCCAGCGGTGCACTGTATTCCTTCGTCGAGGTGCGGCCCGACGTGCTGGCGGATTTCAACGACCAGCAGTTCGCGCTGGAGCTGCTTGAAGAGAAGCACGTGCTGGTCACGCCGGGCACCGCCTTCAACGTGCCGTACCGCAACCACTTCCGCACCACCATCCTGCCCGATGCCGCCACGCTGCAGGTGGTGTTCCAGCGCATCGAGGCGCAGCTGGAATCCTGGTCGGTCCGCCATGGTCCGCACAGCGCCGGCAGCGGCGGCCCGCGCGTGGTGGATGCCACCGCCCGTTTCAAGTAATCCCGCGCCCGCAGCCGGCCTCGATGCGGCGCTCATCGCCGCCATCGAGGCAGGCCGCGACCTCATCGTCCCCGATCGTCACCGCGCCGCCGCGCTGCGCCTGGCCTGGGCGCGCCGCCAGCAGCAGCAAGGCAGCGGCGTATGGAGCACGCCCTCCGTCCATACCTGGGATGCGTGGCTCACGCGCCAGTGGCGCGCGGCCCTGCAACGCGGCGCGGCACCAGCGCTGCAGCTGCTGGGTGGCAGCCAGGAACGGCTGCTCTGGGAGGAAGTGCTGGCGCAGCTCGCCGGTGCCGACGGCGACGAGGCTGCCTTCACGCTGCACGCCGGCGCGCTGATGCGCGCCGCTGCCCGGGCCACGCTCTCCTGCATCGATCCGGCGCGTTCGGCTTCAAGCCGCGAGGAAAGACTGCTGGCCTCCGCGCTGGCTGGCGTGCGTCGCCTCTGCGCCGCCCGCGGACTGCTGTCGCTGCGGCTCGCCGACGCGACCGCCCTGGATTTCCTGGCCGCAACCCCCGCGCCGCTGGTGGTGGGGGAACCGCGGCTTGCGCCATTGCTCGTGGAGCTGCGCCGCCGCCACTGGCCGCGAGCCGACCTGCTGTTGCCGCTGCCAGGCACGGCACCAGCAACACCGCGGCTGGTGCGCGCCGCCGACCTCGAGGAGGAACTCGCTGCCTGCGCCGCCTGGTGTCGGGCACATGTCGAGCGTGATCCGGCGGCGCGCCTGCTGGTGCTCAGCGCCTGTGCCGACCCTTCACTGGCCATCCAGGGTGCGCTGCTGTGGCGGGCGCTGGTATCCGGCCACCCGACGGCGCCGGCCGCGCGCGAGAACTGGCTGGCAGTGGAGGGCGGCGAGCCGTTGCTGCACCAGCCGCTGGTAGCCGATGCGCTGGCGGCGCTGGGACTGCTGGATGCCGGCGAGGGCGTCGACGCCGGCGAATTGCTCACGCTGCTGCGCAGCCCGCACTTCAACTTCGGTTCCGCTGCCGACGCGGCGGCACTGGGCACCTGGCTTGGCAACACCGGCCTCGCGCGCTTCAGCAAGGCAGCGTTGCGCGATGCGTTGCGTCAGGCGGGATCACGTTGCGCCGCCGCGGCTCCGCTGGCGGCATGGCTGGATGCGTTGTGGAATCTCCCGCCCAGTGCCGCGCGGCAGCCGCTGACCGCATGGGCCACCCGCTTCGCCGCGGCGCTGGCAGCCGCCGGTTTTGCCCATGCCACGCTGGACTCGCGCAGCCAGCAGCGCCTGGCCCGATGGCATGAACTGCTGGATGAATTTGCCTCGCTGGACGCCGTGCTCGCACCGGTATCGGCCATCGCTGCCCTGCGGCGGCTGCGCCAGCTTGCCGGCCAGGCGCGCCACCAGCCTGCCAGCGCGGATGCGGCAGTGACGCTGTCGGGTCACCTGGCCGACCCGGTGGCCGGTTACGACGGCATCTGGGTGCTGGGACTGGCGGATGGCCGCTGGCCCGCGCCGCCGCGGCCGGATCCCTGGATCACCCCGGCAGAGCAGCGCCACGCGCACTGGAGCGAAGCCAGCGTCACCGGGCAGCGCGCGCATGCGCTGTGGGCGCTGGCGTGCTGGCGGCAGCGCTGCGCCGACCTGGTGCTGAGTTATCCCGCACACGAAGGCGACGTCACGCACAGGCCCGCTGCATTGCCGGGCGATGGCCCCTGGGAAGCGGCGGAAGCACCGCCGGCCGCGCCGCTGCTGGCGCAGGCCATCCGCGCCACCGACGAGCAATTGCCGGCCGTGGAGACAAGCCTGCCCGGCGTACCGCTGGCCGGTGGCTCGGCGCGCCTTGATGCCCAGCAGGATTGCCCCTTCCGCGCGCAGGCACGCTGGCGGCTGGGTGCCGAGCCGCCGCCGCTGCTGGGTGATGGCGTGCCTCCCGCGCTGCGCGGCCGGCTGCTGCATGCGCTGCTCAACTTCCTGTGGGAGCAGCTGGGCACGCAGGCCCGTTTGCTGGCGCTGGATGAGGCTGCAGAGACCTCGCTGCTGGAGCAGGGCTGGAACGCCGCCGTGCGCACCACGCGCGAGGCCGGCTGGCTGGCACCGGCAGTGGTGGAGCGCGAACGCCGGCGGGCGCTGCACGTGGCGCGCAAGGTGCTGGAACTGGAACGCGGGCGCGCGCCATTCACCGTGGCCGCGCGCGAGCAGGCCATGCAGTGGCAGGGCGCCGGGGCGCGCCTGGCACTGCGCATCGATCGCGTCGATGAATGCGAGGGCGGGGCGCTGCTCATTGACTACAAGACCGGCTCGCCCGGCACAGTGGGGCTGCACAAGGGTGAACTGAAACCACTGCAGCTCGCGCTGTACGCCGCGGCACTGGCGCAGGCGGGCCGGGTTGTCAGTGGCACCACGCTGCTCACGCTGCATCCCTCCGAACCGGGCTTCAGCGGTGCCGCTGCGCAGGGAGACCTGCTGCCGCGCGGCCTGCGTCCCGTGGAGGACTGGGAGCCGGCCATGCGGCAATGGCAGCAGCAACTGCAGCAGCTGATGGCCGATCACCTCACCGGCACCGCCACGCTGGCGCGTGATCCGCGCGCGTGCGCCCGCTGCCACCTGCCGGCGCTGTGCCGCCGCGCCGGGCCCGACACCGCGGAGCCTGAAGATGAGTGAGGCTGGCGACTTCACCGCGCGCGAGAGCGCACGCGACATCCGGCGCAACATCCAGCTGCAGGCGCCGGCGGGCTCCGGCAAGACCACGGTGCTGGCGCAGCGTTTCCTGGCTGCGCTCGCCGCCGTGGATGAGCCGGAGGAAGTGCTGGCCATCACCTTCACCCGCAAGGCTGCCGCGGAAATGCGCGAGCGCGTGCTGGCGGCGTTGGCCGACCAGCTGCCGGGCCAGGCCGAACGGGAACGCTGGCAGCAGCTGCGCGAGGCCGTGGCGGCGCAGGCGGCGCGCCGCGAGTGGGCACTGGAGGAACTGCCGCAGCGGCTGCGCATCCAGACCATCGACTCGCTGGCCGCGGAAATCGCGCGCGCCATGCCAGTGCTGGGCCGCATGCAGGCCAGCCTGCGCGTGGTGGACGACGCCGGGCAGCTTTACGCGGAGGCGGCACGCCGCACGCTGCGCGAGGGAGACGCCGACCCGGACTTCCACGCCGACGTCAACCTGCTGCTGCACCGGCTGGACAACAACCTCGACCAGGCCGGCCGCCTGCTCGCGGCGCTGCTGGCGGACCGCAACCGCTGGCTGGAACTGCTGGTTGCGCATCCACCTGAAGCACTCGCGCAACAGGTGGAGGAAAGCCTCGGGCTCATCGTGCGCGGGGCGCTGGAGCGCCTGCACCGCACCCTGCCGCAGGACTGGCTGGCCGAGGCGGCCCACTTGGCGCGCGAGGCCGCGCGCAACCTGGCCGCCGAGGGCGCCAAGGATGGCAGCTGGCGGCAGTGGCTGGAGGAAGGCGCCGCCCTGGGCTGCGAGGTGCCGCACCTGCGCTGCTGGCAGGCCGTCGCGGACCTGCTGCTCACGAAGGAAGACACGCTGCGCGAGAAGATCACCAAGGCCAGTGGCTTCCCGCAGAAGAACCCGTTGAAGGAACGCTGGAAGGCCTGGCGTGATGCCCTGGAATCCAGCGGGTCCATGCTGGGGCTGCTGGCGGAATCCCGCGTGCTGCCGCCAGTCACCATCGCACCGGATGAACAGCAGACCATCGCGGCGCTGGCACGCGTGCTGCTGCTGGCCGCCGCGCAGCTGAAGCTGGTATTCCGCGAGCGCGGGCTGGTGGACCACGCCGAGGTGGCCGCGATCGCCCGCCAGGCACTGCGCGCCATCGACGAGGACGAGGGCTTCTCGCTGCGCCAGACGCTGCGCGTCGCACACCTGCTGGTGGATGAATGCCAGGACACCTCGCCGGACCAGATCGAGCTGGTGCGCGCCCTCACGACCGGCTGGCAGCGCGGCGACCAGCGTTCGCTGTTCCTCGTCGGCGATCCCATGCAGTCCATCTACCTGTTCCGTGGCTCGGAGGTCGGCCTGTTCCTGCAGACAAGGCAGCAGGGCGTGGGCGGGATCCGGCTGGAGCCGCTGCAACTGGTGCGCAATTTCCGCTCGCAGCCGCGGCTGGTGCAGTGGGCCAACGACGCCTTCCGGCGCATCTTCCCGCCGGTGGAGGACTTGCGCAGTTCCGCGGTGACCTTCCTCGCCGCCGAACATGCGCGCGGACCGGACGACCGCCTCGATGCGGCGGTAACGCTCTGGCCGCAGCCGGTCGATGACGCAGATGCCGAGTCGCGGCAGATCGCGGCCGAGATCACCGCGCTGCGGGCAAGGCAGCCGGGCCTTTCCATTGCCGTGCTGGTGCGCACGCGCAAGCTGGCGGCGCCCGTGCTGCACGCATTGCAGGTGGCCGGCATTCCCACCGCGGGCGTGGACCTTGCTGCATTGTCCGACCGCACCGTGGTGCGCGACCTGGTAGCCCTCGGACAGGCGCTGCTGGATGGCGGTGACCGCAGCAGCTGGCTGGCCGTGCTGCGCTCGCCAGCCTGCGGACTCACGCTCAATGACCTGTTGCGGCTTTGCGAAGCCGCAGGCCATCGCCCGCTGCCCGAAGTGATTGTGGACGAGGAAGCCTTGCAGCGGCTGTCCGCCGATGGCAGCACGCGCCTGCGCCGCTGCGGCCCGCACCTGCATGCAGCCTGGCGCGCGCGCGCCAGCCAGGATCTCTCCACCCTGGTGGAGACCTGCTGGCAATTGCTGGGCGGCGAGGCCGCCAGCCTGGACGCCACCGAACTGGCGGCAGGCCGGCAGTACCTGCTGGCCCTGCGCCGCCTGCAGGAAGTGGAAGGCCGGCCGGCGCCCGCGCGCCTGCAGGAGCTGGCGGCGCGACTCAAGGATCGCAGCGTGCCGGCGGGCGAGAACCCCGTCGAGGTGCTCACCATCCACCATGCCAAGGGACTGGAGTGGGACGTGGTGTTCGTGCCCGGCATGGGCAGCCGCGCCCGCGACAATGATTCCCCGCTGCTGCGCTGGCTGCAGCTGCCGCGCGCCAGCGGTGGCAATGACCTGCTGCTGGCGGTGCGCAGCATCGGCGCGCCCAATGCCTCGGACCCGCTGGCGGCCTACATCCGCAAGCTGCAGCGCGAACGGCTGCGCAACGAGAGACTGCGGCTGTTGTACGTGGCGGTGACGCGCGCGCGGCTGCGGCTTTATCTCTCCGGGCACGCGCCCGTCGATGCGAAGACGCAGGCGCCGCGGCCGGCCGCGAATTCACTGCTGGAGCTGCTGTGGCCAGCGGTTCGCGGGGAGTTCGCGGCGGCTGCAACGACAGGACAGGCGGACAGCGATGCATCCACGGAGGAGGCAGCTGCCCTGCGCATGCAGTGGCACCGCCTGCCGGCGGACTTCACACCCGCCGCGCTGCCGCCACTGCCCACTCCCGCATCGCTCACGCGTGCGCTGGCGGAAACCGCCGCAGGCGCCGTGGAATACAGCTGGGTGGGACCGCTGGCGCGCGCCGCGGGCACCGTGATGCACGGCGAGCTGGAGCGGCTGGCGCGGCTGGGCACCGCCGGCATCGCCAGCCTGCCGCGCCGCGCCGCCGCCTGCGAGGCACAGCTTCGCGCACAGGGCATCGCAGCCGACGTGGCGCGCGGCGCGGCGCGCGACATCGTTGCCCGGCTTGAAACCCTCGTCGGCGAGGACGACGCCCGCTGGCTGCTGTTCACGCCGCATCGCGACTCCGCGAGCGAAGTGGCCCTGTCCGGCATCCTTGCCGGTGAACTGCGCAGCGTGGTGATCGACCGCATGTTCGTCGATGCACAGGGCACGCGCTGGATCGTGGACTACAAGACCGGCGTGCATGCCGGCGGCGGGCTGGAGGAATTCGTGGCGCGCGAGGTGGAGCGCTACGCGCCGCAGCTGCGCCTGTATGCACGGCTGGCCGCACGCCTGGGACCTGAGCCGGTGCGCACGGCGCTGTACTTTCCCTGGCTGGGCGTGCTGCGCGAGCTGGATACCGCGCCGGTCAGTTGAAGTCGCCGGCCGCGGTCAGGCGCCGCCATCCGCTGGCATCCGCCGAACCGAGCATGTCCAGCTGGCGCGAGAGGCGCAGGTCGCCGGCATCACGCTGGCGCATGCGACCCTCCAGGCTCCAGTTGCGGTCGGCGGTGAGTTCCAGCTTCGCCTCCACCTGCACCGGACCGCCGGTGTCGGTGAGCTGTCCGGTGAAGGGCGGCGTGCCGCCCGCGGGCATGTCCAGCCGATAGCTGCCCAACGCGGTACCGCGCCGGTCCGTGAGCCCGCTGACGTCCAGCAGGCCACCCAGGCGGCCGAGCCGGCCATCCTTCCAGTCGAATTCGCCGCGCTCGAGCCGGGCCTGTCCGCTCCAGCCGGCCGGCAGCGCACCCAGGGCGGTGGGATCGAGCAGCATGCTGGCCATCATGTCGCGCAGCTGGATGGTGCCCCCCGGACCCAGCGCGACCTGGCCACTGGCCTGGCCATTGCTCCAGCGGCTCTGGAAATCCGCTCTCACCTTCAGCCCCAGCAGCGCCATCGGCCGCAACTTCCAGCCCAGGCTGGCCAGCTTCATCACCACCTTGCCGCCGTCGCTGAGCGTGAGCTCATTGCACTGTCCGCGCCAAACCGATCCGGACCAGCGTGCGCATTGCACGCCGGAGGGCAGGGCACCTTCGATCCAGCTTGCCGGCAGGACGACGATGAGGGCCAGTGCGAAAGCCACCAGCCCGAGAATCAACGCCTTCTTCAGGTTCATCCGGGCGGGCGCAGCTGTGCCGATGCGTTGACCTTGCCCGGGGCACCGGTGGCATTGAAGGTGGCCGTCTCGACCTGGACGCCGTAACGCGTGGACATCTGGTGCAGCCAGGTGAGCAGCAGGTTGAAGTCCGCGCCCTCCAGCGTGACGCGGTAGGAACCATTGCCGGCCGGCGGACTGCCCGTCAGCGCTTCGGCCAGGCCATGCTCGCGTGCGGTGCGATCGATGAACACCACGAAGGATTCGCCGATGGACTGCACATCGCCGCCGGGACCGGACGCGGCCAGCGAGGGACCGACCTGGCGCATGTACTGCAGCAACTCACGCTGCGTGGTCACGTCGGCTTTTGCGCGCTGCACGGCCTGCTGCGGCAGCAGCCCCAGCCACAGCGCCAGGATGAGCCCGAGCACCACGCCCCCGATGACGAGCACGCGCTGGTCGCGTGCGCTCTGCCGCGCATACCACCCGGCAAGTGCGCTCATGTGCCAGCCACCTTCATGTCGATCTGTCCCTTGAAACCACGCTCGGTCTGGTTGCCGCTGGCCACGGTGGCGCCGAATCCGCCCGCCCGCAGCGCCTGGCTGAACTGCTCCAGCGTGGAGGCATCGGGCGCCGACAGGGTGAGCTGCAGCTGCCCGGGCTTGTAGGTCATGGCATCCAGCGTGGCCAGGGGAACATTCTGCCGCGCGGCGGCCAGCGCCGCGAGCAGTCCCATCAGCTCACCCTGCGTGCTGCCGCCACCGGCCACGGCCCGCATGCGCGCCTCCAGCGTGCGGCGCAGCTGACGGCCCGGCTGCTGTCCGGGAAAGATGGAACCATAGACGCGGTTGATCTCGGCATCGAGGCGGCGTGCCTCCTGGCGCGTGGTGTGCAGTTCCCAGAGTCCGGCGCCGACGTGCAGCAGCAGCAGCGCGCCCAGCAGGGCGGCAGCCGTGCGCCAGCGCAGCCAGAGGTTCGCGCCGCGCCGCTGCGGCTTGAATGCGCCCTGCAACAGGTTCACCGGCGCGCTGGTGGAGATGCCCTGGGCGTAAAGGCCCAGCAGCCCACCGGCATGCAGCTGCACCTTCAGCGAGGCGACACGCTCACGCAGTGCCTCGATGGCCGCCTCATGGAGCGGCCAGTCTTGTGGCAGGGCATGGACGGAGAGATTGACCGTCGAGAGGTCAGCCTCCGGGCCCAGCAGCATGGCGAGCGCCAGTGCCGGATCGTCGGGCGGGAACACCACCGGGCGTCCTGTGTCATTGCGCAGCACCAGCCCCTCGGGTGCCACCAGCAGGGTGACATGGCCAGGCAGCAGCGGCGCCAGGTCGCTCTCGGCAAACATGGCCTTCGGCTTGACGTCCAGCGCCTCGGCCTGCGCCAGCCAGCCGTGCATGCGCTCGCGGCTGGCCACCACCACCGGCACCTCGCCCGTGGCAGCGTGGCGCGCACCGACGGCGAAGTGCAGGTCTTCCAGGTCTTCGGATACCTGCTCCTCGAGGGCAAAGGGCGCCAGCTGCTGCAGGCGCGCCTCGTTGCCCGCGGGCAATTGCGCCATGAACAACGACACGTCGGAGGAAGGAGCCAGCAGGGCGAGCTGCCGGCCGGCGGCGAGGACGGGCAGGGATGTTGCCGGATCTTCCGCCGGTTGCGGCAGCAGCGCGCCGCTGGAATCCACCAGTGCCCACAGCGGTGCCTCGCCAGGCGTGGCGGGCAGCCGCAGCAATATCCAGTCGCCAGTTGCCATTATTCGCTTCCCAGGCTGCGGGTGATGGCACGGACCTGACCGCCACCGTCGCGCTGCATCAGACTGTACAAGGCGAACTGTGAAGTGCCAACCGTGATCCAGCTTTCCAGGCGGAACCAGCTGCTGCGCTCGGCGGCCATCTGCTGCATGGCCTGCTGGCCGCCGGTGAGCACCGAGCGGCGCGGATAGCAGCCGCCACCGCGGCGCTCTTCCATCTCCTCATCGGTGAGCGTGCTGTATTCCTCGTGGCGCAGGTCGGTGTCGTGCAGCGCGAACAGCGCGTCCAGCACGAAGCCGCTGGCCATGCACACGTTGATGGTGCGCGCCGCCGGCGGCAGGGTCGCCACATGCGGATGAAGCTTGCGATACATCTCGCCGGTGAAGCCGGGCATCTGCATCAGCTCGGACACGCTGGTGAGGGTGAGGTTGCCGGCACGATGCGGCGGCGTCTGCGAGAGGTACAGGCCGTCCTCGCCGCCATCCGGGGCCGGCTGCGTGTCCGGGTCGATGAGGTCCAGCACCATGTCGGCCCAGCGCGTGTCGAGGTCCAGCAGTTCCAGCAGCCGCGAGAACACCTTCACCGCGTTCTCGTTGGCAGTGCCGTCGGCATTGACCAGGCTGTTGAGGTTGAAGCGGCCGGAGAGGTCCAGCAGGCGCGCCTCGATGGTGACGCCGGGCTCCACTTCAACGGCACCCACCTCCTCGGCCCAGGAATCCCGCGGTGTGTCGGTCTCGTCCTTGTCGTCGGCCAGGGCGCGCGCGGCCAGTGCTTCCGCACCCTGGGCCAGGTGCAGCGCCTGCTCGAAGTTGTAGTTGCCTTCGGCCCGCCGCGCGGCCAGCGTGCTGTCGAAGAACAGCGCGGCGGCCACCACCGCCGCCAGCGCCATGATGATCATCGCGGAGATCAGGATCACGCCGCGCTGCGGGGCAGGGCGCATCATCCCGGCACCTCGATGAGGCGTCGGATCACGCCGATGTCCTCCAGGTCCAGCGTCACCTCCACGGCGATGGGCCGCCAGCGGCGGAAGCGCATATCCTCATCGCCGCCGGGCTGCGGCGGCGGCCAGGTCTCCTGCCACTGCCGCCCGTCGTTCATGAACCGCACGGTGAAGCTGCGCACGCGGTCGAGCACGGCGCGCTCCACCGGCTCCGGCTGCAGCTGTGCATCCAGCGCCAGCCAGTATTCGCGATACAGCACGCCGTCGCGCAGGCGGTAGCGCACGCGCTGCAGGCTGGAGCGCTGGATGCCGGCCGGGTTGTTCCAGCCATAGCGCGTCAGGTGCACTTCGGAGGCAAGGCCACCCAGGGCGGCCAGTGCCGGCTCGTAGCCTTCACCAACGCTGGCCCGCACCGGACGCGGCGCGAGCTGGCTGAAATCCTGGACCAGCGTGCGCACCGTGAACTGCAGGGCGATCAGCCGCGCCTGTGCCTCACGCAGCTGCTCGCGGTTGCGCAGGGCATCGTTCACGGCCACGAAGGCCATCGCGGCCAGGATGGCGGCGACGGCGCTGGCCACCAGGATTTCCACCAGCGTGAAACCGCGCTGCCGGCGCATCAGTCCGCTCCACCGGGTGCGCCCGGGGCGCCGGGAGCGCCTGGTCCCCCGGGGCCACCAGGACCTCCTGGTCCTCCTGGTCCTCCTGGTCCTCCAGGTCCGCCGGACGCGCGCGGACTCCAGTCCGGGTTCAGCCCGCTCGGCCTCGCCATCGCCGTGCCGATGAAGCCCATTGCCCGCCCCAGCGCGGCCGGGGATTCATCATCAGGCATGTCCGGACCGGCCGGGGAGAGCGAGTCTTCCTCCCCGGCGAGCGGCGCCACGCGGATGTCCACGCGCAGCAGGTCGCCCACGCCGGACTCCGCCACCGTCTGCTCCCAGCGCCAGCGCCGGCCGGCGAACTCCACGACGTCGCTGGCGACGCCGGGACGCGGACGGGTGCCGGAGAGGCGCAGCTCGGCCAGGCGGTTGAAGGCAATCCACTGCGCGAAGGATTTCTCGCGCATGTAGCCGGTGGCGCTGGCTGCCGAGGATAGCGTGGTGAGCAGCGCTCCGACGCCCAGCGCAATCACGAACAGCGCCACCATCACCTCGATGAGCGTGAAGCCGCGCGTTCTCATCACTCTGGATCCAGCGCCGTGGCGGCGATGCGGTCGGTGCCGGTGGCCGGCGCGATGCGCACGCCATTGCCGCCCGCGCGCCGCAGCTCAAGTTCGAAAAGGCTCAGCTCGCCACTGGAATACAGCAGCACCTGCGGCGCGAGCTCCTCCGGCTCGACCTCCTCGACTTCCTCCCCGGGAAGCTCGACCTTCTGGCCTTCCACCCACAGATCCATGGTCAACCCTTCGGGCAGGGCGCGCTGCCGCAGCAGGTCATCCCCCTCGTAGAACCAGAGCCCGGTGCGGCCATCGAAGGCGAGGAACTGGTAGCCGCCCTCGTAGCAGCGCAGGCCGTATTCGCGGTTCTGCAGTGCCCCCTGGTCGCGCAGGTGGTCGAAGATGGCTAGGATGCGGTCGCGCTCGGTTTCGAGCTCGCGGTCTCCGAAGGCCAGCCCGCCGGACAGCGTGACCGCGGCCACCATGATGCCGATGATGACCACCGCCACCAGCACTTCGACCAGGGTGAAGCCACGCTGGCGCATGGCGCGTGCCTACTGGTCGAGGTTCCAGTTGCCGATGTCGGCGTCGGGGCCCTCGCCACCTTCCTTCTTGTCGGCGCCCAGCGAGTAGAGGTCGTATTCGCCGTGCTCGCCCGGGCTGACGTAGATGTAGTCTTCCTTCCAGGGGTCCTTGCTGTAGCGCTGCAGGTAGCCACCCGGCCGCCAGTTGGAGGGGATGGGTTCGAGCGTCGGCTTCTGCACCAGCGCCATCAGGCCCTGCTCGCTGGTGGGATAGCGGGAGTTGTCGAGGCGGTACATCTGCAACGCCAGCTCCAGCGCCTTGATGTCCTGCTGAACCTTGTTGACGCGGGCATCATCGACGCGGCCCATGACCTGCGTGGTCACCACGGCCGTGAGCAGGCCGATGATCACCACCACCACCATGATCTCGATCAGCGTGAAGCCACGCTGCCGTGAACGCATAACGCGAGTCATACTTGCCACCCGTCGGCTTGTTTCCTGCCCCGCCGATCATAACAAAGGAGCCGCGCACCCCCGTGACAACCGCGTCATCCCGCCAGTCGTTCCTGGCGGCCCTCAACTGCGACGGCGCGTACGGCCGGATGCTGGCTGCCTGCCTGGCGCTGCTGCTGCTGCCGCTGGCCGGCGGGGACTGGCTCAGCGGGTTGTTGCGCTACGAGCGCTCCGCAATCGCCGCCGGCCAGTGGTGGCGGCTTCTCACGGCCCACCTTGTGCACCTGGACGCCCGCCATGCGCTGCTCAATGCCGCCGGCCTGGCGCTGCTCTGGGCACTGTTCGCCCGCGTGTACACGGCCCGGCGCTGGCTGCTCGCCGTGTTGCTGATCATCGCCGCGGTGGACGCGGGACTGTGGTACCTCTCCACCGGCCTGCGCTGGTACGTGGGTGCCTCGGCGCTGCTGCATGGCGTTTTCGCCTGCGGCGCCATCGCGATGATCCGCGGCAGGGATCGCATGGGGTGGATCGCCCTGGTGGTGTTCGCGGCCAAGCTGGCGTGGGAGCAATGGCAGGGTGCGCTGCCCCTGGCGTCCGGCCCGGTGGTAACCGCATCACACCTCTATGGCGCGGTCGGCGGCGTGCTCGCCGGCGTCCTGCTGAAGCCCCGGCGCTGACGCTATAATTGTTTCTTTTGTGCCGGGGTTTGCTTGATGCAGTCGGTGTTCGTGTTTCCGGGGCAGGGTTCCCAGTCCGTGGGCATGATGAAGGAACTGGCGGCGCGCGATGGCGTGGTCACCGAAACCTTTGCCGAAGCCTCTGCCGTGCTGGGTTACGACCTGTGGCAACTGGTGGGCGAGGGTCCCGCGGAAAAGCTCAACGAAACCGTGCATACCCAGCCGGCCATGCTGGCTGCCGGCATCGCTACCTGGCGCTGCTGGCTGAATGCCGGCGGGGCGCGTCCGGCGGCCGTGGCCGGCCACAGCCTGGGCGAGTATGCCGCGCTGGTGGCTGCCGGCGTGCTCGACTTTGCTGCTGCGGTGAAGCTGGTGCGCGAGCGTGCCGAGCGCATGCAGCAGGCGGTCCCGGCCGGCGTCGGCGCCATCGCCGCTGTACTCGGACTGGAGGATGAAGCCGTCATCGCTGCCTGTGCCGAGGCCGCACAGGGCGAGGTGGTGGAACCGGTGAATTTCAATTCCCCCGGCCAGCTCGTGATTGCCGGTCACGCCGGCGCCGTGCAACGCGCGCTGGAGGCCTGCAAGGCGCGCGGCGCCAAGCGCGCGCTGCTGCTGCCGATGAGCGTGCCGGCACACAGCTCGCTGATGCAGTCTGCGGCGCAGGGCTTCGCCACCACACTGCGCGGCGCGGGGCTCGCTGCGCCACAGGTTGCGTTCTGGAGTCCTGTCGACGCACAGCGGCACGACACGGCCGAGGACATCCGCGGCCTGCTGATCAGCCAGCTCGCCAGCCCCGTGCGCTGGACGGCGCTGGTGCAGGCGCTGGTTGCCGCCGGTCATACGCAGCTGGTGGAGTGCGGTCCCGGCAAGGTGCTCACCGGCCTGAACCGCCGCATCGACAAGCGGCCCGAACTGCAATGCGTGGCCCTGCAGGATTCCGCCGCGCTCGACAGCGTGCTGGCCGCCGGCTGATTTCCAGGAGGACACCGAACATGACCGAAACACTGAAGGGCGCCACCGCGCTGGTGACCGGCGCATCGCGCGGCATCGGCCGCGCCATAGCGACGAAGCTGGCCGCCGAAGGCGCAAAGGTGATCGGCACCGCCACCACTCCCGAAGGCGCCGCGCAGATCACGGAGGCACTTCAGCCGCACGGCGGACGGGGCGAGGTGCTCAACGTCAGCACCCCCGGCTCGCTGGAAGCATTGATCAGCACGCTCGATGCCGCCGGCGACATGCCCACCATCCTGGTGAACAACGCCGCCATCACGCGCGACAACCTGCTGCTGCGCATGAAGGAGGACGAGTGGGGACAGGTGATCGACACCAACCTGTCGGCCAACTTCCGCCTCTCCAGGCTGTGCGTGAAGCGCATGATGAAGGAGCGCAATGGCCGCATCATCAACATCACCTCGGTGGTGGGCCTGATGGGCAACGCGGGGCAGGTGAACTACGCCGCGGCCAAGGCCGGTGTCATCGGCCTCACCAAGTCCCTGGCGCGCGAGTTGGCTTCACGCAACATCACGGTGAACGCCGTCGCCCCCGGCTTCATCGATACCGACATGACGCGCGTGCTGCCCGAGGCGCAGCGTACGGCGCTGGTGGCGCAGATCCCGGCCGGTCGATTGGGAAGCCCCGGGGATATTGCGGCCGCCGTGGCCTTCCTGGCTTCCCCTGCAGCCAGCTACATCACCGGACAGACGATCAGCGTCAACGGCGGCATGCTGATGCCCTGATCCGGAACCCCGCGCCACCCTGATCATCACATTTAGTGTTGTAAAACAACAGCTTGCAACCCGACTTAATGTGGTTTTCCTGTGGCGCGGGACCAATGCTTACCCTACAATACGCGCCCCATGCGACCCGGCCGTGCCGGGCGCATCCGGTCTAAATCAATGAGGATTGAACACAGATGAGCAGCGTCGAAAGCCAAGTGAAAGCCATCGTTGCCGAGCAGCTGGGCGTCAAGGCCGAGCAGGTGACGAGCGACGCGTCATTCGTCGATGACCTCGGCGCTGACTCGCTGGATACCGTCGAACTGGTGATGGCCCTCGAAGAAGAGTTCGAGATCGAGATTCCGGATGAAGAAGCCGAGAAGATCACCACCGTCCAGCAGGCGATCAACTACATCAACGATCGGCGCGCCAAGGCCTGATCGTCCGCCCGATGATTCCTTCTGCGCGGCGTTCATCCGCCGCGCAGTCCGCCGGCCGGGCCGGCACTGTTTCCTGTCCCAGTAGCCACACGGAGCTGCCTTGAGCAAGCGTCGCGTAGTCGTTACCGGCCTCGGCATCGTTTCCCCGGTGGGCAGCACCGTGGAATCGGCCTGGGCCAATGTCGTCAATGGCGTGAGTGGCATTGCGCCGATCACCCGCTTCGACACGAGCGAATTCCCCTGCCGCTTCGGCGGCGCCGTGAAGGACTTCCAGCTCGACAAATACCTGTCGGCCAAGGAAGCCCGGCGCATGGACGAGTTCATGCACTACGGCATCGCCGCGGGCGTGGATGCCATGGCCGATTCGGGGCTCGACCTGGAGAAGACCGACCTCGACCGCGTGGGTGTGATCACCGGCTCGGGCATCGGCGGCCTGTCCACCATCGAGGTGGTGCACAACGCCTTCCTCGAGGGCAACAACCCCCGCAAGATCACCCCGTTCTTCGTGCCCTCGACCATCATCAACATGATCTCGGGGCACCTGTCGATCCGCTTCGGCCTGCGCGGCCCGAACCTGGGCGTGGTCACGGCCTGCACCACCTCCACGCATGCGGTGGGCTTGGCCATGCGCACCATCCAGTACGGCGACGCCGATGCGGTGCTGGCAGGCGGCTCCGAGATGGCCACCTGCGTGCTGGGCGTGGGCGGATTCGGCCAGGCCAAGGCACTGTCGACGCGCAACGATGCGCCCACCGAGGCCAGCCGTCCCTGGGACAAGGACCGCGACGGTTTCGTGCTCTCCGATGGCGGCGGCGCCATGATGCTCGAGGAGCTCGAGCATGCGAAGCGCCGCGGCGCGCGAATCTATGCCGAGGTTGCCGGTTTCGGCATGAGCGGCGACGCGCACCACATCACCGCGCCACCGGATGACGGCAACGGTGCGCGACGCGCCATGCAGATTGCGCTGCGCGATGCGGGGCTCGGTCCGGGCGACGTGCAGTACATCAACGCACACGCCACTTCGACCGAGCTGGGCGACGTGGCCGAGACACTGGCCATCAAGGGCGCCTTCGGCGCCGAGGCCGCGAAGCTGGCGATCAGCTCCACCAAGTCGGTCACCGGCCACCTGCTCGGCGCCGCCGGCGTGGTCGAGGCCATCTTCTCCACACTGGCCATCCGCGACCAGGTGGCACCGCCCACCATCAACCTGCATGTGCCGGGCGAGGGCTGCGACCTGGACTACGTGCCCGGCACGGCCCGCAAGATGCGCATCGACGCCGCGCTGTCCAACTCCTTCGGCTTCGGCGGCACCAACGGTACGCTGGTGCTGCGGCGCTTCACGGACTGAGCGCGCCCCGGGCGCACGGCGTGGCAATGGGCGCGCCCAGCCTGCATGTCGAATCCGTGCCAGTGGCTCCCGGCGTCCTGCTGGAGCTGGCCGGGCGCCATCCTGCCCGCTATCCCGTGCTGCTCGACAGTGCCGCCGATGGCGCGCTGTCGCAGGTTTCGCTGCTGGCGGCCCTGCCGCGCGGCGCCCTCTGGCTGGACGCACGCGGTGGACTGCACACCACCGGCGCACTGCCGCCGCTTCCGGCCACGGACTTCCTCGGTGCCCTGGATGCCCACTGGCGCCATGCGGGGCAGGGCAGCACCCCCCGTCCGGCCACGCTGCCCTTCGGTGGCGGCTGGTTCGTGTACCTGGGATATGAGCTGGCGCTGCAGGTGGAGCCCGCGCTGGCACCCTGGTGGCCGGCCGAGAGCGACAGGGATGCCAGGCCCGTCGCCGTGGCCCTGCGCATTCCCGCCGCCTTGCTGCAGGATGCAGCAGGCAACGCCTGGCTGGTGGCCGAGCCCGATGTCACCGGGGCCGAGCTGGCAGGCATCCGCGCCGACATCGCCGCGGCCACCGGCATGCCCACGCCGGCAGCCGGCGTGCACATCGCGGCCACGGAAGAGGATCCCGATGCCTACATCACGCGCATCCGCCGCGCACAGGACTACATCCGGGCCGGCGACATCTACCAGGCCAACCTCTCGCGCTGGTGGCGCGCCGAGCTGCCGGCGGATTGCAGCGCGGCCGACCTGTACCGGCGCCTGCGCCTGAGCAATCCGGCACCCTTCGCCGGTTTTGCGCAATTCGGCGGGTTTTGCGTCCTTTCCTCCTCGCCCGAGCGGCTGCTGCGCATGCAGGATGGCCGCCTGGACACCCGTCCCATCGCCGGCACGCATCCACGCGGTGCCACCGCGGAGGAGGATCGTGCGCTGAAGGCGGCGCTGGTGGCACACCCCAAGGAACGCGCCGAGCACGTGATGCTCATCGACCTGGCGCGCAACGACCTGGGGCGCGTGTCCGAGGGTGGCAGCGTGCACGTCGATGAATACATGGCAGTGGAAACCTACGCCCACGTGCACCACATCGTCTCCAATGTCACCGGTCGGCAGGCCCCTGGCATCACGCCGCCGCAGGCACTGCGTGCGGTGTTTCCCGGCGGCACCATCACCGGCTGCCCCAAGGTGCGCTGCATGCAGATCATCGCGGAGCTGGAAGGCACGCCGCGCGGCCCGTACACCGGCAGCCTGGGTTACCTGAACCACGACGGCTCCGGCGACTTCAACATCCTCATCCGCACCATCTCGCTGTACGGCAACCGGCTGGAGATCCGCGCCGGCGCCGGCATCGTGGCGGACTCTGTTCCCGAACGCGAACTGGCCGAGTCGCGCGCCAAGGCGCGCGGCATGCTGCTGGCGCTGGCGCCATGAACAGCAGGGCAGGCGCGGCACTGGAACTGCTGGTGGACGGCGTGGCCTGCGCGGCATCCTGGCCGCTGGACCGCGGCCTGCTCTACGGCGATGGCCTGTTCGAGACCATGCGCGTGACCGGCGGGCGCATCCGCTTCGAAGCCGACCATCGCGACCGCCTGGCCGAAGGCTGCCGGCGGCTGGCCATCCACGCCGGCCTGGATCGCATCTGGGCCGATGCCAGTGCCACCGCGGCCCGCCATGGCGAGGCCACGCTGCGGCTGCAGGTGACCCGCGGGGAGGCGCTGGCGCGCGGCTACGGCCCCAGCGGCAGGGAGACGGCACGCACGCTGCTGGCGGTGTATCCGCCCCCGTCAGCCGAAGAGCTGCCGGCCCGCATCCGCGTGGTGGGCCTGGCGCAGCGACTGGGCGAGAACCCCCTGCTGGCGGGACTCAAGCACTGCAACCGCCTGGAGCAGGTGCTGGCACGACTGGCGCTGCGCGAAACCGCCCCCCAGGCCTTCGAGGGCCTGCTGGCCAGTAGCTCCGGCAGGCTGGTCTCGGGCACCATGAGCAATGTGTTCCTGGAACTGGACGGCGAGCTGGTGACCCCGGCGCTGGAACGCTGTGGCGTGGCCGGCGTGCTGCGCGCGGTGGCGCTGCGCGAAGCGGCGGCGATGGGCATGGCCATCCGCGTGGCGGAGCTGCCGGTGGCTTGCCTGGCACGTTGCACGGCCCTGGCATTGTCCAATGCCCGCATGGGAGTGGTGCTGGCGCATGAGCTGGATGGCCGTCCGCTTCCGGGCAGCTCCCGGCTGGAACAGCTTGCCTCGAGGGTGAACCGCACTTGATCCGCCGCAACTTCATCCTGTCCGCCTTCGTCGCGCTGCTGCTGCTGGTGGCGCTGGCCGCGTTGTGGCTGTGGCATGACGTGCGTACGGCGGCGGTGACGCCGGGCCCCGCCACCATCATGCAGGAAGTGGACGTGCCCCAAGGCAGCAGCCTGCGCGCGGTGCTGCGCGAGCTGGAGCGTCGCGAGCTGATCCTGAGCGCGCAGCGCCTCGAGTGGTACCTGCGCTGCTGCTGGCATGGCGACATGGGCAAGGGCATCCAGGCCGGCCGCTATCGCTTCCTGCCCGGCGAACATCCCCTGGTCATCCTGCGCAACATGGTCGATGGCAAGGTGGTGACCGAGCAGGTCACTGTGCTTGAGGGCTGGACCTTCGATCGCATGCGCCAGGCGCTGGCTGCCGCGAAGGATCTTCGCCAGACCACCGCCGGCTTCACCGAGCAGCAGATCATGCGCGAGCTGGGTGCGCCGGACCTGCCCGCCGAAGGCCGCTTCGCGCCTGACACCTACACCTATGCGCCGGGCGTCACCACCGACATGCAGATCCTGCGCCTGGCCTACGAGGCGCAGCGGCGCAACCTGCAGGAGGCCTGGGATGCGCGCCAGCCGGACCTGCCGCTGCAGTCCCCGGACGAGGCGCTGGTGCTGGCCTCCATCGTCGAGAAGGAAACCGGCCTCGCCAGCGAGCGGGCGCTGGTCGCCGGCGTGTTCACCAACCGCCTGCGCATCGGCATGCGCCTGCAGTCCGATCCCACCGTGATCTACGGCATGCGCGAGCGTTACGACGGCAACATCCGCCGCAGCGACCTGCAGCGCGACACGGCCTGGAACACCTACACCCGCGCCGGGCTGCCGCCCACCCCCATCGCGCTGCCCGGACGCGCGGCCCTCCAGGCCACGCTCAACCCGGACAAGACCGATGCACTGTTCTTCGTCGCGCTGGGCGACGGCAGCGGCGGGCATCACTTCTCCGCCACGCTGGCCGAGCACAACAGCGCGGTGCGCCGTTACGTCGACCTGCTGCGCCAACGTGCGCTGTCAGAGGCCTGGGCCGAGATCCGCGCCGAGGACGAGGCCATCGCACCCGCCGCCGAACCATGACGCGCGGACGTTTCATCACGCTCGAGGGCATCGAGGGCGCCGGCAAGTCCAGCCTGCAGCAGGCACTGGCCGCCGAGCTCAGGCAGCGGGGCAGGGTGGTGTGCACCACGCGCGAGCCGGGCGGCACGCCGCTGGCCGAGGACATCCGCGCCGTGGCGCTGGCGCGCCGCGAGGACGGCGTGCCTCCCGCGGCCGAGCTGCTGCTGATGTTCGCGGCGCGCGCCGCGCACGTGGCCGGCCGCATCGAACCGGCACTGGCGCGCGGGGAGTGGGTGCTGTGCGACCGCTTCACGGATGCCAGCCGTGCCTACCAGGGTGGCGGGCGCGGCCTGGCCGCGGAAACCATCGAGCAGCTGGCCGCCATCGCCCATCCCGGCCTCGCGCCGGATTGCACGCTGCTGCTGGACCTGCCTCCCGGGCAGGGCCTGGCCCGTGCCGCGCAACGCGGCGACGGCGGCGACCGCTTCGAGGATGAACGGCTGGCCTTCTTCATGCGCGTGCGCGCGCGCTACCTGGAACTGGCTGCCGCCGAGCCCGCGCGTTTCCGCGTGCTGGATGCAGCGGCTGCACCCGAAGCGGTGCTCAGGCAGGCGCTGGATGCACTGGAGGCACTGTGAGCCTTTGGCCCTGGCTTGAACCGGCCGCTGCCCAGCTGCAGGGCGCTCGCGCCGCCAACCGCCTGCCGCCGGCCCTGCTGATCCACGAAGCGCCGGGCACCGGAGCTGCGACACTGGCCAGCCTGTTCGCCCGGCTGCGCTTCTGCACGGCGCAGGAGGTGCCCTGCGGCCAATGCACGCATTGCCGCCGGGTGGCCCAGGGTGAGCACCCGGACTTCCTCACCGTGGTGCCCGACGAAAAATCGAAGCTCGGCCAGATCACCGTGGAGCAGGTGCGCGACCTCGCCCAGCAGCTGTCACTTTCCAGCTACGAGGGACGCGGCACCGTGCTGGTGATCCAGCCCGCCGATGCCCTGAACCGCAACGCCGCCAACGCGCTGCTGAAGACGCTGGAGGAACCGCGGCCCGACGCCCACCTGATCCTCATCACCGCCACGCCCAGCCAGCTGCCGGCCACCATCCGCAGCCGCTGCCAGAAACTCACCGTGCCCGCGCCCGACCGCGCCATGGCCCTGGAATGGCTCAATGCCCGGCAGCCGCAGCGAAGGGCCGACTGGCCCGCCGTGCTTGACGTGCTGGGGGTGGCACCGCTGGAGGCCGCCACGGCCGACGTGGACCGCCTGCTGGCCATCCGCGCCGACATCGAGCGGCTGCTGGAGGAGGCGGCGCGGGGCCGCCTCGACGTGGTCCGCGTGGCCCAGGGCTGGGCCGGGGATGACCTGCCGCTGCGCCTGGCCGGCCTTGAGAACTGCCTCACACAGCGGCTGCTGACAATGCGGGCGGATTCCCGGTTGCCAGGCGCCGTTCCTGACATAAATATGGCATCCAGCCTCCGCCTGCTGTCCGAAACCGGCGAATTGCGCCGCCAGCTGGCTGCTGCGGCCCTGAACAGGCCGCTGGCCGTGGAGCGGGTGCTCTGGCGCCTGCAGCGCGGGTAGGCGAGTCGAGACGAAACGGGACCGAAATGGCGAAAGACACTGCAAGGACAGGCACGCACAACAAGCCGGGACTGCTCACGCTCACCATCAAGGACAAGAGCGCGCTGTACATGGCCTACATGCCCTTCGTGCGCAACGGGGGCCTGTTCATCCCCACCAACAGCTCCTACCGCCTGGGCGACGACGTCTTCATGCTGCTGAACCTGATGGGCGAGGATGAGAAGCTGCCCGTGGCCGGACGCGTGATCTGGGTGACGCCCAAGGGCGCGCAGGGCAAGCGCACCGCCGGCATCGGCGTGCAGTTCAGCGACCAGGACCGCGGCCAGACGCAGAAGAAGATCGAGAACTACCTGGCGGCCGCCATCGGCGGCGAAAAGCCCACGCACACGATGTAGGCCCGCGCGGCGCGGGAAGGGGAAGGCGGCCCGTCAGAGCGGCGAGGCGCGCCTCAGTCCGCGCTCCATCACGCCGATGCCGCCCTTGAGCACATAGGCGTCGAAGCCCTTTTCCACCAGGATGAACGCCGCCGCGGAGCTGCGCCGGCCGGTGTCGCAGTAGACGATCACGGGCCTGGACTGGTCGAGCGTGGAGAGTTTCAGGCGGATGAAATACAGCGGCACGTTGACCGCGCTTTCCACCGCCAGGTTCTGGTATTCGGAGGGCAGGCGCACGTCGAGCCAGGTGGCGCCCTTCTTCTCCGCCAGCTCCTCCGCCTGTTCCGGGCCCACCCAGCGCACCAGCGGTTCGTTCAGCAGCTCGCGGAAATCCTTCTTGGCCAGCCGCATCAGCACGCCGTCGGTGAGCATGGTCACGGTGGCATTGCGCTTGGTCTCGGAGATCAGCGCCTCTTCGCCGAAGGTGTCGCCCACGCCCAGTTCGGCGAGGCGGATGCCTTCCTTGTTGAGCGGCGTCTCGCGCGTCACCACGCACTTGCCGGTGACGATGGCGTAGAAATAATCACCTTCCGCACCCTGGTGGATCACCACGTCGCCGGCGCGGTAGGGCACGCGTTCCATGCGCAGGAAGATGGCCTGGATGTTGGCCGGCGGGATGCGCTGCATGGCACGGCTCTGCAGCAGCGTGGTCATCCAGTCATCACCGGCGCTGCCCTGCAGGTCGGCCTGCAGGTCGGCGACCTCGTAGGTACCGGTCTGGTCCCACGTGATCATCACGTCCAGCATCTCGCTGTCGATGGAAAGGTATTCCACCGCATCCATGGCGCGGGCGGTGTACTGGCGGGGCAGCTTCTGGGGCAGGGGATTGCGCGCCTCGGGGGTGCCGCCGCGCACCACGCCGATGATGCGGCCGTCTTCCGACAGCTCCACGGTGCCTGAGACCACCCAGATGGTGCGTTTGTCCGAGTCGCCCTGCTTGAACAGCAGGCGGCCGGAGTCCAGCTCGCGGATGAAGACTTTCTTTGCCAGCGCGGCCTGGTTTTCCTTCTTCATGCCGTCAAGCGGCGAGAACTGGCGCAGCTGCGCCACTTCGACCGTGCGGCCCTGGCTCATCGCTTCAATTCACTCCCTGGCAGCGCTGCAAAAAGTTGGTGCTTTGCAGGGAAATAGTAGCACGCGCGGACCAGCTCACAGTCCGGACCAGCCCGGATCAGGCGTAAACCGTGAGCCATGTTGCAATAACAGCCGCTCGAGCCTGCCGCGCAGGGCGGCCGTGCCTTCGGCACGCGCCCAGTGGAGCGGGCCGCCGCGGAAAGGCGCAAAACCCGCGCCGAAGATCACACCCGCGTCCACCAGGTCGGCGTCGGCAACCAGGCCCAGCCGCAGGGCCGCCACGCACTCGTTCACCATGGTGAGGACGAGCCGGTCGGTGAGCTCGGCCGGGACCGCCGCTTCGTCCACCGGCTGCTTGACGGCCTTGCCATCCACCCAGCGGTAATATCCCTGGCCGCTCTTGCGACCCAGCTGCTTCGCAGCCACCAGCGACTCGATGCGGTGCAGGGGCAGCGGTGGCGTGCGGCCGATGGCGGTGCCGATGATCTCGCCCACGTGCTTGCAGACGTCCAGTCCGACCACGTCCGACAGCTCGATGGGTCCCATCGGCATGCCGAAGCGCGTCGCCGCCGCGTCCACCACCTCCGGCGCGATGCCCTGTTCCACCGCGATCATTCCCTCCTGCATGTAGGGGATCAGCACGCGGTTGACCAGGAAACCCGGCGCGCTGCGGCAGGGCAGGGGCAGCTTGTCGATGCGGCGCACGAAGGCAGCCGCGGCGGCCATGGTGGTGGCGCTGGTGGCGGGCCCCTCGATGATCTCCACCAGCGGCATCTGCGCCACCGGGTTGAAGAAATGCAGTCCCACGAAGCGGCTCGCGTCGCTCATGCCCTCGGCCAGGGATTCCAGCACCAGGCTGGAGGTATTGGTGGCGAGCACGGCCGTGGGTTTCATGCGCGGCAGCAGGCTGGCATAGAGCGCGCGCTTGGCCTCCAGGTTCTCGAAGATGGCCTCGATCACGAGGTCTGCCCCGGGCACGCGGGCGCCCTCGACGTCGGCCACCAGGCGCTCGGCCATCGCCGCCCGCTCGGCCGCATCGTGCGCGCGCTTGCCGAACAGCTCCGCCGCGCGCGCCAGCGCCGGCTCCACGTACTTCATCTCGCGGTCCTGCAGGCTGACCGTGTAGCCGCGCAGCGCGCACCAGGCGGCGATGTCGCCTCCCATCAACCCGGCCCCCACCACGTGCACGTGGCTGATCTTCGGGGCACTGGCCGCGGCCTTGCCCCCGAGCCCCTTCAGGCGATCCTGCAGCTGGAACACGCGGATGAGGTTCAGCGTGGTCGGGTGTGCGAACAGGCCGGAGATCGACCTCGCCTCGGCCTCGTAGGCGGCCCGGCCGCGGGCACCATGCGCCTTCCACAGGTCCACGATGGCATAGGGCGCCGGGTAGTGTTCGCGGCGCACGCGTGCGGCCACCTGCCGTTCCAGCGCCGGGGCGATGAAACCGCGCACTCCCGGCCAGGACAGGGCGCGCTCCAGCAGCGGCGGCCGGTGGCGCGGAGGCCGCCGCAACAGCAGCTGCCGCGCAGTCGCGTCGGCCTGCTCGGCCGGCACCAGCGCATCCACCAGTCCCGTCTGCCGCGCCCTGGCGCCGCGGATGTTCTTGCCGGTGAGCATCATGTCCATGGCGCGACGCACGCCCACCAGCTCCACCGAACGCACGCTGCCGCCGAATCCGGGGTGGATGCCGAGCTGCACCTCCGGCAGCCCCAGCGCCAGCTTGCCGTCATCGATGCCCACCCGGTAGGTGCAGGCCAGCACCAGCTCCATGCCACCACCGACGGCATATCCCTGGATCACCGCGACGGTGGGGAAGGGCAGTGCCGCGATGCGGTCGAACAGGCGCTGCCCGCGCAGCACCGCCTGCAGCGCTTCCTCGCGCGAGCCGAAGGTGAGGAATTCATTGATGTCGGCGCCGGCGATGAACCCCCCCGGCTTGCCGGAGCGGATCAAGAGTCCCTTCGGCGGCACGCGCCCGATGCCATCGAGCACGCGGTCCAGGTCCTCGAGCACCGCGGCCGAAAGCGTGTTGACCGACTTGCCGGGGACGTCGATCGTCAGCACGCCGATGCCGTCGGGATCCTGCCGGTACTGCCAGGCGTCTGTGCTCATGGCTTACTCCGCTCGCACGTGGAAATCGCAAATCACCGGCCGGTGGTCGGACAGGCGCAGGTCCGGCACCCGGAAATCATCCACCTCGATGCGGTTGCTGACCAGCACGAAATCCAGCTCCGCGCGCGGCGCCTGGGCCGGGTAGGTGGGCACGCTCTTCGCATTGGCGCTGCGCAGCCCTGCCGCCCGCATGAACAGGTAGAGCTCATGCGTGCCCCAGAAGGTGTTGAAGTCCCCGGCCACGATCACCGGCTTGCTGGACTTCTCCACCAGCTCGTGCAGGTAACGCAGCTGGTACTGGCGGTGGCGGTACTTGATCGACAGGTGCACCAGGAAGATGCAGACCTCGTCCAGCTCCAGCTCGATGATCAGCCGCTTGATGCCCGAGTCAAAGTAATGGAAGCGCTCGCCGTGCACGCGGGGGGCCGCCAGGAAGGCATTGGCCTGCTTGCGCACGATGGGCAGGAAGTTGTTCACCGAGGCCGCGCCGTACTTGCACTGGTAGATGGAGAAATGCCCCAGGCTGCCGGCGATGTGCGCCGCCTGGTTGACCATTCCGGAACGCACCGAACCGGTGTCCACCTCGATCAGGCCGATCACGTCGGCGTCCTGGCCGCGCAGGAATTCGGTGAGGCCGGCCAGCACGCGCCGGCTGCTGCGCAGGTAGCCGGCACCGGGCACCGGCAGGTGAAACACCGGCCCGGTGCCGGTGGCATAACGGATGTTGTAGACCACGAGGCGCAAGCCCGGACTCCGCGACAAAATCCACTGACCGGCTAGTGTATCGGGAGTTTGGGTTACACTTCAGTCGCCATGTCGCAGCAGAATCCCATCCGCGTGTTCGTCACGCACAACTGGCACGACGCGGACGACTACCAGCGCGTGTTCGAGTACCTCGAGGCCGCCCGCAACTTTTTCTACCGCAACACCAGCACCCCGGACAAGCCGCCGGCCTCGGTGGACACGGAAGGAGTGCGCGAAGACCTGCGCCGCCAGATCAACCAGGCCGAGATCGTGATCGCGCTGCCGGGACTCTACGACGAGCACCCCGACCTCACCATCTTCCAGATGAACTACGCGCAGTCGCAGAAGAAACCGGTGCTGCTGATGCAGAATTTCGGCACCTCGCGCGAGCTGCCGAAGCTGCTCACCGACCGCTGCGATGACATCGTGGGCTGGGAGGAGCGCGGCATGGTCGATGCCATCCGGCGCCTGGCGCGCGGCGAGAACACCGCGCGCTTCGAGACCGTCGAGTTCAACCCCGACGAGTTCAAGGACTTCAAGCTCTAGGCTGGCGCCTTCAGCCTTCGGCAGCGAACAGCTGCACCACCGGCGAGTTGCGTCCCGCACGCACGGGGGCATGCGACTGTGCCGCCTCCACCCGCGCCATCGCCGCGAACAGCCGCACCACCATGGCCGCATGGCTGCTGGCCTCGTGGGTGGACATCTTGCGCACCGAGGCGCGCACCGCGCTTTCGCGCACCTGCGGTGCCTCGCGATGCATGGCGGCGCACAGCGCGCCGAAGTCCGCACGCAGGTTCTCAGGCAGGGATTCCGCCTCAACGGCATTCAGGTGTGCGTCGTAGGCCGTCGCCAGGCGGTCCTTGATCGGACCATCCTGGGAGAGGCAGAGGGTGGCCTGCTGGAGCTTTTCGAAGATGTTGTTCATGGCGGGACCTGTCCACATGCCGACGTAGTCGTTGGTCTTGTTGTGGATGCAACTTCAAGTGGTACCTGAAGGTTGCACCGGAAAAACCTCCCTTTATGTCAAGGGGGTAGAGTCCGAATATACACCCGCGTGACACGAGTGCAATCGCCGGGTTCGCGAAAAGGGACTCCGGTTGATACGGAACGGCGCGTTCCGGAAGGACCTGTCAGGCCGCGCCGCCCAGGGCCGGCCGCACCAGATGCGCCAGGCCCATGGCCGCTGCGGCGGCCACCAGGCCGGTGGCCACGCGCCAGCCGTAGCGGGACCCGCCGCTGGCAAATGCCAGCGCCCCCTTGGCGACCCCGGCGACAAACACCAGCAACACCAGGCCCCATCCGGCCGCCGCCAGGGTGAGCTGTCCCTGGGTGGCCAGCTGGGCCAGGCTGGCCGCCGCGGCATGCACCTCGACCATGGCCACGGCGGCCGCGGCCGCGATCACGCCCGCGCTGCCGAAATGACGCTGCAGCAGCGTGGAGCCCAGCAGCAGCACGGCCATCAGGCCGGCCAGCAGCAGGGCGTGGCTGAGATGGAACACCCGCGCCTTGCCGCCCCGGGGCAGGGCATCCAGGGTTTCCCGGCGCCAGATCCCGCCCACGGCAAAGACCAGCAGCACCAGTGCCGCGGCTCCCAGCGGCAGGGCGGCGTGGCGCAACAGCAGCGGGGCACCGGCCCCGACCACCCCCGCGAACAGCAGCAGGGACCCCAGGTTGGCAAACAGCGCGGCCGAGGCGGCAGGTGCCACATGGCCGATTTCCGCCCGCGCTCTTTGACCGAAGCCGGCCACCGCGGCCGTGGAGGAGGCGAATCCCGCCAGGAACCCGGCCAGCGGCAGGCCCCAGCGCGCCCCCGTCACCCGCAGGGCCACATGGCCGGCCATTCCCACCGCCAGGATCAGCACCACCATGCGCCACAGGCGCGAGGGCACCAGCACGCCCCAGGGATCCACCGGCTCGTCCGGCAGCAGCGGCAGCACCACCAGCGCGGCGCCGGCCAGCAGCAGGCCGTCGCGCAGTTCATGCTCGCTGAGTTTCTCGCGCACCAGCTCGTGCAGCGGACGCTTGGCGAACAGCGCTCCGGCCACCACCACCGCAATGCCCGCCGCGAGGCCCGGATGGGAATGCGCCAGGGCCGCCAGCAGCGCGGTCACCGGCAGCGCCACCTCGCCGGTGAGCCCCGGGTCCCCTTCGGTGCGCAGGTAGCTGGCCACCATCAGGGCACCGATGAGCAGCAGCACGGCCACCAGCACGGCGGTACCCAGCGCCGCCCCGAGCGTGCCGGCCAGCGCCACGATCAGGTGGGTGCGCACGCCGGCCACCGTATTGGCCGGATCCGGCTGGGCGCGCTCACGTACGGCGCCAATGAGCAGGCCGAGCCCCACTGCGGAGACCAGTGCCTGCAGGGAAATGCTGGATTCCACGCGCGCGCGATCCTCTAAGTCACATGAGGATAATTACCTATCCCCATGTGAATACGGTCATTTTTGTCAGCCGCCAGCAGCCCTGGGAGCATCCACGACGGTCAAGGGAATGCGCAGCCGCTGCAGCTGGGTCAGCACCCGTGCCTTGTCGCCCACGACCACCCAGGTGAAGCCGTCCGGATCGACCGCGCCGCGCACGGCGGAATCCAGCGCGGCCGCGTCGAAGCCACGATAGCGGTCGGCCAGCGACTCCACATAGTCGGCAGGCCGCCCGTACAGCACGTCCTGCTGCATCTGGGAGAGCACGGCGCCGCTGGTCTCGAAGCTGCCCGGCAGCTCGCGGATGCGGCCATTGATGGTGCGCGCCAGCTCCTCCGGCGTCACCCCCTTGCCGGACACGAAGTCGGTGAAGTGTTTCTTCAGCGCCACGATGGCATCGGCCGTCCTGTCGGTCTGCACGGGCGCGCGCAGCAGGTAGGGAATGCGGTGCTGCAGGCGATTGACGCTGCCGCGCACGCCATACGACCAGCCCTTGGTCTCGCGCAGGTCCATGTTGATGCGCGAGAGGAAGTTGCCGCCCAGCACCTCGTTGCCGGCGAACAGCGCCTCCAGGTCCGCCGAGCCCTCCAGGTCCATCACCTGCCCGGCATAGATCATCGACTGCGGCGAGCCGGCGCGGTGCACCAGCACGATGCGCTCGGCGCGCGCGGGAATCCCGGCGTCGAAGTTCTTGCTGCCGCGTGCCACTTCGGGCGCCACCCAGCTCTTGCCGAAACGCTCTTCCAGCTGCGGCAGCAGCGCCGCCAGCGTGGTGTCGCCCACCGCGAAAATGGTGGCGTTGTCCGGACGGATCCACCGCTGGTGGAAGGCCACCAGGTCATCACGCGTGAGCTTCTCCACCACGGCCGGATCGCCCGTGCCGCTGAAGGGAATGCCATAGGGATGGCCCGTGCCATAGATCAGCGGCGGCAGCGTGCGCTGCGCCAGCGCCTGCGGGTCGCTGTTCTCCGAGGCGATGCCGTTGAGCTGCTGCACGCGCAGGCGCTCCAGCTCACCCGGGTCGAAAGCCGGGTTCTTCACGATGTCGGCCAGCAGGTCGAGCGACAGCCCCAGGTTGGGCATCAGCGCGAACATCGAGATGCCCGTGCGGTCGAGGCTGGCCGAAGCGGAAATGCTGGCGCCCAGCCGCTCCTGTTCCTCGGCGATCTGCGTGCTGTTGCGCGAGGTCGTGCCCTCGGTGAGCAGCGCCAGCATCAGCGATTGCGTGCCCAGCTTGTCCTTCGGATCGGCGGCATAACCGGCATCCAGGCTCACGGACAGCCGCAGCGTCGGCACCGAAGTGCGCCGCGCGAAATGCACCTTGATGCCATTGGACAATTCCCCCGTCTCCACCGTGGGGAAGTCCAGGTTCGCATCGGTGCCCACCTCCGGCAGCTTGCTGCGGTCCGCGGCCATCAGCGGGCCGCGGCCGAACTCCTCGCCCGGTGGACGGTAGAAGGCAGGCCCGCGCGCCGCGCCGTCCCGCGCCCTGACGCCCCTGGCTTCCTCGTAGGCGTCGCGCTCACCCGGCACCACGTGCAGCGCATAAACCGGACGCTTCAGCCACTTCTGCAGCGCCGCCTTCACCTCGCCCACGGGCGCGGAGGCCAGGCGCTTCTTGTAGAAATGCGGGTCACCCGAATAGAGCAGGCCCTCGGCCAGCGTGGGTGCCTTGCCGCTGAATCCGCCCACCGACTCCAGCCCGGCGATGGTGCCGGCGATGTTGCGCACCACCACTCGCTGCACCTCGTCTTCCGTCGGGCCTTCCTCGATGAACTGCGCCACGATCTCGTCCAGGCGCTTCGCCACCAGCTCCGGATCCACGCCCGGCTTCACGTCGGCAAACACCTCGAGGAATCCCAGCTGCGCGAAGTCCTGGTAGGAGGCGGCAACGCGCACGGCAATCTGCTCCTCGCGCACCATGATGTTGTCCAGGCGTGAGCTGGAAAGCCCGCCCAGCACCGCCATGCCGATGCCCAGGGGCACCGCGTCCGGATCGTTCATCCCTGGCGCCGTCCACATGCGGTACAGGCGCTGGGTCGGCACGCCGTCCTTCATGGTCTCGAACTTCGCCTGCTGCAGCGAGGGCACCGAAGAGTCGACCCTCGGGGCAGGCTTGCCGCGCGGGATGTCGCCGAAGTACTTCTCGACCAGCGGTTTCGCGGTCTTCGCATCGATGTCTCCAGCCAGCACCAGGATGGCGTTGTTCGGACCGTAATGGTCCGCGAACCACTGCTTCACGTCCTCGAGGCTGGCGCTGTCCAGGTCCGCCATCGAGCCGATGGTGCTGTGGCCGTAGGGATGGTCCTGAGGGAGCAGGGCGGCGAGCTGCGCGTACTCCACCAGCCCGTAGGGCTGGTTGTCTCCCTGCCGCTTCTCGTTCTGGACCACACCGCGCTGGTTGTCGAGTACCTCCTGCGTCACGGCACCCAGCAAGTGACCCATGCGGTCACTCTCCATGAACAGCGGCACTTCCAGGGCCGGCGTCGGCACCGTCTGGAAGTAGTTGGTGCGATCGAACCAGGTCGTGCCATTGAGGTCAGTGGCGCCGATCTGGCGCAGCGGTTCGAAGTAGTCCCCCGGCACGTTCTCGGTGCCATTGAACATCAGGTGCTCGAAAAGATGCGCAAAGCCGGTCTTGCCCGCCGGCTCGTGCTTGGATCCCACGTCGTACCAGATCGACACCGCCACCACCGGCGCCTTCCGGTCGGTGTGCACCAGCACCCTGAGGCCATTTTCCAGCTCGAACTGCTCATACGGGATGTCGACCTTCGCCAGCAGCTCCGATGCCGGCGCAGGCCCCGTCACCGCAGGCGTCTTTGAACCGCAACCGGCAAGGGGCAGGGCACAGGCTGCAAGAGCGACAAGCAGGGGACGAAGCATGGCAACACCTCCGGGCGGAACAGGCCCGCAAGGATAGCGTCTGCCGGAAAGAATGGGAGGCGCGCGGGACCGCCGCTGAAACGGGGTCGGTGGCGAACGCGACAAGGTCCCGGTCGTGATGAATGGTCAGCGGATCTGCACGGGAATTACTTCAACCGGGGAACCATCTTGCGGTGCGGTATCCGACAAGTGCCAAATGCCTTCCTTGTCTTTCCACCGATAAGCCCTGGGTTGCCGCGCTTCGCGCTCCGCCGCGATCTTTTCCCTCCGTCGGGCTTCACGCTGCTCAAAGTCGGCCTGGATGTCGCCCAGCGCCTTGAGTGTCGCATCGTGGACAGGCTGCATGACCGCCTGGCCAGCGGCGACGGAAGCGGCACCGGCATCG
>CBFGXE010000018.1:0-53134 GCA_965652645.1 uncultured bacterium | reverse complement strand
GCCACAGCGGCTCGAACAGCGCATTGCCGAAGCGCAGCGCCAGCAGGTTCTGCACGGCCTCCTTGCCCAGGTAGTGGTCGATGCGGAAAATCTGCGACTCGCCGAAGTGTGCGGCCACGTGCTGGTTGATCTGCGTGGCCGAGGCCAGGTCCGTGCCCAGCGGCTTCTCCAGCACGATGCGCGACTGCGGCGTCGCAAGGCCGGCTGCGCCGATGGCGTCGCTGATGCCGATGAACAGTGTCGGCGCCGTCGAGAGAAAGAAGATGCGCGTAACCTGCTCGCGCCCGCGCAGGAAACCGGCCAGCGCATCGAAGCTCTCCGCTCGCCCCGCATCCACTGCCAGATAATGCAGGTGCCCGGCAAAGCCCGCCCACTTCGCCTCATCGAAGCTCTCGGCGGCATGCTGCCGGCAGCGCGCGGCCACTTCTGCCTGGAACGCCTCGCGGGACCTCCCGCCCCTGGCGATGCCGACGATGCGCGCACCGGGCGGGAACTGCCCTGCCACGTAGCGGCGATACAGCGCCGGCAGCAGCTTGCGCATCGCAAGGTCGCCGGTACCGCCGAAAAGGACAAGGTCGAAATCCTGCAATGTTTCCATCACTGCATTCTGCGACAGCGGATGGAGCATGGACAACAGCGCTGCGCTCGCCCAGTATGCGGGGCATGAGCACGGCGCATGGCCAGGCACATCCAACAGTTGCAGACATCACCCGGCGCATCATCGAGCGCAGCCGCGCCAGCCGCGCGGATTACCTCGCACGCATGCAGGCCGCGCGCCACGACGGCACCGCCCGCGCGCGCCATGGCTGCGCCAACCTCGCCCATGGCTTCGCCGCAGCCGGCCCCGACAAGGCCGCGCTGCGCAGCTCGCCATGGCCGGACATCGCCATCGTCTCCGCCTACAACGACATGCTCTCGGCCCACAGGCCCTACGAGCGTTATCCGCCGCTGATCCGCGCCGCCGCGCGCGATGCCGGCGCCGTCGCGCAGTTCGCCGGCGGCGTGCCGGCGATGTGCGATGGGGTCACCCAGGGCACCGATGCCATGGACCTGTCGCTGTTCAGCCGCGACACCATCGCCATGTCCACCGCCATCGCGCTGTCACACAACATGTTCGACGCCGCGCTGCTGCTGGGCATCTGCGACAAGATCGTGCCGGGGCTGTTCATCGGTGCGGCCTGCTTCGGCCACCTGCCGGTGATCTTCGTGCCGGGCGGCCCGATGCCCTCGGGCATTCCCAATCCCGAGAAGTCCCGCGTGCGCAACCTCTATGCCCAGGGCAAGGCCACGCGCGAGGAGCTGCTGGAAGCCGAGGCCGCCAGCTACCACGACGAGGGCACCTGCACTTTCTACGGCACGGCCAACAGCAACCAGATGATGATGGAGGTGATGGGGCTGCACCTGCCGGGCGCCGCCTTCGTGCCGCCGCACTCCCCGCTGCGCGATGCGCTCACCATCGCGGCCACGCAACGTGCGGCACAGCTCAGCGGCCCGGCCGGCGGCACGCTGACCATGGCGCAGATGATCGACGAGCGCAGCGTGGTCAACGCCATCGTCGGCCTGCTGGCCACCGGCGGCTCCACCAACCACACCATCCACCTGGTGGCCATGGCCCATGCCATGGGCATCCACATCAACTGGGATGACTTCCACGACCTTTCGGCCGTGGTGCCGCTGCTGGCCCGCATCTATCCCAATGGCAAGGCGGACGTGAACCAGTTCCACGCTGCGGGGGGCATGGCCTTCCTCGTGCGCGAGCTGCTGGACGCCGGCCTGCTGCACGAGGACATCGGCACGGTGTGGGGCAGCGGCCTGCGCGCCTATGCGCAGGAGCCCTGGCTGGGCGATGGCGGCCTCGCCTGGCGCGATGCGCCGGTGCAAAGCCGCGATCCCGAAGTGCTGCGTGGCGTGGCCGATCCCTTCAGCGCCGAGGGCGGACTGAAGCTGCTGCGTGGCAACCTCGGCCGTGCCGTGATCAAGGTGTCGGCGGTGCGCCCAGAACACCAGGTGGTGGAGGCACCCGCGCAGGTGTTCACCAGCCAGCAGCAGGTACTCGACGCCTTCCGCGCCGGACGCCTGGCCTGCGATGTGGTCGTGGTGCTGCGTGGCCAGGGACCTCGCGCCAACGGCATGCCCGAGCTCCACAAGCTCACCCCCGCCCTGTCGGTACTGCAGGCGCAGGGCCATCGCGTGGCGCTGGTCACCGATGGACGCATGTCCGGCGCCTCCGGCGTGGTCCCCGCGGCCATCCACGTGAGTCCTGAAAGTGCCTGTGGTGGACCGCTGGGTCGCGTGCGCGATGGCGATCTCATCCGCCTGGACGCGCCGGCCGGCAGGCTTGAGGCGCTGGTTGGCGAAGCCGGGTTCGCTGCCCGTCCCGCCGACAACAGCATTGCGCCCGGCAACCACCAGGGCTGCGGCAGGGAACTGTTCGCCACCTTCCGCGCCCACGCCACCGATGCCGAATCCGGCGCCAGGGCCTGCAATCCATGAACGACACACTGCTTGCCATCCTGCACCGCGCGCCGGTGATCCCGGTGATCGTGCTGGAGGATGTACGGCAGGCCGCACCGCTGGCCGAGGCGCTGGTGGCGGGCGGACTGCCGGTGCTGGAAGTCACGCTGCGCACGCCGGTTGCCCTCCAGGCCGTGGAGCTGATGCGACAGGCCGCACCCGATGCAGTGGTCGGCGTTGGCACCCTCACCGCTCCCGGTCAGTTCGCCGCCGCCCGCGACGCCGGCGCACAATTCGCTGTCTCGCCTGCCTGCACGGCAGGACTGGCTGCGGCGGCACAGGAATCCGGACTGCCCTGGCTGCCCGGCGTGATGACGCCAGGCGAAGTGATGCAGGCCCGCTCCTGGGGCTTCAATCCCTGCAAGCTTTTCCCCGCGCAGCAGGCTGGTGGCACCGGCATGCTCAAGGCGCTGCACGCCGTCTTTCCCGAAATGCGCTTCTGCCCTACCGGCGGCGTATCGCGCGGCAATGCCGTGGAATATCTCGCGCTGCCCAATGTGGCCTGCGTGGGTGGCTCCTGGGTCGCTCCGGGAGAGCTTGTGAAGAAGGGAGACTGGGCCGCAATCCGTGAACTGGCCGCCGAGGCGGCCGCACTGCCGCGCACCGCCTGATTGCGCCGGCCTCAGGCCGAAACGGCCTGGTCTGATTCCTCGGCAGGCAGGCTCGCCCGCCCGCGAGCGGCCTGCAGCGCATCCAGGTCGTCTTCCAGCAGTGCGAACACGCGCTGCGCCACCTTCACCACCGTGCGACGCTCTTCCGGTGACATCAGTTCGATCAGTCGCAACTGGTCGCGCTGCGCCTGCGGCATGATGCGGGCGTGCACCTCGCGCCCCTCGTCAGTGATCAGCACATGGAAACGGCCCGCACCGGGGCGCTCGCCCTCGGCGCCATCTCCCGCCGGCAGCATGGCCGTGTCCACCAGCCCCTTGCCTTGCGCGATGCGCAGCGCGCGGCTCACCTGCGCCTTGTCCATGGCGGTGAGTTCGGCGATGCGCGCGAATCGCACGGGCGAGCACTCCGCCACGGTGGACAACAGCCGCCACTCCGGCATCGAAAGTCCCCATGGATCCAGGAACCGGTGCACCAGCGCATGTTTCACGCCCGCTGCCAGGCTCATCAGGTGGAATGCCGGAAAGTCGTGGAATCGAAGCCGCTCACCGCGTGTGCCAGGGGAAATCCAGTTCCTGGCGGTCTCCTCCCAATTCATCCACGGCCCCCTTCCTTGTTATTCGTGTGTCGAATGGAATCCTGTCATGTCCGAGCCTAATGCCTCCGAAAAACGAACTCCAATGGCCATTCCCTCCGGGTTATGACTTCACCTGCCCCGCGTCCGCTGGCCGCGGCCTATCTGCGCACGACCTATCGTGTGCGGGCTTCCGGACAGGAGCTGCAACTGCGGGTGGGAAAGGAAAACGTGGAACTCGGCAGGCTGCTGCGTGAAGCCCGGGCCAGTGGCGCGGCGCTGCTTACGGCCTGGAATCCCGGCAGCGAGCGCCGGGACAGGCAATGGAATGAATCAGCACAGCAGCGGCTGCTCGGGGAGCTGGCGCGAGCCGGACATCCCTGCCTCGGCGCCCGCAATGAACCGGATGCCGCGCAGGACGGTGAAGACTGGACGGAAGAAAGCGTGCTCGCGCTTGGCCTTGCACTGCCCGCTGCCCGCGCGCTGGCAAGGCGCTACGGGCAGCTGGCATTCCTGTGGATCGACGCGCGCGCCACGCCGCAGCTCATCTTCACTGCGGCGGGCGAATAGCGCGGGGCGTTCAGCCCTTGCGGGACTCGGCCCAGGCCGCGAAGGTGCTGCCGGATTCCGCCAGCTCACGCAGCAACTTCGCCGGCTCCCAGTCGCGCGCCAGGCCCGTGCCGGCGTATTTCTTCAGGCCCGCCACCACGGTATCGAGCCCGATCTGGTCGGCGTAGAACATGGGGCCACCACGACGACGGGGGAAACCGTAGCCGGAGGTGTACACCACGTCGATGTCGCCGGGACGCAGCGCCACGCCTTCCTCGAGCAGCTTCGCGCCCTCGTTGATCATGGCGTAGATGCAGCGCTCGGTGATCTCCTGGCGCGAAGGCGGCGTGGCGCGCGCCACACCCAGCTTGCGGCCCTCCTCTGCCAGCAGCTTCAGCGCATCCTCGTGGCGCAGGCGCTCGCGCGAGCCCGCCTCGTAACGGTAGTAACCCTTGCCGGACTTCTGCCCCAGCCAGCCCTGGTCGAACAGCACCTGCGAGGAGCGGTAGAAAGTCGGGTCGTCCTTGGGCACCTGGTCCGGATTGGCGCGGCGCACCTTCACGCCCACGTCCACGCCGGCCATGTCGTACACGGCGAGGATGCCCATGGCCATGCCGAATTCCTCCAGCGCGCCATCGACCTCGGCCGGATCGGCGCCTTCCAGCACCATGCGCTCGGCCTCGCGGCCGTACGGGTCCATCATGCGGTTGCCGATGAAGCCGTAGCTCACCTTCGACAGCACGCCCACCTTCTTCAGCTTCTTGGCCAGCGCAAACGCGGTGGCCAGCACCTCGTTGGTGGTGCTGTTGGTGCGCACGATCTCCAGCAGGCGCATCACGTTGGCCGGGCTGAAGAAATGCAGGCCCAGCACGTCGCCGGGACGCCTGGTGGCCGTGGCGATCTCGTCGATGTTCAACGTGGAGGTGTTGGTGGAGATGATGGCGCCCGGCTTCATCACGCGGTCCAGCTCGGCGAAGATCTTCTTCTTCAGCCCCATGTCCTCGAACACCGCCTCGATGGCGAGGTCGACGCCGGAGAGATCCTCGTACTTCGTGGTGGGCGTGATCAGGCCCATGCGCTTCTCGACGTCCTGCGGCGTCATCTTGCCGCGCTTCACGCTCACGTCGTAGTTCTTGCGGATGGTGGCAAGGCCGCGGTCGAGCGCCGCCTGGTCCACGTCCACCAGCTTCACGGCGATGTCGGCATTGGCGAAGGCCATGGCGATGCCACCGCCCATGGTGCCCGAGCCGATCACGGCGCAGCTCTTGATCTCGCGCGGCTTGTCCGCGGCGGTGACGCCCGGCACGTCGGCCACGCGGCGCTCGGCGAAGAACAGGTGGCGCATCGACTTGGATTCCGGCGTCGACAGCGAACCATCGCTCAGCGCCTCCTCGACGGCCTGGCCACGGGCGAACGGCAGTTCCCAGGAGGCACGCACGGCGGCGATGTCCAGTTCCGGGGTGATCATGCCGCGGTGCTGCCTGGCAGCCTGGGCGCGGAAGGTGGCGATCTCCTCCTCGCTCAGCGGGGTCACCTTGGCATCGCAGGCACGACGCGGACCCTTGCCGGCAGCAACCAGCTGCTTCGCGTAGGCAATGGCCGCGGTGCGCGGGTCGCCCTGGAACACGTCATCGACCAGGCCCAGGGCCTTGGCATCGGCGGCGCCCACCGGGCGGCCGTCGAGGAACATCGACAGGGCCTTGGAGGCCCCGATCAGGCGCGGCAGGCGCTGCGTGCCCACGGCACCCGGCACCACGCCCAGCGTGATTTCCGGGAAGCCGAGCTTCGCGCCCTGCTCGGCGATGCGGTAGTGGCAGGCCAGGGCCAGCTCGACGCCGCCGCCCAGCGCGGTGCCGTGCAGCGCCACCACCACGGGCTGCGGCAGCTGCTCCAGCTCAACGAGCACATTGCGCAGCAGCGGCAGCGCCATGGTGCCGCCGAACTCGCCGATGTCGGCGCCGGCGATGAAGGTGCGGCCGGCACCGTAGATGGCCACGGCCTTCACGCTGCTGTCCTGGGCCAGCTGGCGGACGGCATCGAGCAGGCCGCGACGCATGGCGGCGGAGATGGCGTTGACGGGCGGGTTATCTACCGTGATGACGGCAATGCCGTCTTCGACGGCGAGGCTGATGGGCTGGCTCAAGACCTGGACACTCCTGCAATGATGAAAAGCGGCGGGACGGGCGGCAGCCCACCCCGCGGCAGGGGTCGCATTCTAGTGCAAACCCGCCGGCAGGCCATGGCCGCGGGTGCCGGGAAGCCCCGGGACGTGTCCCCGGGGGACCGGAAGGCCCTGTTATGTACGGTTCTGCAGGTCCGAGGCCAGCATTTCGTACAGCCGGCGCCCGATGTCGGCCATCACCCGCCGCTCCTCCGGGGACATCAGCTCCACCAGCTTCAGCTGCGAGCGCTGCGCCTGCGGCATCACCTTCTCGTACGCCTCGCGGCCCTTGCCGGTGATGCTCACCATCACCCGGCCGATGGAGGACACGGAGGTTTCCGCGTTGCGGCGCTCCAGCGGCATGACCGCGGTCTCGACCAGCCCCTTGCCTTGCGCAGTGCGCAACGTGCGGCTGATCTGCCCCTTGTCCATCAGTGTCAGGGAAGCGATGTGCGCGAAGGGCACGGGCTGGCCGCCCACCAGCGTGGTCAGCAGCCGCCATTCGGGCACCGAGAGGTTCGCTGGCTCCAGGCAGGCGCGGCTCACGCTGGCCTTGGCCAGGTTGGCAATGGTCATCAGGTGGAAAGTGGGGAAGTCCTGGAAGCGCAGGTTCCTGCCTTCAGGACCCGGATCCAGCCACGACTGGAGAATGGCGTTCCAGTCCTGGATCACGAGTGCGACACCCCTGATGCGACAGCACCAGCCGCACATTCAGGCAAGAACCGCCAGGTGTCTTGCGCACGCACCATGTGGAAGCCTCCCTGCTGTCGGACATGCGCTGTCCTTGCTGCGATGCAGAATCCAAGGGAAATTCTACAGGCGCCTGACGGAATTGCTACCGGGTTGACCAGTCAAATTTCATGTCGCCATCTGGTGTCACCATAAGCATGCTTGCCCGCACGCTGGTGGTGCGCTCGTGCGCGAGCACACCACGGCCTTCATCGCAGGAATGTGACGCGATTCCTGTCAGCGGTGCGGCGGTGCAGGCAATGCCTTCACCGCGGCAAGTGCGACAGCGGAGAGATTCTCTCCGCCACGGGTCGCATGCGCGATGATCGCCGCGCGCATGCGGGGGTCCCAGTAGCGCTGCAGATGCAGCGCGATGCTGGCAGGGGCTTCGGCCGGTCCCACCTCGCCGACGAAGAAATCGCCGATGTCGTTGGCCATGCTCACCAGGTGCCCGATGTTGCCACTCATGCGCGGCTCCTCGCCTTCTCCAGCAGCTCGCGCTGCCGGCGGTCATTCTCGGCATGGCGCCGTTGCCACTCCGAGGGCTGCTGCACCTTCATCACCTGCACTGCCGTCACCTTGTATTCCGGGCAGTTGGTGGCCCAGTCCGAGTTCTCGGTGGTGATCACGTTGGCGCCGGACTCGGGGAAGTGGAAGGTGGTGTAGATCACCCCCGGCTGCACGCGCCCGGTGACGTCGGCGCGCAGCACCGTGGTGCCGGCACGGCTGGCCACGCCCACCCAGTCGCCGGTGGCGATGCCGCGATCCTCGGCATCGTGCGGATGGATTTCCAGCCGGTCCTCGTCATACCACTGGCTGTTGGGCGTGCGGCGCGTCTGCGCACCCACGTTGTACTGGGTGAGCACGCGGCCGGTGGTGAGGATCAGCGGGAACTTCGCGTTCACCTTTTCCCTGGTGGGCACGTATTCCGTGATGAAGAAACGTCCCTTGCCGCGCACGAACTCCTCCACGTGCATGGTGGGGGTGCCGTGCGGCGCCTTCTCGTTGCAGGGCCACTGGATGCTGCCCTCGGCCGCGAGCCTGGCGAAGGACACGCCGGCGAAGGTCGGCGTCAGGCGCGCGATCTCGTCCATGATCTCCGACGGGTGGCTGTAGTTCATCTCGTAGCCCAGCGCCTTCGCGAAACGCACCGTCACCTCCCAGTCGGCCAGGCCGCCCAGCGGCTCCATCACCTTGCGCACCAGCTGGATGCGGCGCTCGGCATTGGTGAAGGTGCCGTCCTTTTCGAGGAAGGATGAACCCGGGAAGAAGATGTGCGCGTACTTGGCGGACTCGTTCAGGAACAGGTCCTGCACGATCACGCATTCCATCGCCGCCAGGCCCGCGGCCACATGCTGCGTGTTCGGGTCCGACTGCGCCGGATCCTCGCCCTGGATGTACAGCGCCTTGAAGGTGCCATCCATCGCGGCCTCGAGCATGTTGGGAATGCGCAGGCCCGGCTCCGGATCGATGGTCACGCCCCACTCGGCGTTGAACTGCAGGCGGGTGGCCTCGTCCGAGAGGTGGCGGTAGCCGGCCAGCTCGTGCGGGAAGGAGCCCATGTCGCAGGAACCCTGCACGTTGTTCTGGCCGCGCAGCGGGTTCACGCCCACGCCCTCGCGGCCGATGTTGCCGGTGGCCATGGCGAGGTTGGCGATGCCCATCACCATGGTGCTGCCCTGGCTGTGCTCGGTGACGCCGAGGCCATAGTAGATGGCCGCGTTGCCGCCGTTGGCATACAGGCGCGCGGCCTGGCGCACGTGGCGTGCCGGCACGCCGGTCACGGCCTCCATGGCCTCGGGCGAGTTCTTCGGCTGCGACACGAAGTCCTTCCAGCGCTGGAAGGGACCCGGCTCGCAGCGCGCGGCCACGAACTTCTCGTTCACCAGCCCCTCGGTGACCACCACGTGGGCCAGCGAGTTGATCAGCGCCACGTTGGTGCCCGGGCGCAGCTGCAGGTGGTAATCGGCCTGGATGTGCGCCGAGCGCACCAGGTCGATCTCGCGCGGGTCTGCCACGATCAGCTTCGCGCCCTCGCGCAGCCGGCGCTTCATGCGCGAGCCGAACACAGGGTGTGCATCGGTGGGATTGGCGCCGATCACCAGCATCACGTCCGTCTTCTCGATCGAGTCGAAGGCCTGCGTGCCGGCGGACTCGCCCAGCGTGCTTTTCAGGCCGTACCCCGTGGGCGAATGGCACACGCGCGCGCAGGTGTCCACGTTGTTGGTGCCCAGCGCGGCGCGCACCAGCTTCTGCACCAGGAAGGCCTCCTCGTTGGTGCAGCGGGATGAAGTGATGCCCCCGACCGAATAACGGCCGTACTTCTGCTGGATGCGGCGGAACTCGGATGCGGCGTGCTGGAAGGCCTCCTCCCAGCTGACCTCGCGCCACGGATCGGTGATCTTCGCGCGGATCATCGGCCTGGTGATGCGGTCCTTGTGGGTGGCATATCCGTAGGCGAACCGGCCCTTCACGCAGGCGTGGCCATGGTTGGCGCTTCCCTCGCGGTCGGGCACCATGCGCACCACCTGCTGGTCCTTCACCTCGGCCACGAACGAGCAGCCCACGCCGCAGTAGGCGCAGGTGGTCTTCACGGCCCCGACGGGCTGGCCAAACTGCTGCAGGGTCTTTTCGGTGAGCGCGCCGGTGGGGCAGCTCTCCACGCAGGCACCGCAGGAGACGCACTCGGAATCCCTGAAGCCATCATCCTGGCTGGCCACGATGCGCGAGTCGAAGCCGCGGCCTTCCACGGTCAGCGCGAAGGTGCCCTGCACCTCGTTGCAGGCGCGCACGCAGCGCGAGCAGACGATGCAGGCGGCCGGGTCGAAGCTGAAGTACGGGTTGCTCTCGTCCTTGCACGCGGCCAGGTGGGTCCTGCCATCCTTGCCATAGCGCGTGGTGGTGGTCATGCCCAGCTTCGCGGCCACCTGGCGCAGCTCGCTGCGCGGACCGGCCGCATCGGCCTCGGGATGATCAGAGAGATACAGCTCGACCACGCCCGAACGCAGCTTCTTCAGGCGCTCGCTGTCGGTCTTCACCTTCATGCCCGGCGCCACCAGCGTGGTGCACGAGGCCGGATAGCCGCGCTGGCCATCGATCTCCACCATGCACACGCGACAGGAGCCGAAGGCATTGAGCGTGTCGGTGGCGCAGAGCCTGGGAATGGGCGTGCCCGCGGCTGCAGCCGCGCGCATCACCGAGGTGCCGGCCGGTACGGTGACCTCGGCGCCATCGATGAACAGGGTAACCGGAGCCCCGTCTGCCGCAGGGGTGCCATGATCTTGGTAGTCCAGTGAATGCATGGAGTTCTCCGTCCGCTTCAGCGGTCGCGGTTGAAATCTTCGGGAAAGTGCTTCAGTGCGCTCATCACCGGGAACGGCGTCATGCCGCCCAGGCCGCACAGCGAGCCGTACTGCATGGTGTCGCAGAGGTCTTCCAGCAGCCTGATGTTGGCCGGGCGATCCGCCCCGCCCTGCATGATGCGCTCGACCACCTCGACGCCGCGGGTGGAGCCGATGCGGCAGGGCGTGCACTTGCCGCAGGATTCCACCGCGCAGAACTCCATCGCGTAGCGCGCCATCTTCGCCATGTCGACGGTGTCGTCGAAGGCCACGATGCCGCCGTGGCCCACCAGCGCGCCGATGGCGGTGAAGGCCTCGTAGTCGAGCTGCACGTCGAAGTCCTTCTCCGGGATGTAGGCGCCCAGCGGGCCGCCCACCTGCACCGCGCGGATCGGACGGCCGCTGGCCGAACCGCCGCCGAAGTCGTACAGCAGCTCGCGCAGCGTGACGCCGAAGGCCTTCTCCACCAGGCCGCCGTGCCTGATGTTGCCGGCAAGCTGGATGGGCAGCGTGCCGCGCGAGCGGCCCATGCCGTAGTCGCGGTAGAAGGCCGCGCCCTTCTGCAGGATGATGGGCAGGCTGGCCAGCGAGATCACGTTGTTGATGACGGTGGGCTTGCCGAACAGGCCCTTGATCGCCGGCAGCGGGGGACGGAAGCGCACCTCTGCGCGCTTGCCCTCCAGGCTTTCCAGCAGCGAGGTTTCCTCGCCGCACACATAGGCGCCGGCGCCCATGCGCACTTCCAGCTCGAAGGCCTGGCCGCTGCCCAGCACGTCGCGCCCCAGGTAGCCGCGGCGCCTGGCAGAGCCGATGGCCTCGCGCAGCGTGGCAGCCGCATGTGGATATTCGGCGCGCAGGTAGATGAAACCCTGCGTGGCGCCCACCGCCACGCCGGCGATGGTCATGCCCTCGACCAGGGTGAAGGGATCCCCTTCCATCAGCATGCGGTCGGAGAAGGTGCCCGAATCGCCTTCGTCCGCGTTGCAGACCACGTATTTCTGGTCGGCAGCCTGGTCAAGCACGGTCTTCCACTTGATGCCCGTGGGGAAGGCGGCGCCGCCACGGCCGCGCAGGCCCGAGTCGGTGACTTCCTGCACCACCCCGGCGCCGCCCAGCGCCAGCGCGCGCTTCAGCCCCTCATAACCGCCATGGGCGATGTACTGGTCCAGGTCGACGGGATCGATGATGCCCACGCGGGCGAAGGTCAGGCGCTCCTGTTTCGCCATCCAGGGCAGTTTGTCGACCGCGCCCAGGCAGAGTGCATGCGGCGCGGCGCTGAACAGGCCGGCCTCCACCAGTGCCGGCACGTCACGGGCCGTCACCGGCGCATAGCCGATGCGCTCCCCGCCCGCCTCCACCTCGACCAGCGGTTCCAGCCACACCATGCCGCGCGAGCCAGTGCGCACCAGCCGGATGTCGATGCCCTTCCCGCGGGCTGCCTCCTGCAGTGCCGCGGCCGTTTCGTCGGCGCCCAGCGCCAACGCGGCCGCGTCACGCGATACATACACCTGCACGCTCACTGCGCGTTCCTCCACTGCTGGAGGAGCTCTTCGAGGCGCCCGGGAGTGACCCGTCCGTAGAGCCTGTCACCGATCATCACCGAAGGGCCGGCGGCGCAGTTGCCAAGGCAGTACGCAGCCTCCAGCGTGAACTGCCCGTCGGCGCTGGTGCCGTGGTAGTCCACGCCCAGCACGCGCTTTGCATGGGCCTCGGTGGCCTCGCAGTTCACGGCCTGGCACGCCTCGGCCCGGCACACATGCACCACATGCCTGCCCGGCTGGTGCCGTCGGAACCAGTGGTAGAAGCTCACCACGCCGTGCACTTCGGCGCGCGAGAGATTCAGCCCTTGCGCAATCTGCGGGATGGCGTCTTCAGGAATGAAGCCCAGTTCCTCCTGGACGGCATGCAGCAATGGCAGCAGCGGGCCAGGGAGGCTGGCGAAGCGCGCGACCAGCGCGTCAACGGCGGCGGACTGTGTGGGGAGGAGTTCAGGCATCCGGCGGTGATCCTTGAAGCAGCAAGAAGCTGCATTCTGGTCACCGCTGCGGCGCGCGAAAATATGCGCGCGCCTTCATATGAAGGATGCGTCATATCTTCGCGCCGGATGAATGTTGCCGGCGATTACTGCCCCGTTCCACCTGCATTGGGACGGAAGAGTTGCTGCCCTTCCACGCGGAAGGCACCAATGGCCTGCTGGCCTTCGCGCGACAGCAGGAAGTCGATCACGCGCTGGCCGGCAGCGGCCTTCACGTGGGGATGCCGCGCCGGGTTCACGAGGATGAGCCCGTACTGGTTGAAGAGCCTGGCATCGCCCTCGACCATCACCTGCAGCGAACCCTTGTTGCGGAAGCTGATCCAGGTGCCGCGATCGGTGAGCACATAGGCATCACCCGCCGACGCCATGTTGAGCGCGGGTCCCATGCCCTGCCCCACCGACCGGTACCAGCGGTCGCGCGCGGCATCCACCTGGATGCCCGCCGCATCCCACAGTCGCAGCTCTGCCTGGTGGGTCCCGGAACGGTCACCGCGTGACACGAACGCGTGCCCCCCGTGTGCAATGGCGCGCAACGCAGCCGCGACGTCCCTGCCGCCGCGCACGCCGGCCGGATCGGCCGCGGGGCCGACGATGAGGAAATCGTTGTACATCACAGGATGGCGCGCCACGCCGTAACCCTCGGCCACGAAGCGGCGCTCGGCCTCCGCGTCATGCACGAACACCACGTCGGCATCGCCGCGGCGCGCGGTATCCAGCGCCTGCCCGGTGCCCTGCGCAACCACCTTCACTTCCACCCCGGTGCGCTCGCGCACGATGGGCAGCAGGTAGCTGAACAGCCCCGAGTCCTGTGTCGACGTGGTGGACGCGACGATGATGGAGGTTTCTGATGCCGCGCCCGACGCACCAGCCGCCATGAGGGCGGCGGTGATGCCGCCCATCCACTTCACGAAAGATCGTCTGTACATCCCTCCTCCTCGCTGCCTCACACCAGCAGCTGCCCGGCGATGAAGCGCCGCGCCTCCTCGGTAACCGGATGTTCAAGCAATTGTCGCACCGGGCCCTGCTCGACGACGCGCCCCCGGTGCAGCAGCACCACGTCGCCGGCCAACCGCGCGGCCTCGCCCAGGTCGTGCGTGGTCATCACCACCTTGACGCCCGAGGCACTGACATTGCGCACCAGCTCCTCGATGGCCAGGGTGGCTGCCGGATCCAGGCTGGCCGTCGGCTCATCCAGGAACAACACCTGCGGATCACGCGCCAGCGCGCGCGCCATGGCCAGGCGTTGCCGCTCGCCGCCGGAAAGGCGCGGCGCCGGGCGACCGGCCAGCTCCAGCAGCCCCATCATGCGCAGCAGCTCCTCCGCGCGCGCGGCCTGGCGATCGCGCGGCACGCCCGCGGCTGCCAGCGAGAAACGCAGGTTCTCCGCCACCGACCGGCGCAGCATCACGGGGCGCTGGAATACCAGCGCCCGTCGTACCGCCGATGCATCCGTGGCCGATCCCCAGCGGATGCGACCGGCAGTGGGGCGTACCAGCCCCATGGCCGTGCGCAGCAATGTGGTCTTGCCGGACCCATTGGGCCCGATCAGCACTGTGGGCGCTCCGGCGGCCACCTGCAGCCAGACACCATCCAGGATGCGCGTGCCGGCGGAATCCACCTGCACGTCCTCGAAGGCAATGGGCAGCGACGCGGCAACCATCAGCGATTCTCGAAGCGCGCGCCGGCCTGCCGCACGCCCCAGGCAGCGACATTCACCAGCAGCACGATGGTGACCAGCACCAGTCCCAGGCCCATGGCCAGCGACAGGTTCCCCTTCGAGGTTTCCAGCGCGATGCTGGTGGTCATCGTGCGCGTATAACCCTCGATGTTGCCGCCGACGATGATGATGGACCCCACCTCGGCCGCGGCGCGTCCGAAGCCGGCGAGCAATGCCGTGACCAGCGAGAAGCGCGCATCCCACAGCAGCGTGGTCACCCGGCGCAGCGGACCCACTTCCATCGCTGCCAGCTCATCGCGGTATTCCACCCACAGGTCTTCCACCGTCTGCCGCGTGAGGGCGGCGATGATGGGCAGGACCAGCAGCGTCTGCGTGATCACCATGGCCTGGGGCGTGAACAGCAGGCCCAGCGGTCCAAGCGGCCCAGAGCGCGAGAGCAGCAGGTAGATGGCAAGGCCCGCCACCACCGGCGGCAATCCCATCAGCGCGTTCAGGGCGACCACGACGAACTGCCGACCGGGAAAGCGGCTCAATGCAACCAGTGCTCCCAGCGGCGCCCCCAGCAGCGCGGCGCAGGCCGTGGCGCTGAGGCTGACCACCAGGGAGAGGCGCACGATCGCGAACAATGCCGGATCTCCACCCAACACCAGTTCCAGCGCCGAGGCGGATCCGTCGTTCACGCGGGCGTGGCCGGCGGCGCAGCCAGGCCCAACGCCTCGATCACGCCCAGCGCGACGGCGCGCGGGCGCTCACCCAGGCCCTGGACTTCGGGAAGTTGCCTGGGATCGACCTCGGCCAGGCGCTGGCCGGCAGGCACCTGCACGCCGTCACGCGCCAGTCCCCGAAGGTGCCCGTCGATGGGTGCGCGCAGCGCCTGTTCGCCCAGCATGCCCACCACGTCCCCACGGCGGACGCGCTGGCCCAGGCTTGCGTCCGTGCGCCATACGCCGGCCTGCGGCGCTGGAATGAAACGCTCGCGCGTCACGCCATCCAGTGCACGCGGGCCGCCGCTGCGGTCGGCCGCACGCCGGTCCCTGAGCACCATGCCCATCTGCCCGCCCCACTGCGTCTCGATGGCGACATGGCAGTTGAGGCCTGGCTCATAACCGGGGCCCAGCCCGATGACGCAGGGCGCCATGGCTCGCAGGTCCGCGCGCGTGGCCTCGCGGCGCATCGTGGCGTCGATCACCACGTCGAAGCGGATCGCTGCAGTCAGCAGGTTTTCCGGCAGGGTGACCAGGGGAATGCAGCCCGCCTGCCGCCAGCACTCCTCGATGGCCTGCACGTCGGCGACATGCCGCGCCGTTACGCCCTCCAGCACGGCCGCCTGGTCGAAAAGCGCATCGGTGAAGGCCATGCCGCGTCGCGCATGCGGCGAGCGCTCTCGTTCGGCGATCACGACGCGGACACCGCAGCGGAACAGCAGGTGCGCCACGGCGGAGCCCACGTCGCCGCCTCCCAGCACGAGGATGCGCTGCGTCGTGGCCGCTGCGGATGGAATTGCTGTCGGAGGCATGTTTGTGCGGGTCGCCACAGTCTGGCAGGGAGGCCTGCGTGATATTCTTCCGCACTTATTCTGCCCTGAAATGCAGGGCAGGATGTCCCTGCAGCAACCAGACGGCCAATGAGCACCACCGCACCCCAGAAAGACGCCCGAGTCGTGGCCACCGCATCCGTAGACCAGATGCGCGGCCGCCTCCGCAAGAAGAGCCAGCTGAAAGGCCGGCAGACCGACCACGTATCCATGGCCGAGGTGCAGCAGCTCATCGGTCCCCCGCCCCACCGGCGCGACCTGCTCATCGAGAACCTGCACAAGCTCAACGATTTTTATCGCGGCCTGCATGACCGCCACCTGGTGGCGCTGGCGCGGCAGATGAACCTGCCCATGGCCGAGGTGTTCGAGGTGGCCACGTTCTACCACCACTTCGAGGTGCTGCGTGACGGCCGGCAGCCGGCGCGCATCACGGTGCGCGTATGCGATGGCCTGTCGTGCGAGATGCAGGGTGCGCGTGAACTCCTTGAGCGCCTGCCCTCGCTGCTGGGCGATGACGTGCGCGTCATCGCCGCTCCCTGCGTGGGTCGCTGCGAGCAGGCGCCGCTGGCGGTGGTGGACCACGCGCCGGTGGCCCATGCCGACCTGGCGCAGGTGCAGGCCGCGGTCGCGCACGGCAGCATCGCGCACCCGTTGCCTGCCGATGATGGCCGCTTCGATCCGGCCGCCGAAGGTCCCCGGCAGATCACGCGTGCCCCGCGCGAGGTATCCCCCGCCTATGTCGGGTTGCGCGCCTACCGTGCGGCCGGCGGCTATGCGCTGGCGGCGCGCGTGGTGAAAGGCGAACCGGGCGCCACCGAACTGATCAAGGCGCTGTCCGACTCGGGCCTGCGCGGCCTGGGCGGCGCCGGTTTCCCCGCGGGCCGCAAGTGGGACATCGTGCGCCAGCAGCCGGCGCCACGGCTGATGGCGGTGAACATCGACGAGGGCGAGCCCGGCACCTTCAAGGACCGCACTTACCTCGAACGCGACCCGCACCGCTTCCTCGAGGGGCTGCTGATTGCCGCGCACGTGGTGGGCACCGAGGCCTGCTACATCTACCTGCGCGACGAGTACCACGGCTGCCGCGCCATCCTCGAGCGCGAGCTGGGGCTGCTGCAGGCCGACCCGCCCTTCCCCCTGCCGCGCATCGAACTGCGGCGTGGCGCCGGCGCCTACATCTGCGGCGAGGAGTCCGCGATGATCGAGAGCATCGAGGGCAAGCGCGGCGAGCCGCGCATGCGCCCGCCCTACATCGCGCAGGTGGGCCTGTTCGGCCGTCCCACGCTGGAGCACAACTTCGAGACCCTCTACTGGGTGCGTGACATCATCGAGCGCGGCCCGGCCTGGTTCAGCAGCTTCGGGCGCAACGGCCGCAAGGGCCTGCGTTCCTACAGCGTCAGCGGCCGCGTGCGCGAGCCGGGCGTGAAGCTGGCTCCTGCCGGCATCACGCTGCGCGAGCTGGTGGAGGAATTCTGCGGCGGCATGCTGCCCGGCCACGAGCTCTACGCCTACCTGCCCGGAGGTGCTTCCGGCGGCATCCTGCCCGCGCGGCTGGCCGATGTGCCGCTGGATTTCGACACCCTGCAGCCGCATGGCTGTTTCATCGGTTCCGCTGCCGTGATCGTGCTGTCCGACAAGGACCGCGCCCGTGACGCGGCGCTGAACATGATGCGTTTTTTCGAGCATGAGAGCTGCGGCCAGTGCACGCCCTGCCGGGTGGGCACGGGCAAGGCCGCCGCGCTGATGCAGGCTGCAAAGTGGGACCACGCCACGCTCGAGGACCTCAACCAGGTGATGGTGGATGCCTCGATCTGCGGCCTGGGCCAGGCGGCGCCGAATCCCGTGCGCTGCGTACAGAAGTATTTCCCGGACGAGGTCTGAGATGAGCGCTGCGGAAGACCAGGTACTGAAGCCGGCCACCATCGAGTTCGAGCTCGACGGCCGCAAGGTGCGCGCGCTGGAAGGCGAGACCATCCTCGAGGCCGCCGAGCGCGAGGGCACCGTGATCCCCCGCCTTTGCTATACGCCGGGCTACCGGCCCGACGGCAATTGCCGCTCCTGCGTGGTGGAGATCGACGGCGAGCGCACGCTGGCGCCTTCCTGCTGCCGCGCGGTGACGCCCGGCATGAAGGTGAAGGCCACCAGCGAACGGGCGCAGAAAAGCCAGAAGATGGTCGTGGAGATGCTGCTCTCCGACATGCCCGACGAGGGCTACAAGTGGCAGGGCAATGACGCCACGCGCCAGCATGGCGAGCTGTCGGACTGGGCCGCGCGCCTGGGCGTGACTGTGCGCCCCGAACTGAAGGCGCTGCGCCGCGAGCAGCCGCCCTGCGACATTTCCCACCCGGCCATGGTGGTGAACCTCGACGCCTGTATCCAGTGCACGCGCTGCGTGCGGGCCTGCCGCGAGGAGCAGGTCAACGACGTGATCGGCTATGCCTTCCGCGGCGGCCACAGCGCCATCGTGTTCGACCTCGCCGATCCCATGGGCGATTCCACCTGCGTGGCCTGCGGCGAGTGTGTGCAGGCCTGCCCCACCGGCGCGCTGATGCCGAAGACGCTGGTCGGCCCGCAGCAGGTCGACAGGAAGGTCGATTCCGTGTGCCCCTTCTGCGGCGTGGGCTGCCTGCTCACCTACAACGTGAAGGACGGCAAGATCGTCAGCGTCGATGGGCGCGACGGCCCCGCCAACCACAACCGCCTGTGCGTGAAGGGCCGCTTCGGCTTCGACTACGTGCACCACCCGCAGCGCCTCACGAAGCCGCTGGTCCGCAAGCCCGGCGTGGCCAAGGACCCGGCCGAGGTCGGCGACCCGGCGAAGTGGCGCGATGTGTTCCGCGAGGCCACCTGGGAGGAAGCCCTCGACCTGGCCGCGGGCAAGCTCAAGGCCCTGCGCGACACGCACGGCCTGAAGACCCTGGCGGGATTCGGTTCGGCCAAGGGCAGCAACGAGGAGGCCTACCTGTTCCAGAAGCTGGTGCGCACCGGTTTCGGCAGCAACAACGTCGACCACTGCACCCGCCTCTGCCATGCCTCCAGCGTCGCGGCGCTGCTCGAGGGCGTGGGCTCGGCCGCGGTGTCCAACCAGGTCAATGACGTGGAGCATTCGGACCTGATCCTGGTGATCGGCTCCAATCCCACCGCCAACCATCCGGTGGCCGCCACGTGGATGAAAAACGCGGCGAAGCGCGGCACGAAGATCGTGCTGGCCGACCCGCGCATCACCGACATCGGCCGCCATGCCTGGCGCACGCTGCAGTTCCGCGCCGATGGCGACGTGGCGCTGCTGAACGCGATGATCCACACGGTGATCGAGGAAGGCCTCGCCAACGAGGACTTCATCCGCAACCGCGCCAGCAATTTCGAGGCCCTGAAGAAGAACGTCGAGGGTTACAGCGCCGAGGCCATGGCGCCGATCTGCGGCATTCCCGCGGAGACCATTCGCGAGGTGGCGCGCGAGTTCGCGAAGGCAAAGGCCGCCATGGTCCTCTGGGGCATGGGCGTGAGCCAGCATGTGCACGGCACCGACAATGCGCGCTGCCTGATCGCGCTGGTCACCGTCACCGGCCAGATCGGCAAGCCCGGTTCCGGCCTGCACCCGCTGCGCGGCCAGAACAACGTGCAGGGCGCCAGCGACGCCGGCCTGATCCCGATGATGTTCCCGAACTACCAGCGCGTGTCCAACAAGGACGCGCACGCGCGCTTCGAGAAGTTCTGGAACGCGAAGCTGGACGACAAGCCCGGCTACACCGTGGTGGAGATCATGGACAAGTGCCTGGTCGACGACAGCGACCCGCACAAGATCCGCGGCATGTACATCATGGGCGAGAACCCCGCGATGTCCGATCCGGACCTCAACCACGCCCGCGAGGCGCTGTGCGCGCTGGAGCACCTGGTGGTGCAGGACATCTTCATGACCGAGACGGCCTGGTATGCCGACGTGGTGCTGCCGGCCAGCGCATGGCCGGAGAAGACCGGCACGGTGACCAATACCGACCGCATGGTGCAGCTCGGGCGCCGCGCGCTCGACCTCCCCGGAGATGCACGCCAGGACCTGTGGATCATCCAGCAGGTCGCCACGCGCATGGGCCTGCCCTGGGACTACCCGGGCGAGGAAAGCGGCGTTGCCGCCGTCTACGAGGAAATGCGCCAGGCCATGCACGAGGCCATCGGTGGCATCAGCTGGGAACGCCTGGCAAGGGAATCCAGCGTCACCTATCCCTGCCTCAGCGAGGAAGATCCCGGCCAGCCCACGGTGTTCATCGACAGCTTCCCCACCGCGGACGGGCGGGTGAAGCTCGTGCCGGCCGACATCATTCCCGCCGACGAGCGGCCCGACGTGGACTATCCCTTCGTGCTGATCACCGGCCGGCAGCTGGAGCACTGGCACACCGGCAGCATGACGCGACGCTCGAACGTGCTCGATGCCATCGAGCCGATTGCCACGGCATCGATGAACGGCGCCGACCTGCACCGGCTGGGCCTTGCGCCGGGCGATACCATCACCGTGCGCTCGCGCCGCGGCGAGGTGGCGATCAACGTGCGGCGCGACGACGGCACGCCCACCGGGGCGGTGTTCATTCCGTTCGCCTACTACGAGGCTGCCGCCAACATCCTCACCAACTCCGCGCTGGACCCCTTCGGGAAGATTCCCGAGTTCAAGTATTGCGCGGTGTCCATCACGCGCGGTGGCACGCCACCGGCGGCGGTGGGATACAGCCGCATCACCGAGCCGGCATGAGCCAGGGCAAGGCACTCACGCCGGCCGAAGCTGGCCGGCTTGTCCTGTCACGGGTCACCGGACTGCCGGCCGAACGCGTGGCGCTGCGCGATGCGGCAGGCCGCGTGCTGCGCCAGGACGTGCAGGCCGAACGCGACAACCCGCCGTTTGATCGCGTGTGCATGGATGGCGTGGCGGTGGCCAGCAGCGCCTTCGACAGCGGCGCACGCACCTTCCGCATCCAGGGCACGCAGGCCGCCGGCGCGGTGCCCCTGACGCTCGGTGCCCCCGACGCCGCCATCGAGGTGATGACCGGCGCAGTGCTTCCGCATGGCACCGACGCGGTAATTCCGCTCGAGGAATACGACCTTGCCCAGGGCCAGCTCACGCTGCGCGCCGAGGCCACCGCGGAGCCCTGGCGCAATGTGCAGCGCCGCGGTTCCGACAGCCAGCCCGGCGTGCCCATGCTGACGGCCGGCATGCGCCTGGGCGCCGCTGAACTCGCCGTGGTGGCCTCCGCCGGCCTCGCCGAGGTCAGCGTGGGACGCCAGCCGCGCATCACGGTGGTGTCCACCGGGGATGAACTGGTCGAGCCGGGGCTGCCCATCGCAGACCACCAGGTACGCCGCTCCAATGCCTATGCCGTGGCGGCCGCGCTGCGGCTGAAGGGTTTCGCCGAAGTGGGCGATGAGCACCTGCGCGACGAGGAGGCGCTGATGCGCCAGCGCCTGGGAGCCCTGCTGGAATCCCGCGACGTGCTGGTGCTGTCCGGTGGCGTCTCCAAGGGCAAGTTCGATTTCGTGCCAGCGGCGCTGAAGGCGCTGGGCGTGGAGGAAGTGTTCTACCAGGTCGCCCAGCGGCCCGGCCGCCCGATGTGGTTCGGCGTCGCGCCCCACGGCCAGCTGGTGTTCGGCCTGCCCGGCAATCCCGTCTCCACGCTGGTCTGCCTGCACCGCTACGTGCTGCCTGCGCTGCGCGTGGCCATGGGCGCGCCACCACCCGCCCCGGAGCGACTCGCGCTGACCGAGGCCGTCAGCGGGCGCAAGATGGCGTATTTCATGCCTGTGGCGCTGGTCGCCGGCGCGGGCGGCAGCACCCAGGGCCGGCCGCGCCAGCCCCAAGGCTCCGGCGACTTCCTGGCGCTGGCGGGCACCGACGGCTTCGTGGAACTGCCGCCGCAGCCGGAGGGCTACTCCGCCGGCTTCATCGCCGACCTCTACCGCTGGTAGGCGCGCGCCGGGCGCGTGCCCGGCGCAACCACTTGCCCTTATCCTTGGACCGTGTCGCGGTATTCCACACGTTCGATCTCCGTCCCCATCGTGCTCAGCTCCATCGCGGTGCTGCTCACGCTGGCGGTGCTCATCGGCTGGATCCTGATCATCCGGGAGAACCTGTCGCTGACCCGCGAGTTCTGGGGACATCGCGGCATCCTCGTGGCCGGCATCCTCTCGCTGGCGCTGGTGATGTGCGTGCTGGTGCTGTTCAGCGTGTCGCTGGTGCGCGAGATCCTGGAGGGCCGCCGGCAGCAGATGTTCATCGACTCGGTGACGCACGAGCTGAAGAGCCCGCTGGCCTCGATCCAGCTCTGCCTCGACACCCTGGACCGCGACGGCCTCTCGCTGGCGCAACAGGAAAACCTTCGCCGCATGATGCGCACCGACACCGAGCGGCTGATGCTGTTCGTGGACGACATCCTGCAGGCCAGCCGCATTGCCCACCGCCTGCGCTCGCAGACCTGGATGATGGTGGACGTGCCGCAGGTGATCCGGTCCTGCATCGACAGCGTGCGTCGGCGCTACGAGCTGCCAGCGGATGCCTTCAGCCTTGACGCGCCGGATTCCCTGGAAACCTGCACCGACCCGACGGCGCTGGAGATCATCCTGAAGAACGTGCTCGACAATGCCGTGAAATATTCCTCCGGAACCCCGCGCGTGGAAGTGACGGTGGAAGACCTCGACACCGGCCACCTGCTGATCACCGTGCGCGACCACGGCATCGGCGTGGAACGCCGGCAGCTGCGGCGCATCTTCCGCCGCTTCCATCGCGCGCCCGACGCGCAGGTGAACGAGCGCAGCGGCTCCGGGCTCGGCCTCTACGTGGTGCAGCGCCTGGCGCGCAACCTGGGCGGCCGCGTACGCGCTGAATCCGCCGGTGCGGGGCATGGCACAAGCCTGCGCATCCGCCTGCCCCGCGTGGCCGACACCATCCAGGCGAGGCAGGTCTGATGGCCGAAGGCAACGCGGGCGAGCCACTGCGCGCCACCGTGCTGGTGGTGGAGGACGAGGCCCACCTGGCCGCGGGCCTGAGGCTCAACCTCGAGCTGGACGGCTACCAGGTGGTCACGGCACGCTCGCTGCGCGACGCGGGGGCCGCGCTGCTGCAGCACGCACCCATCGACCTGATCCTGCTGGACGTGATGCTGCCGGACGGCGACGGCTACAGCTTCTGCCGCCAGCTGCGCGACTCCGGGCAGTTCATGCCGGTGATCATGCTTACCGCACGCAGCGCCGCCGAGGATCGCGTACGCGGGCTGGACTCGGGGGCCGACGACTACATGCCCAAGCCCTTCGACCTCACGGAGCTGCTGGCGCGCGTGCGCTCGGCCCTGCGGCGCAGCGGCTGGCGCCGGCAGGACACGCCGGCCGAGGCCAGCCGCGGCGTGCTGCGCTTCGGCGAGGCCTGCATCGACTTCGACACGCACGAGGCCACCATGGCCGGCAAGCCGGTGCGCCTGACGCAGCTGGAGCTGGACCTGGTGCAATACTTCGCCCGCCACCCCGGTCGGGTGCTGTCGCGCGAGGAACTCCTGGAGCAGGTCTGGAACTTGCGCAATGCACCCAACACCCGCAGCGTGGACAACTTCATCGCCCGCCTGCGCAAGTGCTTCGAACCCCTGCCCGACAAGCCGGTGTATTTCCTTTCGCATCGCGGAGCCGGTTACCGCTTTGTCCCTGACGGCGGCAGCAGGAAAGCGTGACCGGCATCTCCCCGTGACAGAACTTTTACAAATGGTGACCGAACCCTGACCCACGCCCGTCCCCGTCTCGGCGACCATGCTTGCACAGGCTCCAGGCGAGCCATTGGTCCGATTTTCGAGGAAGCAGATGGAAGCAGGTCAGGACGGCGTGGGTACCGGCGTGGCGGGAAAGAAGCGCAACACCGGCTGGTTCGGGGCCATCCCCTTCTTCCTCATCCACCTGCTGGCCTTTGGCGCCATCTGGACCGGAGTCACCGCCGAAGCAGCCATCTGCTGCGTGGTGCTCTACGTGGTGCGCATGTTCGGCGTCACCGCCGGCTACCACCGCTACTTCTCGCATCGCACCTTCCGCACCAGCCGGGTGTTCCAGTTCCTCCTGGCCTTCCTCGCGCAGACCAGCGCGCAGCGCGGCGCGCTGTGGTGGGCCGCCCACCACCGCCACCACCACCGCCATTCCGACCAGCCGCAGGACACCCATTCGGTGGCCCAGGACGGATTCTGGTATTCGCACGTAGGCTGGATCTTCGAGCGCGGCAACCAGGTCACGCAGTTGAAGTACATCCCCGACCTGGCGCGCTTCCCGGAGCTGCGTTTCCTGGACCGCTTCCACCTGCTGCCCCCCGTGCTGCTGGGCACGGTGATCTTCTTCTGGCTGGGAGCCCCGGGCCTGTTCTTCGGGTTCTTCTTCAGCACCGTGCTGCTGTGGCACGGGACCTTCACCATCAACTCGCTGTCGCATGTGTTCGGCAAGCGCCGTTTCGCCACCACCGACAACAGCCGCAACAACTGGCTGCTGGCGATCATCACGCTGGGCGAGGGCTGGCACAACAACCACCACCACTACTGCGTGTCGACCCGCCAGGGTTTCTACTGGTACGAGTACGACTTCACGTACTACGTGCTGAAGATGCTCTCGTGGGTGGGCATCGTGCGCAAGCTGCAGGACGTGCCGGCCCATATCCTTGAGGAAGGGCGCGGCCGCAGCCGGGCCCCCCTGCCGGCGCTCGACGTTCGCGCACCGCTGCCTTCCGGGAGTTGATTCCTGCGTTAGCATCCGCGGATGCACGAACCTCTCGTCCTTGGAGTCGCCGGCTGGAGTGGTGCCGGCAAGACCACGCTGCTCAAGGCGCTGCTGCCGCTGCTGGTGGCGCGCGGCCTGCGCGTTGCCACGCTCAAGCATGCCCACCATGAGTTCGACGTGGACGTGCCGGGCAAGGATTCCTGGGTGCACCGCCGGGCGGGTGCCGCCGAGGTCATCGTCAGCTCCGCGCGCCGCTGGGTGCAGATGCATGAGCTGGGAGATTCGCCGGAGCCAGCGCTGGCGGATCTGCTTGTCCGCTTCAGCCCCTGCAACCTGGTGCTGGTGGAGGGTTTCAAGCGCGAGCGCCACCCCAAGCTGGAAGTGCACCGCCCCGCGCTGGGCAAGCCTCCCCTGTTCCCCGATGACCCGTTCATCCGCGCCATCGCCAGCGACGTCGCGCTTGGAGGCGCTCATCCGCCCCTGGTGGACCTGAATGATGTCGAGGCCGTGGCGGAAGCCGTGCTGGCCCATGCCGAACCGCTGGGCGAGGTATGCGCCCGGCTGCGCGCCGGCATCCCCTAGAAGCCGAAGACCGCGCTGATCGACTTCACCGTGCCCGGCTCATGGGCCGAGTAGCCCGGCAGCTGCGCGACCGCCGCGGCAAAGGCCTCGCTGCGCATCACTTCCAGAACGCGCCGCACGCCGGGGTTCTCCAGGCTGCGCTGGTGGCAGACGAAGATGTAGTCCTCGGTGACCAGGGGCACGAAGTCCAGCTCGAACTGCCGCGCCGCTGCCTCCACGCCGAAGCTGACATCCGCCATGCCGCTGGCCACATAGGCGGCCACGGCAGCATGCGTGAACTCGACTTCCTTGTAACCCTCGATGCGCGTGCCATCCAGCCCCTGGTGCGCGAGCAGCTCGTCGAACAGCATGCGGGTGCCGGATTCCGGGTCGCGGTTCACGAACCGCACGCCGTCGGCCAGCAGCCCCTGCAGCGAGTCGATGCCCAGCGGATTGCCCTTGCGCACGATGAGCCCCATGCGCCGGGTGACAAAGCTGATCACCCGATGCTCTTCGGGTGACAGCGCATCCCGCCAGCCGGCGATACTGCGGCTGCGCAGCTCCCCTTGCGGCAGGTGCATGCCTGCCAGGTCGCAGGCACCCTGCGCCAGCGAGCCCGGCGCATTGATGTTGCCCACATAGCGGAAATCCACCCTGAGACCCTGCTCCCCTGCCAGCAACTTGCGCAGCGCCGAGACCGCGAAACCATGGCTGGCATGCACCCGCACCGCCTGGTCCTCCAGCAGCAGGGCATTGACCTCGCTCTCCAGCTCCTGCGCCAGGTTCTGCAATTGCGGGCCGAGGCGCGCTTCCAGGCGCTGCCCGGCCCACACCAGCCGCTCACCGAAGCGCGTCAGCCGCGTGCCGCGCCCCTGGTGGCGCTCCACCAGCGGGGTGCCGAAGAACTCGCCCCACTTCTCGATCAGGTTCCAGGCGTGGCGATAGGACATCTCCGCGCGCTCGGCGGCCTGGGTGATCTTGCCGGTGGCGCGGATCTCGTTGAGGAAGTCCAGCATCACCAGCATCGAGCTGGCGTCGCGCTCCTGCGTGAAGCGCCACACGGCCTCGATCGAGATGCGGAAGGCCATCAGTCCTGCTGGATGCGGTCGGGGTTGGCGTAGACCACCTGCTGCTCCTCGCGGGCGAAACCCACCAGGGTCAGCCCGCAGTCGCGCGCCAGCTCCACGCCCAGCGCAGTGGGCGCGGACACCGCCACCAGCATGCGGATGCCCACGGTGGCGGCCTTCTGCACCATCTCGTAGCTGGCGCGGCTGGTGACCATGGCAAAGCCATCGGCCAGGTCCTGCCCGGCGCGCAGGCGCGCGCCGATGAGCTTGTCCAGCGCGTTGTGCCGGCCCACGTCCTCGCGCACCACGTGCAGCGCGCCCTGCCAGTCCACCCAGGCGGCGGCGTGCAGGCTGCCGGTCTCGCGGCCCAGGGGCTGGCGGGAGCGCAGCTCGCGCAGTGCCGCGGCGAGCCGGGTGCGGGCAATGGATCCGCCGGCGGGCACGGGTGGCGGTCGTCGGATGGCATCCTCGATGGTCTCGGCGCCGCAGACACCGCAGCCGGTGCGGCCGGTGAGGTTGCGCCGCCGCTGCAGCATCTCCCCCAGTCGGGAACCGCTCACCGAAAGCCGCAGTTCGAATGCACCCGAAGAGGTATCGAGCCGAACGTCGCGGATCTCCTCCGCGCCGGCCAGCGCCTCGCTGACCGTGAAGCCCACGCCCATGTCCTCCAGGTCCCGCGGCGTGGCCATCATCACCACGTGGGGAATGGAGTTGTAGGTCAGCGCAACGGGGACTTCGGCGGCGACGCGGTCGGTGGCGTCTTCCCACCTGCCATCGCGCCAGCGGCGCACGGGCAGCCCCAGCACGGGCTCATCGCGGGCCGCGACCGCCGGATGGTCGCCAGCGGTAACACTCATGCCTGCTCCTGGACGTCCTGGAAGGCGCCCAGTCTATCCCACTGCCTAGCCCAGGCGGGCCAGCAGCGTCAGCAACTGCTCCAGCTCCTCGGCGGAGTAGATGTCGCGAGCGAAGGACTCGGCCTCCTCGGCCTGGCGGCGCAAGGCCTGCACCTGCCGCAGCCCCTCGGGCGTAAGGCACAGCCCGTAGCGGCGACGGTCGTGGTTGCTGCGCCGGCGCAGCAGCCAGCCCAGCTCCTCGAGGCGGTCGACCACGGCCACCACGCTGGCCTTGTCGATGTCCAGCGCCGCGGCGATCTGGAACTGCGCAAGCCCGGGGTTCTGCTCGCACAGCACCAGCGTGCCGAATTCGGCGGGCCCGATGTTGACGCCGGCCACGCTGCGCAAGCCGCGCCGCTGCAGCACCAGCTGTGCCTTGCGTACGTGGAAGGCCAGCGAGCGGCCCAGCAGGCCAAGGGTGATGGAGGGAGGCTCAGGCAGGTCAGGCAGGGAAACGGACACCCTTTCGGAACTGGCGGAGCGCGTGTCGGTCCGGATGGAGTCGTATGCCATGAGCCAGATAAAGCAAGGCCCATGCCAGCGGCCTGTGACAGCCCCTGCGGCGTGAAAACGCGCTGCAGGGAGCCGTTTGGCGCTTTTCCTGCCCGAAATCGGCCCGTCGGGGGCCTGTTTCGCACCAAGGCGGCGCGCGCCAGGCGCTCAGTACACAACCACCGAGCGGATGGAGCTGCCCTCGTGCATGAGGTCGAAGGCCTCGTTGATGCGATCCAGCGGCATGCGGTGCGTGATCAGCTCGTCGATGCGGATGCGGCCATCCATGTACCAGTCGACGATCCTCGGCACGTCGGTGCGGCCTCGCGCGCCGCCGAAGGCTGATCCCTTCCAGACCCGGCCGGTGACGAGCTGGAACGGCCGGGTGGCGATCTCCTGGCCGGCCTCGGCCACGCCGATGATGATGGACTGCCCCCAGCCACGGTGGCAGCACTCCAGCGCCTGGCGCATCACCTGCGTGTTGCCGGTGCAGTCGAAGGAATAATCCGCGCCGCCGTCGGTGGCGTCGATCACCGCCTGTACCACCTTGTCGGCGCCGACCTCCTTCGGATTGATGAAGTGGGTCATGCCGAACTTCTCGGCCATGGGGCGCTTGGCGGGGTTGATGTCGATGCCGATGATGCGGTTGGCCCCGACCATCCTCGCGCCCTGGATCACGTTGAGCCCGATGCCGCCCAGGCCGAACACGGCCACGTTGGCGCCCGCCTCCACCTTCGCGGTATAGATCACCGCGCCGATGCCCGTGGTCACGCCGCAGCCGATGTAGCAGATGGTCTCGAAGGGCGCATCCTCGCGCACCTTGGCTACCGCAATCTCCGGCAGCACCGTGAAGTTCGAGAACGTGGAGCAGCCCATGTAGTGGTAGAGGGTCTCGCCGCCCAGCGAGAAGCGGCTGGTGCCATCGGGCATCAGGCCCTTGCCCTGCGTGGCGCGGATGGCCGTGCACAGATTCGACTTGCGCGACAGGCAGGTCTTGCACTGGCGGCATTCGGGTGTGTAGAGCGGGATCACGTGGTCGCCCGGTTTCAGCGTGGTGACGTCGCGCCCCACCTCGCGCACGATGCCCGCCCCCTCGTGCCCCAGGATGGACGGGAAGACGCCCTCGGAATCCTTGCCCGAGAGTGTGTAGTAGTCGGTATGGCAGACGCCGGTGGCCATGATCTCCACCAGCACCTCGGACGGGCCCGGACCGGCAAGGTCCACCTCGTGGATTTCCAGCGGCCTGCCGGCGCCCGTTGCGATCGCTGCCCTGGTCTTCATGCTTGCGTCTCCTTGCCTGAACCATAGGAACGGTGCGGCCCGAACCTGAGCGCCGCCGTGGCCATGCGCACCTCGATCAGGAAGCACCACAGCGATCCCACCAGCGTGACCATGCAGGTGATGAACACCAGCGCGATCACCTGTGCGGCGGCAAAGGGCACGAAGGCCGCGGTGAACAGCAGCGCCACCACCAGCGCCACCAGCAATGCCGCGATCGTGCCCAGGGTGATGGCGCGGTTCATCAGGCGGGCACGACGGCTGGTCAGTTCCAGCACGCTGTGGATGTCGCGCGACTCCTCCTCTCCCACCGTGGGCAGGCGCATCTCCAGGCCGCGCGCGCGGTCGACGATGCGGGCCAGTCGCGAGGTGAGCATGGCCAGCAGCACGGCCACGCCGTTGAGCAGGAACACCGGGCCCAGCGCGAGCTGCATGGCATGCGTCACGTCGGTGACGGCCAGCCCGGCAAGGTTCAGCGGGTTCATTGCGCGCGCTCCATGGCCTGGTTGATCACCAGCTCGACCCGCACCAGGTCTTCCGGCGTGTCCACATGCGGCCCCGGCGGCGCCACTGCGTCGGCAATGCGGATTTCAAGGCCATTCTCAAGTGCCCGCAGCTGTTCAAGTTTCTCCAGCAGTTCCAGCGGCGTGGGCGGCAGCATGGAAAGCCGCCGCAGCGCGCTCACGCGGTACGCGTACAGGCCGATGTGGCGGCGCGCGCCCTGGTAGCCGCGCTGGCTGGCGATGCCGGCGGGCGCCGAGTCCCTTCCCCAGGGAATGGGCGCGCGGCTGAAATACAGGGCGCGGCCCTGTGTATCGGCAACCACCTTGGCCACGCCCGGATCCATGAATTCCTTCACGCTGCTGATGCGGCTGGCCAGCGAGCCCACATCCGCCTGCGGGTGCTGCTCCAGCACGGTGGCCACCTGAGCCACCAGCGCCGGCGGCATCAGCGGTTCGTCCCCCTGCAGGTTCACCACCACGTCATCGTCCTTCCACCCGGACTGCAGGGCCACCTCGGCCACGCGGTCGGTGCCGGAGAGATGCGTGAGTGAGGTCAGCCGCGCCGCGGCGCCGAACAGGCCGGCGGCGGCGACGATGCGGTCATCGTCGGTGGCGATCACCACCTCGGCGGCGCCCGAGGCCACCGCGGCCTCGTACACCCATTGCAGCATGGGTCGGCCCGCCAGCAGCTTCAGCGGTTTGCCCGGCAGGCGCGTGGAACCGAAACGCGCAGGAATGACGACGCGGAACACGGTGTGGAGGTCAGCGGTCGAGCAGTGGATCGTCGGCGGCCAGCACGCGTGCCTCGTTCTCGAGCATCACCGGCACGCCATCGACGACCGGAAAGGCCAGGCGATCGGCACGACACACCAGCACGCCGGCCTCGCGGCGGTTCAGCAGCGGCCCCTTGCACAGCGGGCAGGCCAGGATCTCCAGCAATCTTCCATCCAGCACGTCTCAATCCCTCCCAATGGCCAGCACGCGGTCGATGAGCCGCGTGGCATCGGCTTCCGGCAGGACGGCCGCCACGGGCAGGTAGAACAGGTCACGCCTGCCGGCGGCCAGACCGGCGCATCTTACGGCATCCTTCTCGGTCATGACGACGGGCGCGTCGTCGCCAAAGGCCAGGTCTGCCGCGGTGAAGCGGTGGTGGTCGGGAAAGGCATGTTCGACCGGATCCAGGCCCATTGCCCGCAGCTGGGCGAAGAAGCGTTGCGGATGGCCGATGCCGGCAACGGCATGCACGCGGCCGGAGCCCGGCGCATCCCGCCCGCATTCGGCATGGGCAGGAAGCTGGCGCAGCGGCAACGCCTCCAGGTGCATCCTGAGCGGCACGCAGCCTTCCGGAAGCACTCCGTGGCGGTCCTCCCCATGCAGCACGACGCAGTCACCTTTGCGCAGCCGCACGCGAGGTTCTCGCAGCGGGCCCGCGGGCAGCAGCGCGCCGTTGCCGAAACCGCGCGCGCCATCCACCACGATGATCTCCAGGTCGCGGCGCAGCGCCAGGTGCTGCAGGCCGTCGTCAGCGATGAGCACATTGCATCCGGCGCGCGCCAGCAGGGCCGCAGCCTCGGCGCGCCTCGCGCCCACCGCCACGGCGCACCCCGTGCGACGCGCCAGCAGCACCGCCTCGTCACCCACCAGCGCCGCGTCGTCACCGGCTTGCACCAGCCGCGCAGCGCGCGTCGAGCCGCCGTATCCGCGCAGCACGATGCCGGGACGCCTTCCCAGCGCGCGCAGGCGCCCGGCCAGCCACAGTACCAGCGGTGTCTTGCCGGTACCGCCCACGGTGAGGTTGCCGACCACGACGGTGGGAATGCCGGCGTGCGAAGAAGACAGCAGCTTCGTGCGATAGGCCAGCCGCCGCAGGCCCATGCCGATGCCATAGAGGCCGGCCAGCGGCAGCAGCAGCAGCAGCGGCGGCTTCGGACCATACCAGGAGCGCTCCACGGCGCCCCTGAGGGCGGATTGCTCACGCATTGAACTGCAGCTGGTGGAGCTGGCTGTACAGGCCGCCACGCGCCAGCAGCTCGCCATGCGTGCCGGACTCGGCGATGCGGCCATCCTGCAGCACCACGATACGGTCCGCCTGCTCCACGGTGGAGAGGCGGTGGGCGATCACCAGCGTGGTGCGGCCGGCGCGCAACCGGGCCAGTGCCTCCTGCACATGGCGTTCGGATTCGTTGTCGAGCGCCGAGGTGGCCTCGTCGAGCACCAGCACCGGTGCATCGCGCAGTATCGCGCGCGCGATGGCCACGCGCTGGCGCTGGCCGCCGGAAAGCTGGCTGCCGCGCTCGCCCACCGGCGTGTCGAGTCCCTGCGGCAGGCCGGCGACGAACTCCATCACATGCGCGGCGCGTGCCGCCTCGAGGACGCGCTCCTCCGCCACATCCTCCATGCCCAGTGCGATGTTGTTGCGAATGGTGTCATCGAACAGCAGCACGTCCTGTCCCACGTAGGCCACCTGCCGGCGCAGGTCGCGCAGCGCAAATTCGCGCACGTCCACGCCGTCGAGCCGCACGCTGCCGCTGGTGGCGTCGTAAAGCCGCGGCAGCAGGCCCACCAGCGTGGACTTGCCGGCGCCGGAGCGTCCCACGATGGCCAGCGTCTGGCCGGGCGCCACCGCAAAGCCGATGTCCTGCAGCACTGGCTCCGCCGCCCCTCCGTAGGCAAAACCCACACCGCGGAATTCCACCTCCCCCCGGGCCCGCGCGATGGCGCGCCCGCCCCCGGCCGGCTCGCGTGGCAGGTCGAGCACGGCGAAGATGCCCGTGCCGGCGGCAATGCCCTGCTGCAGCGGGCCGCCCACGTTCACCAGGCGCCGCAGGGGCGACATCAGCAGCAGCATGGCCGTGAGGTAGCTGGCGAATTCATCCACCGGCACGCCGGTGGCAATCACCCGGGAAAGGGCCACGGCCAGCACCGCCGCCAGTCCCAGCGCGGCCACCATCTGCACCACCGGATTGCTGGCGGCACGGGCACGCAGCAGGCGCTGGTGGTTGCGACGGTTCTGCTCGTTCACCACCTCGAAGCGCCGCTGCTGCGAGTCCTCCGCCGTGCTGGTCTTGATGAGGCGCTGTCCCTCCAGCGTCTCCTGCGCCACGCGCGTGAAATCACCCATGGATTGCTGGATGCGGGCGCTGTGCCGCCGGAAACGGCGGTTGATGCCGCCCAGCACCCAGCCAATCACCGGCGCCACCACCAGCGCCAGCAGCGTGAACTGCCAGGACTTCCAGAACATGAAACCCAGCAGGCCGACCAGCACCAGTGCGTCGCGGATGATCACCCCGATGGACGTGGTGGCGGCCTCGGCTACCTGCTCCGCGTCATAGACCAGCCTCGACAGGGCGCGGCCGCCCGGCTGGCGGTCGTACCAGGCTGCCGGCAGGTGCAGGTATTGCGCAAACAGGTCGCGGCGGATGGCCTTGACCACCTGGCGACCCACCTTGGCGGGAAAATAGGTGGCGATGTAGTCGCCCGTGCCACGCAGCAGGAACAGCGCCAGTACGCCCAGCGGTACAGCCCATACCGCGCGCGGGTCCGGCTCGACGAAGGTGTGCTCGAGGAACTGGTCGACGAACCAGGCCGTGCCGGCATCGGTGGCCGCATACAGCGCCATGCCCAGCACTCCGACCAGGAACTGGGCACGCCAGGGGCGCGCATATCCCAGCAGGCGCCCGTAGACCGCCCTCGCCTCTGCCGCGGACGGCAGGGGCGAGGTCATGGCCCCTGTTCGGGTTGTACGGTGGCGATGTCCAGCTGCGAGAAGCCCATGCGGCCCAGCACGTCCATGGCCGTCACCACGGCCTGGTGCGTGGCGCGGGCATCGGCACGCAGCACCACGCGCGCATCGCGCGCCTCCCCGGCCACTTCGGCCACGGCACGGCGCAGGGTGTCGCGGGAGGAGTTGGCCAGCTCGCGCTCGTTGACGCGATAACTGCCTTGCGCGCTGACCGTCACCACGATGGGCTCCACCCGTCCGGCCCGGTGCTCCTCGATGGCGCTGGGCAGCTGCACCCGCATGCGGCCCTCCTCCACGAAGGTGGAGGACATCATGAAGAAGATCACCAGCAGCAGCACCACGTCGATCAGCGAGATCAGGTTGATCTCGGGATCTTCCTTGCGCGAATCGCGCAGCTTCAAGCGGCGCTCCGCTCCGGTCCGCCTTCCACCATGCGGTCATTCAGGGCATCCGCGAAGCGCGTGACGTCCTGCTCGATGCGCACCACGATGGCCTCCACCCTGCCGCGCAGGTAGCGGAAGGTGATGTAGGCGAAGATGGCGACGATCAGGCCGAATGCGGTCGCCAGCAGCGCCTCGGAGATGCCGCCGGCCAGCGCGCTGGGATCGCCCATGCCGCCGGCGTAGATGGCGCTGAAGGACTTGATGATGCCCGTGACCGTGCCCAGCAGGCCCAGCAGGGGCGCGATGCTGGCGATGGTACCCAGGGTGTTCAGGTAACGCTCCAGCTCATGCGCCACGTGGCGCCCGGCATCTTCCAGCCGCTCGCGCATCATCTCGCGCGAGCGGTGGCGGTGCTGCAGGCCGGTGGCCAGGATGCGCCCGAGGGGCGAGTTGGCCTCCAGCGCGGCGATCACCTTGTCATTGACCTGCCCCGCCTCCAGCAGACTCCAGATGCGGCGGGTGAGGTCCGCCGGCATCACGCGGCGACGCTGCAGCGTCCAGAGGCGCTCGGCGACGATGGCGATGGCGACAACCCAGCAGAGTGCCAGCGGCCACATGAACGGACCGCCAGCCTGGAACAGTTCCCACATGGACGCGCATCATAGCCGAAGATGGCGCTGGCGCTGGTGGATGCCACCCGCATCGAGCAGGAAGCGGTGCGTGGCGCCTTCGCCCGCCGGCAGCTCGCTGCCACCCCGGGCAGCCAGCAGCAGCGACGCACCTCCCACGCTGGCCACGAGCCGGCACGATTTCCCGTCGCCAGACGCATCCAGCTCGAAGTCGATGCCATCCCAGCTCCAGGCAGACTCCTCGCAGGGTCCGCCTTCCGGTGGTATCGCGCGAGCCGGCGGCAACAGCAGGCGTTGAACCTGCATGACCGCGGCACCTGCCGTCAGCGCCGCCTGCACGTCGCGGGTGGGATTGCCGGGCAGCCAGAGGTCGATGCGCCGATAGCCACTGGCGCGCAGCAGGGGCACCACATGGCGCGCAAAAGCGCGGCCGCGCGAGCCGAAACTCTCCCCCGTGCCCCAGAGCAGCAGGTGGTTGCGGGTACGCAGCAGCAGCACGGAGGCGCGGCCCTCATCCGGGATGTCTATCCACAGCTGCCCTGCCGGCGGTCGCGGATCGCGCAGCAGGAACACCGACGCCAGCAGCGCCAGCATGATGACGCGCAAGTGCCGCGCCACCGGCAGCAGGGCCAGCAGCACCGCTGGCGCCGCCAGCAGGAACCAGGTGAATGGTGCCCGGGCATGCCACAGCGCCCCCGGCAGCCCGGCACACCAGGACAGGAAGGGCCACAGCACGCCGGCCACCACAGCGGCCAGGTCCACCAGCTGGTCGGCACACCAGCCGGCCGCGGCGCCCGGCAGCAGGTGCAGGGCGCTGGCCACCAGCACCGGTGGCACCAGCAGGAGGGTGAAGGCGGGTATCGCCAGGGCATTGGCCAGCAGCCCTGCCGCCGAGAAGCTGCCGAAGATGGCCACGGTGACCGGCAGCAGCGCCACGGTCACCAGCCACTGCAGGCGCACCGCCGCCAGCAGCGGCGCACCGGGGCAGATGCGCGCCCCGGCCAGCAGCACGATGGACGCCACGGCGAGAAAGGACAGCCAGAAGCCGGCACTGAGCGCAGCCAGCGGATCAAAGAGCAGCACGGCCACCAGCGCCACGGCCACGCTCCACTGCGGCGTGCTCGCCCGGCTGCATTCGCGCACCACCAGGAAGGCGGCCAGCATCACCACCGTGCGCTGGGCGGGCACGGAGAAGCCGGACAGCAGCGCATAGAGCAGCGCCAGCAGGATGCCCACCGCGGCGGTGAACAGTTCACGGCGCGGCACCAGCGGCAGTGTCGCCAGCCGCGGCCACAGGCGCCGCGCGGCCGCCATGGTCAACATGGCGAAAAACGTCACATGCATCCCCGAGATGGCCACCAGGTGGGTGATGCCCGTGGCGTTGAACACCTGCCACTGGCGCCGGGACACATCGCCGGTCACGCCCACTGCCAGCGCCGCCAGCAACGCGGCGGCGGAAGGATCATCCACCCGGTCGGCAATGCGCCACGCCAGCCGCGCGCGCACCCGGTCGATGCCGGGCCCTGCCTCTTCCAGTCGCAGGTTGAAATTGCCCTCCACCATGCGCGCCTGCGCGGCAACGCGATCGCGCATCAGCAGGCGCGCGCCCCGCGCGTCGCGCGGCGGGTCGTAGCGCAGTGCGTACTGCCACAGCTCGCCCGGCTGCGGCCCGGTCATGCCCGAGGGCAGGCGCACGCGCCAGCGCTGCCCGGGCCATCCGGGATGGCGGGGAAAGCCGATGTCGGCGTCGAACTGCCAGCCGGAGTCATCCAGCGCCGGCACGCCCAGGACGCGGGCCTCCACGATGACCCGCTCGCCCCGCTCCAGCGGTACGGCGGGCGCCACGCCATGCATCACCAGCAGGGTGTAGCCGGCGCCCACCGCCACCAGCACCAGCGGGCGCAGTGGTCGCATCGCTCGCCACGGCAGCAGCAGCACCACGCATCCCGGGAGCATCACGCCCATGCCGGACCGCCAGTCCACAGGCACCCACAGGGCGAGGAGAATGCCTGCCAGCAGCAGCAGACTGCGCAAGGTAAGGGCTCCGTGTCGGCTTCGCGCAAGGCGCGAGATTCCTGCCCGCGCCGCCTGCTAAAGTCTCGGCCAGAATGCCGCGCCCGCTGTTCGTCAAAATCCGGCCATTCGCCCAGAAACTGCGCCACAGCCGGCTGTTCCGGCTGCTCGGTCCAAAGCTCACCGATCCGCGCCTGTGGTCACTGAACCGCCGGGCCATCACCATGGCGTTCGGGGCGGGCGTCGCCATCTGCTTCATTCCCCTGCCCCTTCACCTGCTGGCCGGCCTGGTGGCGGCGATGATCTGGCACCTGAACGTGCCCACGCTGGTGGTGACTTCCACCTTCGTGAATCCCTTCACCGCGGTGCCGGTGTACTACTTCGCCTACCGCGTCGGAACGCTGCTGCTCGGCCAGCCGGAAGGGGATTTCGGATTCTCGCTGAGCTGGACCTGGCTGCAGCACGGCCTGGGGGCCATCTGGAAACCCTTCCTGCTGGGCTGCCTGGTATGCGCGGCGGTGGGCGGGTACGGTTCCTACCGCCTGCTGGAAGTGGTCTGGCGCGTCAGCACCATGAACCGCAAGAGCGCCAGGCGCATGGCGGCGCAGAAGCGCTACCCGCCGCTGTAGCCCTCAGGCGGCCTGCAGCCGGCCCTCGCGCAGCACCAGCACGCGATCCATGCGGGCGGCCAGCCGCTCGTCGTGGGTCACCACGACAAGGCTGGTGCGCCGCTCGCGATTGAGCTCGAGCATCAGGTCGAATACCTGCGCCGCATTCACGCCATCGAGGTTGCCGGTGGGCTCATCCGCCAGCACCAGCGCGGGCATGGTGACCAGCGCGCGCGCCACCGCGGCCCGCTGCCGCTCGCCGCCGGACAGCTGGTGCGGACGATGGGTGAGGCGTGCGCCCAGGCCCACGCGTTCCAGCAGTTCCCTGGCGCGCCGCGCGGCCTCTGCCGCCGGTTCGCGCCGCACGAGCAGCGGCATGGCCACGTTCTCCAGCGCGGAGAATTCCGGCAGCAGGTGGTGGAACTGGTACACGAACCCGAGCTGCCGGTTGCGCAGTTCACAGCGCTCGCGCTCGGAGAGCGCATGGATGTCGCGACCGGCCACTTGCACCGTGCCGGCATCGGGCCGGTCCAGGCCGCCCAGCACCTGCAGCAGCGTGGTCTTGCCGGAACCCGAGGCACCGACGATGGCCAGCCGCTCGCCGGCCTTCACCACCAGTTCGGCATTGGACAGCACCACCAGCTCGCCGCCGCCCTCGCGGAAGCCGCGCGACACCCCGCGCGCCGCCAGCACCACATCGCCCGCGGGCGCGCCCTGCACTTCTGCATTCATGAATCCACTCCATCAGTCATGTCGCAGCGCCTCCGCCGGCAGCACGCGCGAGGCACGCCAGGCCGGATACACAGTGGCCATGAGGCACAGGAGCAGCGCCACCAGCGCCACCTGCACCACGTCTCCCAGCTGCACCTCGGCCGGCAGGTCGCTGATCAGGTAGACGCTGGCGTCCATGAACTGCATGCCGGTGGCGCGCTCGAGCAGGTGCACCAGCGATTCCAGGTTGATGGCCAGCAGCACGCCCAGCAGGATGCCGGCCGCCACGCCGCTGGCGCCGATCCAGGCGCCCTGGATGCTGAAGATGCGCTGGATGTTCGAAGGCCCCGCGCCGAAGGTCCTGAGGATGGCGATGTCGGACTCCTTGTCTTTCACCACCATCACCAGCGTGGCCACCACGTTGAAGGCGGCGATCGCCACGATCATCGAGAGGATCATGAACAGCAGCGACTTGGTGAGCTGGATGGAGCGGAAGAAGTTGGGAAGAATCTGTGTCCAGTCCTGCACGTAGTAGAGGCCACCGCCCTGCGCGTCCGAAAGGCCCTCTCCCACCTGCCTGACCAGGCGCGGGGCGTCCCTGGGATCCTCCACCGCGATGCGGATGCCGCGCATGTCGCCGCCGAACTTCAGCAGCCGCGCCGCGTCCTCCACGTGCAGCAGGGCCAGCAGGCGGTCGTATTCATACATGCCCGAGCGCATCAGCCCCGCCACCTTGAAGCGGCGCTGGCGCACCTCGAACCCGGCCGGCGTCACGGTTCCCTCGGGCAGCGCCAGCACCACCGAATCCCCCACGGAGACATTCAGCTCCGCAGCCAGCTTGTCGCCCAGGATGATGTTCCAGCCACGCGATACCAGCTCGTCCACGCTGCCTTCCACCACCACCCGGGAGATGCCCCCGGACTCTTTCTCCAGTGCCGGATCGACCCCGCGCACCCTGGCGCCGGCCAGCCGCTCGCCGGCCTGGAACATGCCCTCGGCCTCGATGTAGGGCACTGCGCCGACCACCCCCGGCGTCCCGAGCGCGATGTCCCGCGCCAGCTGCCAGTCCGGCATCCGCTCCCCGTTGCCCTCCAGCGTGGCATGCGCGGACACCGAGAGGATGCGTGCGCGCAGTTCCTTCTCGAAGCCGTTCATCACCGACATCACCACCAGCAGCACGGCCACGCCGAGCATCAGTCCCAGCACGCTGATCAGCGTGATGAAGGACAGGAAGCCCCGCCTCTGCCCCGAGCGCAGGTAGCGCGTTCCGACCAGCCATTCATAGCGTCCGGAGAGGGCCATTCATTCGTACCGCAGCGCTTCGGCCGGGGAAGTGGCCGCCGCGCGGCGCGCCGGATAGATGGTGGCCAGCACCGTCAGCAGCAACGCGGCGAGCGCCACCAGCAGCACATCGGCGACATGCAGTTCCGAGGGCACCTCGGTGATGAGGTACACGTCCGGATCGAACAGCGAGATGCCGGCCACGTCGTAGAGCACACCGAGGATGAATCCCACGTTCAGCGCCACCAGCACACCCAGCAGCACCCCGATGGCCACCCCGAGCCAGCCGATCATCAGCCCCTGGGCCACGAAGGTGGCGGCCACGGTACGCGGACTGGCACCGAAGGTGCGCAGGATGGCGATATCGGTGCGCTTGTCGGTGACCACCATCACCAGCATGGCCACGATGTTGAATGCCGCCACCGCGACGATGAGCATCAGGATGAGCGCCATCATGGTCTTCTCGATGCGGATGGCGCGGAAATAGCTGGCGTGGTCTTCGGTCCAGTCGGTGAAGCGGAGCATGGGCCATTCCCCGGCGAACCGGTCGCGCAGCCCCTGCGCCACCAGCGGGGCCGAAATCACGTCGGCGAAGTCGATGTTGAGCCCCTCGGCACGGCTGCGTGCGGCACCCAGGCCTGCCATGGCCTCCATGTCCACGTAGGCAATATGCCCGTCCTGGTCCTGGATTCCGGCCTCGTACAGGCCGGCCACCACGAATTCGCGCATCTTCGGATCGAGCCTGTCGCCGCCGGTCACCACCGGCACCAGCAGCCGCACCGTGTCGCCGGGCGACACCGCCAGCTCATCGGCTGCACGCAGGCCCAGCAGGATGCCCTCGTCCCCGGCCATGGCCGCAAGGTTTCCGTCCAGGAGCTTGCCTGCCAGCCCGGCGCGGGTGAACTCATCCGCCCCGCGCAGCATCAGGCCCACCGACTCGACGGGACCCACGGCCAGCACCTGCAGCTGGGCGTAGCGCTCGATCCGTGCCTCGGGCAGCGCGGCCTGCACTTCCCCGCGCACCCGCGCCCAGTCCGGCGGCTCCCCCTCCGGCGCGGTCACCCGCAGCGGGGCCTCCAGGTCCAGCAGCCGGTCGCGCAGTTCGGACTCGAAGCCGTTCATCACCGACAGGATCACGATCAACGCCGCCACCCCGACCCCGACGCCGGCCAGCGACACCCAGGTGATGAAGGAGACGAAATAGCGATGCGCGCGCGCCCGCGCATAACGAAGTCCGATGAAGAGCGACAGGGGATGGAACATGCGAAGGCCCGCATTCAAGCATGGGAGGGCCGGTTTGGCGACGCAATTCACGGATTCGGGCAGGCAATCCCCGCCTCCGGGCCAGCCGCCTCCATGGGCTGCTATAGTCCCGGGCGTTATGAAAACCGCCATGGCACTGACGCTTGCGCTCGCCGCCATGCCGCTGGCCGCCGAAACAGTGGTGGTCGACGGCCAGGTCCAGCTGCGTCCCGTGTCGGCCGACCTGCCTGCCCGCGGCACTTCGATGGCCAAGGTCGAGGAGCGCTTCGGCGCGCCGAAGGCCCGCCACGCTGCGGTGGGACAGCCGCCGATCACGCGCTGGGACTACGAGGGCTTCAGCGTCTACTTCGAATACCAGCACGTCGTCCACGCCGTCGCCCACGGCGACTGACCGGCAGGCTGACCGGCTCATGGATTCACGCTGCCCGTGGCGGCGTGAAGCGGCTATGCTGCGCGGCCTCCTCCCCAGGCCCATGCTGTCCGACCCGCGATGATTTCCCTGCCCGTTCCCGCGTTGCCTGACGCGGGCCAGCCGCTCAGGCTGTGGCCGCCGCTGCATTCCAGCGCCCGCGCCCTGGCACTGGCCCAGGCCGCCCGCGCCGACCGCCGGTTGTGGGTGGTGCTGGCCGAGGATGCCCGGCGCCTGGACCAGCTGCGCCGCGAGCTGGCCTTCTTTGCCGGCGACCTGCCGGTGCTGCAGCTGCCCGACTGGGAAGTGCTGCCCTACGACCACTACTCGCCGCTGCCGGACCTGGTGTCCGAACGCATTGCCACCCTGGCGCGGCTTCCCACGGCGGCTTGCGGCCTGCTGCTGGTCAGCGCCGAGACCCTGCTGCAGCGCCTGCCGCCCGTGCCCTACATCGCCGGGCGCAGCTTCGAGCTGGCCGTGGGCCAGCCCTTCTCGATGGCCCGCGTCAGCGAGCAGCTGGTGCGCGCCGGCTACAGCCTGGTGGCGCAGGTGGGCATGCCCGGCGAGTTCGCGCTGCGCGGCTCTCTGTTCGACGTGTTCCCCATGGGCTACGAGCAGCCGCTGCGCATCGACCTCTTCGATGACAGCATCGACTCCATCCGTCACTTCGACCCGGACACGCAGCGTTCCCTGGAGACGCTGCCCAGGGTGAGCCTGCTGCCGGCTCGCGAGGTGCCGCTGGATGAGGAGAGCGTGCGCGAATTCCGGCGCCGCTACCGCACCCGGTTCGAAGGCGACCCCACGCGCTCGGAGATCTACCGCGGACTGAAGCAGAACACGGCGCCGGCGGGCATCGAGTTCTACCTGCCGCTGTTCTTCGATGAGACCGCAGGCCTTGCCGACTACCTGCCTCGCGACTGCGTGCTGGCACTGGATGGCGCCTTCGCCGACCGACTGCAAGCGGTGTGGCAGGGCATCAGCGCGCGGCATGAGGACCTGCGGCACGACATCGAACATCCGGTGCTTGATCCGGCGGAACTGTACTTCTCCCCCGCGCAGATGCGGGAGTGGATCGGCAGCAGGCCGCGCGTGGAATTCCGTGCCGCCGAGGGTGTGCAGGCTGTCGTCCCCGCCTCCTCCGGTCCTGCCCTCGCGCTTTCGCCGCCGCCCGCGCTGACCCTGGATGCACGCGCCGAGGCGCCGCTGGCGCCGCTGGCCGCGCTGCTCGCGGAACAGCCGGGTCGCGTGCTGGTGGCCGCCGATTCACCCGGCCGGCGCGAGCTGCTGCATGACCTGCTGCGCAATGCCGGCATCGCGCATGAGAGCGTGGCCGGCTGGCAGGCCTTCCTTGATTCCCGCGCGCCCGTGGCGCTTGCCACGGCCCCTGACGTGGGCGGCCTGCGCATTGCCGACCCGCCGCTGCTGCTGCTGGCCGACGGCGAGATGTTCGGTCGCCACGCGCAGCAGGAGCGCCGCCGCCGCCGCAGCCAGCTGGATCCGGCCGCCATCCTGCGCGACCTGCAGGCGCTGGCACCGGGCGCACCCGTGGTGCACGAGCAGTACGGCGTGGGCCGCTATGTGAGCCTGGTGGTGATGCAGGTGGCCGACCAGGACGGCGAGTTCCTGGTGATCGAATACGCCGGCGGCGACCGCATCTACGTGCCGGTGAGCGCGCTTCACCTGGTAAGCCGCTACACCGGCGCCTCGCCCGATGCCGCGCCGCTGCACAAGCTGGGCACCGACCAGTGGGCGAAGGCCCGCCGCCGCGCGGCCGAGCAGCTGCGCGACGTGGCCGCGGAACTTCTGGACCTCTACGCGCGCCGACAGGCGCGCAAGGGCACGCCGCTGCAGGCGGATGACAATGACTACCGCGCCTTCGCCGCCGCCTTTCCCTTCGAGGAAACCGCCGACCAGCAGGATGCGATCAACGCCGTGCTGGCCGACATGGCCGGCGAGCGTCCCATGGACCGCGTGGTGTGCGGCGACGTGGGTTTCGGCAAGACCGAGGTGGCGATGCGCGCGGCCTTCGTGGCCGTGCAGGCCGGCCGCCAGGTGGTGGTGCTGGTGCCCACCACGCTGCTGGCCGAGCAGCACACCGCCAACTTCCGCGACCGCTTCGCCGACCTGCCGGTGCGCATCGAGTCGCTGTCGCGCTTCCGCTCGGCGAAGAGTTCTGCCGCCATGCTCGATGAGCTGGCGCAGGGCCGCGTGGACATCCTGGTCTCCACGCACCGGCTGCTGCATGCCGAACCGCGCTTCAGGGACCTGGGCCTGGTGATCATCGACGAGGAGCACCGATTCGGCGTGCGCGACAAGGAGAAGCTGAAGGCCCTGCGCGCCGAGGTGCACGTGCTCACGCTCACCGCCACGCCGATCCCGCGCACGCTGAACATGGCCATGGGCGGCCTGCGCGACCTGTCGCTGATCACCACGCCGCCGGCCGGCCGCGTGGCCATCCGCACCACCGTCGGGGAATGGAACCCTTCGGTGATCCGCGAGGCGGTGATGCGCGAGCTGCGCCGCGGCGGGCAGATCTATTTCGTGCACAACGAGATCGACACCATCGCAAAGGTCGCCGCCGACCTGCAGCGCATCGTGCCCGAAGCGCAGATCCGCACCGGCCACGGCCAGATGCGCGAGCGCGAGCTGGAGCAGCTGATGGTGGACTTCTACCACCGGCGCTTCGACATCCTGCTGTGCACGACGATCATCGAAAGCGGCATCGACGTGCCCACGGCCAATACCATCCTCATCAACCAGGCCGACCGGCTGGGCCTGGCGCAGCTGCACCAGCTGCGCGGCCGCGTGGGCCGCTCGCACCATCGCGCCTTCGCGCACCTCATGGTGCCGTCGCTGAAGGCGCTGACCGAGGATGCGAAGCGGCGCCTGGAGGCCATCGAGTCGATGGAGGAGCTGGGTTCGGGCTTCGTGCTGGCCACGCATGACCTGGAAATCCGCGGCGCCGGCGAATACCTGGGCGAGGCACAGAGCGGCGAGCTCACCGAGGTGGGCCTTTCCATGTACATGGACATGCTGGAATCCACCGTGCGCGCGCTGAAGTCCGGCAAGGCGCCGGAGGAACTTCCCGCCACCGCCGCCACGGAGGTGAACCTGCACCTGCCGGCGCTGCTGCCCTCCGACTACATCAGCGACGTGCAGACGCGACTGGCGCTCTACAAGCGCATCGCGGCCGCGCCCGACGGCCCGGCGCTGGATGAACTGCAGACCGAGATCGGCGACCGCTTCGGCGCGCTGCCGGAGGCGGCGCAGCGGCTGTTCCAGGTGGCGCGACTCACCCAGCGCTGCCGCGCGGCGGGCATCCGCCGCCTCGACGTTGGCGCCGGCACCAGCCACGTGGTGTTCGAGGAGCACAACCAGGTCGACCCGGCCGCCGTGATCCGCCTCATCCAGCGCGAGGCGAAGACCTGGCGCCTGGAAGGCCAGCTGAAGCTGCGCATTTCACTGGGCGCAGACCCGGAGCAGCGCGCGGCGCTGGCGGCCTCGCTGCTGGACCGGCTGCTGCCGGCAGGCACTGCCTGAGGCCCTCCAGAAGGGTACGGATGAGGCATGACACCACCGGGGAGGTTGCCTAGAATGAACCGCATGAATCCGCCCACCGGCATTGCACGCCGCCTGCTGCTGGCAGCGGCCCTCGCCTGCCTTGCCGTCCCGGCGCTGCCGCAATCCAGCGGCAACTACGTGGTGGAAATCCTCGTGTTCCGCAATGGCGAGGGCCCGGCCGCGCTGGGCGACGCCACGCGCATGCGCATCACCGGAGATGACATCACGGCCACCACGGTCAGCTCCCGCAAGCTCGGTGGCAGCGTCACGCGGCTCAACAACCGCAACCTGCGCGTGCTGGGCCACGCGGCCTGGAAGCAGGCGCCCTCGGGCTGGAAGTCCCGCCGTGGTGTATCCACCGTGCAGCTCGGGCTGGCCGGCATGGACGGCAAGGTGATCCTGGAGCGCGGCGAATACCTGCACCTGGGGTTCGACATGATCGTGGAGGATGGCGGCCGTCGCTACCACCTCGATGAAGTGCGCCAGGTGAAGCTCGACGAGATCCAGTATTTCGACCACCCCGCCATCGGCGTGATCGCCATCGTCAGCCGCGACGGCTGATCAGTCCGGCGCCTGGTTGAGGCCACCGCGCAGGTCGCGCTTGGCCTCCTGCAGGGCCTGCTCCGCCCGCTGCACCAGCCGTCCCGGGGTTTCCTCATCACGCTCCGGCCGCACCGTGGCCAGGCCCGCGGTCACCGTGACGAATTTCTGCAGCGGCGAGCGCGGATGGTGGATGCGCATGTCGGCGATGCGGCGAACGTTGCCGGCCGCGTGGTCCACGATGCCTGACACGCCTTCGCCGTCGCGATGCACCGCAAGCACGCCGATGCAGCCCTCGCGCCAGATGCCCACCACGTCGGAGCCGCGGCGGAAGCCCCCGGCGATGCTGCGCGCGATGCGGCGGAAGCAGGCGTCACCGCCGGCCTTGCCATAGGTGGCGTTGTAGCTGCCCAGCGCATCGATGTCGTACAGCACCAGCGTGAGCGCCTTCTGCTCGCGGCGTGCGATCAGCCACTCGCGGTCCAGCAATTCATTGAACCAGGCGCGCGAGGTCAGCCCGGTGATGCGGTCCTCGCGCAGCCAGCCTGGCAGACCCTCCTGCCCCCCCTTGTCGGCCTGTCGCAGCCGGCCGGCGGCGTCGCGGCAGTAGGCGATGAAATGGGTAAGACGGTCCTCCCCGTCCCGCAGTGGCTGCAGCGTGAGTTCGTTCCAGAACATGCCGCCGCTCTTGCGGTAGTTGCGCAGCAACACCCGGCAGGGTTCGCCGCGCGAGATGGATTCACGCAGGCGGCGCAGCCCCTCCTGCTCACGGTCGGTTCCCTGCAGCAGGCGCAGGTTGTTGCCCAGCATTTCCGCGGCGGCATAGCCGGTGAGCTGCTCGAAGGCCGCGTTCACGTACACCACGGGATGGTCGGGGGCCGTGGCGTCGCAGACCGCGATGCCCTCGGGCGCGGTGTCGAGAACCCTTTGGAAAAAAGCGCCATCCAGTTGGTGCATGTCGGGTACCGGCTGCTCGGATCAGGTCAGGGTCAGTGCGGGCGGTCGCTCGCAGCGCGCCAGCCACTCGCGGCACTGGCGGTATGGTGCCGAGGCGAGCAGCGCCTCCCGCCCCGCGGCCTCGCGGCCGCGCATCAGCCGCACGCGTGCCTGGCTGGCAGGCCCTGGCACGTGGCGCAGGCCGTCAAGCAGGCGCATCACTTCGTCGCGGCGGTTGCACACGGGCAGCACGTCGCATCCGGCGGCCAGTGCCGCCTCGGCGCGTTCAACGACACCGCCGATCATGCTGGCGCCCTCCATGGTGAGGTCATCCGCGAACACCACGCCGCGGAATCCCAGCTCGCCGCGCAGGTAGTCGGTGACCCAGCGGCGCGAAAAGCTGGCCGGCACGGAATCCACCGCCGGGAAGAGTACATGGGCCATCATCACGGCCGACAGCCCGTTGGCGATCAGTCGCCGGTAGGGCAACACGTCTTCGGTGAGGTCGGCCAGCTCGCGACGATCCACCGGCAGCGCCAGGTGCGAATCGGCCACCACTGCGCCGTGCCCGGGAAAATGCTTGGCCGTGGCGGCCATGCCCGCCTCCCGCATGCCGGCCACCGCCGCCAGCGCCAGCTTCGCCACCACTCCGGCATCACGATGGAAGGCCCGATCGCCGATCACCTCGGACACGCCATAGTCCAGGTCCACGCAGGGGGCAAAGGAATAGTCGATGCCCACCGCGCGCAGTTCCGCGGCCATCAGCCAGTTCAGCGCGCGCGCCATGGCCACGCCCTGCCCCGGATCCAGGTCGTACTCCTGTCCGACCCTGCGCATCGCAGGCAGCACCGAAAAGCCTGCACGGAAACGCTGCACGCGCCCACCCTCGTGGTCCACGGCCACCAGCAGCGGCGGCGAGCGTACGCCGCGGATGTCGGCCACGAGCCGGGACAGCTGTTCGGGGTTGTCGTAGTTGCGCGTGAACAGGATCACGTTGCCGACCAGCGGATGCCGCAGCACCTCGCGGTCTTCCGGCGTCAGGCTCTTGCCGGCAACATCCACCATCAGCGGGCCCAGGGTCACGGCTACCTCTCTTCAGGAACGGTCCGGTCCATCCAGTATCGCCACGGACTCGACGTGGCTGGTATGCGGGAACATGTCGACAATACCCGCGGAACGCAGCGAAAAACCATGCTCCGTTACCAGAATTCCAAGGTCACGGGCGAGGCTGCCCGGATGGCAGGACACATAGGCCAGGCGCCGCGGCGCCAGCCGGGCCAGGGCCGGCAGCACATCCAGCGCGCCGGTGCGCGGCGGATCCACCAGCACATGCGAGTAGCCTGTGCCGCCCGCCAGGCCCAGGCAGCGCTGCACGGCATCCTCGCCGGCCAGGTCGGCAACGTGGAAGTGCACGTTGGCGAGGTTGTTGGCGGCCGCATTGTCGCGCGCGCGGGCAATCAGTCCCGCATCCCCTTCGATGCCCACCACGCGCTGCGCCCGCGTGGCCAGCGGCAGGGTGAAGTTGCCCAGCCCGCAGAAAAGATCGAGCACCACCGACTGCGCATCCAGTTCCATCAGCCCGAGCACGTGCCGGACCAGCAGGCGGTTCATCGCGCCGTTGACCTGGATGAAGTCAGCCGGGCGGAAGGCCAGCTTCAGTCCGTAGTCAGGCAGGCCGTACCAGAGCGCGGGCATTTCCCCGGAGAGTGGCTCCAGCTGGTCGGGACGCTTCGCCTGCAACAGGATGCGCACCCCGTGCTGCTGCTCGAATTGCGCCAGCAGCGCGCGGTCTGCCTCATTCAGCGGCTCCAGCACGCGAATCACCAGCACGGTGGTCTCGTCACCCACCGCCACCTCGATCTGCGGGATGCGGGCCGGGATGGACAGGCGGGTCACAAGCCTGGAAAGTTCGCCGATGCGCGATCCGACTTCCGGCCGCAGCACGGGGCACTGTTCCACCTCGGCCACGTAGCTGCTCAACTTCTCGCGGAAACCCACGAGGGAACGGCCCCTGGCATGCACGAAGCGCGCGCCCAGGCGTGCCCGCCGGCGATAGCCCCACGGCTCGCCCGACAAGGGCGGCAGCCATTCGCGCGGTTCAACCTTGCCGATGCGGCGCAGGGCCTCGCGCAGCTGCGCATCCTTCACCTGCAGCTGCGATTCCGGCGCCAGGTGCTGCAGCGAGCAGCCGCCGCAGGTGCCATAGTGTGCGCAGCCCGGTTCGATGCGATCCGGCGCCGGTTCGAGCACGGCAACCAGTTCGGCCTCGTCATGGCTGCGCTGGCGCCGCCGCGTGCGGTACTCCACCAGCTCGCCCGGCAGCGCGCCGGCCACGAACACCGTCTTGCCGGCACCGCGCACCACGCCCCAGCCATCGTGGTTGAGGCCATCGACGCGCCCGGTGACGGTCTCGGCTACTGCGACGCGGACGCGGGCCATGCGGCCAGGAACTCCTCGTGGTGCGGCTCGCCTGAGGCGGCCAGCAGTTCGCGCAACCGGGCGCATTCGGCATCATGGTCGGCCGGCGTGAGGCGGCCGCGCATGCGTTCGAAGGCCAGGTACACCAGGAAGGTGTTCAGCACGTCGGTCTCGCAGTAGCGGCGGATGCCGAGGATGTTGCCGGCGCGGAAGGCATCCCATACCTGGGCGCCGGAGAAACCCAGCTTGCCCGGCAGGCCCAGCAGCAGCGCCATGTTCGACAGCGACGCGCGCGCGCGCGCCTGGAAGCCGGACAGCACGTCCATGAGGTCAAGGTGGCGCCAGTGGTAGCGGCTCAGGTAGTTGTTGTAGCGGAAGCTGGTGTCCTCTTCTCCCGTTTCCCAGTAACGCGCGGCACGCACCCCGTGCAGCATGCAGCGATAGTGCATCACCGGCAGGTCGAAACCGCCGCCGTTCCAGGAAACCAGCTCGGGCGTGAGGCGCTCGATGCCCTCGAAGAAGCGTTCCAGCAGTTCCCGCTCGCCGCTTCTCGGATCACCCAGGCTCCACAGGCGCAGCTGGTCACCACGCCGCAGCAGGCATGCAATGGCCACCACGCGCTGCTGCTCCAGGGGCAGGAAGTCGTTGCCGGTGTGCTCGCGGCGCAGCGCGAACATGGCCGCTGCCACTTCCGCGTCGGAGAGGCCATCGAGGCCGAGCGCACGGCGCCCGAAATCCACATCGGGCACGGTCTCGATGTCGAACACCAGCTGGGTCACCGGCGCGCCTCCAGCATCAGCGCCTTCATCTCGCGCACTGCGGCTCCCAGGCCGGTGAACAGGGCGCGGCCAATGATGGAGTAGCCGATGTTCAGCTCCACGATCTGGGGAACTGCAGCCACCGGCTGCACGTTGTGATAGTCGAGTCCGTGGCCCGCATGCACCGCGAGGCCGAGGCTGCCGGCCAGGCGTGCTGCCTCCCGCAGGCGTTCCAGCTCGCGCGCGCGCGCCGCGCCGCCGGCCTCGGCGTAGGAGCCGGTGTGCAGTTCCACCACCGCTGCGCCGACCTCCCGCGCTGCCTCTATCTGTGCGGCCTCGGGATCGATGAAAAGGGACACACGGATGCCTGCCGCCACGAGGCGCGCCGTCGCATCGCGCAGCAGCGACTGCTGCCCGGCCACGTCCAGCCCGCCCTCGGTGGTGAGTTCGGTGCGCTTCTCGGGCACCAGGCAGCAGTCAGTGGGTTTCAGGCGCGTGGCGATGTCGAGCATCTCCGCGGTGGCGGCCATCTCCAGGTTCAGCCGCGTCTGCATCAGCGGCAGCAAGGCGAAGATGTCGCGGTCGATGATGTGCCGGCGGTCCTCGCGCAGGTGCATGGTGATGCTGTCGGCGCCGGACTGCTCGGCCAGCAGCGCCGCATGCACGGGGTCCGGATGGCGGGCGCGGCGTGCATTGCGCACGGTGCCCACGTGGTCCACGTTCACGCCCAGGGCGATTGTGGTGTGCGGATTCATCCCTGTATTGCCTGCCAGCTGCGTTCGAATTCCTTCAGCGAGCGCGCCACCTCGCGGGTGCGAAGCTGCCTGCCCTCCAGGCACTCGGTCATCCGTGCCTTGAGCACGGGCCGCATGCGCTCCAGCGACCCCGGGTCCGCGAAAGCCTCTTCTTCCAGTCCGGCAATGCCGTAGCCCAGCAGGTCGAGCAGGCGCTTCTCGAACAGGCGCAGCACCCTCTCCTGCACGGCCTCCCGGCGCAGGCCGGCGAGCGCCGCGCGATAACACTCGAACAGCTCCGGCTGCGGATCGTGGCGCACCGTCAGCGACAGCACCAGCTCGGAGCAGTACCAGGCAGACATCAGCCGCCCGGCGGGCAAGGGCCCGGGCACAAGGGTGGCAGCGTCCGGTTCGGCGCCGGTAAGCCGCGGCGCCTCCCCGCGCCCGGCCCAGGACACCAGCAGCGGCACGAAGGGTTGCAGCACGCCGGCAAGTTTCGCGTTGGGGCCCCGCACGCCGCGGGCAAACACCGACAACCGCCCGTGCGAGGCGGTGAACAGCTCGAAGATGCTGCCGGCATCCTGCCAGGGACGCCGGTGCAGCACGAAGGCCGGCACATGCTCGGCGCGATGCATCACTCGCCCTCCACGCCGAGCTGCCGCAGGGCCAGTGCATCGTCGGCCCAGTCCTCGCGCACCTTCACCCACAGGTTCAGGTGCAGGCGCCGGCCCAGCAACGCGTTCAGCTCCCGGCGCGCGGCGCTGCCGATGCGCTTGAGCCGCTCGCCGCGGGCGCCGATCACGATGGGCTTGTGGCCCTGGCGGTCCACCCAGATGACAGCCGACACCACCAGCTGCCCGTCTTCCTCCTCGCCCGTGCCTTCCACCTCCACGGCAATGCCATAGGGCAGCTCCTCGGTGAGCTCCATCGTGAGCTTCTCGCGGATGATCTCGGCGATGCGGAAATTCTGGCCGCGGTCGGTGACCTGCTCCGGAGGGAACAGTGGCGGGGATTCGGGCAGGTGCCGCGCGATCACCGCGAGCAGGCGCTGCGCATCGGCGGCATCCAGGGCCGACACCGGCACGACTTCGACGAAGTCGTGGCGGCCGGCCAGCTGCGCCAGGCAGGGAAGCAGCTTCTCGCGCGGCTTTGCCTTGTCGACCTTGTTGACCACCGCGATCACCGGCCGGCCGGACTCCTTCGCGCGCGCCAGCGCCAGCTCGTCCTCGCGCCCGAAGCGCAGCGCCTCCACCACGAACAGGACCAGGTCGGCATCCAGCGCCGCGGCGGCGGCAGTGCGGTTCATGGCGCGATTGAGCGCCCGCCCCTCCTGCAGGTGCAGGCCCGGCGTATCGACGAAGGCGATCTGGGCATCGGGCAGGTTCACCAGCCCCAGCACGCGATGGCGCGTGGTCTGCGGCCGTGGCGTGACGATGGATATCTTGCTGCCGATGAGCGCGTTCAGCAGCGTGGACTTGCCCACGTTCGGACGGCCAATCAGGGCGGCAAAGCCGAAACGATGTGTGTTGCTCATGGCCGCCACCTGCGTTCCAGTTTGTCGAGCACGGCCTCGGCCGCCTGCTGTTCGGCGCGGCGGCGGCTTGAGCCGGTGCCCCGGGCCTCCAGCAGCAGATCCTCACGCACCAGCCGGGCCTGGCAGCGCACTGAAAACACCTGCTCGTGCGGATCCCCGGTGGTGCTCTCGAGCACGTATTCGGGCAGGGGTTCGCCCCGGCCCTGCAGCAGTTCCTGCAGGCGGGTCTTGGCATCCTTGAGGCCGGCCTCCAGGCGCAGCGACGCCAGCTGCTCCGCATAGAGGCGCAGGATCAGCGCCCTGGCCTCCTCCAGCCCGGCCTCCAGGTACACCGCGGCGAACAGCGCCTCGGTGGCGTCGGCCAGGATGGACTCGCGCCGGAAACCGCCGGTGCGCAACTCGCCGCTGCCCAGCTGCAGCATCGGGCCGATGCCGATGCTGGCGCCGATGCCGGCCAGCGGCCCGCTGCTCACCAGGCGGGCACGCAGGCGGCTCAGGTCACCCTCGTCGGCGCCGGGAAAACGGCGGAACAGCTCATCGGCAATCACCATCCCGAGCACTGCATCGCCGAGGAACTCCAGCCTTTCGTTGTTTTCATGGCTGGCGCTGCGATGGGTCAGCGCCATGCGGTGCAGGTCGATGCGGCGCGCGTCGCGCCCCAGCAGGCCACGCAGCCAGCCGGCAAGCGCTTCATCTGCAGCGCCGGAATGCATGGTCGGCGCCGTCATGCTGGCATCGCCGGCTACCTGATAGGTACGCGCTTGTCGAAGGACACCAGCAGCTGGATGCTGCCGAAGAGCGGCGCCACGCGCTCGTAGCTCGCTTCGATCACCCAGCCCTCGCCCTCGCGCGTGACCTGGACGTCGGAGGGCTCGGGAAATTCGATGCCCTCGACGTCGAAGCGGCGGGCGATCGCCCGTCGCACCTCGCCGGCATTCACGGTGGTGCCGCCACCGCTCTCGTCGGCGACCTGCTCCACGGACTTGGCGACCTTCATGTGGTTGAGGTAGATGGGCACCAGCCGGATGCCCGCGTAGACCACGATGGCCACCGGCACCAGCAGCACGATCCAGCCGATGAACGTGATACCCGCCTGCTGTCTGCGCATACCCTCTCCCTAGTCGATCCGCTTGCCGATGCGGCTCCAGTCGATCAGACCCTTCCAGCGGCGATCCCAGTCGAAGCTGAACCAGACGCGCCGGGCGCTGCCGACCAGGTTCTCCTCCGGGACGAATCCCCAGCGGCCGTCAGGTCCCCAGTAGCGGCCATCGTCGCTGTTGTCGCGATTATCGCCGATCATGAGGTAGTTGCCATCCGGTACCACGACCTCGTCCTGGTCACCGTGGTCGTACACACTGCCGGATTCGGGCAGGTCGGTCTCCTCCACGCAGGAGTAGCTGCGACCGATGCGCCGGTTGCATCCCGGCAGCTGCACGTTGGTGACCAGCGAATAGGGCGTGAGGCAGGAGAGCACCTGGTGGCGATGCTCGCCGGTCTGCACCTCGTTGAGGCGCATGTTGATGTAGCAGCCATCGGAATAGCGGCCCAGTCCGGTCTCGGGCAGCGGCTCATCATTCACGTAGATGCGATCGCCCACCACCTTCACGCGGTCACCCGGCAGGCCGACCACCCGCTTGATGTAGTTGATGGACGGATTGCGCGGGAAGCGGAACACCACCACGTCGCCCCGCTCCGGCGTGCCCAGGTCGAGGATCTTGCGGTTCAGCACCGGCACGCGCAGCCCGTAGCTGAACTTGTTCACCAGGATGAAGTCGCCGTCGTGCAGCGTGGGCATCATCGAGTCGGAGGGAATGCGGAAAGGCTCGAACAGGAAGGAACGCAGCACCAGCACCACCACCACCACGGGCACCATGCTGCGCGCGTAGTCCACGGTGCCCGGCTCGGGCACGGCTTCGGGACGCTTGCCGGCGTCCAGGGCGGCGCGCCGGCGCGCCGGCGCCAGCACCCAATGGTCCAGCGCCCAGATGAGCCCGCCGGCCACCGAGATCACCACCAGCACCAGCGCGAAATCCAGCTGCTCGGACCGGAACAGCCGCAGCGCTCCGGCCACCAGCACCACCGGCAGCAGGGCATAGACGCCCTTCAGCCAGGCCGGATCCTCCGCCGCCGCGGGCAGCGCCGCCAGGCGACGGCGCGGCCGGATGAACATGTCGTCCGCCACCGCGATGACCAGCACCGGCCAGAGCAGCAGCGACAGCAAGTAGATGATCTGCTCGAACACGCGCCTCTCCCCCGCCCTATTTCCTGCCGACCTTCAGCACCGCGAGGAAGGCCTCCTGCGGGATCTCCACCGAGCCTACCTGCTTCATGCGCTTCTTGCCTTCCTTCTGCTTCTCCAGCAGCTTGCGCTTGCG
>CBFGXE010000017.1:0-56988 GCA_965652645.1 uncultured bacterium | reverse complement strand
CGGCCGGCAGTGCGGGTGCCACGTTCGACCTGGCGCCGGTGGCCTGTATCGCCAGGCCATAGATGGCGAAGGCATGCTGCGAATACACCGCGCTGGAAGCCGGCGTGAGGAAGGCCTCCGCCAGCAGCACCAGCAGGTCGTTGGACCCGTTGCCCAGGGTCACCTGGTCCATGCCCACGCCGTGGTGGTGCGCGATGGCAACCTTCAGGTCATGCCCATTGCCGTCCGGATACAGCCACACGTCCTGCAGGGCGCGCTGCATCGCCGCCACCGCCGCAGGGCATGGTCCGAGGGGATTTTCGTTGGAGGCCAGCTTGATGATGCTGTCCTCGGGAATGCCCAGCTCGCGCGCCAGCTCGGCGATCGGCTTGCCGATCACATAGGGCGCAAGGCCGCGCACCGCGGCCGTTGCCGAGGACCCGGCGCTCACAGCACCGCCCGCGGGTAGGACCCGAGGACGCGATACAGCGAGCTGCGCTTGCGCAGCGCCGCCAATGCCCTGGCGACCGGCGCGTCCTTCACGTGTCCCTCCACGTCGATGAAGAACACGTACTCCCACTTGTGGCGCCTGGATGGCCGGGATTCGATGCGCGTCATGTTCACCTTGTACTTTGCCAGCGGCTCAAGCAGGCGGCACAGCGAACCTGCCTGCCCCTTGTCGCTGGAAACCAGGAGGCTGGTCTTGTCGGCGCCGCTGGGGCGCGGACGGCGGCGCCCCAGCACCAGGAAGCGCGTGGTGTTGTGGTCGTGGTCCTCGATGCCTTCGGCCAGCACGCGCAGCTCGTACACCGTGGCCGCGACGCGGCCTGCAACGGCTGCGGTGCCCGGTTGCTCACGCGCCAGGCGTGCGCCCTCGGCATTGCTGCTCACCGGCACGCGTGCGGCGCGCGGCAGGTGCCTGTCCAGCCACAACCGGCACTGGGCCAGCGCCTGCGGGTGCGCGCATACGCGCCGCACCTGCGCCAGCCCCTTCATGCGACCGAGCAGGTTGTGCTGCACGCGCAGCTCGATCTCGCCGCAGATGGCGGGACTCTTGCCGGTGAGCCGGTCGAGCGTGACGTTCACCGGGCCCTCGGTGGAGTTCTCCACCGGCACGACACCGAAATCCGCCGTGCCTTCCTGCACGGCGCCAAACACGTCGTCGATGGAGGCACAGGGGATCGCCTCTGCACCGGCCGTGAACCACTGCTGCACTGCCGAGTGGGAATACGTGCCTTCAGGCCCCAGGTAGGCCACGCGCGGAACGCGCGCCGCCCGCCGCCGTGCCGGCGCGGGCCGTCCCTGGCGGGAAGCCATCGCCTCAGCCCGCGATCAGGCGCGCCGACAACACGCCCTCGATGCCGCGGATCTTCGCCAGCGTGGCAGGATCGATCGACCCGTCGGCATCAATCAGCGTGTAGGCAAAACCGCCGCGCGACTTGTTCAGCAGGTCGGCGATGTTCACCCCTGCCGAAGCCAGGCAGGTGGAAATCTGTCCCACCATGTTGGGCACGTTGCTGTTGGCGATCACCAGTCGAGTGGTGCCGGGCACGCGTGGCATCACCGCCTCCGGGTAGTTGACGGAATTGCGGATGTTGCCATTCTCGAGGAACTCGCGCAGCTGCTCAACCGCCATCACCGCGCAATTCTCCTCCGCCTCGCCGGTGGAAGCGCCCAGGTGCGGCAGCGTGACCACCTGCGGGTGGTCCTTGAGCGCATTGGCCGGAAAGTCGCACACATACGCGTGCAGGTGCCCCGCGTCCAGGGCAGCGATCACCGCGGCGGAATCCACGATGCCGCCGCGCGCGAAATTCAGCACCACGCCGCCCTTGCGCATCAACGCGATGCGTGCGGCATTCACCAGCCCGCGCGTGGCATCGTTGAGCGGCACGTGCACCGATACCACGTCGCTGCGCGCGAAGAGGTCATCCAGCGACAGCGCCTGCTGCACGCTGGAGGAGAGTTCCCACGCGCGCTGCACGGTGATCTGCGGGTCGTAGCCCAGCACCTTCATGCCCAGCGCCTGGGCGCAATTGGCCACTTCCACGCCGATGGCACCCAGGCCGATCACGCCCAGCGTGCGCCCCGGCAGCTCGAAGCCGACGAAGTTCTTCTTGCCCTTCTCCACCGCTGCGTCGATGGCCTTGTCATCGCCGCCCTGCGCGCGGGCGAACTGCCAGGCGGGCATGATGTTGCGGGCAGCCAGGAACAGGCTGGCGATCACCAGCTCCTTCACCGCGTTGGCATTGGCGCCGGGGGAGTTGAAAACAGGGATGCCGCGTTCCGCCAGCGCCGCCACGGGCACGTTGTTGGTACCCGCACCGGCCCGTGCCACCGCCAGCACGCTGGGCGGCAGCGTCATGGCGTGCATGTCGGCCGAACGCACCAGCACGGCGTGGGGATTCTCCAGCGCCGAGGCAACCTCGTAACGCTCGCGCGGCAAACGCTCCAGCCCCCGGGCGCTGATGTTGTTGAGGGTGAGGATCCTGAAGGCTTCAGCCATGGCGTCGTTCGAACTCCCGCATGAACTGGACAAGTGCATCGATGCCCTCTTCGGGCATTGCGTTGTAGATGCTGGCGCGCATGCCGCCCACGGAGCGGTGGCCGGCGAGGTTTGTGAGGCCCGCGGCATCGGCCTCGGCCAGGAAGGCCTTGTCCAGCTCCGGCTTCGCCAGCGTGAAAGGCACGTTCATCCAGGAACGGCAGGCGGCATCCACGGGGTTGGCATAAAAACCGGACGCCCCGATGGCAGCGTAGAGCTTGCCGGCCTTGGCCTGGTTGCGCGCGCCCATGGCTGCAAGGCCGCCACCCTGCTTCAACCACTTGAAAACCAGGCCGGCCACATACCAGGCGAAGGTGGGCGGCGTGTTGGACATCGACTCTTCCGCCGCCATCGTGGCGTAGTTCCAGATCGAAGGAGTGGTGGCGCGCGCGCGCCCCAGCAGGTCCTCCCGCACGATCACGATGCAAAGTCCCGCCGGACCGATGTTCTTCTGCGCGCCGGCGTAGATCAGCCCGAAGCGTGAGACATCCAGCGGGCGCGACAGGATGGAAGAGGAGAAATCCGCCACCAGCGGCACCGCGCCGGTGTCTGGAATGAAGGGGAACTCCACGCCGCCGATGGTCTCGTTGGGCGTGTAATGCAGGTAGGCGGCCTCTGCGCTGCGCTGCCATCTGTCGAAGGCCGGCACATGCGTGTAGCGGCCGCCGGCATCCGCCGCCACGTTCACCTGCGCGCAGAAGCGCTTCGCCTCACCGATCGCCTTCTTCGACCATGAGCCGGTGTTCACGTAGTCGACAGTGGCACCGGGCTCCGCCAGGTTCAGCGGAATGGCGGCGAACTGGCCGGTGGCGCCGCCCTGCAGGAACAGCACCTTGTAGTTGGCGGGCACTGCCAGCAGCTCGCGCAGGTCCGCGGCAGCCTCCTGTGCCACGCGCAGGAAAGCCTTGCTGCGATGGCTGATTTCCATCACGGACATGCCGCTGCCCTGCCAGTCGATGAGCTCGGCCTGGACCTGTTCGAGTACGGGCAGGGGAAGAGTGGCCGGGCCGGCCGCGAAGTTGAAGACGCGCACGTTGATCCTTGCAGGTGGGAAGCGCCATTCTACCAGTGCGCCTGCGCCATCAACCCCGCATCGACCGCATGAGCTCAGTTGCGGTTTGCAGTTCGCACGGAAAGTACAAAATCCACGGGAAATATGAAGGTGGCAGGCTGCGCCCGTCCGTTGCGGCGATAAGGCTTGAACAGCGCGCGCGCCACGGCTTCGCGGCCCTCGCGGTCGAGTTGTTCATGGCCGCTGCTCTGGTGCACGCGCACCAGTTGCGGGCGCCCCTGCTCGTCGATCTGCACCCACAGCAACACCTTGCCCTGCAGCCGTGCCTGCTGCGCCGCGCGCGGATAGCGCGGGGCCGGCTGGCGCAGCACGTCGACCTCCTCGATGTCGATCATCACCGGCTGGTTGTCCGGCACCACATCGGCAACAACCGGCGGAGAAGGCGTGACCGGGGGCGGCATGGGCGCCGGCGCCACCGTGATGGGTGGTGGCGGTGCCTGCTCGATCTGGATGAGCACCGTCGGAATGTGCACCTCCACCGGCAGCTGCTCCAGCTGCGGCCGGGGCGGTGGCGCCTCCTGCCGTGCCGGAGGCTGGACGAAAACCACCTTGATGGGTTGCCCGGTGCCGTCCTCGTCCGCGCGCACCTTTGAATGCAGCAGCAGCGATACCGCGATCACATGCATGGCCAGCACGGCGACAAAGGCTCCGCCGCGGCGCGTCAGCAATTCACCCCGGGTCGGGGAAGACAAAAGACCCATGGCGCGAATTGTAAATGCGAGTCAGTCTCATTTGCAATTCACACTTCGGCCCAGAGTCGCAAGAGGTTGTGGTAGTGGGCGGCAAGGGCAACACATTCCGGAGCCTCGCCCAGACGGCCCCTGAGCGACTGGATGGCCTGGTCCAGCTCGTACAGCAGCGTGCGCCGGGCATCCTCGCGCACCATGCTCTGCACCCAGAAGAAGGCGCACACCCTGGAACCGCGCGTCACCGGCAGCACCTGGTGCAGGCTCGTGGAGGGGTACAGCACCAGGTCGCCGGCGGGCAGCTTCGCCTCGTGCTCGCCGTAGGTGTCCTTGACGATCAGCTCGCCCCCCTCGTACTCCCCCGGCTCGCAGAGGAACAGCGTGGCCGACAGGTCGCTGCGCAGCGGCTGGGGGGTGTCGCGCTGGCTCATCACCGCGCCATCCACGTGCAGGCCGTACTGCCCTCCTCCCGCGTAACGGTTGAACAGCGGCGGCAGGATGCGCAGCGGCAGGGCCGCCGAGAAGAACTGCGCGTGACCCTGCAGCCGCTCCAGGATGCGGCGGCCGAGGGCCTGCGCAACCGGCAGCGCCGGATCAAGCTGCTGGTTGCGCTTCACCTGCGCGCCCTGCGCACCTGTCGTGGCACGGCCGTCGGACCATTCGGCCGCATCCAGCTGGCGGCGGAAGTCCAGGACTTCCCCCGCGGTGAGTACGGCAGGGATGTGCAGCATCATTTGCGCTAGAACTTTACCCTGCCGGTGAGGAGGAAGGTACGCGGCGTGCCCAGCGTGTAGCGCGAGCCGCCGTTGTTGAGGCTGGCCAGGTAGAACTCGTCGGTGAGGTTCTGCACGTTCAGCTGCAGCGAGATGCGCTCGTTCACGTCATAGCCGGCCATCACGTCCACCACCCAGTAGCTGGGGCTCTTCGCGAGGTTCGACACGCCGGCCTGCGTGGCATTGCCATTGCGGAACGAGGAATCCACGTAGCGTGCACCGCCGCCGATCTTCAGCCCCATCGGCAGGGTGTAGGTCGTCCAGGAGGTGAAGGTGAGCTTCGGCGAGAACTGCAGCTGCGCGCCCGTATTGTTGGCCGTGCCCTCCACCACCCTGGTCTTCATCGAGGCGATGCCGGCGCTCACCAGCCAGGCCGGCGTGATCGAACCGGCCACGGCCAGCTCGACGCCCTGCACCTTGCGCTCGCCGGACTGCGGGTATTCACCCGTGACCGGATCCTGCGTGCCGATGACGTCATTCTTGTTGCGGGTGTCGAAGGCCGCCGCGGTCAGCGACAGGCGGCTGTCGAACAGCTCCCACTTGGTGCCCACCTCGACGTTGCGCGCCTCCTGCGGCTCCACGTTGGGGTTGTTGGTGGCCGCGTTGCCGCCCAGCAGGAAGTTCGGGTTGGTGCCGGCGCTCTGCGGCTGGCCTCCCGGCGGCAGCTCCGAGTTCGCCCAGGCCGCGTAGATCGTGCCGTATTCCACGGGCTTGAACACCAGCCCGACCTTGCCGGTGAACAGGCTGCCGCTGTCCTCGAAATGGCTGGAAGCCGCCGGCGGATCCGCCGGCGCCGGGATCACGCTGGATTCGATGCGGTAGCGGTCGAAGCGCAGGCCCAGGTTCACGCTCCACCGGTCCGACAGCACCAGGTTGTCGAAGGCGTACACGGCCGCCGTCAGCGTCTGGCCCTCGGAGCTGGCGCCACTGCGGGTGAAGGAAGTGAAGCTGTCCGTCATGTCGGGGTTGTAGATGTCCGCGGGCGACTGCGTGCCGCTGGCCACCGAGGGATGGATCTGGTGGCGCTCGTAGATGAACTCGGCGCCCATGCTCATCGAATGCTCGATGCCCCCGGTGGACAGCGAGGTGCGCAGGTTCGTCTGGTTGGTCATCAGCTCGTTCACCTCGTCGCGCCGCTGGTGGGAACGCGAGATGGTCCAGGTCGAGGCATCCGGATTCAGCGTGGCCGTTCCGGCGGCCACGTCTGCGGCCGTGCCGATATAGAGGTTGCCCAGCGCGTTGATGCCGGTGATCTCGCGGCGCAGCGTGTAACGCCCGTAGCGCGAGGTGTTGCGCAGCGTGGTGCGTGCGGAGAGGTCATGTTCGAAGGCGGCCGTGAACATGTTGGCGCGCACATGCTCGAAGTCATTGCGCGAGCCGTAGAAGTTGCTGCGGTCCACCGGACCCAGGTCCGCGTCGGCCACCATGGCGGTGACCTGCTGGTTGAAGTCCGCCAGGTTCTGGGCCTGCTCCGGCGTGGCATTCTGGACATTGATATTGCTGGCGTAGTTGTAGCCATCCAGCCCGATCGTCGGCAGCCCGCCGTCCGGCGTGTTGACCTGCTTCATGAACAGGTAGTTGAAATAGGCGCGCGTGCTGCCGCCCAGGCCCAGCGCCAGCGCCGGCGCGATGCCCCAGCGGCTGTTGTCCGCCACGTCGCGCCCCGGCTTGTCGCCGCCGTCGTACATCAGGTTCAGGCGCACGGCGGTGCCGTCCAGGCCGCCCAGCACCTGGTTCACGTCGCCCTCGAAGCGCACCCGGTTGTCCGTGCCCAGCGCCAGCGAGGTGGACACCGCGTCCTGCAGCATGGGCTGCTTGGTCGACTGGTTGATGTAGCCGGTAGGCGAGCCGCGGCCGATGTCCGAGCCTGCCGGTCCCTTCACGATCTCGACCTGCTCCACGTTGAAGGTGTCGCGCGCAATCGCACCCAGGTCGCGGATGCCGTCGAGGAAGATGCTGCCGGAGGTGTCGAAGCCGCGCATGGTGATGGAATCACCCGCGGTGGTGTTGCCGTTCTCGCCCAGCGTGAAGGTGATGCCCGGGGTGTTGCGCAGCGCCTCGGCCAGCGACCCCACGCCCTGGTCATCCAGCAGTTCCTTGGTGATGACGGTCACCGTCTGCGGTGTATCCAGCAGGGGCTGGGTGAACTTGGGCGAGGAACTCTCGGCCCGGTAGCCATCATCCACCTCTCCCGTGACCACCACGCCCCGAAGCACCCGCTCCCCGCCCGCGGCCTGTTCCGCCGCCTGCGCCTGGGCGGCCAACGCCAGGCCCGGCAGGGCCAGCATCAGCCCGAGGGCGCGTGGATCGGGGTTGCTGGTGACGGGCCGGGCAACCGGCCGCTTGCGGCTCTTGATCGACATGCTTGTGGATGCTCCCTGGGGCTTGTGGTTTGTAATGCGGATGCCAATGATAATGATTCTCATTAATTGCACAAGGGAAAATACTTCCCATGGCATCCCGACCAGGAAGGGTCAGCCGGAGGGCTGTTCGGCGTCGCTGGAACCGGAACCGGCGTCCGCAGCCGGCGGCGCATCCTCGTCCGCGGACGGTGCATCGTCCTCGTCACCCAGGCTGCCCACGCCCTCCACGCCCGTGAGCCGGTCCCCGGCATCCAGGCGGATGAGCCGCACGCCCTGCGTGTTGCGCCCCTGCACCGACACGTCGGCCACCGGCGTGCGCACCAGCGTGCCGTTGGAGCTGATCATCATCAGCTCCTGGTCAGGCAGCACCTGCAACGCCGCCACGGTCTCGCCATTGCGCTCGGTGGTCTGCAGCGCGATCACGCCCTGGCCGCCGCGCCCGTGCACGGGGAACTCCTCCAGCGGCGTGAGCTTGCCGTAGCCATTGGCCGAGGCGGTGAGGATGAGTCCATCGCCCACCACGATCAGCGAGATCAGCGACTGCCCCTCGCCCAGCTTCACGCCACGCACGCCGGTGGAATCGCGACCCATGGGCCGCACTTCCTCTTCCCTGAAGCGGATGGCCTTGCCGCCGCTGGTGAACAGCATGATGTCGCGCGTGCCGTCGGTGAGCTGCACGCCCACCAGCTGGTCGTCGTCGCGCAGGTCAACGGCGATGATGCCGCTGGCGCGCGGCCGCGAATACGCCGACAGCGGCGTCTTCTTCACGGTGCCGTTCTTCGTGGCCATGAACACGAAATGGCCGTCGTCGTATTGCTTGATGGGCAGCACGGCGGTGATCTTCTCGCCCTCGGCCAGCGGCAGCAGGTTCACCATGGGCTTGCCGCGCGAGGCACGCCCGGCCTGCGGCAGCTCGAACACGCGCAGCCAGTACACCTGGCCGCGGTTGGAGAAGCACAGCAGCGTGTCGTGCGTGTGGGCGACGAACAGCTTCTCGATGAAATCCTCGTCCTTGGTGGCCGCCGCGCTGCGGCCGCGGCCGCCGCGCCGCTGCGCCTGGTAGTCGGACACCGGCTGGCTCTTGGCGTAGCCGGCGTGCGAGAAGGTGACCACCACGTCCTGCGGCTCGATGAGGTCTTCGGTGCGCAGGTTCAGGTGATCCATCGAGATCTCGGTGCGGCGCGCGTCGCCGAACTGCTCGCGGATCTCGATCAGCTCGTCGCGCACCACCTGCGTGAGGCGCTCGGGGCGGGCGAGGATGTCGGAAAGGTCGATGATGAGGTCCAGCAGCTCGCCGTATTCGGCCAGGATCTTGTCCTGCTCCAGGCCGGTGAGGCGCGACAGGCGCATCTCGAGGATGGCATTGGCCTGCGCCTCGCTGAGGCGGTAGACGCCGTTGTGCAGCCCCAGCGCCGCCTCGAGGCCATCCGGCCGCGAGTTGATGGCGCCGGCCCGCTCCAGCATCTTCGGCACCGAACCGGCCGTCCACTCCCGCCCCATCAGCGCCACGCGCGCCTCGGGCAGTCCCGGGGAGGCCTTGATCAGGGCAATCACCTCGTCGATGTTGGCCAGCGCCACCGCCAGGCCCTCGAGGATGTGCGCCCGCTCGCGCGCCTTGCGCAGGTCGAACACCGTGCGCCGCGTGACCACCTCGCGGCGGTGGCGGATGAAGGCATCGAGCATCTCGCGCAGCGAGCACAGCCTGGGCTGGCCATCGATCAGCGCCACCATGTTGATGCCGAACACCGTCTCGAGCGGCGTCTGCGCATAGAGGTTGTTGAGGACGACCTCGGCCACCTCGCCGCGCTTCAGCTCGATGACGATGCGCATGCCGTCCTTGTCGGACTCGTCGCGCAGGCCGTCGCTGGCAATGCCCTCGATCTGCTTCTCGCGCACCAGGTCGGCGATGCGCTCGATGAGGCGCGCCTTGTTCACCTGGTAGGGCAGCTCGGTGACGATGATGGCCTGGCGATCGCCCTTGCCCACCTCCTCGAAGTGCGTGCGGCCGCGCAGCGACAGGCGTCCGCGTCCGGTCTTGTAGGCGCTGACGATCTCGGCGGCGCCGTTGATGATGCCGGCGGTGGGGAAGTCAGGCCCCGGCAGGTGCTGCATCAGCTGCACCAGCGGCACGGCAGGATCGTCGATCACCGCCAGCAACGCGTTGATCACCTCGGTGAGGTTGTGCGGCGGGATGTTGGTGGCCATGCCCACCGCAATGCCCGAAGAGCCGTTGACCAGCAGGTTCGGGATGCGGGCCGGCAGCACCGCCGGCTCCTGCTCCGACTCGTCGTAGTTGGGGACGAAATCGACGGTTTCCTTGTCGATGTCGGCCAGCAGCTCGTGGGCGATGCGCGACATGCGCACCTCGGTGTAGCGCATGGCCGCCGGCATGTCGCCGTCGACCGAGCCGAAGTTGCCCTGGCCGTCGGCCAGCATGTAGCGCATGGAGAAGGGCTGCGCCATGCGCACGATGGCGTCGTACACCGCCGAATCGCCGTGCGGGTGGTATTTGCCGATCACGTCGCCCACGACGCGGGCGGATTTCTTGTAGGGCTTGTTCCAGTCGTTGCCCAGCTCGCGCATCGCGAACAGCACGCGGCGGTGCACCGGCTTCAGGCCATCGCGCACGTCCGGCAACGCGCGCCCGACGATCACGCTCATCGCGTAATCGAGGTAGGACTGGCGCATCTCGTCCTCGAGATTGACCGGCAGGATTTCGCGGGCGATTTCAGTCATTCCTGGTGTCTTTCCGAACCCGTGCGAAAGGGGCTTTCCAAACGCCAAATGTTACCACAAGGGGCTGCATTTACGCTGCCCCGGCACTGCCTTCCGCAGCTATAATCGCGGCCCGTGAACACCTCTCCCGCAAGCAGCGCCGATCCGGCGGAAATCGCCAAGTTCGAGGCGCTGGCGCACCGTTTCTGGGACAGCGAGGGCGAGTTCAAGCCCCTGCATCGGCTCAATCCCGTGCGTGCCGGTTACGTCGCCTCGCGCGCGCGGCTGGCCGGTGCGCAGGTGCTCGACGTGGGATGCGGTGGCGGACTGCTGGCCGAGGACCTCGCCCGCCGCGGCGCCACCGTGACTGCCATCGACATGGCCCCCGCGATGATCCAGACCGCGCAGCTGCACGCGGCCGCCTCCGGCCTTCCGATCGACTATCGCGTGCAGGATGCGGCCGAACTGGCGCATCGCCAGCCGCATGGCTGGGACGTGGTGTGCTGCATGGAGATGCTCGAACACGTGGCCGACCCGGAAGCCTTCCTCCAGGTGCTGGCGCGGCTGGTGCGGCCGGGCGGCGCACTGTTCGTCTCCACGCTGAACCGCAACCTCCGCTCCTTCCTGCTGGCCATCGTGGGCGCCGAATACCTGCTGCGCCTGCTGCCGCGGGGCACGCACGAATACGAACGTTTCATCCGCCCGGCAGAGCTGGCCGGCTGGGCCCGCCGCGCGCATCTCTCGCTGGTGCACACCGCCGGGCTGCACTACGACCCCTTCCGTGACCGCTGCGGGCTCGACAACGACGTGTCGGTCAACTACATCGCGCACCTGGCGCCTGCGGGCGCCTGAGCGCGGCAACCCTGGACACAAATTGACCCAACGTTCCATCCGCGCGGTGCTGTTCGACCTCGACGGCACGCTGCTCGACACGGCGCCAGACCTCATCCGCGTGCTCAACCAGGTGCGCCGCGAACAGGGACGCGAGCCCCTGCCCTACGCCGAAGTACGCACCCAGGTTTCGCACGGTTCCTCCGGGCTCATCCGGCTGGGATTTCCCGACCTTTCCGGACAGCCGCTGGAAAACCTGCGCCTGCGGCTGCTGGAGCTCTATGCACAGCAGCTGGCGATCGGCACGCAGCTGTTCGATGGCTGCCGGAAGGTACTCGACACGCTGGCCGCGCGTGGCCTGGCCTGGGGCATCGTCACCAACAAGCCTGGCTTCCTCACCGATCCGCTGCTGGAGCAGCTCGGACTCGCGGCCGAAGCCGGCTGCGTGGTCTCCGGCGACACGCTGCCGGAGCGCAAGCCGCACCCGGCACCGCTGCTGCTGGCCGCCTCCCGGCTTTCCATCCCCGCGGCTGAATGCCTCTACGTCGGCGATGCCGAGCGCGACGTGCAGGCCTCGCGCGCGGCAGGCATGCCCGTGCTTGTGGCCCGCTATGGCTACCTGGGTCCGGCCGATGATCCGCATGGCTGGCAGCCGGATGCGCTGATCGACTCGCCGGTGCAGATCATCGACTGGCTGGACGGTAGCCTGTGAGCAGCGCCCGGCTTGCCGGCCGCGTCATCGCCATCACGGGCGCCACTGGTGGCATCGGCCGCGCGCTTGCGCTGGCGTGCCTGCGCGAGGGAGCCGAGGTCATCCTCATCGCCCGCAACACGGGCAAGCTGAAGGCACTGCATGCCGAATGCGGGCAGGTGGCAGCGGGCCGCGCGCTGATGGCGCCGCTCGACCTGGAGAAGGCCCTCGCGAAGGACTACGACGCCATCGCAGACGCTGTCGAACAGCGCTTCGGCCGCCTGGACGGCCTGGTCCACTGCGCCGCGCTGCTGGGCACGCTCACGCCCATCGACCAGTACGACGTGCCCACCTGGTGCCGCGTGATGCACGTGAACCTCACCGCGGCCTTCGCGCTGACGCAGGTGCTGCTGCCGGCGCTGCGCAAGTCGCAGGACGCATCGGTGATCTTCACCTCCAGCAGCGTGGGCCGGCGCGGCCGCGCCTACTGGGGTGCCTATGCGGTCTCGAAGGCGGCCATCGAGGGACTCTCCCAGGTACTGGCCGACGAACTGCAGGGCAACTCGCACATCCGCGTCAACACGGTGAATCCGGGCCGGGCACGCACCGTGATGCGCCGCCAGGCTTATCCGTCCGAAGACATCAACACGCTACCGCTGCCGGAGACGCTGGTGGGTCCCTTCGTCACGCTCCTGGGTCCCGAGGGCGCGGGCACCACCGGGCAGGCGATCAACTGCCAGTAACGCCCGCGGGCATCTCCTCATCGTCCTGCGCCGCGGGCGGCTGCACCAGCACGCCCCTGCCCTCGCGCAGCAGCGTGGCGAATTCCGCCGGGGGCAGGGCCGCGCTGTGCAGGTGGCCCTGCGACTGGTCGCAGCCCATCTGCCAGAGCAGGTCCAGTTCCTCCTGCTTCTCGACGCCCTCGGCCACGCTGGTCATGTTGAAGGCGCGCGCCAGGTTCACCACGGTGCGGACCAGGGTCGCGCCGGCAGGGTTGCCCACCGACTGTGACACGAATGACCGGTCGATCTTCAGCGTGTCCACCGGCAGGTGGGCCAGCCGGCTGAGCGAGGAATAGCCGATTCCGAAGTCATCAATGGCGACGTGCACGCCATTGGCGCGCAGCCGCTCCAGCTTGCGCATCTCCGCGGCGCAGTCCTCCTGCAGCACACCCTCGGTGATCTCGATGTCCAGGCCGTAGATGCGCCCGGCCCAGTCCTGCACCTGCCGCAGGAACAGCTCTTCGAAGTCCGGCTGCCGCAACTGCGCGGGCGCGATGTTCACCGCCACGCGCACCATCGGCACGCCTTCGGCCATCCACGCGCGGCAATCAGCCGCTGCCTGCCGCACCACCCACTCGCCCACCGGCAGGATCAGGCCACTGGATTCCAGCACCGGCATGAAGTCCGCCGGGGTCAGCAGCCCTTCTTCCGGGCAGCGCCAGCGCAGCAAGGCTTCCGCGCCCTGGATGCGCCGGGTCACGACATTCACCTTGGGCTGGTAGTGGAGCTCGAATTCCCCCCTGTCCAGCGCCTGCCGCAGGCGGTGTTCCATGGCCAGCTGGCCCACGCTCTGCAACCGGGCAGCCGGATCGAACTGCGCGAATTCCACGCCTGCCTGGCGGGCAAGCTGCAGCGCGGTCTCGGCGTTCTGCACCAGCAGCGGTGCATCGCTGCCGTCGGCCGGATACACCGCGCAACCTGCCCGCACGGACAGCGGGATGCTACGCCCCTCCACCTCGAAGGGTCGCGCAAAGAGCTGCTGCAGGTTCCTCGGCACGGCGAGGGCCGGCGGCGATAGCGCGTCCAGTTCCATCAGCAGCGCGAAGGAGCCGCTGCCGAAGTGCCCCGGCTGCTCCCCGGCCGGGCAATGGCGCTTGAGCACCTCGGCGACCTGCCGCAGCAGCAGGTCGCCGGCATGGCGCCCGAAGGAGTCGTTGATGGCGCCGAGCTTGCGCACGTCGATCACCACCACGGCGATGCGCCGGGCGCGCGCGGCATCGGCCATGAAGAGTTCACGCAACCGGTCGCAGAACAGCGCCCGGCGCGCAAGGCCGGTCTGCGGGTGGAAGTGGGACAGGAAGCGCGTGCGGATGTCCCGCTGCACGTACTGCAGGCCGAAGGAAAGGCTGCGTGCCAGGTCGCGCAGCATGCCCAGCTCCTCATCGCCCAGCAGCCCCGGCTCGCGCGCCGCCAGCAGCAGCACGGCCGCGGTGCTGCCGTCCACGGACAACGGCAGGCTCACCACGGAACGGAAACCCTGCCCGGCGAGCAGCGCATCGAAGCGCGCGGTGCGGCCGGGGGCCGCGATGTCATTGCAGGCAAATTCGTTGCCGCTGGCGAGGACCCGCCGGATGATGTCAACGGCGCCGGCTGGTGTTTGCTGCGCACCCTCCTCCAGCTGCGCGATGGCCCCGGCATCCAGCCCGCTGGCCGCCAGTGCCCTGATCACCGCACCGCCGCCCTCTGCGCTGGCGACGGCGGCCATGGCATATCCGCCGAGGGAGATGGCCACGCGACAGGTTTCCCCCAGCAGCTCGCTGCGGTCGCGACAGCGCATCACCACGTCGTTCACGCCCTTGAGCATGCGCAGCACGCGGTTCAGGCGCGCGATCTGCGCCTGCTGGCGGCGTTTCTCGTCGCGGGCCACTGCATCGCTGATGGCGCGTTCGGCCGCCGGCACCAGTCGCGCCAGGTTCTCCTTCAGGACATAGTCGGCCGCGCCGGCCTTCAGGGCGCCAATGGCGCGCTCCTCGCCAATGGTCCCGGAGACAAAGATGAACGGCACGTCCGGCGCAAGCTCGCGGCAGATCGCCAGCGCCGACAGCCCGTCGAACTGCGGCAGCGTGAAATCCGAGAGGATCAGCGTGGGAACCTGGTCAGCCAGCGCCGCGCGCAGGCCATCCGCGGTTTCCACCCGGCGCATCTCCCAGGGGATGCCCGCGCGCGTGAACTGGTGGGTGGCGCGCTCCGCGTCGGCCCTGGTGTCCTCGATCACCAGCAGCCGCAGCGGCTGTTTCCCGAACTCCTGCATGGGCATCCCAAGTCACTGGTCCGCAGCCGGCGACGCGGTCCTGCATGCGACGGCCCGCCGTCGCGCAATCCCACCCTCCCGGGACAGGCCGCACAAGGAAGGCGGTCACGGAATCAGGCCGGGTCGGGGCCTCAGACCCGGCTTTGCGAAGGATCGATCACCAGCTGCATCTGCGCCACCGCGACGCCATTGGCAAACGACGCCTTCATCCGCAGCCCGCTGGCGCCCCGCTCGTCACCGAGGATGATGCCGGCATAGGCCGGCAGCGCCGTGCGCCGCAGGTAGGGCTCGGACGCCCTGTGCACGCGGTCGATCAGTTCCGGCTCGAAGTAGAGCTGCGTGGTGAACAGGTGGTCCCCGCCCCGGTACCAGGTGCGTCCCAGTGGCGCCGACCCGCGCTTGAGCAGCATCACGTGGATGTGGATGTCGCGACCGTTGTACCAGCCGGGGAAGATGGTGCGGAAGGAAACCACGCCATTGGAATCGCTGACGCCGGCGCCGCGGCAGAAGCGCGTGTTGTTGTCCAGGTCGTTGTGGTTGGGACGGAAGCGGTAGACCTGGTCCGGGGTCTGCTCGCCCGGCTCGCCGAAACCGCTGTAGAAGCCCTGCGCGTCGCAATGCCAGACATACACCTCGACATCGTGCAGCGGCGCCGCGCCGCACCTGGCGCTGGCAGCAGAGAGCACGCGCAGGTGCAGTTGCAGTTCGGTGCCCGGCTCGGCGTCGGGGTTGTAGCGGCCGCGGATATCCTGGCGGTACAGGCTCACGTCATCATCGCGCTCGCCATCATGGATGAAGAAGGGTCCCTGTCCGGCGCGATCGGTGGCGCTGGGCGTGCACGCGGGAACCTCCTCCCACGCCGGCACGGCGAGGGCGCCGGCTGCCGACTGTGCAGCGGCCGCGGGCAGGATGCCCCGCGGCAGCAGCAGGCTGCCCACGCCGGCCGCCGCGCCCGCGATCACCTCGCGACGCGTTCCGCCCGGCCCCTGCCTTCGACCCGGATCCCTGGCCATGTCTTCCTCCGTTGGCCTCAGTCTGCCACGGAGGGCGGTGCGGCAAGCAGAAGGCTGATTTCGGCCTCCTCCAGCTGGCGCGCCTGCCCCCGCCCCAGCGTGCGCTCCAGCCTGAGGCCGCCCAGGGCCACCCGCAACAGCCGGCTCACCGACACCTGCTGCTGCTCGAGCAGGTCGTGCAGGTCGCGTCCGTTGGCGCCGGTGGTGACGATGCGGTACCAGCGATTGGCGCCCTCGCCGCCCGTGGCCTCGCATTCATGCACCGTGAGTCGCGTGCCATCCTCCAGCTCGCCGGCCAGCAGGCCTTGCACCTGCGAGGGCGCCAGCTCGCCACGCACGCGCAGGCTGAACTCCACCTGCAGGCCGCGTACCGCACGCTGCAGCCGCGCAGCGAGCTCGCCATCGGAGGTCAGCAGCTCCAGCCCGCCATCGCCGCGGGGCATGGGGCTGATGGCGATATGGCGTCGGCCCACGCGCCGCGACAGCCGCTGCGACAGTGCGTCGCGCGATGCCGTTCCGGTGGCGGCATCGTCGTCCTCGCGGGGTGGCAGCAGGTTCTCGCCCGGTGAACGGTGGCACAGCCAGGTGGCGGCACGGCGTGCTGGCGCCTGGTGGACCAGGTGGCCATCCAGGCGCACCTTGTCGCTGCCACGCGCCCGGGTGCCCAGGGTGGCGACTTCCCCATTGACGGTGACCCGACCGGCGCGGATCCATTCCTCGGCGTCGCGGCGCGACGCCAGGCCCGCGCGGGCGAGGATCTTCTGCACCCGCTCGGGCGCGCCGGCAGCGTCAGCCGGCGGTGGATTGCGGCGGCGGCCCTCCGGGCGAGCCGTCCGCGACGGCTTCGCCGGCCGGCTCCGCCCCGGGTTCTTCTTCGTCGGCCTCATCATCGCCGGATTCTCCCATACTCTCCGGCGGCGGCAGCGCCGTCGCGCCCACGGGCTCCGGCAGCGCCAGCTGCGGGTCCAGTTCCTCCAGCGACTTGATCTGCGCCAGCGGCGGCAGCTGATCCAGCGTCTTCAGGCCGAAGTAGTCCAGGAAATCGCGCGTGGTGCCCAGCAACTCCGGACGTCCCGGCACCTCGCGGTGTCCCACCACGCGGATCCAGTTGCGCTCGAACAGCGTGCGGATGATGTTCGGGTTCACCGCCACGCCGCGCACGCCCTCGATCTCGCCGCGCGTGAGCGGCTGGCGGTAGGCGATGATGGCCAGCGTTTCCAGCAGCGCGCGCGAATAACGCGGCGGCCGCTCCGGCCACAGGCGCGAGACCTGCTCGGCATATTCGCGGCGCACCTGCACGCGGTAGCCCAGCGCGGTCTCCTTCAGTTCCACCGCACGGTCGGCCCAGGAAGCGCCGAGTTCTTCCAGCGCCTCGCGCAGCTGGTCATTGCCGGGGCGGTCCACCTCATCGAACAGCTGGGCCAGCTCGGCAAGGGACAGGGTGCGGCCTGCCGCCAGCAATGCGGCCTCCAGTACCTTGCGCGTGTATTCGGTATTCATGCTCGCGATTCCGTTTCTTCGCCGGGCGCCGGGGCGCCGGCCTCATCCTCATGCGCAGCGTCCTGCGCGGTTGCGGGCAGGGCCGCTTCCTCCACGGCTTCGGCATCCGCGCCTTCGGGCAGGTCGCCGTCCTCCGCATCATCCATGGCGTCATCGTGCGGCTCATCCACGCCGTGCTCGGCAATGGATTCGGCCAGCAGCCTGCCATCGGCATCAGCCACTTCCTCCGCCTCGCCTTCGATCACCCGCTTGAAACGCTCCGGGTCGGCCGCGGTCACGTGGATGGGCGCGAACGCCTCGTTCTGCACGATCTCGATCAGCCCCTCGCGCTTGAGCTCCAGCACGGCGATGAAGGTCACCGCCACGCCCATGCGTCCCTCGCTCGCCTGGAACAGGCTGGGGAAGTCGGTGAACTCGCCGGGCCGCACGTATGACAGCACGTCGCTCATGCGCGCGCGCACCGACAGCGGCTCGCGCTGGATGTGGTGGTGCGCGAACATCTCCGCGCGGATCGCCACGTCCTTGAAGGCCAGCAGCAGTTCCTTGAGCGTCACGTCCGGCAGCAGCTTGACCACCCGGCGGGCGGAGAACTCCGCCGAGGCCATGTAGTGGTCGCGCTCCAGGCGCGGCACCGCGTCCAGGTCCTGCGCGGCCTGCTTGAAGCGCTCGTATTCCTGCAGGCGGCGCACCAGCTCGGCGCGCGGGTCGCCTTCGGCTTCCTCGCCCGGCAGCGCCGCGCGCGGCAGCAGCATGCGCGACTTGATCTCGGCCAGCGTGGCGGCCATCACCAGGTATTCGCCGGCCAGGTCGAGCTGCAGCTCGCCCATCACCTCGATGTATTCCATGTATTGCCGGGTGATCTCGGCTATGGGGATGTCGAGGATGTTCAGGTTCTGCCGGCGGATCAGGTACAGCAGCAGGTCGAGCGGTCCCTCGAAGGCGTCGAGGAACACTTCCATGGCCTGCGGCGGGATATACAGGTCGCGCGGCAGCTCGGTGAGCGGCTCGCCCAGCACCACCGCGAAGGGCATCTCCACCTGCACGCCCTCCTGCGGGGCTGCCGGCAGGCTCACGAGGCCGCTCCGGGGGACAGCAGGTTCATCGCCTTGCGCACCACCTGCATGGTCTGGCCAGCCGTGGCATTGGCGCGCTTCGCGCCCGCCTCGAGGATCTCGCGCACGCGGGCGGGGTTGTCCTGGTACGGGGCGGCCCGCTCGCGCATCGCGGCGGCGTCGGCACAGACCCGCTCGATCAGCGGCTTCTTGCAGTCCAGGCAGCCGATGCCGGCGGTGGTGCAACCCTCCCACACCCAGGAGCGGGTCTCTTCCGAAGAATAGATCTTGTGCAGGTCCCATACGGGGCAGCGCTCGGGGTTGCCCGGATCCGTACGCCGCACGCGCGCCGGGTCGGTGGTCATGGCCTTCATCTTCTTCTCGATGGAAGCCGGGTCCTCGGTGAGCCCGATGGTGTTGCCATATGACTTGGACATCTTGCGCCCGTCCAGCCCCGGCACCTTCGGAGACGGCGTAAGCAGCACCTCCGGCGCAGGCAGCAGGCGGTGGTGTTCGCCCTCCAGGGCCGCCAGCAGCAGTTCGCGCTGGTCGGGGGACAGCATGCCCGCGCTTCCGGCCAGTGCGCGTGCCTGCGCCAGCGCGGCCGCATCGCCCCCTTCCTGGAAGCGGCGGCGCAGCTCAGCGTACTGCCCACGCTCCGGCGGCGGCAGGCGCCCCAGTGCCGCCTTCAGTTTCTTGCCGAAGGCCTCGTCGCGGCCGTAGATGTGATTGAACCGGCGCGCGATCTCGCGGGTGATCTCCACGTGCGCCACCTGGTCCTCGCCCACCGGCACCCAGGCCGGGCGGTAGATGAGGATGTCGGCGCTCTGCAGCAGCGGATAGCCGAGGAAGCCGTAGGTGGCGAGGTCCTTTTCCTTCAGCTGCGCCTGCTGGTCCTTGTACGTGGGCACGCGCTCCAGCCACGACAGCGGCGTGATCATCGACAGCAGCAGGTGCAGTTCGGCGTGGGCCGGCACCTCCGACTGCACGAAGATGGCCACGCGCTGCGGATCCAGGCCGGCCGCCAGCCAGTCCACGACCATCTCGTGCACGCGCTGCTGCAGCAGCCCCGGGTTTTCGTAGTCGGTGGTCAGCGCGTGCCAGTCCGCGATGAAGAAATAACCCTCGAACCGGTCCTGCAATTCCACCCAGTTGCGCAGCGCGCCATGGTAGTTGCCGAGGTGCAGCTTGCCGGTGGGACGCATGCCGGACAGCACGCGCTCCCGCTTTTCGGTCGGGGGGGAGAAATTCATCGGCCCGGATTATAGCCACCCCGCGCCGGGCAGCGGCGCGATTGAACGCTCCGCCGGCCGGGGCCGATCGCATACCAGCCCGGGAGGCGGCTTGGTTATCATGGGTGGATGCAACTCCTCCTCGAATACCTGCCCATCGCGGCCTTCCTGGTCGCCTACAAGTTCTTTGGTGGCATCTACGTCGCCACCGCGGTGCTGATGGTGGGCATGCCGCTGTCGCTGGCCATCCTCTGGGCACGGGCCAGGAAATTCCCGGTCATGTTCGGCATCAGCACGATCCTGGTGCTGGTGGCCGGCGCAGCCACCCTGCTGCTGCGCGACCCGGTATTCATCCAGTGGAAACCCAGCGTGTTCCTGTGGCTGGTGGCCCTGGCCTTCCTGGTGAGCGCCTTCGTGGGTCGCCAGCCGCTGGCGCAGCGCTTCATGCAACAGGTGGTCGGCAACGCGGAAATGACCCGCGGGGAGTGGCTGAAGCTCAACACGGCCTGGGTGGTCTACGGCGTGGCGGTCGGGGCGCTGAACCTCGTGGTGGCCTTCAATGCTTCGGAAAATGCCTGGGTGAACTTCAAGCTTTTCGGCCTGATGGGGCTGACTTTCCTGTTCCTGATGGGCCAGTTCGCCTGGCTGCACGCGCGGGGCAAGCTCGGCGACAAGGCCGGATGAGCACGCTGGCGCAGGAGCTGGAGGCCGCGCTGCGCGCCGCCCTGGCGCCGGTGGCACTCACCGTACGCGATGACAGCCACCACCATGCCGGCCATGCCGGGGCCCGCGAGGGGGCCCATTTCGCGGTGCGCATTGTTTCTCCCGGATTCGCGGGCCTGGGGGCTTTGCAGAGGCACCGGCTGGTCTATGATGCCGCCGCACCGCTGATGGCCGGGCGCATCCACGCCCTGCAGATCAGCGCACTGACACCGGAAGAAACAGGAGACTGATGATGAATGCTCCCCGCCTTGCGCTTGCAGCGCTGGGTCTGGCCGTGCTCGCCGCCTGCTCGCAGAATCCCGGTTCATCGCAGGAAGTCGTGGCCACGGTCAACGGCAAGGCCCTGTCGCGGGCCGCCTTCGAACAGTACGTCAAAGGCGTCACCGACATGGCGCTCAAGGACCTCACCGTGGAACAGCGCGACACGCTGCTGGACAACATGGTGCGCGCCGCGGTGGTGTCCGACGAGGCGGAGCGCTCCGGCATCGCCACCCGCCCGGAGGTGGTCGGGACGCTGGAGATCCAGCGCCTGCTGATCCTGGACCAGGCCGCGGCCGAAAATCACCTGAAGGACTACCAGCCCAGCGAGGAAGAACTGCGCGCCGAATACGACCTGCGCGTGTCGCGCCTGGAGAAGGTGCAGTACCAGCTGGCCCACATCCAGGTGGACACCACCGAAGAGGCCACGAAGCTGATCGAGCAGCTGGGCAAGGGCGGCAACTTCGCCACCCTCGCCCGCCAGCACTCCAGGGACCAGAACAGCAGCGCCGACGGCGGCATGCTGCCCTGGGCCGTGCCCAGCAGCATGCCGGCAAGTTTCGCCGCGGCAGTGAAGGAAATGAAGAAAGGCGACACCCTGCGCACCCCCCTGCGCACCGACGTGGGCTGGCATGTGGTCCGCATGGTGGACGTTCGCGACACGGTGGCCCCGTCGCTGGAGTCGGTGCGTGACCAGATGGTGCAGGCGCTGCGGGACAAGAAGTTCACCGCCTGGACTGATTCGCTGGTCGCCAAGGCGAAGATCACGAAGACACCCTGAAGTCCGACTGCATGGGAGTGGCGCTTTCCGACCGCACGGGAATGCGCCCCTCCGCATAGCAGTACTGGTGCCAGGGATCCAGGTCGATGCGCCGCAGCGCGCCCAGCAGCAGCTGGCGCGCAAAGGGCACGATGAGGGGACGGCACCAGCTCACTTCCAGCCGCAGGATGTTCGCCTGCTGGATGGACAACCCGCTGCGGCGCCCCGCCACGGGACTGCGGTATTGCAAGCCGTCGTTGGGAATCACGCGCTGGCCGCCTCGAGCCTCGGCAAAGTCCGCCTGTGCATCGGCGTCCGGTGACAGGATGCGTACGCGCGCGAAACGGGCCTGGTCTGCCAGCGCCAGCGCGTAGGCGGTGGCCGCGCGGCTGGCCATGTTGTCGGCGGCATCAGCCCCGGCCTCGATGAACAGCATGCTGGCCGCCTGCGCCAGCGCCCTTCGCGCCGGCCCCAGGTCGCCCTGCTCCATGGCCGCCCGCCGCGCCGCCTGGAACGCGGCCAGGTCCAGGTGATGGTTCTCCGATACCAGCAACGCCAGCTGCAGCATGCCCAGGCACAGGGGCAGCAGCGCCAGCGTGGCCACTATCTGGAATTCAACCGCCGCAGCGCCGCGGCAACCGCCCCTGCCCCTCAGCATGGACGGATCTGGTCGCCCACGCGCCAACCGTGCAGGCGCGCGCCGCCGGCACGCAGTTCCCAGACATGGTTGGCCAGCCGCTCCCGGGCGATGCGGCAGGGACGCAGCCCTTCGCGGATGCTGAGGATGCGGCCCCGCTCGTCACAGAACAGCACGTCGATGGGGTGGTGCATGCCGATGGTGTGGATGGCGCGGCAGCGCGGCAGGAGGTAGGCCGTCTGGAAATCCGGACGCCGGCGCAGCAGCAATCCCCGCCCGCGTTCCAGCCGGCCCTGGCACACATGGACCTGCATGCGCTGCAGGCGCAGCCGGTTGTGCTCCACGCGGAAGATGATCATGACCCCAGCGCCTCGCTGAGCCGCACGGCAATCGGCACGCCGATCACGATGAAGGTGCAGGGGAAGATGCACAGGATCAGTGGTCCGAGCATCTTCACCGGCGCCTGCATCGCCAGCTTTTCGGCGCGCGCGAATCGTTCGGCGGTGCGCTGTTCGGCCTGGTTGCGCAGCACCGTTCCCAGGCTCATGCCGGATCCTTCCGCGTGCGCCAGCGCGCTGGCCAGCGTGTCCAGGCTCTCCACGGCGTAGATGGCCGCGGCATGGGAAAAGGCCTGTGCCCGCGCGCGACCACCACGCACCTCGCGCAGCACGCGCTCGAAGTATTCCCGCAACGGGCTTTCGGGAGCCTGCGACACGATGAGCCGCAGGCCCGAGGTGAGCGTGGCGCCGGCTTCCACGCACACCGTCATCAGGTCCAGCCAGGCGGGCAGGTCGCGCACGATGGCGCGTTCGAGCAGCTCGCGCTGCTGGCGCAGCCACAGTCCCCCATGCAGATGGCCGATGATCCCCGCCAGCAGGATCGCCCAGGCGGCACCACCGGACGCCAGTCCCGCCACCAGCGCAGCGGCCATGCCCTGCGCGAACCGCAGGGCATGCCAGCGTGCGGCAGACAGCGAGGCCCCGATGCCCAGTGCCTCCAGCCGGCGGGTGGTTGCCGCCGCCCGCTGCGAACCCAGCAGGCAGTCCACGCAGGGCTCCAGCAGGATGGCCAGGGGCATTACCAGGCGCATGGCCAGCGGCAGGCGGACGCGGCTGGATGCGCTGGCCGGACGCGACGCACGGCACCGGCGCAGCACCAGCACGGACAGCGCCGAGCCCGCCAATGCCATGCAGGCGGTGGCAAGGTAGAGCACAGTGTTCATATCTCGATCCTCACGATGCGACGGATGAGCAGGAATCCCAGCAATTCGAGGAATGCGATCGCGGCCAGCGCGGACCAGCCCTGCCAGGTCGAGTGCAGCACCTGCATGGCCTCGCGTTCCATCACGTAGAGCACGGCCAGCAGCAGCAACGGCAGGACCCCGACCACGACGCCCTGTACCCGTCCCTGCGCCGTGAGGGAATCAATGCGCGCCTCCATCTGCAGCCGGCCGCGCATCAGGTCGGCGAGGCGCTGCAGGGACTCGGCAAGGTTGCCTCCCAGCTCCCGTTGCGTGGCCAGCAGCGTCGAGAGCAGTCGCAGGTCCTGCATGTCCGCACGCCGACGCAGGGATGCAAAGGCTTCTTCCAGCGTCACGCCCATGCGCAGCTGGCCCAGCACGAACCGCAGTTCATCGCCCAGGGGCGCTGCCTGCCGCTGCGCCACCTGGGACAGCGCCTGCTGGCTGCTCTGCCCCGCGCGCAGCAGTCCCGCCCACAGCCCGAGCGCATCGGGCAGCTGGCGGGCAAGACGGCGGCGCCAGCGGGCGCGCAGGCCGCGCACGAGGAGCCGCGGTCCTGCCAGCGCCACCAGGACGGCGGCCGCGCACAGTCCGGCCGGCACATCCAGCAGCAGCGTCACCGCGATGACGGCGGCCGCCAGTCCCAGGGTGATGACCAGCAATCTTCCTGCCGGGACGAAGATGAACAGCGAGGCCAGCTCATGTTCGGTGCGATGCCCTGCCAGGCCCGTCCACCACAACGCTGCCCCGCGCAGCTGGCGCAGGATCACCAGCACGAGGCAGGCCACGCCGGCGGCCACCAGCAGCGCCGCGCTCAGCACGACACCTCCCGCCGCGCCTCGGACGCCAGTGGCGCGGGCCTCCTGTCTGCCGCCAGCGTTTCAAAGAACACCGGCTCATTGCCGCTGGCCAGGAATTTGCCCTTGCTGCCCGGACCCGTGAAGTTGAACAGGTCCTGGGTCTGGACCCGGCCACTTTCGGTTCCCGTGACCTCGGTGATGGCCACCACGCGGCGCGTGCCGCAGGGAAACCGCGCCTGCTGCACGATGAGGTTCACCGCGCTGGCGATCTGCTCGCGCACCGCCACCAGCGGCAGGTCCATGCCCGCCATCAGCGTCATCACCTCGAGCCTGGACAGCAGGTCGCGCGGTGAGTTCGCATGTGCCGTGGTGAGGGAACCGTCATGCCCGGTGTTCATCGCCTGCAGCATGTCCAGCGTCTCGCCGCCGCGGCACTCGCCCACCACGATGCGGTCCGGCCGCATGCGCAGCGCATTGCGCACCAGGTCGCGGATGGTCACCACCCCGCGGCCCTCCACGTTGCCGGGGCGTGCCTCCAGGGACACCAGGTTCTCGTGCGCCAGCTGCAGCTCGGCGGAATCCTCGATGGTGACGATGCGCTCGCCGGCGGGAATGAGGGAGGACAGGCAGTTCAGCAGCGTGGTCTTGCCGGTGCCCGTGCCACCGGAAACCACGATGTTGCGGCGGGCGCGCACCGCGAGCGCCAGGAAATCCGCCATGGCCTGCGACAGGCTGCCGTTCTGCACCAGCATCGACATGTCGAGCCGGCGGCGGGAAAACTTGCGGATGGTCACCGTCGGCCCGCACAACGCCAGCGGCGGGACGACCACATTGACGCGGGAACCATCCGCGATGCGCGCATCGGCCATGGGCGAGGATTCATCCACCCGCCGACCCGAGCGCGACAGCAGCCGTTCGATCACGCCGTTGAGCGCCCGCACACCCGAGAAGCGCAGCGCGGTGCGCTGCAGCCTCCCGCCCCGCTCCACGAAGATGGCATCGGGGCCGTTGACCATGATTTCCGACACGGACTCGTCCTGCAGCAGGTCATCAAGCACGCCGAAGCCCACCACCTCCTGCAGCAGGCGTTTTTCCAGCTGGGCTCGTTCCGCCGGCCGCACCCTGCCCTCCAGCAGCTCGCGCAGGTGGTGCTGCGCCAGGCGCCACAGCGCCTCATCGCTCATGCGGTTCACGTCGGTGCGACGCAGGTCCAGCCGCTGCAGCAGCTGGCCGTGCAGCGCCTCCAGTTCGGCTTCGCTGAGCTCACTCATCGGCTGCTCCGCCCAGCTCGCCGGCACGCTGGATCATCTGCGCCTGGCCGGCGGCCGGGACATCGGCCTTCACACCCGCCTCGAACCGGTAGGGTGTGATCAGCACCAGCAACTCCGTCTCGCGCTGCAGGCTGCGGCGCGAGCGGAACAGGGCTCCCGCAACCGGCAGCCTGCCCAGGCCGGGCAGGGCCGTGCGGTCGCGTCCGCTCTCGCGCAGCAACAGGCCGGCGATGGCAATCGTCTCGCCATCCAGCGAGTTGATTGCCGTGCTGGTCTGGCGCTTCACGAAGCCGGGGTAGTCCCCGACGCGCACCGAGGGATCGACCTGGCTGAGCTCGATGTCGACACCGGCATAGATCGCGCCATCCCGTCCCGCGCGCGGACGCACCTCCAGGATCACGCCGTATTCCTTGTATTGCACGTCGGTGGCGCCGAAGCCGTCGGTCACCGGAATGGGAATCTCGCCGCCGGAAACAAAACGCGCCACCTCGCCGCTGCGGCAGCTCAGTACCGGTTCGGCCAGCGTGTGCGCCAGGCCCTGCTGCTGCAACAGGTCGATGCGCGAGGTCAGCTCACTGAGCAGGGAAGCCCGGATGGCCAGGCCATTGCGTCCACCGCCGGCCGAACCCGTGAGGGCGGGGCCGGCCGCCTCGCCCTCCCAGCGCAGGCCCAGGCGCTGCAGCTGGTCGCGTCGGACCTCCACCAGCCGCACCTGCATCTGCACCATGGATTCCCAGTCGGCATCGCTGACGAAGTCCAGCACCTCGCCGGGGAACAGCGCGGCAATCTCCGCGGCCCGCGCACGGTCGGCCGCACCGGCACGGGCGCCCTCGAGCACGATGTAGCGGCCTGAAATCCGTGCCCCGACGGTGCTGATGCCCGCCAGCAACTCGCGCACTTCATCGAGCCGGCGCGTGAGGTCGCGCTCGCGCACGCGGATGACGATGCGATGCTGGCTGCCGTCGGCCAGCCAGAGCTCCGCGGTGGTTTCCCCCGGGGCTTCACCGAACAGCAGCCACTGGCCGCTCTGGGGCGTGGCCACGGAAACCACCCGGCCACTGCCCAGCGCGGCGCGCCGGACGTCCGCCACCAGCAGCAGCGTTTCGCCCACCGCCAGGGAGACCTCATCCGGCAGCGCCGGCTGGGCCAATGGCTGCGCCGCCGGTGCAGCCAGCGAACAGAGCATCAGGACCAGGCAGGCGATGCAGGCCTTCATGACGCATCCCTGCCCTGCCCCGGCGCAAGCCAGGTGCGGCTGGGGAACAGCTCGCCCGCGCCACCGGTGAGCAGTTCGGTTCCCGCGGCAACGGAGGTGGCGCGCGGCCTGCGCAGCAGTTCGCGGCTGTTGCGCACGGCCACCGGCTGCAGGGCATCGTCGCCCGGCGCCCTCAGCAGCATGAACAGGTCGCCAGCCTGCTGTGCCAGCAGCACCCTCGGTGCGTCTTCGGCAGACACGCGCAGCGTCACGGTGGAAAAATGCCGCGACCTCAATCCATCCCCGGCGCCCGGCGGCAGCGCCTCGCCTGCCACCAGCACCTCGACCTGCTGCAACAGCGGCACCAGCAGCGCCTCGGTGCCATCACGACGCCCGTAGAAAAGATCGATGCGATCGCCGGCGCCCACTGCGCCTGCCTGCGAACTGAGTTCATCCACGGCAACGGTGAGGGCGCGCTCGTCGGGCGCAAGCGCACCCGAGAGGCGCTGCGGTTGTTCGCCCGCATCAGCCAGGGCCGCCGCCAGGATGGGTGTGCCCCTGGCAATGTCGATCGCGGCCCGGCTGCCCATCACCACTCCCGCGCGCGCCGCCGGAATGGCGTCGGGCGGGATGAAGTCCTGCGGCACGCTGCGCAGGGCGAGGTTGTCGCGACCCAGGGGCTGCCCGCGCGCCACGTCTGCGGAAGCCACCACGATCTCGCGCGTCTGGTAGCGGTTGGCCGCCGCCGCCTCGGCTTCGGCCGCGCGCGCCGCCAGGTACTTGCCACCCAGCATCGCCCCCGCGGCGCCTGCGCCGACACCGGCCACCGTGAGCAGGACGTCGGTCCTGAGCCAGCGGCGCCAACTCCGCCCGGAATCTTCCATGCAAGTTCTCCCGTTAGAGGACAGAAATGAGCAACGATCGTGCGCGCATCACCCGCATCAGTGTCCGCAGCAGCAACGTGGCCACCGACTCGCCGTGCAGGTAGGGATAGAACAGGGCAAGCGCCATTGCGCCGGCCACCAGCAGGAACTCCGCCATGGCCTGGCCGCCTTGCCGCGAGCTCATCGCGACAGCTCCGGCACGGCCGCGCCCGCTTGCGCCCAGAGCAGTGCGCTTTCCCCGGCGCGCGCGCCGGCAGACAAGGTGAGACGGGCCGATTCGCCGGCACGGGAGACCTCGAAGGTCACATCGGCCTCGTGGCGCACTGACCACCCCTGCGCCGCGAGCCGGACACGCAACTGCCACTGCAACTCGGCCAGGCTGAGCCGGCAGAATGCCGACCGCAGCACCTGCGAGCGGTCCTGGATCAGCCGTCCCCAGGCACAGCGCGTCGGCAGCACCAGCGGTCCCCTGCCCGGCCGCACTGGTGCACGCGTGGTGTCGAGGCGCGAGAAGATGAGCCGCGCCCCGGTGCCCTCGCCCCGCCACTGCAGCAGCTCGCTGTGTCCGGCTTCCCAGCGGGAAAGCAGCTGCCAGCCTCGCTGCTGCAGGTGCTGCAGGTGGCTGCCCTGCTGGCGCCAGCGCAGCTCAACGCGTCGCGCCAACTCAGGGACGTCCCGGCCACTGGCGAACTGGATCTCGAACACCACGCCGTCCACCGTGACGGGCTCCGGCAGGGCCTCCAGCCGCACGTCCAGTCCCCGCGCATCGCGCGGCTCGATGGCACCGGCGCAGGATGCGGCAACCAGCAGCAGGCAGGCCAGGGGTCTCATCCGCAACCTCCGGGCAGCGGCGTGCGGCCCGGGCCCAGCCGATCCTCAGGCACGCGCTCGGCTTCGATGAGCCCCAGGCACAACTGGCCCAACGAGGGCTCGACGATGCCCAGCGGCACCGCGAGCGGACCCCAGATGGCGTTGAGTACCTTCAGCCTCGCGGAGGGAACCAGCCCGCCGGCGCGCTGTTCCACATGACGCGGGCCGCCGGCATGCCAGGGGTCACCCAGCAGGGCCCAGCCGGCGCCGAGATCCAGCTGCAGCGAATCAAACGGCGCCGGCATGCCTTGCAGGGGTTCAAGATGTGCCTGCAGGCTTCCCTGCTGCAGGCCGTCGTCGCGCAGATCGAAACCGCTTCCCAGGAATCCGCTGGCGATGCGCAGTGGCGCCAGCATGAGGCCGGCCGCGGCGCCCGCAACGCCCGAGGTATCCCGGCGGAATGTGGTGACGGCCAGGTTTTCCTCTTCCACCAGCAAGGTGCGCCCCGCGGGGTCGCGCACTCCGGCATCGGCGAGCTGGCTGCCGTGCAGTTCGCGGGCCAATGCGGCGGTGTCCGCCGCGGGCATCCAGGACTGCTGCCAGGCCGACTGCCGCGCCGCCAGCACCAGGCGCCGGTCGACCTCCTGGTAGCCACCCAGGGACAATGCGCCCATCAAAAGCAGCACCAGCAGTGCCGAGCCCGCCGCAAACTCCGTCATGCTTTGCCCGGACTGCCGCCTCATGGCAGCACCGCGAAGGGATCCACGGTGAGGCCGCGCGAGGCTGCCGTGAGTTGCCGCTCCACGGCACTCACTGGCACCAGCCGGGCCTGCCAGTAGGGATTGAAGAGACTGGCATGCTCCTCGCGCCGGTCGCGGCGCGCCACCGGCCTCTGGAAATAGACCTCGGCGGTGGAAAGGGCATGCAGCGCATCCGCGCCGTACCGGGGCGCCACAGACTCGCTGCCACCTTCGACCGTCGGCAGTCCGCCAGGCATCAACAGTTGATCGAACGTGCCCACCCCGTTGCCCGGCAGGTGGGCCGCCACCGAATAGGTGAGCGTGCGCGGCGCCTGCGAGGAAGGATTGGCCACGTCCCTGATCTGCGGCACCCCGCGGTACCCCTGCGATGGCTGCAGTGCGCGGCGCGCGCGACGGGATGCGGAGGGATTGCGCCGCAGGCTGCCACCATGCTCGGCCCGGCCGGTGACCGCATGCCGGCGCTGTTCCGCCGCGCCCCAGGCCAGCGGAATCTCGTCGTGGTCGAACAGGTAGTCGATGTGCAGCGACAGGGTGTCCAGTCCACGCCAGGCGTATTCGCCGATCAGGTCGGTGCCACCGCGTCGCGCCAGGGCGATGAAGCCGATGTCGAACAGGTCATCGCTGCGCGCGCGCGTGAACCCGTCGCGGGAGTCCATCAGCAGGCGGGTGTACCGGCGCAGGTCGCCGCCGCCGCGCTCGTACCGCTGCGTGAGCCGCTGCCAGGCGGCGCCATTGCGCACCTGCAGCGCCCGGGTGACTTCGGAAAGCCGGACCCTGGGTTCCCAGGCGGCGAGCGCCTGCGGCACCAGGTCGGCAGCGGCCAGTGGTGCCTGCTGGTGCGCGATGGCCTGTGCGTTGGCCAGTATCTCTGCATTCCAGACGGACAGGCCGGATTCAAGTGGCGGCAGCGCGGTGCCCAGAACCCGGTCCACCGCGTCCCAGCCGCGCTCCAGGGCCCGCATGGGCGGGCCCAGGTAGGGCACGTAGCGGGTGATGCGGTCGATGTTGGTGGTGAGGGTGTCCACGTAACGCGACCACGCACGCAGGCTCACCAGCTGCGCGATGGCCACCTCGTTGGCGACCATGGCGCGGTTCAGGTAGGCCTGGTAGTTGAGGCTGCGCGCCTCCCAGGTCGCAGCGCTCCAGGCCGCGGCATCGACCGCATTGGTGAGGCGGATCTTGTCGTTGACCACCTGCCCCGTGTTGTAGAGCAGGATGACACCGCCCAGCATGGAGGCCAGCAGCGCCAGCATGACCACCAATGCCTGTCCCGAATGCGGCCGACGCATGCCTAGCGCGCCTGGTCGAAGTTGTCGAGCTTCACGCCGCGGCCGGCCTGCTCCACGGCATCTTCGCCAGCCGAGTTGACCTCGCTGCGCGCGTCGCTGGCACTCTTGCCGGCCAGTGCCTGCGCAGTGACCGCCATCTGCCCCCGTACGGTCTTGCCGAAGGCGGTGTAGACGCCGATGGCGGCAATGGCGATGAGCGCCACGACGATGATGTACTCGGTCATGCCCTGGCCCTGCTGCCTGCGGAAAGTCTTCATGGATGGCTCCTCGTGGTTGGCGTGGAGTTGCATTCCAATACGTTCCAACCCGGCTGCGGGTCCGGTTATGTGCCCAGTCGGATCACAAATGGCGGTAACATTCCAACGGTGAGTTCGCGCATTCCGCCGGCCCGTGCACTGCTGACTTTCCTGCTGTTCCTGGCGCCAGCCTGGGTGGCGGCCGCGTCACTGCCGCCGGAACCGGTCAGTCGCATCATCATCCAGTGGCGGGAGCCGGCAGCACAGTCGAAGACTGCACCGCAGGCCGCCACGGCACGACTGCAATCCCTGCGCAAGCTCAGCGGCCGTGCGCACGCCGGCGGCTGGGACATCGGCGGATCCTTCTCCTTGCTGCAGCTGGATGAAGCGCAGTCCGGCGCGCAGCTCGCCGCCACGCTGGCCGCGCTGCGCACCGATCCCGCGGTGGAGCTGGCCGTGCCCGACGAGCGCGTCAGGGCGCACGCCTATGTTCCGAACGATCCGCTCTACTCCGGCCAGTGGTACCTCAGGGCCACCCAGCCTGCGGCCATCCGCGCGCATGAAGCCTGGGACCTCGCGCGTGGCGCACCGGACATGGTCGTGGCCGTGGTGGATTCCGGCGTGCGTCGCGACCACCCGGACCTCGCTGGCCGCCTGCTGCCCGGCTGGGATTTCATCTCCACCAGCATCGTGGGCAATGACGGTGACGGCTGGGATGCGGACCCCTCGGATCCCGGCGACTACATCACCTCCGCGGACCTCGATACGCCGGATTTCCCCCGGGGCAAGTGCGGCGGCGGACCAGACCTCGACCAGCCCATGGAAAGCAGCTGGCACGGCACCCGCGTGGCCGGCATCATCGCTGCCATCGGCGACAATGCCACCGGCATTGCCGGCACCGCATTCAACGTGCAGATCCTGCCGGTGCGCGTACTGGGCAAGTGCGGTGGCTACATTTCAGACGTCATCGCCGGCATGTACTGGGCCGCCGGCCTGGCACCACCCCCGCCCTATCTCCATCCACCGCTGCCTCCCGTGAACACCACGCCCGCGCGCGTCATCAACGTGAGCCTGGGCTCAGAAGGATCCTGTGATGCCTCGGCGGTGTATCGCACGGCCGTGCGACAGATCACGGCCCACGGCGCGCTCATCGTCGCTTCCGCCGGCAATGCCGGCGGAGCTGTCGACTCGCCGGCCAGCTGTCCGGGCGCACTGGCGGTGGCCGGCCTGCGCCACGCCGGCACCAAGGTCGGCTACAGCAATCTCGGTTCCCAGGTGAGCATCGCGGCCCCGGCCGGCAATTGCTTCAACGTCGCTCCCGGCGCGCCCTGCATATTCGCCCTGAACACCACCACCAACCTCGGCACGCAGGGCCCGGCAGACAACGGCTACTCGTCCACCACCGTACAGCCCACCCTGGGCACCAGTTTCTCGGCGCCCCTGGTCGCCGGCACGGCCGCACTGATGCTGTCGGTGAATCCCGGGCTGACGCCGGCGCAGGTCATCTCGCTGGTCCGCAGCACCGCCAGGCCCTTTCCCGCGACAAGCGACACCACACCCCAGCCGCCGGCCTGCGTTTCGCCGGCGCAGAAGCCGTTGCAGGATGCCGAGTGCATCTGCACCACCGCGGTCTGTGGCGCGGGCATGCTCGACGCACAGGCGGCGGTGCAGGCAGCCCTTGATGCCCCACCGGGAGAGCCGCCCGTCGATGAGTCCGGCGGCGGCGGCCGCAGCGACAGTCTTTTCTGGCTGGCACTGCTGCTGTGGCTGGCGCGCCGGCTCCGTCATCCCGTTCCGGCCTCCGCCATTCGATAGGAATCATTCATGGATTTGTTGCAGGCCCTGATCCTCGGGCTCGTGGAAGGCATTACCGAATACCTGCCCGTCAGTTCCACCGGCCACCTGCTGATCGCGCAGCGCCTGCTGGGCATCGAGGAAGGCGCCGCGGCCAACGCCTATGCCATCGCCATCCAGGGCGGCGCCATCGTGGCCGTGCTTGGCACCTACCGCCAGCGCGTGGCCGGCATGGTGGGCGGCTTGCTGGGCCGCGATGCGGCGGGACTGAAGCTGGCGCTGTGCATCCTGGCCGCCTTTCTCCCCGCTGCCATCCTCGGCCTGCTGTTTGACGATGAGATCGAGTCGCGGCTGTTCGGCGTGAAGCCGGTGATTGCCGCGTGGGTGGTGGGCGGCGTACTCATCCTCGCGCTCAACCGCTGGGCGGAGCGGCATCGCGAGGGACTGGACCTGGCGCAACTGCGCTGGCGTGCGGCCGTGGTGATCGGCCTCTTCCAGGTGGTGGCAATGTGGCCGGGCACCAGCCGCAGCCTGGTAACCATTCTCGGCGGCCTGGCCGTGGGCCTGTCGATGGCAGCCGCCGTGGAGTTCGCCTTCCTGCTGGGGGTGCTGACGCTGACGGCAGCCACCGCCTGGTCCATCGTGAAAAGTGGCGACGGCATGCTGGGCAGCTACGGCTGGCCGGCGTTGCTCACCGGATTCATTGCGGCCTGGTTATCGGCCGCACTGGCGGTGAAATGGATGGTCGCATGGCTCAACCGCCACGGGCTGGGACTGTTTGCCTGGTGGCGATTCGCGGCGGCCGCGCTGGCCGCCCTGCTGCTGCTGCGGACGCCGTGAGGCCCGCTGCGCCTGCGCGGCGCAGCACCTACGACTCGGTGATGAACTTGGTCACCAGGCAGGAATCCAGTCCCTCGATGCCTTCCTCGGAGCCATGGCCGCTCTCCTTCACGCCGCCGAAGGGCGCCTCGGGCATGGCGATGGTGAAGCTGTTGATGCCCAGCATGCCCGATTCCACCTGCTCGCCGAGCAAGTTCACGCGCCGGGCGTTCTGGGTGAAGGCATAGGCAGCCAGGCCATAGGGCAACCGGTTGGCGGCGGCAATCGCCTCGCCAAACTCGCGGAATGGCCGCAGCAAGGCCACCGGACCAAAGGGCTCCTCGTTCATGATGCGTGAGGATTCGGGCACGTCGGCGAGCACCGTCGGAGCGTAGAAATAGCCCGGCCCCGGCAGCACCTGGCCACCGGTGAGAACTCGCGCACCATCACGCACCGCCGCCTCGATCAGCCCTGCCACTGCCGGCACGCGCCGCTCGTGCGCCAGGGGCCCCATGCGCACTGCGGGATCCAGGCCGTCGCCGACCTTCAGCTGGCGCACACGCTCCGCCAATCCGGCCGCGAAGCGCTCGTAGATCCCCTCCTGCACGTAGAAACGCGTGGGGGATACGCACACCTGGCCGGCATTGCGGAACTTCGCAGGCACGGCAAGCTCAAGCACGGAATCCACGTCCGCATCGTCGAACACCAGCACCGGCGCATGTCCGCCCAGTTCCATGGTGGTCCGCTTCATGCCCGCGGCGGCGAGCTGCGTGAGCTGCTTGCCCACCGGGATGGAGCCGGTGAAATGCACGGCACGGATCACCGGCGACGTGATCAGGTGGCGCGACACCTCCGCCGGCTCGCCGAACACGATCTGCACCACGCCGGGCGGAACACCCGCCTCCACCAGCGCGGCGGCAACCGCCAGCGCGCTGGCCGGCGTTTCCTCGGCAGGCTTCAGGATCACGGTGCAGCCGGCGGCCAGGGCCGCGCCAAGCTTGCGTGCGGGATTGCCCAGCGGGAAGTTCCACGGCGCGAAGGCCGCCACGGGACCGACCGGCTCCTTCACCACGGTCATGCGCATGCCGGTGATCCGCTGCGGCAGCACGCGGCCATAGGCGCGGCGGCCCTCTTCGGCGTACCAGTCGAAGATTTCCGCCGCCGCGGCCAGCTCCGCACGCGCCTCGGGCAGCGTCTTGCCTTCTTCCAGCGTGGCGATGCGGGCAATGGCGTCGCTGCGCTCCCGCAGCAGCTGTGCCGCCTTCTGCAACAGGCGACCACGCTCCCGCGGACCCAGTGCCCGCCACGCCGGCCAGGTGCGCGCCGCGGCGGCCAGTGCACGATCCAGGTCCGCGGCCGTGGCCAGCGGAAGCTCGCCCAGGCTCGCGCCCGTGGCGGGGTTCAGTACGGGAACAGTGTGGCGCCCGCTGGCGCCAAGCTGCTCGCCATCGACGAGCAGGTGAAGGTCGGGATAACTCATGTGAGGGGCATGTTGCGCCTTCGCGCAGGCACCGGACAAGACAATGTCCTGATGCCGGTTTTGCAATATCGCCCCGCTACACCGCGATCGCGTGCGCACTCCCCGCCGCAGCGTTGAATTCCTGTATCCACGCCAGGCATTGCGCGGCCGGCAGCGCGCGCGTGAAGTGGAAACCCTGCGCGTAGTCGTAGCCGGCGCGCGCCAGCGCACCCGCCTCCCACTCGCTCTCCACGCCCTCGGCCACCAGCTCCAGCTCCAGTGCATGCGCCATCTGCGCCGTGGACTCCACGATGACGCGGTCATCCCGGTTGCTGCGCATGCCCATCACGAAGGACTTGTCCAGTTTCAGGGCATGCACCGGCAGGTCACGCAGGTAACCCAGCGAGGAGTATCCGGTGCCGAAGTCGTCGATCGAGATCACCACGCCCAGTGCGTGGATCTCGTGCACCACCCGCTGCGCGCGCGATGGATCCAGCATCATCGCGCTTTCGGTGATCTCCACCTCCAGCAGCTGCGGCGGAATGCCGGCGTCGCGCAGCAGGCCGGCCAGCAGCGCCGGGAACGAAGTGTCCTGCAGCAGCCGCGCGGAAATGTTCACCGCAATGCGGATCGAAAGGCCCTGGTCACGCCAGGCGCGGATGCGCGCCAGCGCGGTGCGCAGCGTCCACTCGGTGAGCGGGCGGATCAGGTCGGTGGTCTCGGCGATGCCGATGAACTCCCCTGGCGGGATCGCCCCCCGCTCCGGATGGAACCAGCGCACCAGCGCCTCGCAGCTTTCCACCAGGCCTGATTTCAGATTCACCTGCGGCTGGTAATGCAGCTCCAGCGCATTGCCGGCGATCGCCGCGCGCAGCTCGCCGCCCACGGCAAGGCGACGCAGGCTGCCGGCATCGCTGCCGGGGTCGTAGCATTCGTGCAATGTACCGCGCCGCTTCGCGGCGTACATGGCCACGTCGGCATTGCGCAGCAGCGCCTGGGCATCAGCCGCGTCGCCCGGGAACTTCGCGCTGCCGATGCTGACCCCGACTTCGATGGCGATGCCGGCCACCTCGATGGGCTGGCGCAGGCAATCCGCCAGCGCCTGGCCCAGGCTCCCGACTTCTTCCTGCGAAGCCGGCCCATCCATCGTCACCGTGAACTCGTCTCCGCCGATGCGCGCGATCATGCCCTTGTCGCCGGCCACGCGGGCGAAGCGTTGCGCCACCTCGCACAGCACGCTGTCACCCACCTGGTGTCCCAGCGCGTCGTTGACTTCCTTGAACCGGCACAGGTCCAGCATCAGCAGCACCACTCCCTGCGGCACCGATGCCGCCAGGGCCTGCTCGAGGTGGGAGATGAGGGCCGCGCGATTGGGCAACCCGGTCAGGGCGTCATGCGTGGCCTGGTGCTGCAGGCGGAGCTGCTGTGCATGACGCTCGCGGATGTCGCGCACGAAGGCAGTGAACAGCGGTTCGCGGTGCCGGCGCACGCGGCTGATGCTCACCTCGACCGGAAAACGCTCGCCCATCGCATTGCATGCACCCGTTTCCCTTGCCGGACCCGGCAGCGACGCCAGGCCGCCGGCGCCGTGCCCCGCCTTGAGCAGCGGCACGAACCTCGCGGCCGGTTCGCCGATGAGCTGCTCCGGCGGCAGCCCGAACAGCAGTCCCGCAGCGGGATTCGCCGTGCGGATCATCCCACGCACGTCCACGCAGATGATGCCGTCGGCCGACGACTGCACCACGCTGCGCAGCAGCGCATCCCGGCGACGCAGGCCCAGCGCGAAGGCCAGGGCGCGCGAGGTCTGCCGGTCCAGTGAACGCAGCGTCACCGCGACAAAGGACAGCGCCACCACGGTGGCGGGCGCGGCCATCTCGAGCCATAGCCGTGCCATCGAGAAGGCCAGGATGGAACAGGCCGCGATGCCCGCCAGCAGCGCGCCCAGGACCAGCAGGTTGCGTCCCCAGCGCAGGCGGAAGGCCAGCGTCGCAATCACCGCCCAGCCAGCCAGCAGCAGAAGGGAAAGCCACCCCGGCGGCGCGCGCGGCACTCCCCGCGCTACTGTTTCGGTGGCCAGGGCCTGCACTGCAACGCCCGGCAGCGTGCCGTACACGGGCACGGCCACCGTGTCGCCCAGCTCCATCGAGTAGTTGCCGATGAACACGTCCCTGCCGGCAAGCAGGTCCGCAGGCACCCGGCCCTGCAGCAGGTCGACATACGAGATGTATTCGAACGAGGCCGGCGAAATCGAATAGTCGATGGGGATATCCCGGGCCTGCAGCACACCTTCGGGATCGATCACGCTGGGCACGCGGACACCGTCGATCTCCCACGCGCTGCGCCAGAGGCGCGCCAGTCCGTCGTCGCTGGTCTGGCGGATCACCGAGACCAGTCCGGCATGGCGCGCAAACTGCTCCAGTGGCGCCACCACCCGGGTGGCCTTCAACGCGTCGCCGGTTCCACTGTCGTAGGAGAAGAACACCGGCAGCAGCACAGGCGCGCGTACATCCGCCAGGGCTTTGGCGAACCAGGCATCATCCAGTGCCTGTTGCGGGGAGCTGAAGTCGATGTCGAAGAAGATGCGGGCGGGCGGTTGCGCCGCCGTGTCGATGCGCTTGAGCAGTTCCGCATGCAGCGAGCGGGGCCAGGGCCACCCCTGCAGAGCCTGCAGGCTCTGCCCGTCAATGCCCACGATGACGATGCCCGAATCCACCTCGCGCCCCAGAAGGCGCGCGCGTGCGTCCGTGGCCGCGTTCTCCAGCGCATCGAGGACGCCCGTTGCACGCAGCACGGAGACCAGGGCCACCGCGGCGGCGGCGATCAGCCACCGTCCATGGCGGCGCGCCAGCCGGATCATTTCCGGCCGGGACGGCTCAGCAGGCCGTCCAGCAAGCCTCCGACGTTTTCGATGAGGCCACCGCCCTGCGTATCGGTACCGGCACCTTCCGTGGTCGCGTCAGTGGCTTCATTACAGCGCTTGTCATATTGACGGGGATTTCCTGCGCATCAGCCGCAATGGCCTCCACCACGTCCGCATCCGGAGCAGAGGCGCCGGTACTCGGCGCCGTGGTCTTCACCGGCAGCACCGCCTATTCACAGCCACAGCTCTTTCCCGCCTATCGCGCCCATCTCGGCCGCAGCATCACGCCCGACAGCCTGCGGGGCATCGCCAATGCGGTGGCCGAGCTGTACACGCGCGATGGTTTCGTGCGCCCGGAATTTGCAGTGGACGAGACACTCTCTGCCACCGGCGTGCTGGGCATCCGCGTCCACGAGGCACGTGTATCGCGCGTGGTGTTTGAAGGTGGCACCGGCGGCCACGACGCCACGTTCGAGCGCGTGGCGCGCACGCTGACCGGCGCCGTCCCCGTGCGTACCGCCGACATCCAGGCGGCGCTGCGCGACCTGCGCGCCCTGCCAGGCATCACCCTCTCGGCCACCACACGTCGCGATCCCGACCAGCGCAACGCGCACGAGCTGGTGGTGCAGTCGGCATTTGCAGCCGTGGAGGGCGTGGTGCGGGTGAACAATCGCGGCACGGACGAGGCGGGACCCGTATTCATCCTGGGACAGGTCTACGCCAACGGCCTGATCGGGCCGCGCGGCCGGGCTGGACTGCTGTTCGCGGCGGCGGCCGATCCAGGGGAGTACTCGGGGGCTGGCCTGCTCCTCGACACCGCGCTGGGAGCCGGCGGCACGCGCGCCAACCTGCTGCTGTTCCATTCAAGCTCGGCCCCCGACGAGCAGCCGGTGGACCTGGATGACCGCTACTTGCGTGACCGTGCCACGCTGCGGGTGTCCCATCCCCTGCACGCCGCTTCCGCCGCGTCGCTCTGGCTGTCGGGCGGATTCGAAGCAGAGAACCTGGCCATCCGCCGCGCCGGCACCCGGCTGCGCGATGACCGCCTGCGTGTGGTGGAAGCCGCATTGCGGGCCAATGCGCGCGCCGCCGGTGGCATGCAGTATTCGGCAAGCCTGCAGTTGCGCCGCGGCCTCACGGGACTGGGCGCGGGACTGGACGCCGCCGACCTGGCAACCGACGTGCGCCGCGTGGATTTCCTCAGCAGCCAGTTGCAGGCCACTGCGCTGCACCGCTTCGCCGGGTCCTGGACAGTCCGCGTGGATCTGTTTGCGCAGTACTCCAGCCACGTGCTGCCCGACACCGAGCGTTTCAAGATCGGCGGCGACCGGCTCGGACGCGGTTTCGAGGTGGCGGAGATCGCCGGTGACCGCGGAGTAGGCGGCAAGGCCGAACTGCGGCGTGAACTGCTGGATGCCGGCCGCCTGCTCGGCCGCATCTCCTCCTACGGGTTCTATGATGCGGGCACCGCGTGGAAGGTGGACCAGCCCGGCCGCGAAGCGGCCACCACGGCGGGCGTGGGCATGGCGATGGCTGGTGCCTCGCTGACCGGCTACCTGGAAGTCGCCAGGCCCCTGCATGGTCCGGACATCGAAGGCAAGCACAACGCCTCGGTGTTTGCCGAGCTCTCCTGGCGCTTCTAGCGCACGGCAGGTCGTTTCTACTCTTCCGTCCCTCCGGCGACAGCCCGCGCCGGATTCGCTGCCGCGTCCGGCATTTGTGCTTAAATACCGCCCTTTCGCTCCGCCACCATCGAAGGAAGCAGGCAGATGATCCAGAATCCCGCTTACCGGCGCATTGCCACCGAAGAGGCCTTCCTCACCGCCGATGTCAGTGCCGGCTTCAAACGCCTGCTGGCCGACAGCCACTTCAACGATCCCGGATTCCAGAGCCTGTGGGGTTTCTACACGGGCAGCCCCAGCCCGCGCGCGAAGTTCATCTTCGACCGCCTGCACGACCTTGGGCCGCAGCGGGTCGCCGACATGGATGCCGCCGGCATCGACCACCAGATCATTGCCCTCACTGCCCCTGGCGTGCAGGTGTTCGATCCGGCCACCGGCAGCAGCCTTGCCGTGGATGCCAATGACCAGCTGGCAGAGGCCTGCCGCCGCTATCCGGACCGCTTCACCGGCATGGTCGCGGTGGCGCCGCATGACCCGGCCAATGCCGTGAAGGAGATGGAGCGCGGCGTCAAGAAGCTCGGCTTCAAGGCCGTGATCATCAATTCGCACATCCAGGGCCACTACCTGGACGAGCCGCAGTTCCTGCCCGTGCTCGAGGCGGCCGAGGCGCTGGACGTACCCATCTACCTGCACCCGAACACGCCCTCGCCGGCAATGATCAAACCCTTCGTTGAATCCGGCCTCGACGGCGCGGTATATGGCTTCGGCGTGGAAACCGGCCTGCACATGCTGCGCATCATCGTCGCAGGCGTGTTCGACCGCTTCCCGAAGCTGCAGTTCATCATCGGGCATGCCGGCGAGGCGCTGCCCTTCTGGCTGTACCGGCTGGACTTCATGCATGGCTCCACCGTGCGTTCCAACCGCTACCCCTTCATGAAGCCCCTGAAGAACCCGGTGAGCCACTACCTGAAGAACAATGTCTACATCACCAACAGCGGCGTGGCCTGGCAGCCGGCCATCGAGTTCTGCCAGAAGGTGATCGGCGTGGACCGCGTGCTCTATGCCATGGACTACCCCTACCAGTACGTGCCGGAAGAGGTGGGTTTCTGCGACGCGATGACGATTCCGGACACCGACAAGCGCGCCTTCTTCGAGGACAACGCGCGTCGCGTGTTCAAGCTGGCCTGAAGGAGACACGAGGTATGAGCAAGCACGTTTGCGTGCGCGAGATCCCGCGCCCCGACGCGGCGGTAAGCAAGGCGCTGGCCGGGTATGGCGTGGCCACGGTCCATGAGGCACAGGGCCGCACCGGCCTGCTGGCGCCCTACATGCGTCCCATCTACAGCGGCAAGTCGATTGCCGGCCCCGCCGTGACGGTGTCTTCTCCTCCGGGAGACAACTGGATGATCCACGTGGCCGTGGAAGTCTGCCGGCCCGGCGACATCCTCGTGGTGGCCCCGACCTCTCCCTGCAGCGACGGTTATTTCGGCGACCTGCTCGCGACCTCGCTGCAGGCCCGCGGTGTCCAGGCCCTCATCATCGACGCCGGCGTGCGCGACGTGGCCACGCTGAAGGAAATGGATTTCCCGGTGTGGAGCAAGTGCGTGTACGCGCAGGGCACCATCAAGGCCAGCCTGGGTTCGGTGAACGTGCCGGTGATCTGCGCCGCGCAGGCCATCAACCCGGGCGACGTGATCGTCGCCGACGACGATGGTGTGTGCGTGGTGCGCAATGCCGAGGCAGCCAGGGTGGCCGAAGCCGCCGCGAAGCGTGTTGCGATGGAAGAGGAAAAGCGCAAGCGCCTGGCTTCGGGCGAGCTGGGAATGGACATCTACAAGTTCCGCGAGAAGCTCGCCGAACTGGGCCTGAAGTACATCTGAGGCCCTGTCGGGGCCGGGGCCTGCACCCCGGCCCTGCCATCCGGCGTCAGCCGGTGGCGTGTACCGTCATGATCAGGTTGACGGGCACCAAAGTGCTCTTGGCCTGGGCCTCGGTATCCAGTGCCCGGAGGGCCTCGTTGGTCCTGGCGGCATCGAAGGCTTCCGCGTTTTTCACGTAGAAGTGCAGTGCGCTGGCGATCAGCGGCTTGCCGCCACCCTGCGCCAGTTCACCACGCCAGACCTCAGCCCGCTGCAGTGCATCCGGCCCGTAGGCCTCGACCACCTTGGGCAGGTAGGTCTTGCCGAAGAAGGCCGAATCGATCGTGCCGCCTTCCTTGGCGAAGAAATAGCTGGAGATCACGGTGGTGCCGCCGATCACGGAGCCGGCCGTGCCGCCACCCTGCCCCTCGAGCACGTCGAACTGCACCATCGGCGCGCTCTTGGTGATGTTGGCCATGTCGGCGGCCACGTTCTTGGCGGAGGCCTGCGAGCGCTGGATGAACTCGCTCACATTGGCGATCCAGATGCTCACCGCAGCCAGCACCGGCTGCGGCGCCGGCGTCGGGGGTGGCGGCTCGCCTTCCACCGTGGGCGGCGGCGGCGGCGGCGGCGGGGAAACGCGCAACTCTATGCGCTCGACACTGTTCCCGTAGCCGCTCTTCAGGATGGCCAGGTGCCGGTCGCGGAATCCGTCGGCGTCAAAGCTCAGGCCTTCGCCGGACGGATACAGCATCGACAGGCAGATCTTCTGTGGCGCAGCGCCGGCTGCAGCAGGCTGGGCAGCCCTTGCCAGGCTCGGCAATGCCGCTGCCAGGCTGCCGAAAGTTGCCGTGTGGCCCAGGCCCCGCAGGACCGAACGCCTTCCAATGGTTCGCATCGATGCCATCCCCCCAGTCTCTCTGTGTAGCGCCAGGGGTGGCCTTCCAGGACCCTGTTGCGCCGTTGCGGGGGAGCATAAACCCCGCCGCGCCGACCAGCAATTGACCGACCAACGGTTATCCCTTCGATAACCGCAGCTGGTCGGGAAGTTTCAGGCCTCCATGCCGGCCAGGTGGACAATGAACGTCCACTGCTCGGCGATCTCCTGGAATTGCCGGAAGCGTCCCGACTTGCCGCCATGGCCGGCTTCCATATGGGTTCGCAGCAGCAGCGGACTGGCATCGGTCTTCAGCGCCCGCAGCCGCGCCACCCACTTTGCCGGCTCGAAATACTGCACCTGGCTGTCCCACAGGCCCGTGCCCACGTACAGCGCCGGGTAGTGCTGCGCCACCACGTTGTCATAGGGCGAGTAGCTGAGCATGTAGTCATGGAAGGGCTTCTCGCGCGGGTCGCCCCACTCGTCATACTCGTTGGTGGTCAGCGGGATGCTCTCGTCCAGCATGGTGGTGACCACGTCGACAAAGGGCACCAGCGCGATCATGCCCCGGTACTCCCCGGGTGCCATGTTGGCCACCGCACCCATCAGCAGGCCGCCCGCACTGCCGCCGCGCGCGAACACGCGCCGCGCATCGGCGTAGCCGGCCTCCACCAGGTGGCGGGTGACGTCGATGAAATCGGTGAAGCTGTTGCGCTTGTTGAGCAGCTTGCCGTCCTCGTACCAGCCGCGGCCCATCTCCTGGCCGCCGCGGATATGGGCGATGGCATACACGAAACCCCGGTCCAGCAACGAGAGCACCGGGATCGAGAAGCGGGGATCCGAACTGATGCCGTAGGAGCCGTAGGCGTATTGCAGCATCGGTGCCGTGCCGTCGCGCCGGAACCGGTCGCGTCGCCAGGCCAGCGACACCGGCACCCGGGTGCCGTCGCGGGCGCTGGCCCACACCAGCTCCGTGGCGTACTGCTCCGGACTGAAGTCCCCCTGCACCGGATCCCGCTTCAGCAGCGTGCTGGCGCCACTGGCCAGGTCGAACTCATGCACCGAGGCTGGCGTGGTCAGCGAGGTATAGGTGTAACGCAGCTTGCCCGAGTCCAGGTCCGGGTTGGTGCCGAGCTGGATGGCATAGGAGGGCTCCCGCGCGGCGACCAGGAAAGGCGCCTGGCCGCTCCAGGGACAGATGCGCACGTTCAGCAGCCCGCCGGAACGCTCCTCCACGGCGAGGAAGTCGCGGAACACGTCGAAGCCCTCGATGAAGGCGTCGGGACGGTGTGCCACCAGGTCGCGCCAGCGCGAGCGGTCAGCCACCGCGGACTCCTCCACTTCGATGATGCGGAAGTTCTTCGCCTGCCAATTCGTCTGCAGTATCCAGCGCCCTTCCAGGTGCTCGGCCTGGTATTCATGGTGGCGCTCGCGGGGCACCAGCACGCGGAAGCGCAGCGCCGGATCATCCGCGGCGGCCACCTGGTATTCGGTGGATACCGTGGAGGAGGAGACGATCAGCAGGTAGCGCTCGTCCTTGGTCTTGCCCACGCTGGTGTAGAAGGCATCATCCACCTGGCGATAGATGAGCTCGTCGGCCGCGGCATCGGTGCCCAGGCGATGCAGGCACACCCGGTTGCCCAGCAGCGTCACCGGATCCTTGGCCACATAGAGCAAAGCGCAGCTGTCTGCCGTCCACGCCACGGCCGGCTCCACGTTGTGGACCACATCGGTGAACACACGGCCGGTGTCCAGTTCCTTCACGCGCAGCACGAACTGGCGCCGGCCCACGCAGTCCTCGGTCCAGGCCAGCAGGCGATTGTCGGGACTGACTTCCCAGCTGCCGACCTGGAAGAAATCCTGGCCCGACGCCATGTCATTCACGTCGAGCATCACCTGCTCGGGCGCAGCCAGGTCTCCCGCGCGTCGCGCATGCACCGGATAGTCCTTGCCGGTCTCGAAGCGGTGGTAGTACCAGTAGCCGCGACGGCGCCAGGGAACACTGGCGTCATCCTGCCGGATGCGACCCACGATCTCCCCATAGATGCGCTCCTGCAGCGGGCGCAGCGGAGCGAAGGCCGCATCCGTCCAGGCATTCTCGGCCGTGAGGTAGGCCAGCACGTCCGGATCCTGGCGCGTGTCGTCACGCAGCCAGTAATAGGGATCGACCCGGGAGCCGTGGGGCGACTCCACGCGATGTGGCCGCACTGCCGCCACCGGCGGCCTGGGGCCGGAGTTCATCCGGCCAGGCGGGCAGCCAGGCGCGGATACACGCGCCGGGCATTGCCCTCGAAGATCTTCTGCTTGTCAGCGTCAGACAGCGCCGAACCGTCGATGTAACGCTTCGTGTCGTCGTAATTGAAGCCCGTGGTCGGATCGATGCCGCGCACCGCGCCCACCATCTCCGAGCCGAACAGGATGTTCTCCACCGGGATCACCTTCAGCAGCAGGTCGATGCCCGGCTGGTGGTACACGCAGGTGTCGAAGAACACGTTCTTCATCAGGTGCGTGTCGAGCGGCGGGCGCTTCATGTCCTGCGCCAGTCCGCGGTAGCGGCCCCAGTGGTAGGGCACGGCGCCACCGCCGTGCGGGATGATCAGCCGCAGCGTGGGGAAGTCCTTGAACAGGTCGCCCTGGATCAGCTGCATGAATGCCGTGGTGTCGGCGTTGATGTAGTGCGCACCGGTGGTATGGAAGGCCGGGTTGCAGGAGCCGGAGACGTGGATCATGGCCGGCATGTCCAGCTCCACCAGCTTCTCGTAGATCGGGTACCAGTAGCGGTCGGTCAGCGACGGCGAGTTCCAGTGGCCACCCGACGGGTCGGGCGTGAGGTTCGCGCCGATGAATCCCATGTCGGCGCAGCGCTGCAGCTCCTTCACGCTGGCCCCGAGCGGGGCGCCCGGCGACTGCGGCAGCATGCACACGCCGACGAAGTTCTTCGGGTACAGGTCGACCACGCGCGCGATCAGGTCGTTCTGGATCTGCGACCACTCGATGCTGGTGGCCTCGGTGCCGATGTGGTGGCCCATGGTCGAGGCGCGCGGCGAGAAGATCGTCAGGTCCGAGCCACGCTCGCGCTGCAGCTTCAGCTGCGCCTTCTCCAGGCTCTCGCGGATGGCGTCATCGCTGACCTTCAGCGACTCGCGCGTGGGGGCCTGCGCCGGATCCTTCAGCGCGGCCTTCTGGGCCTCGCGGAAGTCGACGAAGGGCTGGGGAGCGGTGGTGTAGTGGCCGTGGCAGTCGATGATCATCGCGGGCGGTCCATTTTGCAGGTTGCGCGGGGCCGCCGATGATACCCCAACGCCCCCTGCCCCCGCCGTCTGCCCCGCCGACGGCCGATGCGGTAAGGTTCCGCACCCTATGGAAAACACATTCGCAAGCACCCGCCGGCCCATGGGCCGGGGACCGGCCAGCGTTGCCCCCATCGGCTTCGGCTGCATGGGACTGGTGGGCTGGTATGGCAGCCGCGACGACGATGAGGCCCGCGCCACGCTGCTGGCCGCCGTCGACGCCGGCGTGGACCACTTCGACACCGCCGCCAGCTACCAGGTGGGCGAGAACGAGAAGTTCGTGGGTTCCGTGCTCGCGCCCTTCCGCCAGCGGCTGTTCATCGCCACCAAGTGCGGCCTGAGCAGGAGCCCCGACGGCGGCGCCATGGTGGACAACCGGCCGGAGACCATCCGCGCCTCCTGCGAGGCGAGCCTTGCCCGCCTGGGCACGGACTACATCGACCTGTTCTACCTGCACCGCATCGACAGGACGGTGCCCATCGAGGAATCCACCGGCGAGCTGGCACGGCTGGTCGAGGCCGGCAAGATCCGCTACGCGGGCCTGTCGGAATGCAGCGAGGCCACGCTGCGCCGCGCCTGCAAGGTGCTGCCCATCGCCGCCGTGCAGAGTGAATATTCGATCTGGTCCCGCGACCCGGAGGGTGGCGTGCTCGCTGCCTGCGAGGAACTGGGCGTGACCTTCGTGTCCTACAGTCCGCTGGGGCGGGGTTTCCTGGCCGGCAATTTCGGCCGCGCCACCGACCTGCCCGAGGGCGACCACCGCCGCAGCCATCCGCGCTTCCAGGAGGCCGCCGCGGCACAGAACGCCGCGCTGGTGGCCCGCATCCGCGAGATCGCCTCTGAACTGGGCGCCACCGCCGCGCAGGTGGCCATCGCCTGGGTGCTGTCGCGCTCGCCGCGCGTGGTCACCATCCCGGGCATGAAGACCCGGCGCCACCTCACCGACAACCTCGGCGCCGCGCGCATTGCGCTCACGCCCGCGCAGCTCTCGCACATCGACGCACTGGCCGCGCAGGTCGCCGGCGAGCGCCACCCGCCGGCGATGATGAAGATCCTCGACCGCTAGAGGGACTTCTCGATGCGGTCGAGCGTGCGGTAGGCAGGCAGCACCTGCGCCACGCTGGCGTTGGGCTCCCTGCCCTCCTTGATCGCGGCGAAGAACTCCCGGTCCTGCAGCTCGATGCCATTCATCGACACGTCCACCTTCGATACGTCGATCTGCTCGTTCTTGCCATTGAACAGGTCGTCGTAACGGCAGATGTAGGTGCCGTTGTCGCAGATGTAGCGGAAGAACGTGCCCAGCGGGCCGTCGTTGTTGAACGACAGCGACAGCGTGCACACCGCGCCGGAGGCGGTCTTCATCTGGATGCTCATGTCCATCGCGATCTTCAGGTCCGGATGGAACGGGCCCTGCACGCCGCGCGCGACCGAGGCCTCCTCGCCGGTCTGGTACTGGAACAGGTCGACCGTGTGCGCGGCGTGGTGCCACAGCAGGTGGTCGGTCCAGGAACGCGGCTTGCCCAGCGCGTTCATGTTGGTGCGGCGGAAGAAGTAGGTCTGCACGTCCATCTGCAGCACCTTCAGCTCGCCAGCCACGATCTTCCTGCGGATCCACTGGTGGCTGGGGTTGAAGCGGCGGGTGTGGCCACACATGGCCACCAGGCCGGTCTTCTCCTGCGCCTTCACCACGGCCTCGGCGTCGGCCAGGCTGTCGGCCAGGGGGATTTCCACCTGCACGTGCTTGCCGGCCTCCAGGCACTGGATGGCCTGCCTGGCGTGCATCTGCGTGGGCGTGGCCAGGATCATCGCCTCGAGCCCCGGCTGCTTCAGGCTCTCGGCCAGGTCGCCCGTGTAGTGCGGGATGCCGAATTTGCCTGCCACCTCGCGGGTGGATTCCTGGTTGCCGCCGGTGAGCGTGATGACCTCGATGCCGGGGATGTTGCGGATTGCCTCCAGGTGCTTGATGCCGAAGGCGCCCTGTCCTGCCAGACCAATTTTCATGTGGGATGAACCTCGAACGTTGAACCGGTATCTTACCACCTCGAAATCGGCTCCCCGACTCCCCGCCCAGCTCGCTGCCATTCCGGAACACCCATGATCGACTTCAACGCCCCCTACGGCCTGCTGATCGACGGCCGGCTCGTCCAGACCACCGGCAAGCTCGATGTGGTCAATCCCGCTACCGGCGAGGTATTCGCCACCTGCCCCGCCGCCGGCGCGGCGGAGCTGGATGCGGCCGTGGCGGCGGCCCGGCGTGCGTTTCCCGCCTGGCGCGCGCTGTCCTGGGAGCAACGCGCGGGTTACGTGGCACGCATCGCCGCGGCACTGGAGGAACACAAGGAACCCCTGGCGAGGCTGCTCACGCAGGAGCAGGGCAAGCCCGTGGGGCAGTCGCGCGACGAGATTGCCCGCGCCGGCACGCTGTCGGTGGGCATGACGAAGATCCGCATCGCGCCGGAGACCATCCTCGACAACGCGCAGCGGCTCATCGAGCTGCACTGGCGGCCACTGGGCGTGGCCGGGATCATCACGCCCTGGAACGCGCCGGTGAACCTGGCGGCGGGCCCGCTGGCCTCGGCGCTTTACACGGGCAACTGCGCCATCATCAAACCCTCGCCGTTCACGCCGCTGACCACGCTGCGCATCGGCGAGCTGCTGCGCGGCATCCTGCCTGCCGGCGTGGTGAGCGTGCTGGCAGGCGGCGATGAACTGGGCGCGCTGCTCACCGCGCACCCGGGCGTCGACAAGGTTTCCTTCACCGGCTCGGTGGCCACCGGCAAGAAGGTGATGGCCAGCGCCGCCGGCACGCTCAAGCGCGTCACGCTGGAGCTGGGCGGCAACGATGCCGCCATCGTGCTGCCCGACGTGGACGTGGCCGACGTGGCGAAGAAGCTGTTCTTCGCGGCCACGGTGAACAGCGGGCAGGTATGCATGGCGGTGAAGCGCATCTATGCCCATGAAGACATCTGCGAGGCGCTGTGCGCCGCGCTGGCCGCCGAAGCGCAGAAGGCGAAGCTCGGCGACGGCCTGGACCCGGCCACCACGCTGGGTCCCATCCAGAACCGCCGCCAGTACGAGCGGGTGTGCGAGCTGAAGGAAGATGCGCAGCGCCACGGCCGGGTGGCGGAAGGCACGCGGCCGGAAGGCGGCGGCTATTTCGTGGCGCCCGCCGTGGTCACGGGACTGGGCGAGAAGGATCGCCTGGTGGCCGAAGAACAGTTCGGCCCGGTGATCCCGGTGCTGCCCTTCCGCGACGTGGACGACGCCGTGGCGCGCGCCAATGACACGCGTTTCGGCCTTGCCGGCTCGGTGTGGAGCCGCGACACCGTGCGGGCGGCCGCCATAGCTGCACGGCTGGAAGTGGGCACCGCCTGGGTGAACCAGCACCGCGTCACCGCGGCCGACGTGCCCTTCGGCGGCGCCAAGGAATCCGGCCTCGGCCGCACCTATTCGCGGATGGGCCTGGAGGCCTACCTGGAGCCGCAGGTGATCAGCGTGCTGAGGTCCTGATCCCGGAGGCGAAGCATGCCACTCCTCATCCTCTCGCTGGTGATCCAGCTCGCGCTGGTCATCCATATCGTGAAGACCGGGCGCAACATGACCTGGATCTTCATCGTCCTGCTCTTCCCGCCAGTGGGCCCGCTGGCCTACGTCATCGTTGAACTGCTCCCTGAATGGACCGGCAGCCGCACCGGCAGGACCATGCGCCGCAAGCTGGTGAAGATCGCCGATCCCCATCGCGGACTGAAGCAGGCCACCGAGAAGTTCGCCGTCGCCGGCACCGTGCAGAACACCATCGCGCTGGCCGAGGAATGCCTGGCGAAGGAACGTTACGCGGAAGCCGCGGAGCTCTGCCAGCGCGCGCTGCGCGGCGTGCACGAGGATGACCCGGTGCTGCTGTATGGTCTGGCGCGGGCGAAGTTCGGCCTGGGCGATGCCGCCGGCACCATCGCCGCGCTCGACCTGCTGAAGGAGCGCAATCCCGCGCACACCTCCCCCGAGGGCCACCTGCTGTACGCGCGCGCACGCGAGGCGCTGGGCGAGACCGGCGCAGCGGTGCTGGAGTACGAGGCCCTGGTGGGTTATTACCCGGGGCCCGAGCCCGCCTGCCGCCTGGCGGCCATCCTGAAGCAGCAGGGTCGCGATGCCGAGGCGCGCGAGCTGTTCCAGAAGGTGGTCAATGAAAGCCGCATCGCCGGCCGCCACTACAACACCCTGAACAGGGAATGGGTGGAGATGGCGCGACGCGAACTTTGAAGCCGGTCAGTATCTGCTGCCGGCAGGCCACGGATGTTTCCGGCGCGTGCTGATGGATCGCTGCAACGCGCCGGTGCTAGGCTCATCCCGATGAACTTCCTGACCCGGCGCGCCGGTGTCGCCCTGCTGGCTGCCCTGGCGGCCTTCACCCTGCCCTCCTGCGCGGGACAGGGCCCGGCGGCCACTGCCGCATCCCCGTCATCCAGCCCCTGGCGGCTGCAGGACAAGGCCATGATCGCGGCCGCCGATCCACGCGCCGTGGAGGCCGGCCTTGCCATGCTGCGCCAGGGCGGCAGCGCAGTGGATGCCGCCATCGCCGTGCATGCCGTGCTGGGGCTGGTGGAACCACAGAGCTCGGGCCTGGGTGGCGGCGGCTTCATGGTGGTGCACGACCGCGACAGCGGCCGCACCGTGAGCTTCGACGGACGCGAAACCGCGCCCGCCTCGGCCACCGCCGACTACTTCACCGTGAACGGCCAGAACCTGGGCTATGGGCAGGCCGTGCAGTCGGGCCGGTCGGTGGGCGTGCCCGGAACCATCGCCCTGTACAAGGCCGCGCATGAACGCCACGGCAAGCTGGCCTGGGAAAAACTCTTCGAGCCGGCCATCCGCCTTGCCGAAGAAGGGTTCATCGTGTCGCCGCGCCTTGCCGCCTCGCTGGGCGCGCGTTTCCAGAACGGACCGCTGGGCCGCAACCCGGGCTCGGCGGACTATTTCTTCCCCGGCGGCAAGCCGCTGGCCGCGGGCGACCGTCGCACCAATCCGGCCTATGCCGCCACGCTGCGCCGGATCGCGCGCGAGGGACCGGCCGCCTTCTACACCGGCCGCATCGCCGAGGACATCGTCGCGGCCGTGCGCAGCGGGGACGTCCCTGGCGAGCTCACGCTGCAGGACCTGGCCGGCTACCGCGTCATCGAATCGCCGGCTTTGTGCGGCGGCTTCAAGGCCTATGTGGTGTGTTCGGCCCCGCCCGCCTCATCCGGCGGCGTGGCCATGAACCTCATCCTCTCGCTGTATGCAGAACTGGGTGCGCAGGGCAATGCCTCCACCGAGGCGGCGCGGCTGCGCAACTTCGTGCTCGCGCAGCAGCTCGGCTACGCGGACCGCGACCACTACGTCGCCGACCCGGACAAGGTGATGGTGCCGGTGAGGGAACTGCTCGATCCCGCCTACATCCGCTCCCGCGCGCGCGGAGGCTTCAGGCCCGGTGATGTGCCACGGCCCGGCGATCCCGGCGCGGTGCTGCGCGGGCAGCCCCTGATCGACATGTGGGGACAGGCCGCCGATGCACCGCGTCCCGGCACCACGCATCTCTCGGTGGTGGACTTCGACGGCAATGCCGTGGCGTTCACCGCCACGGTGGAAGGCCCTTTCGGCTCCTCGCGCTGGACCAACGGCTTCGTGCTCAACAACCAGCTCACCGACTTCACGCGCCCGCCCACGCTGTCCGGCAAGCCCGTGGCCAACGCACCGGGGCCGGGCAAGCGGCCGCGTTCCTCGATGTCACCCACCATCGTGTTCGACGGCGCCGGTGAGGTGTTCCTGGTGACCGGCTCGCCCGGCGGAAATTCCATCGTGGGTTACGTGGCCAAGTCGCTGCTGGCAGTGCTCGACTGGAACCACAGCGCGCAGGAAGCCGCCGCGCTGCCCAACATCGTCGCGCGCGGCCCGACGGTCAGCGTGGAAATCGCCAATGACACCGGCCGCAACTGGGCCCGCATGCTCGGCGAGGCAGGCTTCACGGTGCGCGAGGTCAGCGGGGAAAACTCCGGGCTGAACCTCATCGTTGCGCGCGAGAAGGACTTCGAGGGTGGCGCGGATCCGCGCCGCGAGGGCGTGGCCATCCAGATCGGGCGCCCCTCCGGCGCGCGCCAGGCGCAGCCCCGATAGAGGGAATTTTCCGCGGCGGGACGACTGCACTACGCTCGGGCACGGACATGGCGTCCGGACAACCGCAGGGACCTGCGGAGCACTCGCCCTCTGGTGCAGGAGGAACTGGCATCATGAGTTCATCCATGGGCCGCTCAATCGTGCTGGCAGTGGTGCTGTCCGTCACCGGCATTGCCCCTGGTGATGCGCTCGAGGCAACTGAATCTGGATCCGGCGATGAAGAGCTGGAAGAGGTCATGGTCCTTGGCCAGAAGCCGGTCAGGAATCCGCGTGCTCTTGCCGCGTGGCTCAAGCGCCTGCCTGGCCGGTATCGCAGCGAGGGCACGATTTCCTACCTGGCTGTCCGACCCGCCCAGGTCTCCCGACCCGAGCCGGCTACCGGAGCGCTGGTCTGCGCTGGTTTCGGCAGCGGTCCTGGCGTGCAGTGCGAAATGCGCCTGACTGCGGGAGGCCGTGATACGCGCCTGGATCCCGGTGTGATGCTGCTCGGTCTGGACATCGAGCGTCCCCAGATCCGTTACATGACGGTCGACGACCAGGGCATGGCGGCAGGAACCACCGGCGACCTTCGGGGGGACACGGCGCAGTTCCGCACGCCCTGCGTGGCAACGGGCGTCAGGACCTGCTACACCACCACCTGGATCAACGCAGCGGCCGGTTCGGACCAGATCCACTTTCGAGTGGACATCGAGATGGACGGAAGAGTAACGGCACGCTTCAACATCGCCCATTCGCGCGTGAATTAAGGATCCGGGAACGTGGCGGGCTGCCGGTCGGGGCGCCGTGGCGGCCTGGTCAGGCGCCGGGCTCCCGGTCCTTGCGCCGCGAAATGGCGGCGCGGAACAGCAGGATGGCCGTCACCGGCGCCGTGATCACCACGAACAGCGCGATCAGGAGCTCGTGGTACACCGGCCGGTGCAGCAGCGCCGAGCTCACCAGCATCGAGGCCAGCACCACGCAGCCCGCGCCCATCGTCGTGCCCATGGTGGGCGGGTGCGCGCGCGAATAGAAATCGCGCATCCTGAGCAGTCCGATGCCACCGACCAGCGCCGCCAGCCCGCCGGCCACCAGCAGCAGCGCAGCGGGGATCGCCACCCACAGCGGCAGCTCCTGCCCGTTCATGGCTCGATCACCTCCCCGCGCAGCAGGAACTTGGCCAGCGCCACGGTGCCCACGAAGCCGAACATGGCGATCAGCATGGCCATGTCGAAATACACGCTGGAGCTCGAGCGGATGCCCAGGATCAGCAGCGTCACCATGCCGTTGATGTACATGGTGTCGAAGGCCAGCACGCGGTCCTGCGCCGAGGGGCCGATGAACAGCCGCACCAGCGCCATGCCCATCACCAGCATGAAACACAGCGCGGCGAAGCCCGCCGCAAGGTCGAACATCTGGCTCGCTGTCATTCGAAGATCCTCATCAGGCGTCGCTCGTAGCGCTCCTTGATCAGGCGGACCAGTGCCGCCTCGTCCTGCAGGTCGATCACGTGCAGGCGCATCCGGCTTCCGTCAGGCGCAAACCCGGCACACACCGTGCCCGGCGTGGCCGTGACGATCACCGCCAGCGCGGCGAGCCCGTGCGGGTCGCGCATGTCCAGCGGGATTTCCAGGAAGTCGGATCGCACCTCGCGCTTGCCGGTGAGCCCCAGCACCACCTGCGCCACGTGCAGGTTGGAGCGGATGATGTCGAAGAACACGATGCCGGCCAGCATCAGCGCGATGTCCAGCCGGCGCACCTTTGCATGCAGGGGGCGCAGCGTGGAGCCCGCCCAGGCCAGCAATATGCCCAGCAGCAGGCCCAGCACCACCTGCCCCAGGGTCACGCTCTGGTTGAGCGCCAGCCACAGGAAAGCCAGGCCCAGCACCAGGGCGGGGGAAATGCGCCGTGCAAAATTGCGGATCATGGCGCGCCCTCCGGCGCCACCGGCCCGCCCCGCTGCGACAGCACCACCCGGATGTAGGTATCCGGCTCGTGCAGGGAGCGTGCCGCGGAATCCAGGTAGTCCGCCACGGGACCAGCCCAGAAGCCCAGCGCAAGGCACAACAGCACCAGTACTGCCACTGGCGAGGCCTCCAGCACGCGCAGCCGGGGGGTCACGCGCACCGCGCCCCAGAACAGGCGCATGCCCACGCGGCTGAGCGCGATCACGCCCGTCAGCCCGGACAGCAGCACGGCACCGCACAGCATCCACAGCGCCGGCCCCACGGTTGTGAAGTGGGTGAACTGCACCGCCGTGGCCAGCACGGCGAACTTGGCAACGAACCCGGAAAGCGGCGGCAATCCCGTGATCAGCAGTACGCAGCACACGAACATCAGGCCGAGGAAGGCCATGGTCGCCGGGATGGGGATGCCGATCTCATCGTCATCATCCCGGTATACCGAGGGTTCCTTGATGCCATAGGCCACGTAGATGGGCTGGCTCTGCGAGGTCGCATCGTCCTGCGGATTTGCCGGCGGGTCGGTGATGCGCGTGCGGTCGGTCATGCCGGTGAGCATGAAGAAAGCGCAGGAGGTCAGCACCGAGACAATCATGTAGAACATCACCGGGGCAGTGAGCGCGTCCACCTGCAGGCCCAGCGTGGCCAGCAGGATGCCCATGGAGGCAAGTACGGAATAGGCCACCAGCCGCGCCAGGTGCTTTGCGCCCAGCATCGCAATGGCCGCGGTCACTAGCGTGGCCAGGCCGATGTAGAACAGCGCCGCGCCCAGCCGCTCGTCCACGTCGAGGATGGTGCCCACGCGCAGGATGGCGTAGAGGCCCACCTTGGTCATCATCGCGAACACTGCCGACACCGGCGCGCTGGCCAGCGAATAGGCGCCGGGCAGCCAGAAGTTCAAGGGCCAGCTGCCCGCCTTCACCAGGAAGGCGATGCCCAGCAGCGCGGCTCCGGCATCGAACAGCGCGCGGTCGTGCGGCGTGAGCGTGGCCACCCGGCCGGCGAGGTCGGCCATGTTCAGCGTGCCGGCAATGCCGTAGATCATGGCCACGCCGATCAGGAACAGGAACGAGGCGGCGAGGTTCACCACGATGTAGTGCATGCCGGCCTTCACGCGCGGCGCGCCGAAGCCGCGCAGCACCAGGCCGTAGGAAGCGGCCAGCAGCACCTCGAAGAACACGAACAGGTTGAACAGGTCGCCGGTGAGGAAGGCGCCGTTCAGCCCCATCGTGAGCAGCTGGAACAGCGAATGGAATGGCTGCGCCGGACGGTCCCAGCGCGAGATGGCATAGACCATGGTGGCCACGGACACCACCGCCGACAGCGTGACCATCACCGCCGCGAGGCGGTCGACCACCAGCACGATGCCGAAGGGCGCCGCCCAGTTGCCGATGGTGTAGACACCCACCCCCTCCTGCCAGATGAAGGAAGCGGCGTCGCTGGTGAGGTACAGCAGGGCGCATCCGGCCGCGAGCTGGCCGACCACCGAACCCAGCGCCAGCGTGAGGCGCAGGCCGCGGCGGGATTCCGCCAGGAACAGCATCGCCGCCCCCGCCAGCAACGGAATCAGGACGGGCAGCACGATGACATGGCGCAGCAGGAAGTTCATGCGTCAGGCTCCCTGCCGTCCACGTGGTCCGTGCCGGTGGTGCCGCGCAGCGCCAGCAGCACCACCAGGAACAGCGCCGTGGTGGCGAAGCCGATCACGATGGCCGTCAGCACCAGCGCCTGCGGCACCGGATCCGCGTAATTCGCGGCATCCATCGCCCCGCCGTTCTCGATGATGGGCGCCCGATGCAGCGCGAGCCGGCCCATCCCGAAGATGAAGATGTTGGTGGCGTAGGAAAGCAGCGTGATGCCCATCAGTACCTGGAAGGTGCGCGGACGCAGCATCAGCCACACGCCGGAGCCGGCAAGCACGCCGATGGCCAGTGCGTACACGATCTCCATCAGCCCTCCGCCCCCAGGTTGCCGGCCACCCCTTCGATCTCCTGGTCGGGATTCAGCGGTGTGACCGTCTTGCGCGGGCTGCGCAGCGACTGGTGGGCCAGGGCCACCAGGATGAGCAGGGTCGCGCCCACCACCAGCATGTAGACGCCAAGGTCGAACAGCAGCACCGTGGAGATGTGCAGTTCACCCAGCAGCGGCAGGTGCAGGTGCGCGGACTGCGCAGTGAGGAAGGGTTCGGACCAGATCCAGGCCATCAGCCCGGCGCCGGCGGCGGCCAGCAGGCCGCAGCCCATCCACTGCAGCGGATGTACGCGCAGCCGGGCTTCGACCCAGATCGTGCCGCCCACCATGTATTGCACGATTACCGCCGTGGCCATCACCAGGCCGCCGACGAAACCGCCGCCGGGGGCATTGTGCCCGCGGAGCAGGAAGTACAGCGACGCCATGCCCGCCATCGGCAGCATCAGCCGGCCGAGCACGGCAGGGATGCGCAGGTCGCCCGCCGGCAGCAGCTCGCGCGGGTTCGACGGCGGCGCATGCTCCTCGCCGTCGCGGCGCTGTGCGCGCGGCACGTCCATCACCTCCGGCGCGGGCCGGAAACGGCGCAGCAGCGCATACACGATCATCGCCACGATGCCCACCACGCAGATTTCTCCCATGGTGTCGAAGCCGCGGAAGTCCACGAGGATGACGTTGACCACGTTGCGGCCCTCGGCCACTTCCAGCGCGTTGCGGATGTAGAACGGAGCCAGTTCCGCGGTGGAAGGACGCGTCAGCACGGCATAGACCAGCACCGCGATGCCGACGCCCGCCGCCACCGCCACCGCCGCGTCGCGCGCGCGGCGCAACTTCGCGCGCACGGTCTCGCGGCGCACGTCGATGAATTCCACGCGGCGCGGCAGCCAGCGCAGGCCCAGCAGGATGAGCACCACCGTGACCACTTCCACCGCGATCTGCGTCAGCGCGAGGTCCGGGGCCGAGAACCAGGCAAAGGTGAGCGAGGTCACCAGTCCCACGCCACCCACCAGGATCAGTGCCGCGAGGCGGTGGAACTTGGCCTGCCAGGCCGCTCCCAGCGCGCAGGCCCCGCCGATCAGCCACAGCAGCAGGAACAGCGGATCCAGCGGCGTGGGCGGCAGGCTGCCGCGCGACCAGCCTTCCAGGGCCAGCGGCAGCGTGCCCGCCACCAGCGCCGCGCACACGATCAGCAGCAGCAGCGGCTGCAACCGCCAGGAGAACAGCACGCGGGTGAGCCGGCCCGCGCCGCGGATGGCCCCCACGTTGAGCACGTCGAAGATGCGCGCCGCGTTGATCCGCGACAGCAGCGGCGTGCGCATCATGGTGCGGCCGCTGCGCAGCAGGTACATGTAGAGCGCCACGCCTCCTGCCATGGCCAGCAGGCTCATCAGCAGCGGCACAGACAGGCCGTGCCACACAGCCAGCGTGTACTCCGGCACGTCATCGCCCAGCAGCGAGCGGGCCGCGGTTTCCAGCAGCGGTCCCACCGTTCGCGCCGGCAGGATGCCCACCAGCAGGCAGGTGAGCACCAGCACTGCGCCCGGCAGGATCATGCCCCCCAACGGCTCGTGCGGCGTGCGTGGCAGGTCACGCGAGGTCCTGCCCAGGAACACCTGGTGGATGAAGCGCACCGAGTAGGCCACGCTGAACGCGCCGGCCAGCGTGGCCACCAGCGGCAGCGTGATCCACAGCTGGCTGGCCTCCTCCGCCTGCAGCGAGGCCAGGAAGAACATTTCCTTCGACAGGAAGCCGTTGAGCAGCGGCACGCCGGCCATCGCGGCCGCCGCCACCATGGCCACCACCGCCGTGACCGGCATGCGATGCCTCAACCCCCCCAGCCTGCCAATGTCCCGGGTGCCGGTCTCGTGGTCCACGATGCCGGCCGCCATGAACAGCGAGGCCTTGAAGGTGGCGTGGTTCATCATGTGGAACACCGCCGCGATCAGCGCCAGCTCGCTGTTCATGCCCAGCAGCAGCGTGATCAGCCCCAGGTGGCTGATGGTGGAATAG
>CBFGXE010000016.1:0-57042 GCA_965652645.1 uncultured bacterium | reverse complement strand
TCGGCCGCACCACCGACCCGGTGCGCATGTACATGCGCGAGATGGGCACGGTGGAGCTGCTCACCCGCGAGGGCGAGATCAGCATTGCCAAGCGCATCGAGGAGGGCCTGGATGCCGTGCGCCGCTCGCTGGCCAACTATCCGGCCACCTTCGAGCAGATCCTCGCCACCTACGAGCAGGTGAAGTCCGGCCAGGGCCGCCTGGTCGACGTGATCGTCGGTTTCATCGACCCGAACGCGCCGGACGTCATCGCCCAGCCGCAGAACCCCACCAAGATGGAGGCGGTAGCCGCGGAGAAGAAGGAAGACGACGAGGAAGAGGCCGAGGAGGAGACCGAGGAGGCCGTGGACACGGGCCCGGATCCCGAGGAGGCCGCGCGCCGCTTCGCGCAGCTGGCCAAGCTGCACGCCAACGTGCTGGCCTGCCTGCAGAAGCTCGGCCCGCTTGATCCCAAGACGGTAAAGGCGCGCCAGAAGGCGGCCGCCGAGTTCATGGAACTGAAGCTCTCGCCGCGCATGTTCGACCTGCTGATCCTGCAGCTGCGCATGCACATCGGCGAGATCCGCCAGCTCGAGAAGGAAATCATGACGATGTGCGTGCGCGACGCCGGCATGCCGCGCAAGGAATTCGTCACCACCTTCCCGCGCAACGAAACCAACCTGAAGTGGCTGGCCAGGCACACCAAGGCGGGCAAGAAGTACAGCACCGCGCTGGCGAAGTTCGCCGAGGACATCGAGAAGCGCCAGAAGAAGCTGGCGGATATCGAGACCGCCCAGCACCTGTCGATCAACGACATCAAGGAGATCAACCGCGAGGTGTCGATCGGCGAGGCCAAGGCGCGCCGCGCGAAGAAGGAGATGGTCGAGGCCAACCTGCGCCTGGTGATCTCCATCGCCAAGAAGTACACCAACCGCGGCCTGCAGTTCCTCGACCTGATCCAGGAGGGCAACATCGGCCTGATGAAGGCGGTGGACAAGTTCGAATACCGCCGCGGCTACAAGTTCTCCACTTATGCCACCTGGTGGATCCGCCAGGCCATCACGCGTTCGATCGCCGACCAGGCGCGCACCATCCGCATCCCGGTGCACATGATCGAGACCATCAACAAGCTCAACCGCATCTCGCGGCAGATGCTGCAGGAGATGGGCCGCGAGCCGACGCCTGATGAACTGGCCGTGCGCATGGAAATGCCCGAGGACAAGGTGCGCAAGGTGCTGAAGATCGCCAAGGAGCCCATCTCGATGGAGACTCCGATCGGCGACGACGAGGATTCGCACCTTGGCGATTTCATCGAAGACACCAGCGTGACCTCGCCCATCGACCAGGCCACCATGGAGTCGCTGCGCGAGACCACGCACTCGGTGCTCTCGCAGCTGACCCCGCGCGAGGCCAAGGTGCTGCGCATGCGCTTCGGCATCGACATGAACACCGACCACACGCTGGAAGAGGTCGGCAAGCAGTTCGACGTCACGCGCGAGCGCATCCGCCAGATCGAGGCCAAGGCGCTCCGGAAGCTCAGGCATCCCAGCCGCAGCGAGCAGCTGCGCAGCTTCCTCGTCGAGGACTGAAGACCAACCAGGGGCCGGCAAGACCGGCCCCTTCCACATTCCCACACCGCAAAGGAGCGACCCATGCGTTTCACCCGCCTGGCCGCGGCCGCCACGCTGCTGGCCCTTGCCCTTTCCGTCCCTGCCCTGGCGCGCGATCCCACCGCACAGGAACGCGCCGACATCGAGAACCTCGCCTACCGCTACATCTTCGCGCTGGACTGGCGCGACCCCGAGACCTATGCCGGCACCTTCGCCCCGGACGGCGTGCTTGTCTATGGAGGCGGCGAAGCCAGGGGCCGCGAGGCCATCGCCAAGGTCATCCAGGGCATGCGCGACCGCGAAATGGCGAACCTTGCGCCCGGCGAGACCGGCCAGGGCAGCGCCCATGCCCAGCACTTCGTCACGTCAATGGTGATCGACGTGTCGAAAGACGGTCGCACCGCCGTGGCCCAGGCCTACTGGATGATGGTGCGCGGCGCCGAACCGCGCATCGCCGCCTACGGCCACTACGTCGACCGCCTCGTGAAGACCAGGGGCCAGTGGTACTACACCTCGCGCCGCACGGTGAACGAGCAGACCAAGGGACGCGAAACCTTCCCTTTCATCAACCCGGTCACCAACCCCGGGCACTACGGCGCCGCGCTCGAGGACTGAGCCCCGGGTTCCACGCCGGGTCCGCGCCATGCCAGCGCCAGCCCGGCCGCACACAGCGCGGCCAGCGAGAACCAGGTGGCCGCGTACGACAGGTGGGCGTTGCGGAACTGCACGACGGTCAGCCCGCCCACCGGGCCTGCTTGCGCACCTGCTTCCACGTCGATGAAGAAGGGCGCCACCTCGCCCAGTCCCCGCGCCGCCGCGATGGCCCGCACGTCGCGCGAGAACCAGCGGTCGGCCGCAGGCTCGTTGGGACGCAGCACCCGCCCCCCGGGTTCACTGGCACGCAGCAACCCGGTGACTGTGACTTCGCCTGCCACCTGCCCTGGGGCGCGCGCTTCCACGGCGCGCCGTTCGGGCGGCACGAATCCGCGATTGACGAGGATCACCCCGTCCGCCGTCTCCAGCGGCGTCAGCACCCAGGAGCCCGCACCCAGCGCGGTGAGCGCATCCACCAGGGTCTCGCGCTCGTGCCGGAATACGCCGCGCGCCTGCACGCGCCGGTATTCCGCGCCACGCAGGTCGAGGGAATCCCACGTGGCGGCAGCAGGAACCGGCGCGGGCGCCTGGTGGATGCGCGCCTCCACGCGCGCGATCAGGTCGCGCTTCCAGGCCAGCCGCTGCACCTGCCACACCCCCAGGCTGCCGAACAGCAGCAGACCGGCAATGCACAGCGCAAGCAGGAACACCCGCTTGCCTTGCCCGCGCGTCACGGCACCGCGTTCAGGCTCGCCGGATCGCGCATCATGCCGGGCATCATGTTGGAATTCAGGTGCATCATGATCCACAGCGAGCCGGCGATGAGGATCAGCAGGATCACCGCCGTGAAGACGTAGGCGATGAGCTTCCAGCCCTCCTGCGCGCGCGAGTTCAGGTGCAGGAAGGCCCAGGTCTGCACCCAGATCTGCGCCACCGCCAGCACCACCACCACGGCAATGGCCACCGCGCGGCTGGCGATGGCGCCCGTCATCGCGATCCAGAACGGAATGGCCGTGAGTACCGCCGCCAGGCCGAAGCCGGTGAGGTAGGTGCGCAGCGTGAAGTGCGCGGCCTCGCCGGTGTCATCGTGGCCGTGCCCTTGCACGGCGGCCTGTGCGCTGTCCATCACAGCACCCCCAGCAGGTAGACGAAGGTGAACACGCCGATCCAGATCACGTCGAGGAAGTGCCAGAACATGGAGAGGCACAGCAGGCGCCGGCGGTTCTCCGGGTGCAGCCCGCGCTGCCCGAGCTGCACCAGCATGATGATGATCCACAGGATGCCGAAGGTCACGTGCAGCCCGTGCGTGCCCACCAGCGTGAAGAATGCCGAAAGGTAGCCACTGCGCTGGGGCGTGGCGCCCTCGGCGACCAGCGCGCCGAACTCATGCAGCTCGATGGCCACGAATGCCACGCCCAGCAGCGCCGTCACCACCAGCCACAGGCGCACCGCCTGCAGCTTCCCGGCCTGCAGGCTGATCATCGCCAGCCCGCAGGTGAGCGCCGACACCAGCAGGATGGCCGTATTGACCGCCACCAGCCCCAGCTCGAACAGCTCGCGCGGCCCGGGGCCACCGGCAAAGCTGGTACTGAGCACGCCGAAGGTCGCGAACAGGGTCGCGAAGATCAGCGCATCGCTCATCAGGTAGATCCAGAACCCCAGCAGCGTGCCGCCACCGGCGTGCACATGCTCCTCGCCTTCGACGTGGTAGAACACCGGCGGCGCAGTGCCGGCTTCGGCATGCATCGACGTGCTCATGGGCCGGCCGCCGCGCGCTCGATGCGCGCGACCTCCTCGGCCGCGACGTGGTAGTCGCGGCGGTAGTTGAAGGTGTGGGCGATGGAGTACCCCAGCAGCGCCACGAATGACACCGCCGCCAGCCACCACATGTACCAGATCATCGCGAAACCCAGCACCGCGGCCAGCGCCGAGATGATCACCCCTGCACCGGTATTGCGCGGCATGTGGATGTCGCGGTAGCCGGCCACCGGTCGCCGGGCACCCCGCGCCTTCATGTCATACCAGGCGTCCAGGTCATGCACCACGGGCGTGAAGGCGAAGTTGTAGAACGGTGGCGGCGACGGCGTGGCCCATTCCAGGGTGCGCCCGCCCCAGGGATCCCCGGTGGCGTCGCGCAGGGCATGCCGGTTGCGGATGCTCACGATGATCTGCATCACGAACCCGAGGATGCCGACGAGGATGATCAGTGCACCGATGCCGGCGATCACGAACCAGACCCTCAGGTCCGGATCATCGAACAGCCGCACGCGGCGCGTGGTGCCCATCAGGCCCACGATGTAGATCGGCGTCCAGGCCACCCAGTAGCCGACCACCCAGCCCCAGAAGGTCACCTTGCCCCAGAAGGGATCCATGCGGAAGCCGAAGGCCTTCGGGAACCAGTAATACATGCCGGCGAACAGCCCGAACACCACGCCGCCGATGATGACGTTGTGGAAGTGCGCCACGAGGAACAGCGAGTTGTGCAGCACGAAGTCGGCGGGCGGCACGGCCAGCAGAACGCCCGTCATGCCACCCACCACGAAAGTGAGCATGAAGGCGATCACCCACATCATCGGCAGCTCGAAACGGATCTGCCCGCGGTACATGGTGAACAGCCAGTTGAAGATCTTCGCCCCCGTCGGGATGGCGATCACCATCGTGGCGATGCCGAAGAAGCTGTTCACGCTGGCACCGGATCCCATGGTGAAGAAATGGTGCAGCCACACCAGGTACGACAGGATGGTGATCACCACCGTGGCATACACCATGGAGGAATAACCGAACAGCCGCTTGCCACAGAACGTGGAGGTGATCTCCGAATAGATCCCGAACACGGGCAGCACCAGCACGTACACCTCCGGGTGCCCCCACACCCACACGAGGTTCCAGTACATCATCGGGTTGCCGCCGAGGTCGTTGGTGAAGAAGTTGGTGCCGATGTAGCGGTCGAGCATCAGCAACGCGAAGGCCCCGGTGAGCACGGGGAAGATGGCGATGGCCAGCACGTTGCTGCACAGTGCCGTCCAGGTGAACACCGGCATCTTCATCAGCGTCATGCCCGGCGCGCGCATGCGGATGATGGTGGTGACCATGTTGATGGCCGACAACGTTGTTCCCACGCCGGCTATCTGCAGGGCCCAGAGGTAGTAGTCCGGCCCTGTATCCGGACTGTTCTCGATATTGGCCACCGGCACGTAGTTGAGCCAGCCCGCGCGGCTGAACTCGCCCACGAACAGCGACACCATCACCAGCATGGCACCAGCCACGGTGAGCCACAGGCTCAGGCTGTTGAGGAAGGGGAATGCCACGTCGCGCGCGCCGATCTGCAGCGGCATCACGTAGTTCACGATGCCGACGATCAGCGGGATGGCCACGAAGAAGATCATGATCGTGCCATGCGCCGTGAAGATCTGGTCGTAGTGGTGGGCGTTGAGGTATCCCTCGCTGCCGTCGAACGCCATCGCCTGCTGCAGGCGCATCATCAGTGCGTCGGCAAAACCGCGGAGCAGCATCACGATGCCGAGGATGATGTACATGATGCCGATCTTCTTGTGGTCCACCGAGGTGATCCACTCGCGCCACAGCCAGCCCCACAGCCGGTAGCGGCTCACCGCCGCCACCATGGCGCCACCCAGCAGCACCACGACGATGAACGTCCACAGCAGGATCGGCTCGTGCAGGAAGGCGAGTGAATCCAGCGTCAGGCGCCCGAACACCATGCCGGGCAGGGTGGTCTCGGTCACGGGGCGGCTCCTCCGGGCGGCTCGTGCACATGGCCGTCCGCCTGCATGATCTCGCTGAGACAGGGCGTGCCCGGTTCCACGCAGCGCTCCAGGATGCGCCGGTAGAGGTCGGCCTCCACGCCCGAGAAATGCATGGGCGGCACGCGCTCCGACGGCACCACCAGCTCCCGGTAGGCACCGAGGTTCAGTGTCCGGCCGCTGCCGCGCATCCGGGCCACCCAGTCGTTGAAATCCTGGTCTTCCAGTCCCGTGAAGGCAAAACGCATGTGCGAGAAGCCGGCACCGCTGTAGTTCGCGGAGAGACCTTCGGACTCCACTGCGCGGTCAAGCACGGCGTGCAACTGGCTCTGCATGCCCGGCATGGCATAGATCATTCCGGCCAGCGTTGGCACATAGAAGGTGTTCATCATGTTGGTGGAGGTGATGTCGAAGCGCACTGGCCTTCCCACCGGCAGCGCCAGCTCGTTCACCGTGGCCACGCCCTGTTCCGGATAGATGAACAGCCACTTCCAGTCCATCGACACCACCTGCACCACCAGCGGCTCGCGCCCGTCTTCGGTCCTGATGGGCCGGAAAGGATCGAGCAGGTGCGTGCTCGACCAGGTGAGCGCGCCCAGCGCGATGATGATCAGCAGCGGCGCGGACCAGATGGCCAGTTCCAGCGAGGCGGAGTGGTCGAACTTCGGGTCATAGGTGCCCTTGCCGCCCTTGCGATAGCGCCAGGCAAACACCACCACCAGGATCATCACGGGAACGATGATCAGCAGCATCAGGCCGGTGGAGATGTAGATGATGTCGCGTTGCTGGCGGGCAACGTCGCCGGCAGGATCGAGTACTGCACCGCCGCATGCCGCCAGGAGGCAGGCCAGGGGAAGCAGTACCAATGCCTTGCGGCGTTTCAGTGCATGTGCGATCTGCTGCAGCAATTCAGCTCTCTGACACAAAGCGTGCTGTCGCGGATACGCGTGACATTGCGCCTGATGGCGCCTCCTGCGCAAGTTGGTATTTCCCGTATTGCATTGCCGGCGGGCGCCATGAGATAAGGGCCGCGACCCCAGGATCCAGCATGACCATTCCCGCGTCCCCAGCCAACTCAGCCGAACTTGAGCGCGACGCGCGACTCGTCAACGCGCGCCACGACACCGTTTCGCCCGGTGACATCGTCATCGGCGTGATCATCGGCCGCACCAGCGAGTTCTTCGACTTCTTCGTCTATGCCATTGCCTCGGTGCTGGTATTCCCGGCAGTGGTATTTCCTTATGCGGATCCGCTCACGGGCACGCTGTATTCCTTCGCCCTGTTCTCGCTGGCCTTCGTCGGCCGACCCGTGGGCACGCTGCTGTTCACCGCCATCGACCGGCGCCATGGCCGCGGCACCAAGCTCACCATCGCGCTGTTCCTGCTGGGCGGCTCCACCATGGCCATCTCGCTGCTGCCGGGCCACGCGCAGGTGGGCGCGCTCAGCGCCTGGCTGCTGGGTTTCTTCCGCTTCTGCCAGGGTGTCGCGCTCGGCGGGGCATGGGATGGCCTGCCCTCGCTGCTGGCGCTGAATGCGCCACGCGGCCGCCGCGGCTGGTTTGCGATGGTGCCGCAGCTCGGCGCACCGCTGGGACTGCTGCTGGCGAGCGCGTTGTTCGCCTACTTCCTGGCACTGCTGGGCAACGATGACTTTCTTTCGTGGGGCTGGCGTTATCCCTTCTTCGTCGTGCTGGCCATCAACACGGTGGCGCTGTTCGCGCGCCTGCGCCTGGTGGCCACCCCGGAATTCCAGCGCGCCTTCGAATCGCGCGAACTGCAGCCCTCGCCACCCTTCCGCACGCTGGCAAGCGAGTGGCGCATCATCCTGCTCGGTGCCTTCGCGCCGCTGGCAAGCTTTGCGCTGTTCCATCTGGTCACCGTGTTCCCGCTCTCCTGGGTGGAGCTCTACACCGAGAGCCATCCAGTGCGCTTCCTGCTGCTCGAGGCGGCCGGCGCGGCGGTGTGCGTGGGCGCGATCATGACTTCGGGCTTCCTGGCCGACCGCGTGGGGCGGCGCGTGGTGCTGGGCATTTCCGCCGCGCTCATCGGCGCCTACAGCGGCTTTGCGCCGCAACTGCTGGGCGCCGGGCAGCTGGGAGAGGCCATCTACATGATCGGCGGCTTCGTGTTGCTGGGCCTGTCGTTCGGCCAATCATCGGGCGCGGTGAACAGCAGCCTGCCGCCCGTGCACCGCTATACCGGCGCCGCCATCGTCGCCAACTCGGCCTGGTTCATCGGCGCCGGCTTCGCGCCACTGGTGGCGCTGCTGCTGGCCAGCCGCCTGGGCCTGTGGGCCGTGGGACTCTACCTGCTGTCCGGTGCCCTGTGCACGCTCATCGCCCTGGCCATCAACCGCGACTGGGCAGCGCGCGAGAACGCCCCGCGCCGCTGAGCCCCGGGGCGCGGTCCGCGGCTCAGTTCAGCCAGGAGTCGAAGAACAGGCCGTCGTCGGCCTTCCAGCTGCCGCCGGCGGAGAGCTTCAGGTATTTCGGCAGCAGCGGGATCACCACGTCGGCGGTCTCCTCCACGCGCTCCAGCGCGCGCAGTTCGCCGCGCAACTTTTCCGCCTGCTGTGCACTGGCCGCATCATCGGTCGCGGCGGCGAGCGCCTCCGCCAGCTGCCCGCGCAGTTCCTCCCTGCTCCGGCGCAGCTCCCTGCGCAGGCCATCGAACTCCTTGTCCCAGTGGCCGCGCGAGATGTCGGCAAAACTCACGCCATTGAGTTCGGCCGGGAAGGAGCGGCGCATGGCCTGGTAGACAGGATCGGCCGCCACGGATCCGGCCGGCGCCGCCGCTCCCGTTGCCTCCCGCGACAGCACGCCCTCCAGTTCCGTCCGGTCCTGCGTCACGGCCATGACCTTCGGCGCCACACCCACGAGCACGGCCTGGCTGCCATCCGCATCGGCGGCCTCGCCGGGGAGCAGCAGTTTCAGCACGGTGGCCGCACCGATGCGTTCCTCCGCCTGGCGAAGGGACGAAGTGGCCATCTGCAGCAGTCCGAGCAGGCCCTCATGGTTGGCCACCTGCAACAGCAGCATGCCGGGCAGCACCCCGTCTGCCATGCCGTCACCGACACCGGAGGCACCGATCTCCCCGCCCAGCAGGGCCAGCAGTTCCACGGCACGCATGCCGGTCTGCGCCGCCACCACGGCGTCGATGAGGATGCCCGCGGCTGAACCCTGGTCGGGCGGCAGGCCGGCGCGCACCGCGCGCAGCAGCGTGGCATAGAGCGCGGGCAGGTCGATGCGGAATGCATTGAACGAGCCGTTCGAGGAGGCCACGGCCGCCGTCTGGAATTCCTTCACGTTGCCGCCGATCACGTCGAGCACGCTGCCCGGCGTGGTATCGCCCAGCAGCGCGGCACGCATCACCATGCGGTCGCCGCCCATGCCGGCCGAAGCCCACACGCCATGCACGCGCTCCAGGTGCAGCTCGCGCACGCCCGCGGCAATGTCGAGCTGGGGCTGTTCGGGAATGGGCAACCGGCTGAGGTCCGGCACCTTCACGAAGGCTTCCAGCAAAGGCCCCTCGGCGCGGAAGCGCTGCGCACGCTGGAAGGTGGCATCACTGGCCAGCGAGGCGCCGGCGGGCGGATTCCTGGCCTGCAGGCGCGTGATCAGCGTCTCCATCAGTTTCTGCTCATCAGCGAACAGTTCAAGGTCGCCCAGCAGCGCACTGAAACTCTCGCGCACGCGCGGCGGTGCCTGCGGCTCGCCCTCCGGCGCGGGCGGCGCGGGCGTGGTGGTGACCTTCTTCTTCACCTGCACGCCGCTGAAGGCATAGGTGGACTCCACGACGCCGGGCTTCGCGGTACTCCCCTGGCGCAGGCGCGCCCAGGCTTCCTCCCTGCCCTTGCGGTTCACCACGACGAAGCCCAGTGCCTTGCCACCCGCACCCAGCGGATCGCCGGCCACGCCGACGAGGGCGGGATTCTCGAGCACCGCGAGCACGTCGTCGGCCTGTGCGCGGTTGAAGGAGCTGTTTTCGCGCGCCAGCTCCTCGAACAGTTGCGCGCGCACGGCCTTGAACTGCGGGTCATCCCACAGGCGCATCACCGGGTTGGTGCCGCGCACCTTCTCGGTCGCGCTCACGCCATGCCACTGCAGCAGCACCCAGGTGTCGGGCGGCAGGCGCTCGATCCCCGGCATGGCCGGCGCGGCCGCGAAACCGGCCAACGGCACGCTGCACGCCAGCCACACATAGATCCCTCGCAGAATGGCTTTCAATTCGGTCTCCCGGAAAATGTCCTCGAAGGCAGTCGCGGCAACCGGCGATTCCTTACCGGCCCTGCGGCGCGAACTCCAGCCACGCGATGCGGTTGCCGCCGGAATCCGCCACATACAGGCGGTTCACCAGCCGGTCCGGGGGCCGGCGGTCACTGCCTGCGCTCAGGCCCGAACCGCGCGCCCCCTCTTCCAGAGGATATTCAACGATCCGGCCATCTGGTGTGACACGCCCCACGGCCCCGCCCCGCGTGTACCAGATGTTCCTGTCCGGCCCCACGGTGATGTTGATGGGCGATGGCGTGCGCGCGGGCAGCGGATATTCGGTGATGACGCCATCCATGGTGATGCGGCCGATGCGACCGCCATCCACCTGCAGGCCGTCCATCGTCCCCGACAGCTGCAGGAACCACATGGCGCCATCCGCACCCGCGGTAATGTCACCGGGACCCGAAACCGGGCGCGGCAGCACGAACTCGGTGATCTCGCCCTGCGGCGTGATGCGCCCGATGCGGCTGGCACGGAAGGCCGAGTACCAGATGTTGCCGTCAGGCCCCGCCGCGAGCGCGCGCGGCCCGCTGTCCGGCGTGGGCAGCGGGAATTCCGTGATCACGCCCTGCGGCGTGATGCGCCCGATCCGGTTGCCCGCGAATTCACCGAACCAGATGTTGCCGTCGGCGCCCAGCGCGATGGCACGCGGCTGCGATGCCGGCGTGGGAATGGGGAAACTGGTGATCACGCCCTGCGGCGTGATGCGCCCGATGCGGTTGCCGCCATGCTCCGAGAACCACATGTTGCCGTCGCTGCCCGGCGCGATGATGCGCGGCGCGCTGTCCGGATTCGGCAGCGGGAAACCCTGGTAGCCGCTGCCATCGGGCCGGATGCGGCCGATGCGGTTGCCCTGTCCCTCGGTGAACCACACGCTGCCGTCCGTCGCGATGGCCACCGTGGCGGGCCCGCTGCCGGGCTGCGGCAACGTGAACGAGTTCACGTTGCCGTCCGTGGCCAGCGCCGTATCGCCCTTGCCCAGCCAGCGCTGTTCGGCGGCCAGCACGGCCGCGGCACAGGCCGCCAGCCCCACAAGGGCCATGCTGCGGATGCTCTTCACACGCTCTCCTGCGCCCGGCGGGCGGCTCACAGGCAAATGTAGGCTTTATCCGACAATTCCAACAACCCGCATAGGTGACCTTGTGGCCGCAACGGTAAGATGATGTCCGGGCCAGGGGTGCGGAGGTGAATCGTGTCGGGTCAGGATTCAGACAGCAAGCCACGGCGCTCGGGGCGGGTACGCCACGAGCCGGGGGGCAGGGCTGTCTGGGAATGGGCCATCGAGTCCGGGCGTCACGCCATCGACTCCACTTCCCGTCTCCTCAAGAAGCTGGACCTCAGCAGCCTCAGGCTGCTCGGTGACGACGAGAAGTTGTGGGAGAAGGACGGCGCGAAAATGCCGACGGATGATCCCTCCCCCCGCCCCGGCGAAATGCGCAACGCCGATGTCACGCCTGAACTGGAACCCGGCGCCAGCCGCGGTTTCAATCCCTACGACACCCGCACGCCTGTCGGGCGCGGCGTCACGCGCTCCATGCCGCCGAAGGGTCCGCCCAGGCCGCGCATCACGCAGCCCGTGCGGCCCGCGGAAAAGAAGGGTTTCATCGCACGCCTGTTCAGGCGGCGCTGAGCGACGGTCAGTCGCCCGTTCCCCGCGCCAGCACGGTGAAGCGGCGCGTGAGGCGCCGGCCCTCCTGGTCCACCACGGTGACGCGGTGTTCGCCCTGCGGCAGGTCGATGGCCAGCTGGTGGCGCAGCTCCGTGCGCGCCGCGTAGTCCTCATCGAGGTGCCAGTAGAGCACCGCTTCCGGGTCGCGGTGCACCACCTCGAGCACGGCGCGGCCGCGCTGTTCATCCAGGTCCACAGGCACGTACAACCGGCCACCGGCGTCCGGATAGATGAACTCCATCATCCCCTGCGCGACATCCGCGCCGCCTGGACCGCAATCCGCCCGCCAGGCCGGCAGCGGACGATAGTCCCCGTGGCGCAGCGTGTAGTAATGCGCCAGCGCCGGCGGCAGCACGAACCAGGACTGGTGGCGCATCCGCCCCGGCGCCTCGCAGTCGGCATTCACCCGCCGGCCACTTGCCGCATCCAGGTGCACCATCTGGTGGTAGGGACTCTGCCGGTCGAAGTGGCTGCGCGCGGGCACCAGCGCATCACGCGGAGTGCACAGGTCACTGGCAAGGAAACCGTCCTCCGCGCAGGTGCGCACGCTCTTCAGGGCGCCCACGGGCGTGGTGTACCAGGCGCTGCGCGGCAACGTCCCGTGCAGCGCGAACAGCAGGGGCGCGGCGGCGCTGCCACCCGTGAGTCCCGGGACGCCGCGTCCATCCGCATTGCCCACCCACACACCCACCGTATGCGCGGTGCTGCTGCCGACAGCCCAGGCATCGCGCAAACCCCAGCTGGTGCCGGTCTTCCAGGCGATCTGCCGGCTGCCCGCAAAACGCTCCCAGCCCGCTTCATCCGGGGGACGCGCCACGCCCAGCAGCGCCTCCTGCGTGAGCCAGGCGGCGCCGACGGAAATGGGACGCGCGGCACCGGTCCCTTCGGCGTCGTCCAGCAGCCAGCGCAGCCGGCGTTGCGTCCTTGCACCGCTCCCTGCCACCCGTGCCCCATCGGCAAGGTTGGCATACGCACCCATCACATCCCACAACGTGGCCTCCGCGCCGCCCAGGATCAGCGCCAGGCCATAGTGGTCGGGCGGACGCGTGAGCGTGGAAAACCCCAAGCGCTGCAGCAGTTCGTGGAAGCGGGGATAGCCGTACTCGCGCAGCATGCGCACCGCCGGCACGTTCAGCGAATGCGCCAGCGCCTCATCCGCGGGCACGGCGCCGCGGAAGGTGCGATCGAAGTTCTCGGGCCTGAAACCGCGCATCTGCGTGGGCACGTCGGCCACCAGCATGCGCGGCAGCAGCTGGCTGCTGTCCAGCATCGCGGCATAGAGGAAGGGTTTCAGGATGCTGCCGGTGCTGCGCGGCCGCTGCACGATGTCCACCGCCAGCGCGCGCCCGGCATCAAGGCCCCACTCTGCATTGCCCACGTAGGCCAGCACCTCGAAGCTGCGATTGTCGGCCACCACCGCCGCCACGTTGCCCACGCCGGAACGCTGCATCAGCGCGGCATGCTCGGCCACCAGCGCGGTGGCCTGGCGCTGCAGGCCGGCATCCAGCGTGGTCTGGAAGCGGTAGCGCGCGGGGTGCCGCGCGCGCAGCGTGTCGAGCAGGTGCGGCGCGAGGTTCGGCAGGGGCTGCGGCGCTTCCACCAGGGGCTCGGCCAGCGCCAGCTCCAGGTCCAGTGCATCCATCTCGCCGCGCGCCGCCAGCGTGCGCAGCAGGTCATCGCGCCGCTGCCTGAGGCGCTCGCGCGCCCGCCCCGGCGTGACCAGGCCCGGGGCATTGGGCAGCACCGCCAGCGTCGCCGCCTCGGCCCATGAGAGCTGCGCGGGATCACGTCCGAAGTAGCGCCAGGCCGCCGCCTCCAGCCCCACCACGTTGCCGCCGAAGGGCGCATGGCCCGCGTACAGCGCCAGCAGCTCGGGCTTGGAATAGCTGCACTCCAGCCGCAGCGCCAGCAGCGACTGCCAGGCCTTCTCCAGGTAACCGCGACCGCGACGCTTGCCATGCTGCTGGCGCACCAGGCGCGCCAGCTGCATGGTGATGGTGGAGGCACCGCTGACCACGCGCCCCGCGCGCCAGTTGCTGCGCGCGGCGCGCGCCACGGCACGCAGGTCGATGCCGGGATGATCGAAGAAACGCCGGTCCTCGTAGGCCAGCAGCGCCGTGGCAAAACGCTGCGGCACCACTTCGCCTGCGGGAAACCGCCACTGGCCATCGGCCGCGATGCGCGCGCCCAGCAGCGTGCCATCGCGCGCCAGCAGCACCGCCGACAGGGGCTCGCTGAACAGGGGGCGCGGCAGCATCCACCAGAAGGCGATGCCGCCCGCCGCCAGCAGGATGGCAGCGAGCCGGACGCGTCTAGCGCGCCACCACTTCCGTCCAGCGGCCGGCGGTGCGGGCGTACTTGGTGGCATCGTACATGGCCTCCACGGCGATGCCGGGCAGGTAGAAGCGGCCCTGGTATGCCGCCGTGACACGGGTCTGGAAGCGGATGGTGGCGCCGGCGGGCAGGTCGAAGAACTGCATCACGCGGTCATCGCGGATGTCGACGAAGTCCGCCTGCGCCGCCCGCTGGTTGCGGAACTCCTCGCCGCGGCTGCGCGCATCGCGTTCGCCGGTGCCGTCATCGGCATCGTGCAGCCGCTCGTTGGCGATCTCCCAGCCGGAAGGCACGATCTGGGTAAGTGCGATATGGCGCAGGTCATTGCGCGTGGTGTTGCGCACCACGATGTCCACGGTGACATCGTCTCCCTGCCTGAGGCTGGAAACATCCACCCCGTTGCCCGCACCGTCGGAATAGCTGGCCGACAGCACCAGGCCGGAGGCCACCTGGTCCTCGTTGCCCGCCGCCGGCACGCCACGCACCGTCAAGGTTGCAAAGAGCACGCCCTGCGAGGTGTTGCGCAAGGCCAGCGGCGCGCCGGCATCCGGCACCGGCAGCGCCTCGCGCTGCACGGCCGCGGTGGAAGTGAAGTTTGCATCGCGCCCGTCCAGCGTGCGCGTGAACGAGAAGCCGCCCTCGGAGCGTGCGCCCGACAGCTGCGACATCGCCAGCAGCGCATAGGCGGTCTCCTGCGTGGACAGCCAGGTGTCCTCGCCGAGGCGCGTTGCAATCGCGCGCACCAGCGGCTCGGCCTTCTCCAGCTGGTTGAGCAGCACCACCGACTGCAGCACCAGGCCGTTGTCGCGCAACGTGCTGCCCCAGGACCAGTCGCCCCGGCGATAATCGCGCGCGCCCATCGGGTCGGCGGTGGCCAGCGCGCGCGCCGCATCGCCCAGCCCGGCCAGCTGGTAGGCGCCGGCCAGCACCCAGCGTTCCACCGCATCCAGCTGCAGTTCGCGCAGGCGGTTCATCGCGCCCACCTCGGCCTCGCCGGCCCGCGCCAGCACCAGCAGCCGGTAGGCCTGGTGCAGCGGCGGGCTGGCGGGAGCACGCCAGTCACGCGCCTGCGTGCGCAGGTGGCGCAGCATGGCGCTGCGCATCGCCGCCGGCACCGCGTAGCCCAGCCGTTCCGCCTCGATGAGGAAGTGGCTCGCGTAGATGCTGGCCCACTGGTGGTAGCCATCGCCCGCGGTGAACTGGCCGCCCGGCCAGTAACTGAAGGCGCCGTTGGCCAGCTGGAAACCGCGCAACCGCTCGATGCCCGCACGCACGTTGGCCTCGGTGCGCCGCTGGTCGGCCTCGCCCATCTGCGCCAGCGCCGGCAGGAAGAGCTGCGGGAACACCGCGGAGGTGGTCTGCTCCAGGCAGCCGTAGGGATAGTGGATCAGGCTGGCGAGCCGGCGCTCCAGGCTCATCGGCGGCAGGCGCGACACCTCCAGCGCCACCTCGTTGGTGCCCTCGATGCCATGCGGTTCGATGCGGTGCTGCCAGGCGGCGCCCGGCTGCAGCATCTGTGTCACCACGCGCGTGGAGGGTGGATTGGGCGTGCGCACCTCGATGTTGATCTCGTCCCCGGCGCGCTCGCGGCCGCTGGTGGCGCTGAACTTCACCGTGGACCGTCCGACGCGGTTGGCCACGCGCAGCCGGAGCATGGCGATCTTCTCGCCCGGGCCCTGGAAGGCCACGCTGGCCTCGGCGCTGCCCACCACCTCGAACATGGCGTCCGGCTCGATGGCCAGCCGCACGTCGCGCACGCTGTCGTCCATGGCGAACACCGACACGGGCACGGCGATCTCCTCTCCCGGTCCCACCACCCGCGGCATGGTGGGCAGGATCATCAGCGGCTGGCGCACCGGCACCGACTTCTCCGCCGAACCATAGGCGGCAGGCTTGCCGCCGCTGCCGGCCACCACCATCACCCGCACCGCGCCCACGTAGCGCGGCAAGTTCACCTTCTGCTCCTGCGCGCGGCCCGCCGGCAGCTGGAAGGGACCCAGCACCTGCGCCACGGGCACGAAGCGCGACTGCTCGCGGTTGGCGGCATTGGGATCGGCGCCGTCGGAACCGCCCAGCGCCAGCAGGCGCTCCAGCTCCGCGCCATAGGCGCCGCTGACGTCATCGAACAGGTCCCAGGTCTTCACGCCGAGGGCTTCGCGCCGGAAGAACTCGCCGTGCAGGTCGGGCGTGCGGAAACTGGTCAGCGACAGCAGGCCCTCGTCCACCACCGCCAGGGTGTAGGTCATCGCCTTGCCGGCGGCCTCGCTGACCTTCACCGTCACCTCCGACTCCGGGCGCCATTCGGCCGCGGTCTCCACCACCGGCTTCAGCTGCGTGCCCGGATCAGTCACCGGCAGCGGGATCACGCCATACAGGCGGATGGGCCGGTCATTGCGCTTGCCGGCATGCGGCTGCAGCAGCGTCACGGCCACGTACACGTTCGGCGCCATCGCCCCGGTCACGGGGATGCTGACGCGCGCATCCTGTGCGCCTGGCGTGATCCAGCGCGCCTCGATGATGCCGCTGCCGTTTTCCACCGTAAGCAGCGCGCGGCCCTGCGCGCTCTGCGGCAGCTGGATGACCGCGGTCTCGCCGACCTGGTAGCTCTCCTTGTCGGCACTGAGCTCGAGCATGGTGGCGGCCGGGCTGGTCTGGTCACGCCCCTCGCCCCAGTAAGGTGAATCAACATAGAAAACCTGGCCCGCGCAGTGGCCGCCCTGCGTATCGCATACCCGCAGCAGGTAACGACCCCACTCGGCCTCGCCGAGGCGGAACCGCCACTGCCCCCGCCCCTGCGCGTCGGTGGTCAGCGTGGCATCGCGCACCCGCGTGCTGCTCTCGCGCGCCACGAACGAGGCCAGCGATCCTTCCTCACGATCCCACCACCAGCGCCATTCCAGCTTGTACAGCTTCACGCTGAGCGCGCGGCCACCCACTGGCGCACCCTGGGCATTCACGCTGGCCAGGTCCACGGTGTGCTCCTCGTCCAGCGCCAGGGTGTTGCGGCGGTTCACCTGCGGGATCTTCAGGCCAACGAAGCGGCTGTAGGGTGCGTAGTCGCGCGCCAGGTAATTGATGCTGAAGGCGCCGCCACGCTCGAACACGCGCGTGGTGAAACCGGCGCTGAGCATGCCCGGGGCCTGCGCGGCCTGCACCGGCTTCTCGAACCGCACGCTGCCATCCGCCCCCAGCGTGCCCTCGAACACGGTCTGCTCGGCCAGCATGAAATTGCGCGCCGGGTCATCGAACACAAAACCCGCATGGTCCGCGAACTGCGTGGTGACAGGCGTGAGCTTCACCTTCACGTCCGCGCGCAGTCCTGCCGCCGAGGCACCGGAAAGCCACTCGGATTCCAGCCGGCCACGCAGTGGCGTGCCGGCGCCCAGCCGGCCCTGCCCGAGGTCCAGGTCGATGCGCAGGCGGTTGGGCATCACCGTCTCCACCTTCACGCGCTTCGTGAAGGTGGCACCGCCCAGCGAGACGCGGGCGGTCCAGTTGCCGGTGGGTGCATCGCCGGCCGTGCGTGCATCGAAGCGGTAGAAGCCATCCACCGGCCGCGCGTTCACCAGCGACTGCGTGACCTTGCCGCGCGGATCCACCAGCTCCAGCGTGGCCGGATGGTTTTCAGGCAGTGCGCCGTCGCGATCGTGGACCACGAAGGTCAGCGGCATGGCATCGCCCGGCCGCCATACGCCCCGCTCCCCGTAAATGGCGCCCTTCAGTCCCTTCTGCACGGTGTCGCCACCAACCTCGAAGTGACTCACCGGCAGTGCGTTGCCCTCGCCCAGCCTGAGGTAGCCGCGGCCCGTGCCGGAGCCCGCCACCAGCAGGAAGGGTGTGCCGGAAGGTTCGATGGTGGCCATGCCGCGGCTGTCGCTGGTGGCCGTGCCCACCGGCTGGTTCTGGAAGTTGCGTAGCTCCAGCGCCACGCCGCCCTGCGGTTCGGCCGTGGCCAGGTTGGTCACGGTGACCATCACGCGGCCGCGCGCATCGGCTTTGGCCAGCAGTCCGAAGTTCGACGCCAGCAGGTTGCGCTGGGCCCGCACCTGGTTGCCGCTGTAGCCATAGAGGTAGTAGGCGCTGCTGCAGGGATCCCCGCGCTCGCGCCAGCGGGCCTCGTAGTCGATCTCTGCGGGAGCGTTGTCGCCCGCGACGCCGAAGAATTCCTCTTCGTACTGCCAGGGGTATTCCATCCCATTGCGCTGGCTTTCCTGGCTGCGCGGCGTGGGCAGTTCCGCCGGCGTCTGCGCTTGCGCTGCCTCATCGCCGCAGGAATAAGCGGAATTCGCCGGCGTGAGCTGCAGCGTAAGCTGGATCATCGAGCCGGGATGCCGCTGCATCAGTTCGGTGACGTCCAGCTCGTAGCGTTGCCAGCGCCCGGTGCGCGGTCCGTTCAGCGCCACGTTGCGCCGCCACAGGTAGCGGCCCACGCGCCCGATCTCGTAGCTGGCCTGCCTGAACGTGCTGGTCTGCAGGTACTGCGGGATGTTGTCGGGGAAGATGCGCGTGGCGGTGACCATCACCGAACGCGCGCTCACGGCCTCGAAGGCCACCGTCATCTGCTTCGCATCCGGCAGGATGGTGCCGCTGCCCACGAAGCGCACCTGCGGTTTCCCGCTGGCCAGCGACAGGGCATGCACCGACTGCAGGGCAAGGCGTTCGCCGCGCCGGTTGCGGATGCCCGGCTCCAGCGTCACCGTCACTTCACCGGCCACCTCCTCGGTGGGATACAGCACCAGCCGGTTGCCGTCGATGCGCGTGGTGAACGCCCCCACGGAGATGCGGACCAGCCCCTTGAGGTCCTGCGCATCATCCAGCGCGTCGGTGAAGGCCAGCAGGATCTGCTTGCGTCCCTCCTCCTCGATGGCTTGTGCATTGAGTACCGAGAACTCGCCGCTGGCCGGCACGGTGACCGAACGCGCCTCCTCGCCGCGCGCGCTGATGGGTTCACCGGCCAGCGTCAGCCGGATGTCACGCGGCGCCGCCTGCCGCTGGATGCCCGACAGCGTGAACTGGTGCTCGTGGCCGTCGCCGGAATGCGTCCACTGCGCGCGCAGCGTGTCGCCGCCGTATGTGGCGCGCAGCATCCTTTCCACCGCCTCGGGCGATTCGGCGTCGGAGGTGGAGACCACGCCGCGCTGGACCATGCGCTGGTCATCATCCGAATCGGATTCCAGGTCGAGCAGGCGCACATCGAACTGCGGCACCTGCACGCGGAAGTCGAAACGGTAGGGAGCCAGGTCCTGCGGCAGGCCGCCCAGCCCCTTGCCGGTGAGCGTCACCTGGTATTCCTGGCCCGGCTTCAGGTCCCCTTCGGGCACCAGCACCAGCTCGCGCGGACCGCGCAGCGCCAGCTCGCCCTTCACGGCCGGCTCCACCTGCAGCACCGCCGCATCCAGCGGCGAATCGCCCGTGACGTCGTTGGCGAACAGCACGCGGATCTCGCTGCGCCGGGGCACCAGGCCGCTGGTGTGGCCGATGATCACCCTGGCCCAGGCATCGGCACTGGCGCTGTCGAGGGCGGCCGGTTTCTGGTGGCAGGCCGCCGCGAGCAGGACCAGCAGGCCGAGGAAGGGGAACCGCATTGGAATCCGCATGACTGCTCCCTTGCCCCGCCGCAGGGGCCAGTGGATCCTACTATTCTGCCGCCCGCCCGGCCTGCGCGGCCCCCGCCATCAGCGGGCCCGACCGGAAATTCTCCCGGTCGATGGCATAAACCACGCTCCGGCCCGGTGCGCCGCCGGCCGACCCGACGATGCGATCCGTCAGCACGCCGCCAATCTTCTCCATGGCGCGGCGCGACCTCAGGTTGCGCTCGCCCACCACGAAGATCACCCGCTCCACGAAGCCCAGTGCATGGCCGATCATGGCGCGCTTCATCACGGCGTTCGTCGCACCGCCCCAGTAGCGGCGCGCGAGGAAGGTCCAGCCAATTTCCATCTCGCCCGGGCGGGCCCGCGCAAGGTCGAAGCGCGAGGAGCCGATGACCTGCCCGTTTGCAGGATCAACCGCCACCAGCGCACCACCGCTGTCCAGCGCCTGCTGGAAGAAGTTGCGGAACACCGGTTCGCGCCAGCGATCGCTCGCCGGATGCAGGGTCCAGATCCCGGGATCACTTGCCACGGCATACAGCGCCTCCCAGTCCCCGGGCTGCAACGGCCTGAGGTGCAGCGTGGGGGTGATCAGGTGCGGCTGGCGTTCTATGCTGTCCATCTCGCCCTGCATAGCCTACTCCACCGGACGCCAGGACCATGAAGCTGCTCAATCCGCCCGCGCTGTACGACTCATCCCCCAATGCCTATTCGCAGCTCGCGGTAGTGCCGGCCGGGTGCCGGCTGGTTTTCATCTCGGGCCAGGGGGGTGACAACCCGGATGGCAGCTTCTCCCCGGACTTCCGCACCCAGGCCGTGGCCGCCTTCCGCAACCTGGGGCTGGCCATCGAGGCAGCCGGGGCGCGGCCGGACGAGGTGGCGAAGATCACCGTGCTGATCGTGGACCACGACATGGAGAAGCTGCGCCTGATGCAGGCGGCGCAACGCGGCCTGTTCGGCAGCCACCACCCGGCGGCCACGCTGGTGCCCGTGCCCTGCCTCGCCCTGCCAGAGATGCAGATCGAGGTGGAGGCCATCGTCGCCTGCGCGCGACCCGCAGGCGACGGCTAGCCGGCGGCCTGCCTCAGATGCCGGCGGGCGCCAGGAAGGTCTCGTCGCGGTACTGGTCGCTCATGCCCTGCTCCCAGGTGCTCCAGCCGGAGTTCATGCCGTAGGGCGAGCGCTGCAGGAAGGCATCGATCTTGCGGATGTTGCCCTTCTCGATCTTGAACACCTCGGCGATCTGCCAGGTGTGCGGCTGTACCGGACCGGCAACGATGTCCCGGCCATCCGCCGACTTGAACTTGCGCGTCTCGCCGCCGGAATGGTCGAAGAACGCGAAGGCAAAGACGATGCCACGCTCCTGGTCGATGGCCACGAAGCGGCGGTCGCGGATGCGGTTCACGAAGGCCATCAGGCCCGACTTGAACTGCTCGGTGCAGGTCCATTGCCCCGAATAGCCCGTGGCCGTGCGCGGGTCCGGGCGCGTCTGTCCCGGCGGTGTCGGCGCCAGCGTGGCCTGGCCTCCGTTTTCGTGGCGCAGGCAGTCCGCCGTGAAGGGATAGTCGCCCTTGCCGTCGTTCTTCTGCAGTCCGGTGAAGTACTTGTTGCCCTGGATCACCAGCTCGCTGCGCGACATGCGCTCGCCGGCCGGAATCGCCTGCAGGTACAGCGGATGCGTCGTCATGCTGTCGACGCGGTTGTAGGTGCGGTTGTGCGCCTCGCCCGTCTCATTGGGGAAACGGAACACGATCTGCTCGATCTCGGTGATCTGCCGGTTCGCAACGCGCAGGCGCAGCGAGATCAGCGAGCCATTGAAGTTGTTCGCCTCGCGGTGGTCTTCCTGGATGGTGGCCAGCACGGTCACCTGTCCCGCCGGCACGTCGGTGACGAACAGGCGGTACTTGCCCTTGCCTTTGGCGGTGTTCCAGAGCCCATCGCCGATCAGCAGCCGCTGCCCGTCCTCGGTGAAGCGCACGTTCGGCGACAACGGCACGGCGGCGGGATTGTTGGCAACCACGGCGTCGAAGTAGCGCTCGACCATGCCTTCGAGGCAGGCGCGGTCGCAGGAAGTTGCCGCGGGCTGGGCCACGTGGCCGGCAGTGGTCATCAGCAGGCCCGCGGCGGCCATGGAAAACAATGCGCTCTTTTTCATGTGTCCCCCGTACGTTGTACCGCCTGATTCTGCCCCAACGCGGCGCGCGGGTGCCATCGCCGCGGAGGCGCCGCCGCCGACGTTATCGCCGGGCTCAGAAAGCCGGTACGTTGCGGGCCGCCGGTGCCTTCAGGATCGCGCCGTCTTCGGCTGTCAGGCGACGCTCGGCCACGGCCTGGTCCACGGCGGCGCCGAAGAACTGCAGGTACTGTGCGCGGGTGCCGTAGAGGGATTTCAGCATGCCTGCATCAAAGGGCTGCTTCACGCCCGTGAGCGCACAGGCCGAACGACCCCGGTCGGTATCCTCGCGCGCCGTGCCGCTGCCGGCGTAGGCGGCCAGCGGCAGGTCGATCTGCGGCAGGCGCCACCCGCCCAGCGCATTGCCATTGGCGTCGCGAACCGGCTGGTGCCCGGCATCGGTTTCGATGCGCGGCACGCTGGCCATGGGCACGCCGGTGGCCAGCCATTCCGCGTATTGGCTCCAGATGGCATTGAAGGCCAGGCCCACCGGATAGTCGCCCGTGGTCTCGAGGCAGGGATCCACGGGCGGCGCGCCCAGGCCGGCGATGCGCAGGTCGGCCGCGGTGGGCACGCCCGCGGCGAAGGGCCCGGCGTGGCCGCTGCCGGTGATCTCGTACAGGCGGAAGAAATCGCGCGGCGCATCGCTGTCCGGCCGGCGCAGCAAGGGCGTGCGATTGAAGTCCGACTCGGTCATCGCCATCACGAAGGGCACGTCGCGTGGCAGCACGGTGCGGCGCGGGTCGTCCTCTTCAAGGGGCGGCGCGCACTGGTTGATGGGCGTGGCATGGGAGCCGGCGGCATCGAGGAAACCGTCGAACACCGGCGCGCCGTTGCCCAGGCGGTGCACCCGGTGCAACGCGTTGGCATAAGTGATGAGGTAACCGCCGGTCTGCGAATAACCCGCCGCCACGATGTGGCGCGGAGCGATGTCCAGCAGCGGATTCTCCTTGCTCGAACTGCGCAGCAGGGAGCCCACCTGGCCGATGAGGTCCCAGGCGAGGCCGTTCTCCGCATCCACGGGATTCACGCGCGGATCGCCCGCGCCCGGCATGCCGGCACGCGGCGGCGCCGGCCGGCAATCCGGCGCCTGCTGGTAGGCGAAAGTGAGCCCGGCGTAACGCACCGGGTCGAAGCGCTGCAGCGTGGAGGCGGCCACCGGCTTCACCGTCACGCCCACCCACACGTCGCCGCGGCGCGTGAAATGCTGCCAGGAGAAACCCCACAGCGGCGCGAAGTCATAGAGCCCGGTGGGATTGAGCAGCTCCACCACCACCAGGCCGCTGGCCTTGCGCACATCCACCGGACGGCGCACCAGGATGCGCGTGGCCCAGGGGATCGCCGCATCGCGCACGCCCACCGCGGCCTGCTCCGGCGCCCCGGTCCACTCGTAGATGTTGGCCACGCCATTGACCAGGTATTCGGACTCGGCATAGCCGGCGGCCTTCAGGTCCACGGGCTGCTGCGTGCGCGCGGCGGCGAGGAAAGGCCGGTTGGTGGCGCTGGCCGGCAGCAGCCGCGCGCGTGGCGTGGGCACCAGTTGCGGGCCCTGCGGCTCGGCGGCCGGCAGGGGCGAAACACACAGCAGCAGGGCGGGCAGCAGCCCGCGGGCGATTCGATGCAGCATCGCGGGGCACTTAACTATTGATGCCCCGCGCTGTCAATGCGCGCTACCAGTAGCGCGGGGTCTTGTAGTAGTCGTACGCGCGATCCCGGTACACCATGCCGTCATAGGCGGTGAGTGCCTCGATCGAATCGGCAGGCGCTGCCTCCAGCTGCTCCTTCGTGCGGGAGATCACGTAGCAGTGCTGCGCGGGATCGTAGTCCAGCTCGGCCCAGGGCAGGGGATGGTACTTCTCGCCCAGGCCCAGCACGCCGCCGAACCCCACCACCGCGAACATGATGTTGTTGGACGTCTTGTCCAGCACCACGTCCTTGATCTCGCCGATGGGATTGCCGGCGACGTCGCGCACCTTGGTGCCGGCGACGCGGGTGGCCAGGATGGCATTCGTATGTCCGGATGCGGTGGGCATGGCAGGTCTCCTTCGCTGGCTTTTCGCGCAGTATTCGCCTGCCCGGTGCCGCCGGCTGCCGGATTGCTCCGCCGCCGCATGGCGGCGCGTTCCTACCTGCGGCGCGGGAACCCCAGCAGGTCCAGTTCCGCATCACCCGCGCCCGAGAGGCGGTTGCGCAGCATCTGCGCGGCCACCATCGAAAAGGCGAGGCCATCGGCGCCGCAGCCCAGGATGGCATGGCAATGCGGCATGCCCGGGATCTCGCCGATGGTGGGCACGCCCTGCACCGTCACGCCGAAGGAGCCACACCAGGCCTGCGCCGGGCGTGCATCCAGCCGGGGCAGCAGCGCGGCCAGCTTCTTCTGCAGCCACTGTGCCTTCGCGGGCAGCAGCGCATCGCGCGCGGCGGCATTGCCGATCCCTTCATTGCCTCCCGCGCAAAGCACGCGGCCATCGGCAGTGGCCCTGAGATGCAACCCGGCGGAGCCGGCCTCCCGGATGAGGTCCGGTCCCGGCCACATCTGCCGGGGCTGGCGGCGCGTGGCGATGGCCCACGTCGACACGATGCGGTGGCCGCGGGAGGGCACCCAGCGGAACAACGCATGGCCCGTCGCCAGCACCACGTGCCTTGAGGTGATGCGATGCCCGCCGCGGGTGGTGGCGCGCACGCCGGTGCGTCCCACCTCCACCGAGGTGATGTCTTCCGGCGCCAGCAACTCCGCGCCGCGCCCCGCCGCGGCGCGCAGCAGCCCTGCGGCCAGCGCGCGCGGATTCACCGCCAGCGCACCGCCACTGCGCAGGGCCGCCCGCCCGCGGATGCCGTACTCCCGCTGCACCTGGCTCGCCGGCAGGTAGTTCACCTCGAATCCCGCGCGCGCGCGGGCCTGCGCTTCGGCCCGCAGTCCGGCGGCATCCAGCAGGTCGCCCTGCAGGTAGAGCGAATGGCATTCGTGCATGTCCGCCTCGATGCCCAATGCACGCACACGGTCGCGCAGCGCATGCACGGCGAGATAGCAACGCCTCCAGAGTCGCTCGGCATCCTCCCGGTGCATGCGCCGTGCAAGGCGCGCCAGCGGGGTATCGGTCTCGTGCAACACCATGGCCAGGGACGCAGCAGTGGCGCCGTTGGCCGGTGCGTTCCGGTCACAGGTGATCACGTGCAGGCCGATGTCGCTCAGCGCCTCGGCCACCATCGCACCCGTGACGCCCGCGCCCACCACCAGCACATCGCATTCGCGGTCACGATGCAGCGTCGAGCGCGCGGGCAGCGCCACGCGCCCTTCTTCCCATGCGGACGATCCGTCGCGCGGTTCGCGGTGGGCCTGGAGCAGCGACATGATCCCGTGCAGTGTGGCGCTTGCTGCCCTGGTCAACTGTAGGAGGAACGCGACTGGCGGCGTCGGAACTCAGGAAGCCCCCGGCTGCCCGGCGCAGCGTTCAATGGCAAACTGCGGCGCCCGCCTGTGCCCGGAGTTGCCGTTGACCGACCCGCTGCTGACCAGTTTCGAGGATTTTGCCGCCCGCTCCATCGCCCGGCCGGGAACGTCGCGCGAAGTGGCGGTGGCCGGCATCCGCGTGCATTACCTGGAATGGGAGGGACCGCCGGGTGCCCCCGCGCTGCTGCTGCTGCACGGCTACCTGGCGCACGCGCACTGGTGGGATTTCGTCGCCCCGTGGCTGGCCACGACCCATCGCGTCGTCGCGCCGGACTTCGGCGGCATGGGCGACTCCGCGTACCGCGCCGAATACAGCTACGACGCCTTCCACCAGGAAGTCACCGGACTGGTCGAGGCCACCGGCATCAGGGGCTGCACGGGCATCGGCCACAGCTTCGGCGGCCGCGCCCTGCTCTATGCCTGCCACGCACGGCCGGATCTTTTCTCGCGCGCCATCGTGGTGGATTCACGCCTGGGCTCGCCGGAGGATCCGGTGCGCGGCTTCGATGAGGACTGGCGCCCGAAGAAGCGCTATCCCGACGAAGCCACCATCCGCCAGCGTTTCCTGCTGCGTCCCGCCGAGCCCGCCCCCGCGCTGGCCCTGGCGCACATGGCCGGCCACTCCATCCGCAAGGAGGGCGACCAGTGGACCTGGAAGTTCGACGAGCACGTGACGCGCCTGTTCCAGGCGCCCGGCCACCGGCCCGATGGCGTGAACGACGTGGAGCGCCTGGCCGGCCTGCCCACGCCCGTGGATTTCATCCATGGCGAGGACAGCCGCGTGGTCACGCCGGCGCGCGCCGCCCGCCTGCCCACCTGCCTGCCCGATGTGCGATCGGTCACCTGCATTCCCGCCAGCCACCACCACCTGCCGGTGAGCCAGCCGGTGGCGCTGGTGTCGGCGCTGCGCGTGTTGCTGGCCACGCGCCCCGGCTGAGATCCAGGGCCTGGCTACTTGTGCGCCGGCGCCTTGCCGGTGATGCGGTCGAGCACGCCCATCAGCAGCGCCGACAGCACGAAGGTCATGTGGATGATCACGTACCACATCAGCTGCGAGCTGCCGGTGTTGCGGTCATCGTTTGCGATGGATTCCACCTCCATGAACTTGCGCAGCAGGTGGATGGAGGAGATCGCGACGATCGACGCCGCCACCTTCAGCTTCAGCGTGCCGGCATCCAGCTTGCCCAGCCAGTCCAGCTTCTCGCTGCCGCGGGTTTCCACGTCGAGCTTGGAGACGAAGTTCTCGTAGCCGGAGAACATCACCATCACGATCAGGCCGGCGACCATGGCCAGGTCCACCAGCGCCAGCAGGGTGAGCACGATATCCGCCTCGCCCGCCGGCTGGCCATCCACCATGGCATGCCCCAGCACCAGCTCGAATGCGTGGTACAGCTCCTCGAAGAACTGGATGCCCAGCACGATGAGCGCCACGGACAGGCCGAGGTAGATGGGAGCCAGCAGCCAGCGGCTGGCGAAAAACAGGCGTTCGACGGTCTTTTCCATGGCCGCGGATTCTAGCGGTGTTCAGGCCGCCGCCGACAGGCTCACCGGCATGCCGCGCCACAATTCCGTGCCCGCGCCTTCCACCGCATAGGCATTGCGGCCGAACACCACGCCGCGCAGCGCCTTGTCGTGGCGGTAGCTGCGCAGGGTGCGCAGCGGTTCCTCGCCATCCCGCTCGCCGCGCTGGTGGTCGATGGTGGTGATCACGCAGCGGGTGCAGGCCTTGGTGAGCGTGAAGCGCGCGGCGCCGGCCACCAGCGTGCCGGCGGCATCCTCGGCATAGGGCGCAACGCCGTCGATCACCAGGTTGGCGCGGAAGCGTTCCACCGGCAGCGGCCGGCCCGCGCGCGCGGAAAGGTCATCCACCGAGGTCTGCGAGAGCACCAGCAGCGGATAGCCATCGGAAAACTGGTTGGGCACGTCGCGGCCGCCCGTCCAGTCAGGGTTCGACAGGCGTTGCCGCCGCGCATCGAAGCGCACCAGGCGCAGCGGGCGGCCCAGCCAGCCGGAAAGGAATTCCGCCGCCTGGCTTCCCGCATCGAAGGCCGCGCATTGCGAGCGCCACACGGTGACTTCGCAGGACTCGCCTTCATGATCCAGCGGCAAGGACGGCCCTGCGCCCCCGGGGCTGGAAAGGTGCAGCCGGCCGCCCTCGATGGCCACCTTCAGCAGCGCCAGCCGCGCCTCCTCGCGCTGCGTGACGAAACGTCCCGCCGCATCGACGATCATCCATTCGCGATCGTGCTCCAGTCCGCGCGGGCCCAGCCGCACCCGTTCGCAGGCAATGCCGGCGGCGGACTTGACGGGATGGATGGTGAGCCGCGAAAGGACCGCGGTCATGGCTGCGTGCGCGGCTCGCCCCGGGTGCGCCGCACGCGCACGGTGCTCTCGCGCGGCGCCGGGTTGCCGGCTTCCAGGCCTTCCACGCAACGCTCCAGGTAACCGCGCAGCTCGGTGATCTCGCGCGCGTCGAGCAGCGACAGCATGTTCGTCATCACCGGGGCGCCGGCGCTGCGCGCCGCGGCCAGGCGGGCCTCGCCGGCCGGCAGCAGGTACCAGCAATCGGCGCGGCGGTTATGCGGATCGGGGCGGCGTTCGATGGCCCCCTCCTGTTCCAGCCGGCGCAACAACCCGGTCATGGTCTGCGCGGTCACGAGCAGGCGCCGCGCCAGCCGTGCCCCGGCGATGCCCGGCTCCTGCTGCAGCTGGTCCAGCGTGACCAGGTGCGCCAGTGACATATCGCAGCCCCGCCGCAGGCGCTCCTCCACCTGGTGGCGGAATTGATGCATCAACCGCTTCAGCAGGTAGCCGACCTGCTCCTCGGGAGTGCGGTCGCAATGTCGTGGCGCAGGCATGGTTGGACGGTGGAAAGCGGCTGCCGTAAAATAAGGTGACTGATATTCTATCAGTCACCTGATATCGGACAAGCTTCCCCCGCACCATGCCCCAGCGTTCCGTACCTGTCGCGCGCGCGCGCGCGGCCAAGTCCACTGTCCTCCCCGCTTTCCTGGCGTCCGCCGCGCTGCTTGCAGGCTGCGCACGCGGCGATGCGCCCGCGGAAGAAGCCGCCGGCGAGGCCATCCAGGCCGCACTGACCGTGACCACTGCCACCGTGCAGGGCCGGGAGCTGGTGCGCACCGTGCCGGCCACCGGGTCGATATTCCCCTGGCAGGAGATCATCGTCAGCCCCGAGGTCGGCGGCTACCGCGTGGACGCGGTGCTGGTCGACGTGGGCTCGCGCGTGCAGAAGGGCCAGGAGCTGGTGCGGCTGTCCACCGACATGCTCGAAGCCGACCTGAACTCGCGCCGCGCGGCACTGCGCAGCGCCGAGGCCTCGCTGGTCAATGCCGCGGCCGCCCTGCGCCGCGGAGAATCGGTCTCCACCTCCGGGGCCCTTTCGGCGGCCGATCTCGACCAGCTGCGCGCGGAGCACGTGGCCGCGCAGGCACGCGTGGAAACCGCGCGCGCCGACCTCACCACCGCCGAACTGCGCCTGCGCTACGGCACCGTGCGCTCGCCGGACGCGGGCACCATCACTTCGCGCACGGTTTCCGTGGGCCAGGTCGCACAGGCCGGCCAGGAGATGCTGCGCATGCTGCGGCAGGACCGCGTGGAATGGCGCGCGGAGATCCCCGAGGCGCAACTTGCACGCATCAAGGTCGGCCAGACGGCGGAGATCCACGGCGCGGACGGCCGCCTGCTGAAGGGCCGCGTGCGCACCGTGGCGCCCACGGTGCAGACCAACTCGCGCACCGGGCTCGCCTACGTGGACATCACCAGCGGCGATGCGAAACCCGGCATGTTCGCGCGCGGCGAAATCGCCGCCGGCAGCGGCAACGGCCTGCTGGTGCCCATCTCCAGCGTGGTGATGCAGGACGGCTACAGCTACGTGTTCGTCGTGAAGGAAGGCAACGTCGTGGAGCGGCGGCGCATCGAGCAGGCTGGCGTGTACGGCGACGAGCTCGAGGTGGCCAGCGGCATCGCCGCCGGTGACGTCATCGCCGTGCGCGGCGCGGGCTTCCTGAAGGATGGCGACACCGTGGCCATCGCCAGCGAATCCTCGCAGCGGTGATCCCGTGAACTTTGTAACGTGGTCGATCCGCAACCCCGTCCCGGTGGTGATGATGTTCATCGCCCTGGTGATCGGCGGCATCATCAGCTTCCCGCGCCTGAACATCCAGGACCAGCCGGACATCACCTTCCCGTTCGTGACGGTCAATGTCGCCTACGCGGGCGTGCCGCCCTCGCAGATGGAGACCGAGATCACGCGCAAGATCGAGGACGCGGTCTCCAACATCGTCGGCATCGAGAACATCACCTCCACGGTGACCACGGGCAGTTCCACGACTGCCATCGAGTTCCAGTTCGGCACCGACATGTCGCAGGCCCTGGATGACGTGCGCGATGCCGTGTCGCGCATCCGCCCGGAACTGCCGATGGATGCCACCGAGCCCTACATCGCCCGCGAGACCACGGTGGGCGACGCGGTGCTCACCTTTGCGCTGGCCTCCGACAAGCTCAGCGACACCGAGCTGTCCTGGTTCGTCGACCTGAGCGTGATGCGCGAGATGAGCGGCGTCGACGGAGTCGGCCTGGTGAGCCGCGTCGGCGGCGTCGACCGCGAGGTACGCGTCGACCTCGACCCGGACCGCATGGCGGCCCTGGGCGTGACCGCGGCCGACGTCTCCACCCAGCTGGTGCGCACGCAGGTGGAGCTGCCCGGCGGCGAGACCCGCATCGGCGCGCAGGAACAGAGCGTGCGCACCCTGGGCACCATCAGCTCGGTGCAGGAGCTCGCGGCGCTGCCCATCACCCTGGGCGACGGCCGCAACATCCGCCTCGACGCCATCGCCGACGTGCGCGACCAGGCCGCCGAGGTGCGCCAGGAGATGCTGCTCGACGGCAAGCCGGTGATCGGCTTCCGCGTGCTGCGCGCCTGGGGCGAGGGCGCCGTGCAGGTGGCCGACGGGGCGCGCGAGGCGGTGGAGAAGATCCGCAAGAAATACCCGCACATCGAGATCACCGAGATCAACTCGGTGCAGGACAGGGAGATCCGCGAGAGCTTCAAGGGTTCGATGACCATGCTCATCGAGGGCGCCATCCTGGCCGTGATCGTGGTGTGGTTCTTCCTGCGCAACATGCGCGCAACGCTGATCTCGGCCGCCGCGCTGCCGCTGTCGGTCCTGCCCACCTTCTGGGCCCTGTACCTGTTCGGTTTCTCGATGAACACCCTCACCCTGCTGGCGCTGTCGCTGGTAGTGGGCATGCTGGTTGACGACGCCATCGTGGAGGTGGAGAACAACGTGCGCCACCTGCGCATGGGCAAGACACCCATGCAGGCGGCCACCGACGCCGCCATCGAGATCGGCCTGGCCGTGGTGGCCACGTCGCTCACGCTGTGCGCCGTTTTCATCCCCGTGGCCTTCATGGGCGGCATTCCCGGCGAGTTCTTCAAGCCCTTCGGCTTCACCGCCGCCGTGGCCGTGCTGTTCTCGCTGCTGGTGGCGCGCACGCTCACGCCGATGATGGCCTCCAAGCTGATGCGGCCGGAGCACGAGCTGGAGCATGAGAGCCGCTACAAGGAGTGGTACCTGGACAAGGTGCGCTGGGTGCTGCAGCACCGTTTCCTCACGGTGCTGGCCTCCTCGCTGCTGATGATCGCCACCTTCCTGCTCGCCACGCGCCTGTCCAACGAGTTCATCCCGGCCGGCGACTACGGCTTCGTGAACATCAACACCAGCCTGCCACCCGGCTCCACGATGGATGACGCCCGCCAGGTGGCGCGCGACATCTATACGCGCCTCGAGGCCTACGATGAGGTGGAACACGCCACGGTGTCGCTCAGCCCGCGCAGCGCCAACGCCTTCATCACGCTGGTGGACCGCAAGGCACGCTCGCGCACGCAGTCCGAGCTGCAGCAGGCGATGATCCAGGAATTCCGCAACATCCCCGGCGTGCGCGTGCAGGGCGGCTTCAGCGGCGGCCCGGGCGCGGGCCCGCTGCAGATCCAGCTCACCGGCGACGACTCGGCGGTGCTGGCGGCCACGGCCGCCACCATCGAGCGCGAACTGCGCCAGGTGCCAGGCTTCAGCAACGTGACCACCAGCGCCAGCCTGCTGCAGCCGGAGCTGGTGATCCGCCCACGGCCGGAACGTGCCGCGGAACTGGGCGTCACCACCGCCGCCATCAGCCAGGCCACGCGCATCGCCACCAGCGGCGACATCACCATGAACCTGGCCAAGCTGAACCTGCCGGACCGGCAGGTGCCGATCCGCGTGCGCCTCACCGACAAGACCCGCGCCGACATCGACCAGATCAGGCTGCTGCAGGTGCCCTCGCGCTTCGGCCCGGTGCCGCTGAGCAACGTGGCGGACGTGAGCCTCGGCGCCGGGCCGTCGCAGATCGACCGCTACGACCGCAGCCGCACCATCACCATCACCGCGGATCGCGGCGCCATGCCGCTGGGCGACGCGCTGGAGAAGGTCAACGCGCTGCCGTCGATGAAGACCCTGCCCGAGGGCGTGCGCACGGTGGAGACCGGCGAGGCCGAGATCCTCACCGACATCATGACCGGCTTCGTGCTCTCGATGATCATCGGCGTGCTGTGCATCTACGCGCTGCTGGTGCTGCTGTTCCACGACCCGGTGCAGCCGGTCACCATTCTCTCGGCGCTGCCGCCATCGGCCGGCGGCGCCATCGTGATGCTGTGGCTGATGGACATGGACCTGTCTCTGTCGGCGCTGATCGGCCTGCTGACGCTGATGGGCATCGTCACGAAGAACTCCATCCTGCTGGTGGAGTACATCGTGATGGCACGGCGCGAGCACGGCCTGTCGCGGCATGACGCCATCCTCGACGCCTGCAGCAAGCGCGCCCGCCCCATCATCATGACCACCATCGCGATGACCGCCGGCATGATCCCGATCACCGTCGGCCTGCATGGCGAGAACAGCTTCCGCGCGCCCATGGGCGCGGCGGTGATCGGCGGCCTGCTGGCCTCCACGGCGCTGTCGCTGTTCGTGGTGCCGGTGATCTACACGCTGATGGACGGGTTCGAGCAGTGGGTGCGGCGGCTGCTGGGTCGCCCCGCCCACCCTGCCCCGAAGGACGCCGCGGCCGACGCGGCCCATTGAAAAACCCGGTTCGCGCGGCACGTCCGCGCGGGCCGGCACCGGCCGGGATCATTCCGGCCTGGGCAGCCCCAGGGCCTTCTCGAACACTTCCACCGGATCGGTCTGGCCGCTGGCGCGGAAGTTCAGGTCGCGCACCAGCCCGTCGGCCACCGAGTAGATGAGGCCGTGGATGGTGAGGTCCTGGCCGCGCGCCCAGGCATCCTTCACCACGGTGGTGCGGCAGACATTCAGCGCCTGCTCCAGCACGTTCAGTTCGCACAGGCGGTCCACGGCATCGCCGCTGTTGGCGGCGAGGTCGGCGGTGTGCCGGTCACGGATGTCCTGCACATGCCGCAGCCAGTTGTCAGCCAGCCCGATCGACGTCGAATGCAGCGCCGCGGCGACGCCACCGCAGCCGTAGTGGCCGGTGACGATGATGTGCTCCACCTTGAGCATGTCGACGGCGAACTGGATCACCGACAGGCAGTTCAGGTCACTGTGCACCACCACATTGGCCACGTTGCGATGGACGAACAGCTCGCCCGGTGCAAGGTCGACGATCTCGTTGGCGGGCACGCGGCTGTCGGCGCAACCGATCCACAGGTAGCGCGGCGACTGTTGTGCCACCAGGCGGGAGAAGTATTCCGGATCCTGGCGGACGCGTTCGGCCGCCCAGCGCCGGTTGTTGGCAAGCAGGTGATCCAGATCCTTCATGCGCCGGCAATGTTAGCAAGGACACTGCCTTGCCATGTCAGCCTTTGATCCGGCTGCCCGGCGTGCCCGGGGGGCCGGCGCGACGGCCGGGTGCTACAGCTTGCCTACCCAGGCCACGAAGGCATCGCGCCCCGGGGCGCTGCTGCCCGGAGCATCCTTGCGTTTCGCCCAGTCCTTCATCGACTGCTTGAGCACATCGGCATAGGACGGCGAGGACTTCAGCAGTTGGGCATGGGCCGCCTTTGCCTCCTCGAACTTGCCGGTGAGCACGAACAGCTCGGCGCGGTATTCGATCGCCTCGGGATAGTCCGGTGCCAGCGCCAGCGCCTTGTCGTAGGCCGACAACGATTCCTGGTAGTCCCCCAGGTGACGGCTGGTGTAACCCACCATGTTCCAGGCTTCCTTCATGCCCGGACTGGCCGCCGCGGCCGCGCGGAACTTGTCACGCGCCTCACGCATGCCCTGCAGCACCTGGGCCTCGTTCTGCTTCGCGGCGGCACCCTTGAGGCTGGCGCCCTCCATCTCCAGCCGCCTGGCCTGCTCGAATCGCTCGAAGCCCACGTTGTAGTGCAGGCGGGCGGTCATCTCCCCATCGCTGGCCAGGGCGGCCTGGGCCTCGTCGGGGGAGACCAGGTTGCCGTTCTCGTCCGGGATGGCCAGGGCCGCCGGGGCGAAGGCCAGCAGGAATGCGGCGGCAGGAAGGGTGAATCGCTGCATGGTCAGTTCTCCGCGGGATTATCCGTATCGTACCCGATGCCGGACGGACGGTAGAATGCGCGCCATGAGTCTTTCCCTGCGCGAACAACTCCTGAAGGCTGGCCTGGTATCCGAGCAGCAGGTGCAGCGTGCGGAACGCGAACAGCGCCAGCAGGCCTACAAGGCGCCGCGCGGCAAGAACCGCCCGCCGCCCGCTCCCACGCCGGCCCGGATCGCAGCGCAGAAGGCCGCCGCGGAGAAGGCCGCGAAAGACGCGGAGGCCAACCGCCGCAAGCAGGAAAAACTGGAACGGCGCGCGAAGTACGCGGAAATCAAGCAACTGGTGGCGACGCACCAGGTGCCACGCGTCGAGAGCGAGGATTTCTACAATTTCCAGGACCATGGCCAGATCCGCCGCATCGAGGTCAATCCCGAGCTGCGCCGGCAGCTCATCGCAGGCCAGCTGGCCATCGTGCGCTGCGAGGGTCGGTTCGCCTTCGTACCCGCGGCCATCGGCGAGCAGATCGGCCAGCGCGTCGAGAAGGCGCTGCTGCACCTCAACAGGCCGGATGCGAAGCCGGCAGAAGATGATCCCTACAAGGATTTCGCGGTACCCGACGACCTGATGTGGTGAGCCGGGTTCCCGCCGGGGGAACGATGTCCAGGTCGCTTCCACTGTGCGCACTGCTGGCCGTCGCGGCGAGCGCCGCCGCCACCGACTCCGTGCCGGTGGAGGAGGAACTCGCCGAAATCGTCGTCACGGCGCCGGAGCCGCGTTACGTGGCGCCCACCACGCGCGATCGCATCGGGCGCGTGTGGGTGCCGGTGCGCATCGGCGGACAAGGCCCCTTCCGGCTGGTTCTCGACACGGGCGCGCAGCGCTCGGCGGTCGTGCCCGAAGTGGCCGTGCAGCTGGGCTTCTCGCTGCAGGACGCCCGGCCGTTGCGCCTGCACGGTGCCACGGGCACGCGCGTCGTTCCCGGCATCGACGCCGGCGTGCTGGAGGTGGGCGATGTGTGGCTGCCGGCCAGCCGGCTGCCGGTGGTGGTGGACGCCTTCGGCGGCGCGGACGGCCTGCTGGGCATGGACGGCCTGCAGGACCGGCGCATCTACATCAACTTCCGCGCCGACTACGTGGACATCGCGATGTCGCGCAACCGGCGCGCCGGCGCGGGTTTCATCACCCTGCCCTTCCTGCCTTCCGAACCCAACCTGCTCGCCGTGGAGGCGCGCGTGGGCCGGCAGCGGGTACTGGCCGTGATCGACACCGGGGCGCAGGCCACGGTGGGAAACGAGGCACTGCGCCGGATGCTGCGGCGGGAACGCGGCGGCGACGACGTAGGCAAGGACGAGGTCCACGGCGCCACCGGGGATACCCATGTCGGCGTCACCGCCCGCGTGCACTCCATCCGGCTGGGCGGCCTGGATATCCAGGACGCCCATATCACCTTCGGCGACCTGCACATTTTCGACCTGTGGGAGCTGGCCGACAGGCCTGCCATACTGGTGGGCATGGACATCCTGGGACTGCTCGACACACTGGTGATCGACTATCGCCGCAGGGAGCTGCACATCCTGCCGCGCGGCGGCTGAAGGAGGACGCATGAAACGCAAGCTGCTGGCTGCCACCGGCGCCCTGGCCCTGCTGCAGGCCTGCGCTTCCCTTGACCCCGGCTCTCCCGAGCCATCCGGTGTCGAGCTGCGCGGCGAGGAAACCTACATCCCCTTTGCGAACGTGCGCAATGCCGTGAACGGCTGGCAGACCGACGGCATCGATGGCATGTGGATCGAGGACCAGCACGGCGACTGGTATTACGCCAGGTTCCTGGGCCCCTGCCACGGTATTGACCGTTCGATCCGCCTGGGATTCGACATCGGCACCAGCGACAAGCTCGACCGCTTCAGCTACGTGATCGTGCCGGAAGAGAACCAGCGGTGCGCCATCGCGAGCTTCACCACCAGCGATCCGCCCGAAAACGGCCGACGTCGCAACCCCGACAAGGAAGACAGCAAGTAAGATGGGGGCATGAGCCCCGCCATCGAGACCTCCGGGCTGCGCAAGCAGTTCGGCGAAACCCCTGCGGTTGCCGGAATCGACCTGGCCGTGCCGCGCGGCACGGTATATGGCCTGCTCGGCCCGAATGGCGCCGGCAAGACCACCACCATCCGCATGCTCACCACGCTCATCAAGCCCGATGGCGGCACCGCGCGGGTGCTGGGCCACGACGTGGTGCGCGAGCCCGGGCAGGTGAGGGCCCGCGTGGGCATGACCGGGCAGTTCGCCTCGGTGGACGAGGACCTCACCGGCGCCGAGAACCTGGTGCTGTTCGCCCGCCTGCTCGGCTTTTCCTGGCGTGCGGCCCGAGGGCGGGCCCGCGAGCTGATGCAGGGCTTCGAGCTCACCGAGGCCGCCGGCCGCCAGGTGCGCACCTATTCCGGCGGCATGCGCCGCCGGCTCGACATCGCGGCCAGCCTCATCGTCACCAGCGAGCTGCTGTTCCTCGACGAACCCACCACGGGCCTCGACCCGCGCAGCCGCAACCAGGTGTGGGACATCGTGCGCGCCATCGCCGCCGAGGGCACCACGGTGCTGCTCACCACGCAATACCTCGACGAGGCCGACAAGCTGGCCAGCCGCCTGGCCGTGATCGACCACGGGCGGCTGATCGCCGAGGGCACCAGTCGCGAGCTCAAGCAGTCGGTGGGCGGGCGCGCCCTGCACCTGAAGGTGACTGACCCCGCACAGCGACCGGCGGCCGAGTCCATCCTGCGCACGGTGCTGGGCGAGGTGCATGCCGGCAACGAGGAGAACGAGCTGGCCGCCAAGGTGGCGCAGGACGAGATGGTGCCGAGGGCACTGGCGCAGCTGGCCGCCGGAGGCATCGCCATCTCCGAATTCGCGCTGGCGCAACCCAGCCTTGACGACGTGTTCCTCGCCCTCACGGGCAAGCCGGCGGCCGACAGCGCCGGGACGGAGAAGCAGCCATGAACCAGCCCTCGTTGCATGCCGTGCTGGGCAGCGACCGGCGCCCGCGCAAGGCGGGCGTGTCCGCCGCCGTGCTCACGCTGGCCTGGCGCGCCATGCTGAAGATCAAGCACGTGCCCTTCCAGCTGATGGACGTGCTGGTGTTCCCCATCATGATGACCTTCATGTTCACCTACCTGTTCGGTGGCGCGCTGGCGGGCTCCACCACCGCGTACCTGCAGTGGCTGATCCCGGGCATCGTGGTGCAGACGCTGGTGTTCCTCACCGTCTACACCGGCATGGGGCTCAACACCGACGTCACCAAGGGCCTGTTCGACCGCTTCCGCGCGCTTCCCATCTGGCAGCCCTCGCCCATCGTCGGCGCGCTGCTGGGTGACCTGGTGCGCTATGTACTGGCCGGCCTGGTGGTGCTTACCGTGGGACTCATCCTGGGTTTCCGGCCGCAGGGCGGCGTGATGGGCGTGGTCGCCGCCTTCGGGCTGGTGCTGCTGTTCACCTCGGCGGTGTCATGGCCGTGGATCATCATCGGCATGGTGATGAAGACGCCCGAGTCGGTGATGACCATGAGCATGCTGCTGCTGTTCCCGCTCACCTTCGTCAGCAACATCTTCGTCGACCCGGTGACCATGCCCGGCTGGATGCAGGCGGTGGTGCAGGCGAACCCGGTGACCCACCTCACCAATGCCACGCGCGGGCTGATGCACGGCAACGTGCAGGGCAATGACATCGTGTGGGTGCTGGTGGCTGCGGCGGTGGTCACCGTGGTTTGCGCGCCGATTGCAATGCGCCTTTATTACCGCGAGCGCTAGTCGCAGGCATCTCCCCGGCCGTCATCGTCGCTGTCCCACTGGCCGGGGTTCGGCACCAGCGGACAGTTGTCGATGGCATTGCCCACGCCGTCCCCGTCACTGTCGTCCTGGCATACATCACCGATGCCGTTGCGGTCCGCGTCGAGCTGGTCGACGTTCGGCGTGAGGGCGCAGTTGTCGGCGGTATTGGCGATGCCATCGCCATCGGCATCGGCGTCGCAGGCGTCCCCTTCGGCGTCGCCGTCCATGTTGGTCTGCGCGGGGTTGGCCGCCAGCGGGCAATTGTCCAGCTCATCGGTGACCGAGTCGCCATCACTGTCGTCGCACAGGTCGCCGATGCCGTCGCCATCCGCGTCGTCCTGTCCGGCATTGGAAACCAGCGGGCAGTTGTCGGTGGCGTCGCCCACGCGATCACCGTCCCGGTCGTTCTGGCAGGCGTTGCCGATGCCGTCGCGGTTGGAATCAGCCTGGTTGCGGTTGGAGACCAGCGGACAGTTGTCCTCGACGTCTGCAACACGGTCGTTGTCATCGTCGGAATCGCAGGCATTGCCCTGGCGATCGCGATCCGAGTTGAGCTGGTCGCGGTTGGGCACTGTCGGGCAGTTGTCCGCACGATCGTCGATCGAATCGCCGTCGCGGTCCGAGTCATGGCGGGGATCGCAACGGTTGGGCAAGCCATCGCCATCGGCATCGACGTCGCCGGGCAGCATCTGGCAGCTGGTGAGGGACTCCCCATCCCGCGGTGCAAATTCATCGTCCACGCAGGCCAGTGCCAGCAGCGCCAGCAACATGCCGCACGCGATACGCTTCATCGCCATGGCAGGCATCCTTGAGGGGAACGGTCACGGCCATCTATAGCCGCGGTGATAGCCATCGTCTCGCGTCGGCACATGGGCAGATCGGAGGATTGCGCAGGGACGGCTTAATTCAGCGTAATGGCCGGTCCCTCCCCGCGCCCGGGAACTAGACTCGGGTGATGGACCACCGGCCGCCAGTCGCGATCGGCGCAAGGACCGCGGCCGGCGGGCTGACGCTGGTGGTGCATGGGCTGCTTGTCACGGTGCTGTTGATGGAAGATCGCACGCTGCGCCGTCCCTTGCCGCCATCGCGCGCCCTGGCGCAGACCTGGATCCGCCTGGCGCCAGCTCCGGCTCCGCCGCGCGAGGCGCCGGAGGCGCCCGCTGCCCCGCCCACCGCGCCACGCAATGGGCAGGCGCCACCGCCTGCAATCCTTGAGGTCCCGTTTGAGGTCCCGCAGGCGATGGAGACCGCGGGCCCCGATCCCGTTTCCTCCGCGGAACCCGGCCCTGCCCCCGCGCCGGTCGACTGGGCCCTGGCCGCGGCAAACCGCGCCAGCAACTACGGCGCGGAGGTGAAGCCTCCTGCCTTCAATGGCCCGGTCGCGAAACTGCGCGAACCCTGCGAGCCGCGCGACTCGAGCTTCGAATGGAGTCCGGTAGAAAAGAAAGCTGGCCTGTTTCCCCTTCCCTACGTGATGCTGGGCGAGCGCTGCGTCGTGGGCCTGGGATTTTTTGCCTGCGCACTGGGCGACCTGCCACCACCCAACAAGCACCTGTTCGACGACATGCAGCAGGGACTGACCCCGGGTTCATCCGTCCCTGATCCGCATTCCTGCGACTGACGGCCGCGGCATAGACTGACCCCATGCAGCATCGGCCGCGAACCACGCCCGGCACCGGCAGCATCGCGGCCTTCGTGGCACTCGCCGTGCACGGCCTGTTCGCGGTGCTGCTGCTGCGCGAAGGCGGCCAGCCACGCCCGGACTCCGGCGCCACGCGCTCCCTTCAAGGCACCTGGATCCACCTGCTGCCCTTGCCCGAGCCGGAGCCGGTGGACCGTGCGGAAGAACCGGCCGTCGCCGATCCGCCCGCCCGTCCCGTCAGGGAGCGTCCTGCCACGGCCATCACGCTGTCGCCGGCACCGCCCGCCGCGCCGGCTGCGACTTCCGACAGTGGCCCGCCGGCCAGCAGCGGCGAGGGCATCGAGTCCCGCCCCTGGACGGACTGGGACCTGGAAGCAGAGAAGCTGGCGGCACGCCGCGAGCGCGAAGCGGAGTCCGAAGGTTTCAGCGGACCCCTGCAGGCCTTGCGCGAGCCCTGCAAGCCCTATCAGTCGAGCATGTTCCCGGGCAGGCAGGAAGAGGAGCCACCTCCGCCCACCTGGCAGGACGCCACCAGGCCTCCGCCCGGCAGCGTGATGATGGGAGGCACCCGCGTCGGTGTTGTTCCGGTCTTCGGCATTCCCATCGGCAAGGAAGAGCCGGACAAGCACCTCTTCGACGACATGATGGCCGGGCGGACACCGCGCTCGTCGGTGCCCGACCCCAATGTCTGCGACTAGTCGCGGCAGGCGAAGCTGGCCGCATCCTCCGGATTGCCGCCCACGTAGCGCGCCACCTTGGGATAGGGACACAGGGGTCGCGTGCGACCGGGGAAGGCAGTGCCCGAGGCGATGACCTGCTCCGGCGCCTGGCCCTGCTCCACCCACTTCTGGATGGCATCGAGCATGTCGAAGCGGTCGGTGGCCTGCCCGCCGGAGCAGTGGAGCATGCCCGGCACCAGGAACAGCCGCGCCCAGGACTGCGGGCCATTCGCCTCGCGCGGCGTGATGCGGTCGTACCAGGCAGTGAGCGGGTCGGTGTACATGCCCTGGTCGGAAATGCCGTGGTAGACGATCAGCCGGCCGCCCTTCCCGGCAAACGTGCTGTGCCCCGTGCCCGTGGCATCGTTGATGGCGGCGGTCTCGGTGAGGTGCGCCACGTCGCGGTCGAAATCGAACTCCAGCGGATCAAGGTCCGGCTGCGCGGGCGTCATCGCGTACATGCGCAGCGTCTCGCCACCCAGCGTGCCATTGCCCGGCGTGCCGCCGTTGCTGCCAAGGTGGATGCTGCGCCAGGCCGGCTGGGCAATGCCGGTGTCGATGGGCGTGCTGCCATAGAGGGATTCTCCGCGCGAGTTGCGCGCGCCACCGAAGATGTCACGCAGCGCGGCCGCCTGCGCGCCGGTGAGGCAACTTGCGCCACGCGGATCGCGCGCGGCATCACACACCTGCTCCTGCGGATCGAAGCGGCAGGCACGGTAGTCGTTGATCATGCCGTCGGCCAGGCCATCCAGCGCATCGCATTTCTTCAGCACCGCGTCGGCCACGCCCTTGAGCTGCCCGTCGGTGAAGGCGCGCGAATAGTCAGGCTTGCCATCCGCGCCCTTCGGCGCAATGCGCGCGACCACCTGCAGGTTCCACGCCTGGTTCATCACCAGGCGCGTGAAGTTCCAGGCAGGATCGCCAGCCACCACTCCATCGAACAGCAGCGGCAGGCGCTGCGCGGACAGCATGGCCTCGCGACCGCCCGTGGAGCAGCCCATGAAATACGTGTAGTCGGGCGAACGGCCGTAGTAGCGGTTGACCAGCGACTTCGCCTCGCGCGTGGTGCGCTCCACCGACTGGTAGGCGAAGTCCAGCCGCGCCTGCTGGTCCAGTGCCCAGCGCGCATCCAGCATGCCGCGGCTGCGGTGGCCGCCGTCGTTGGAGGCCACGGCGAAACCGCGCTGCAGGGCAGACGGATGGCCAGGCACGTTGCCCACAGCGGCGTTGAGCGAGCCATTGAGCCCACCGCCCCCCTGCACCAGCAGGCGGCCGTTCCAGTCCAGCGGCAGGCGCAACTCGATGCCGGTGCCGTAGGAGAGACCTTCGATGCCGGAAGCGCGCGGATCCACGGTCACGCGGAACAGGCAGTGGCCGGGCTGGTTGGCGTTCGCGTTGACCCACTCGCTGGTGTCCACGCGGAAGGCCGGGGATTGCTGGCTGGCGAGGTCGGCGCAGGCCTTTGCCATCACGGGATCCGGGGGCGGTGCCGCCGCCGCACGGCCCGGGTCGGCAGTGACCCCCGGACCCGCCACCAGAAGGGTTGCCACCATGGCGCCGCCTATCGCGACGCGTGCCGGAGTCCTGTTCATCCGCCTCTCCCCTGTCTTCTGTTGCCGGCGACCGGCGAGTTGTCGCGGGGATGATAGCGCCGGATCAGCTTCGCGCGACCACCTGCTGGTCGATGACGCCAAAGGGAGCGCTGCCGTCCGGCAGCCGTCCCTCCATCCGCACGCGGTCGCCGAAGGACATGAACGGCGTCGCGGGCTTGCCACCCGCGATGATCTCGATGGCGCGCCGCTCGGCGATGCAGCTGGAACCCACCTGCGCGTATGCGCGGTTCGACACCGTGCCCGAGCCGATGATGGTGCCGGCCACCAGGTTGCGCGTGGCGGCTGCATGCGCCACGAGTTCGTGGAAACCCACTGCCATCTCGCGCCCGTTGGCGCTGCCGAAGCGCTTGCCGTTCCAGTCGATCACGAGGTCGAGGCAGGCACGGCCATCCTTCCAGGCATCGCCCAGCGCATCGGGCGTCACGGCGAAAGGTGCCATCGAGCAGGCCGGCTTGGCCTGCACGAAACCGAAGCCGGTCTTTTTTTCCGCCAGCGCCAGCGCACGCAGCGACCAGTCGTTGATCTGCACCACCAGGCGGATGTGCGCCATGGCCTCCTCTGCCGTGGTGCCCATCGGCACCGCGTCGACCACCACGCCGAACTCACCCTCGAAGTCGATGCCCAGCGCGGGGTCGGGAAAGGGCACGGGATCTTCCGGGCCGTAGAAGCAGTCGGACAGGCCCTGGTACATCAGCGGCTTGTCGGTCTCGATGGGGGGCGCGTTGAACGCCACCTCCATCAGCTCGCCATGCACCGGAAAGGCCGAGCCATCCAGCCACTGCCAGCTGCGCGGCAGCGGCGCGCGCAGGTCATGCGGATCAAGCGCCAGGCCTTCTCCGGCGGCCAGGCGCGCGGCCAGCGCGCGCAGCGCCGGCTCGGCAACCTCCCAGCGCTCGATGGCGGCCAGCAGGTTCGGCCAGCGCGGCCCGGCCGGCAGGCAGCGCCCGCCGTCACGCGACACCACCAGCAGCTCGCCGTCCGGCGTGCCCTGGGCGCGGGTTGCCAGTTTCATTCCAGGTGGTACTCCCCGTCGATGAGCACGAAGGCAATGCGGCAATGCCTGCCGGAGCGATTCGCCCAGCCATGGTTGGTGCCGCGCTGGACCACGACGTCACCGGCGCGCACCACGGTCTCGCCCACGTCCATGATGAGCGTGATCTCGCCCTCGAGCACGATGCCGTAGTCGATGGTTTCGGTGCGATGCATGAAGGCGTGGCGCGCGGCGCCAGGCTGCACCGGGGCACCGGATGCGGCCACTTCGGCGAAATGCGCCTTGATCTGCTCCGGCGTCAGCAATTCGAAGCTGGCGTCGTCGGGCGGGATGTCGAGTACGCGGATGCGTGTGCCGCCCTTCGGCGGGGCCAGCTGGATGCCCTGCTCCGGCGGCTCGCCGGAATCGCGGTCGATGGGCGCGGGCGTGGCGCGCGTGTTCCAGATCTCGAAGAACAGCGGGCCATGCTCGCCGCCGATGCGCTGCACGCGGGGCACCGGCCCGTCCTCCTGGATGATGGCGCGTCCCTGGGGGTCGTGCCCCGTGACCACGCGCCTGACGGGTGCTTCCTTCATTGCTGCTCCTCAGCTGGTGTGGCCGCCCAGCTGCCCGGCGAACCAGTCGGCGATGTAGTCGCGCGCGAACGCCATGTTGTCGGCACCCACGTGCTCCACTCCGCCCTCGCGCGCGGTGAATATCTTCAGCTCGCGCTGCGGGCTGTTCACCAGCTGCGCGTAGGTCTGGTGGGCATAGTCCACCGGGATCTGCCGGTCCTTCTCGCCATGCGTGACCAGGAAGGGCACGCGGATGCGGTGCAGGTGGCCTTCCAGCGTCATGTCCTTCGCGCGCTCGAGGAATTGCGCCATGTCGGCCGCGCCGAAGGTCCAGCGCACATGCGCCCAGTAGTGCGGCACGGGATTCTCGCCCTCGCGCTGCAGGCGCCGCTGCTGCACCTCGGCCCAGTTGTGGTTTGCGCCCCAGACGGCACCGGCCGCGAAGCGTGGCTCATAGGCCACGGCGCGCGGCGCGAAATGGCCGCCGAGCGAAATGCCCGTCATGCCGATGCGCGCGGCATCGACGTCATTGCGCTGCTCCAGCCAGTCCACTGCCTTCGAGGCCCAGCTCTCGGCATGGGGGTCCACCGGCAGGTTCTGCAGGCGCAGCGCCTCGCCGGTGCCGGGCTGGTCCACGCACAGCGTGGAAACACCCCGGCGCGCCAGCGCTTCGGGCAGGCGCGACCAGTAGAGCAGTTCCTTGCAGCTGTCGAGGCCATTGCAATAGACCACCACCGGCTTGCGGCCCGCGCCCGGCGCACGCGTGTACAGCGCCGGCATCGTGCCCCGGTCGAGCGGTATCTCCACCCGCTCGCGGTTGATCTGCCCCAGCCGGGTGGAACGGTCGAACTGCGCGCGCGCGCGCGCGTAGGTGGCTTCGCGCCCCGGCGAGCCCCGCGCCTGCATGCGCTCGGCCACCAGCAGGTAGAGCGCCGCACGCTCAAGCTTGGCCGAGGCGGAGAAACCGCGCCCGCGCTCCTCGTCCTCGTCGGCCAGCCCGACCAGCCGGTCAGCCACCGCCACCCACTGCGACATGAACTGCGGCGTGCCGGCATCGGCACCGCTGGCCGCGGCATCGCGGATGGGCTGGCACATGTCGATGATCTCGCCGATCTGGCCGCCGCTTTCGATGGCCATGGCCACCGAGAGGTTCCAGATGTAGTTCGGGAAATACTCGAACAGCGCCATGGCGTCAGACCGGAGAAGGCTGGAACAGGCGCGGATCCGCGTGGGGATGCGGCATGGTGTGCGGTCCACCCACGCCGCTGCCCCACTGGTCCATCACGCCGGGGCCTGGCGGATACACGCGGTCCTGGTGGTTCTCGAAATCCACCTCTTCGAGCTCGGCCGTGTATTCCACCGTGAAGCCGCCGGGAGTCACGAAGTAGCTGAAGGTGTTGTCGCCGGCCAGGTGCCGCCCCGGGCCCCAGCGCAGGTCCACGCCCACCTTCTTCAGCCGGCCGATGCCGCGCATCATGCCGTCCATGCCGTGCATGTCATAGGCGACATGGTTGAGGCAGGGCGGCCCGGGCAGGATGGCCACGCGGTGGTGGGCGCGGTTGCAACGCAGGAAACACATGAAGTCGCCCAGCCAGTCGCTGACGCGGAAACCCAGCACCCGGGTGAAGAACTCCACTGCCTGCGCCGGCTTCGGCGAATGCAGCACGATGTGGCTGATGCGCACGGGAATGCCCTCGTTGCGTTTCACGGCGCGGGCCGGCACGCGCGCCACGTCGCTGGACACCTCGAACGGCAACCCGTCGGGGCTGAAGAAACGGAAACCGTAGCCACCGCCCGGCCCGGTGAGCGCGCGCGCCTCGTGGATGATGCGGCAGCCGGCCGCGACCACGCGCGCCTGCAGCGCCTCGACGTCCGCGCGGCTGTCGGCGGCCAGCGCGATGACATCCACGTGGTTGGCATCGGAGCGGCGCAGCCGCACCACGAAAGGCTCGTCATGGCCCTGCGTACGGAACCAGGCCATGTCACCCTCGGCGGCCACCTGCTCCAGCCCCCACTTGGTGGCGTAGAACTCTTTCTCGGCATCGAATTCCGCCACGCCATATCCCACGTAGCGGATCTCGGTCACGCGACTCATCTTGTTCCTCCGCTCAGATCGGCTGCGCCGTCACGTTGAACATCTCGAAGGTGGCGCGGGCGTTGTCCACCGGCTGCCCCTTGCCGAGCTGCCCGAGGCAGATCGAAAGGCTGGCGCGCACGATCCAGGCGCAGCGCTCGAAGCGCCGTGCGCGATAGGCGCTGAGTGCCGATTCCATGTCGCCATGCCTGGCCAGCTCGTCGGCCAGCACCAGGCTGTCCTCGATGGCCATGCCGGCACCCTGCCCCAGGTGCGGGGTGGTGGTGTGCGCGGCATCGCCCAGCAGCACCACGCGCCCGCGATGCCAGGGTCCTTCAAGCAGCAGCCAGTCCAGCGGCCGGTACACCACTTCCGCGTCGTCGACGATGCCCTCTGCCAGCTGGCGGATGGCCGGCGCGCAGCGCGCGGCACGTGCGCGCATCTGTTCTGTGAGGCCCTGCTGCGGATAGTGCGGCCGGTCGGGCTCCGGCGTGGTCAGGTACATGTACATGAGGTCCTGGCTGATGGGCACCAGCCCGGCGCCGATGGGGCCGTTGTAGGCCTGCAATGTGGTCACGTCGCCCGGGCGCTGCAGGTTGTAGCGCCACACGGCCTGGCCGGTGAATTCCGGCGGCGCCACCTCGGGGAACAGCCAGGAACGCGTGGCCGAATAAGCGCCATCGGCACCCACCACGAGGTCATAGGTGGCGCGCGAGCCGTCGGAGAAACTCACCTCGGCGCGACCGCCGCCATTGTCGATGCTGGTGGCGGTGACGCCCAGGCGCACCGTGGCACCGGCAGCGATGGCGCTGTCGCCCAGCACCTTCTGCAGGGTGCGGCGGCTGATGCCGAGGTTGGCCGGGCGATCGGGAAGCAGGCGGTGCGAGGGCACCCGCGCCACTTTCGTGCCGTCGGGAGCAAAGACCTCGACGGCGTCGAAGCCGAAGCCGCCGCCGATGTACTGGTCGAGCACCCCGAGCTGGCCGGCTGCGCGCAGCACGTTGCCCTGCTGGATGATGCCCACGCCATAGACGGACCAGGCGGGGTCCTTCTCGATGATATGCACGGCAAAGCCGCGCTGGCGCAGCGCTATGGCTGCCGTCAGTCCGCCGATCCCCCCGCCGATGACGAGGATGGACAAGTCACGCATTGCGTCCTTCCAGGGCCTTCACGAATCGCGCAGCATAGGCTCAGAGCCGGCCCCGAGTACAAGCAATTAAACGGATGGGCGGCCATCCACGGAGGTTATGGCATTTCGGCAGCCGCGGCCCGCAGCTCCCGGCGCAGCCAGAGCAACCCCTCGTCTGCCTCCCGCGTGCGGTGGTACTGGATCATCTCGCGCATCACCGGGAAGTCGAACGGCACCGGGGCCAGCGCCAGCGGGAACTGCTGCGCCAGCAGGCGCGCCAGCTGGGCGTGCATCACCGCGATGCGCCGGGTGCCGCAGATCAGCCAGGGCACCAGCGCGAAGGCGCCGCAGGTCAGCTCGATCCGCCGCGGACTGCCCATGCGCTCAAGCTGCCGGTCGGCAAAGGATGGCGCCCGGTTGCTGCCCACATGCACGGCCACGTGGCCCAGCCGGTTGAATTCCGCCTCGGTGATGCCATCGGCCAGCGCGGGATTGTCCTTCCACCCCACCACCACCTGCGGTTCCTCGCAGAGCAGTTCGGCCGGCTGGTCCGGGTCCATGAAATCCTCCGGCGTGATGATGAGGTCCGCCTGGCCCTCCATCACCAGCTGCGCGGCCTCCTCGCTCGGCAGCATCATCTCCAGCCGGATGCGCGGTGCGCTGGCGGCCAGGCGGCGGCACAGCGGCGCGATCACCGAGGTGGTGATGTAGTCGGAGGCCACCAGGCGGAAGGTGCGCTGCGTGGTGGCCGGATCAAATGTCGCCGCGCGGGTGAGCAGGGCATCAAGGTCGGCGAGGAACTGCCGCACCGGACCTGCCATGGCCTGGGCCTGCGCGGTGGGATGCATCACCTTGCCCTGCGGCACCAGGATGTCGTCCTGGAAATACTCGCGCAGCCGGCTCAGTGCGGCGCTCATCGCCGGCTGGCTGATGTTCAGGCGCCGCGCCGCGCGCGTGACATTGCGCTCTTCCAGCAGCACCTGCAGCGCCAGCAGCAGGTTGAGGTCCAGGCCGTTGAAACGCACTCGGTTTTCTCCCGGTCCTACGCCGCCAGGACTTCGTGTTCGTAGTACGGCCGCTCGCGATCATCCAGCAGCGCCTGCAGCGCGCTGGCCGGCTGACCCTGAGGCGCCAGCCACCGGTCCGCCGCCGCGGCGGAAAGGTTCACCGGACAGCGATCGTGTCCGGCTGCGGCAATCTCGGGCGGCGGCGCATCCGTCACCACCGCGAAGGACAACAGTCGGCGACCGTCGGCCGGATCGGTCCAGGTGGCATGCACGCAGGCGATGCGCATCAGTTGCGGCGGGTGCGGCCGGAACTGCAGCACCGCGTTGCGGCCGCCGCGCTCCACGTTCTCGAAGAAGGACCACGCCAGCAGCAGCGCGTGCGTGCTGCCGAACTCGCGCCGCCAGAAACGCCCGAGGTTGTCGCGGCGGGCGTTGTAGAGCCCATCGCGCTGCCGGTCGATGCTGGCAGGCTGGTGTGCCTGCCGGCAGTGGTAGCGCGCCAGGCGCAACACGCGGCGTCCCTGTTCCTCGATGACGATGGGCGCGTAGTGGAAGGGGAAGATGCGGTCATCCAGCGCGGTGGGCGCGGTGCCCTGGTACAGCGGCAGGCGGCGCAGGGACTGTTCGATCTTCGCGGTGGCGATGCGTTGGTCCTCACTGGCCTTCTTCGTTGGCCGCGTGGCCAGCGCCCGTTCGGCATCGGCCAGGCGGCGGCGCTGGCGGAAGATCTCCGTCGTGAGCTTTTCCACCATGGCGGCGTTGCGCCGGGCAATCAGGGCCTGGATGCGGCGCCCGGGATCACTGTCGGCGGCATCGAACCAGCGGTCCACGGCGCGGGGGATGCGCACCGTGCTGTCGCTGGCCGAAAAGCCATAAATCTCGGCGAACTGGTCCAGGTCCATCTCCGCGCCGGTTTCCCGAAGGTACCGGTGGTAGGCGGATTCGATCTGGCTGCTGTAGCACATCCGGCAAGCTTCGCAGGGGCGGCAGCGGGCCTCAAGGCGGCTGTAGGAAATCCCGCCGCGCCGGGCGCACCTTGATCCGATGTACGGGGCGGGTGGCCACACCGAGACTTGCGCTCCCCACCCCGGAGAGCTGCGTGCTGCAACCCGTACTGAAGCCGGACCAGGCCCGCCCCTGGCCCTCCGGTCGGCCCTGGTGATGGACCAGGATGAACTGTTCCCGGTGCAGCCGCGGATGCCGGAAGGATTCGTGCACTGCTCCGGGTTCATCACGCCACAGGAAGAGACGCACCTGCTGCAGGCCATCGGCGGGCTGGACTTCCAGCACGCCAGCTACCGGCAATGGACAGCACGACGGCGGATCGTCAGCTTCGGCGGCAGCTACGACTTCATGCACAACAGGCTGAATCCCGCGGAGCCCGTGCCGGAGTTCCTGCATGGCCTGCGCGAGCGCGTTGCCGGCTGGGCCGGCGTCGCGGCGCGGGAGTTCACGCAAGCGAACATCACCGAATATCCCGCCGGCACCCCCCTGGGCTGGCACCGGGACGTGCCGGATTTCGAAGTCGTGGCCGGCGTGTCACTGAAAGGCGTGGCACGCATGCGCTTCCGGCCCTACCCGCCGGCGGAAGGATGGACACGCTCCATCCTCCACGTCGACCTTGCGCCACGCTCGGCCTACATCATCCGCGACGTGGCGCGCTGGGATTGGCAGCATTCGATCTCGCCGACGAAGGAGCTGCGGTATTCGATCACCTTCAGGACTCAGCGCCGCAGGTAACCTTTCACGAACCCGCGCAGCGCCGGATCGCGAAGGTAAAGCGCCAGCCACATGAACGCGCCCATGTAGAGGCTGAACAGCGTGTGGCTCACAAGGGGGCTGCCCACACGCAGGTGCGTCGCCATGGCGCCACCCAGCATGCCGGTGAACAGCAGCGCGCCCAGGGGCGCCGTGCGCGGCCAGGCAAACAGCGCGAGCAGCACAAGCTCCAGGATGCCCAGCAGCACCAGCAGTGAAGGCTGCCATCCAAGTTGCACCATCGTGTCCACGGCCACCGGCATGTTCAGCAGTTTCGGCGCGACCGATGCGGGCAGCAGGAAAGCGAGCAGCAGCGCGGTCATGATCCAGCCTGTCTTTTTCATTGGAGTTCTCCGATTGCCTTGTCAGCCCCCGCAAAAAAGGGGCACCCGATCCCACGACGATCGGGCAGGGGGATTTTCGACACCACCATGGAGGGTCCGGCAGCAGGGCGGGAAGCTGGAATCTGGGCCTGCTTGGATTCGAACCAAGGACCAAGGGATTATGAGTCCCCTGCACTAACCGCTGTGCTACAGGCCCGCCGGGAAGGCCGGCATTGTACCTGTCGCGGCGCGGGCCGCGGCGGCCACTTCCAGCGCCGGCTGCCCGGTGCAGGGCGGACGCACGACCAGCACTGGCAGCCAGACCAGTACCAGCCCGAGCAACACCAGCCCGGCCAGGCTGGATGCGAGGAATGCGCTGAACTTCTGCTCCTCCGGGCTCCCGCGCAGCAACCGCCTGGCCGAGGCGATCCTCCATGCCGTGAATGCCGCCGCGGCCAGCACCAGCAGCGCCGTCAGCAGGGTGGTGATGCCAACGCCAGCCCATCGCACCCCGGCGAAGCCACGGGCACAGGCGAGCGCACCGACCAGATAGACGCCGGTGAAGCAGGCCAGCCAGGCCAGCAGCGGCGCCATCACCAGCCACGTCACGCGGGTGAACCGGCGCTGCATTCAGCCTCCCAGCCGCGGTGTGTTGATGATGGCCAGCAGCAGCAGCCCCTGCCCCGCGGTGAACAGCCACATCAGCCAGGTGTTGTCGAAGATGCCGCGGCGACGGTGGTCCAGCAGGCCGCAATGCCGGCGCACGATGGTGTAGCCGCACATCAGGCTGACCAGCAGCACGTGAAGTCCCTGCCAGCCCAGCAGCGCGTGGATGCTGGCGCCGTAGCCATGGGCACCGGGCGTGATGCCCGCAACGCGCAGGGCAGCCAGGGTTGCGACGAATGCAGCCCACAGGGCCAATGTCCCGGCGACCTGGAGGAGGTCGGTCAGCGTGCCTTGCCGGCGATCCAGCGCACCTCCTGCGAGCTTCCCCGCCAGTGCGCTTGCCACACAGAGGGTTGCGGCGGCAGCCGACCAGCTGACCGAAGGCGTGGCCACTCCGGCGGGTGGCCAGCCACCCGTGTTGATGGTCCACAGGTAGAAGAAGGCGAACGCAAGGCTGGCGAACACCGAGCCATTCACCAGCATCAGCACCACCACGGCCCACCAGGCATGCGAGCGGCTGCCCGTCATGTAGTCGGGCAACCTCACCCCGCCGCCCACATCATGCAGCTTGTCGCCAGGTGGTGGATCGCCCTGCCACAGCCAGCGCAGGACGGAGACGAGCACGATGACGGCAAACAGGGCAGATGCCACCATCTGCTTCACGGTGAGCGCGAAGAAAAATCCGGCCGTGCCCACCCCGGCAATCACCGGCAGCCAGCTCGGTCCGGGCAGCCGCAGCAGGTATTGCGGCTTCGCATCCACCGGCGAGGTGACGATGGTTTCCCGTCCGCCCGTGACCAGCCCCGGCATGTAGTGCTGGCCGGCTTCCACCTCCTCGCGCAGGCGCGGGTTGTGCCACAGCGGATCCCGACCCTGGATGCGGGGAATGCTGCGCACGGCGTAGTTGTCCATCGGCAGCCATTCCAGCGTGGCGGCATTCCAGGGATCCACGTCCACCTTGCCAGCCGGGCGCAGGCGCAGCAGCAGGTCGATGAGCACCAGCGCGATGCCCGCCGCCAGCACAAAGGCCCCGCCGGTGGACAGCAGGTTCCAGATGTCCCACCCCAGGCCATCGGCATAGGTCCATACCCGCCGCGGCATGCCCAGCATGCCGGCGATGTGCATGGGAAAGAAGGCGAGGTTCACGCCGCCGAACATCAGCCCGCAGGCCCACTTGCCCATGCGCTCGGAAAGCTGTCGGCCGCTCACCATGGGCGCCCAGTAGTAGATGGCGGCCATCACCGGGAACAGCATGCCGCCGATCAGCACGTAATGCAGGTGTGCCACGACGAAATAACTGTCATGCGCCTGCCAGTCGAAGGGCACGGCCGCGAGCATCACACCGGTGAGCCCGCCAAGCACGAATACGGCGAAGAAGCCGAGCAGGAACCAGGTGGGCGTGGCCAGCCGCACCTGGCCGCTGCGCAAGGTGGCGATCCAGGAGAAGACCTGTATGCCCGCCGGCACGGCCACCGTCATGCTCGCCGCGGAAAAGAGCCCCGCGGAAAGATGCGGCATGCCCACGGCGAACATGTGGTGCACCCACAGCGCGAACGACACCAGGCCGGTGCCGAGCAGCGCCATCACGATCCACTTGTAGCCCACCAGCGGCCGCTGCGCCATCGTGGGCACGATCATCGACACCAGTCCCGCGGCGGGCAGGAAGATGATGTACACGTCCGGGTGGCCGAACAGCCAGAACAGGTGCTGCCACAGCACCGGATCCCCGCCCCTCGAGGCGATGAAGAAGGGCCAGTCGAAGGCACGTTCCAGCTCCAGCAGCGCGGTGGCCGCGATCACCGGCGGAAAGGCGAAGATGATCATCGCGCCGACCACCAGCATGGCCCAGGCATACACCGGCATGCGCGACAGCGTCATGCCCGGCGGCCGCGTGCGCAGGATGCCCACCACGATCTCGATGGCCCCCGCGATGGCGGATATCTCGATGAACCCGATGCCCAGCAGCCAGAAGTCCGTGCGCAGGCCGGGGGAGAACTCCGAACCGGTGAGGGGCGGATACATGAACCAGCCGCCATCCGGCGCCAGGTCGAGGAACAGGGTGCCGAAGAACACCAGCCCGCCGACCAGGTAGGCCCAGAATGCATAGGCGGAGAGCCGCGGGAATGGCAGGTCGCGCGCACCGAGCATGGCAGGCAGCAGCAGGATGCCGATGGCTTCCACCACCGGCACGGCGAACAGGAACATCATCACCGAGCCGTGCATGGTGAAGAACTGGTTGTAGGTGTCCGGCCCGAGGAAGTCGTTCTCCGGCACGGCCAGCTGGGTGCGCATCAGCAGCGCGAGGATGCCGCCCAGCACCAGGAACAGCAGCGCCGCCCCGATGTAGAACATGCCGATGTAGGTGTTGTTGACCGCGCTGAGCAGGCGCCAGCCGCGGGGCGGCTGCCAGACCTGCTGCAGACGCGCCAGCTCGTCCGGCGGGCGCGGCAGCGGATTGGGCAGGTCCGCGGAATCAGCGGAGGCCATACAGCACCATCACCCCTGCCACATAGGCCACCAGCACCACTGCCGAATCCACGCCCATGCGCAGCACGGTCCGGTCGCGCCGCTCCAGCATGCCGACGAGGAAGGTCGCGGTCAGCAGCAGCGCCAGCAGCGCGCTGAAGGCGGCGAACCTGCCGGCTTGCTGCAACACCGGCTCTCCCGGGTCCAGCGCATCGACCAGCACCAGGATGGTCACGTTGAACAGGTTGGTGCCCAGCGCGTCCGAAATGGCCATCTCGTACTGGCGCAACCTGACCGCGGCCAGGATGGTGCTCAATTCGGGCAGCGAGGTGGAAAGTCCGAGGAATACCGCGCCGAAGAAGCTGGTGCCGAGCCCGGTCTGCTCCGCCAATGCCGCACCGGACCTTGCCAGCAGGAAGCCGGCGACGATGATCACGGCGCCGGCCACGCAGGTGAGCAGGATCAGGCGGGACAGCGGCTGTCCGTGTTCCGGCTGCGAATCCCTTGCCGGTTGCGGAGCCCCGGCGGTCGGGGTCCATTGATTTGCCGCGCGGGAGTTCGCGAGCAGGGCGACGCCCGCCACGTAGGCCACCAGCATCAGCCAGCTCCATATCCCCATGCCAAGGAACAGCCGGTCACCTGCGGTGACCGCGGCTGCCACCATGGCCAGCAGCCCGATGCTCAGCGCACCCTGCAGCATCACCGCGGGCGAGGGCACAGTGGAGGTCAGCGCCCTGCGGCCGATGAAGCCGTCGGCCACCGCCAGCAGCACCACGTTGATGGCTGCGCTGCCCAGCACGTCGTTGATCGACAGCACCGGATGCCCTTCATGGGTGGCGGTAACCGCTACGGCGAGTTCCGGCAGGGACGTCACGCCACCGAGCAGGATCATGCCGAGGATGGCGCGGCCGATGCCGGTGTGTTCAGCGATGGCGTCGGCGTAACGCGCAAGTCGCGTACCGGCGACCCATACGGCGGCGGCCGCGGCGATGAACACCATCGCTGTCATCCAGGGAGGAAACTCCCCGAAGTTCATTGCAGGCTGCCCATCCACTGCGCCAGCGCGCGCAGTTCCTCGCCGTCCAGCGTGCGCGTCGGAGGCATCAGGTTGCCCGGCTTCAGTGCCTGTGCATCCGCGATCCAGCCCGCCATCGTGCCGATGTGGTTGCGCAGCAGCCCGGCGCCCAGCGCACGCCGCCCTCCCACATGGGTGAGGTCGGGGCCGCGTTCGCCACTGGCAGCAGTGCCGCGCACGGTGTGGCAGTCGGCGCAGCCGGCCTTCATGAAGGCGTCATGGCCCGCGCGCAGCGCGGGATCCTCCGGCACCGCCGCCGGCCGTTCCTGCCGGCGCAGCCAGGCATCGAACTGCTCCGGCGGCACCACCGTCACGTACAGCGCCATCAGCGCGTGCTGCACGCCGCAGAACTCCGCGCACTGGCCGCGATGCACTCCCGGCTCCTCTGCCTGCAGGACCAGGCGGTTGGCACGGCCGGGAATCATGTCCACCTTGCCGGCAAGGGAGGGAACCCAGAAGCTGTGGATCACGTCAGCGGCGCGCAGCGTGACATGCGCCGGCTTTCCCGCTGGCAGGTACAGCTCGTTGGCCAGCGTGACCCAGCGGCTGCTGCCATCGGGGCCCTGGTAGCGCACCTCCCACCACCAGCGGCGCCCGATGATGTCGATGCGCACGGGCGCCGCGGCCTCCACACCCACCACGCTGCCCAATGCACGCGCGCTGCTGCTGATGCAGTTGAGCACGAAACGCAGCGGCCCACCGGTGCCCTCCGGAGAAAGCGCCGCACCTACCGCAAGCGAATAGGTGAGCAAGGCGGTGAGCGTGACGGCCGGGAACAGGATGCCGCCACCGAGGATCCACCGGTGCCTGCCCACCGGCCGCGCCCGTCCGAACACAGCCAGCGCCACCAGTGCCATCACCAGCAGGAAGATGAGCGTGGCGCCCGCGTAGAGCACCAGGCTGAACTCGTGGATCAGCGCTGCGCCGCTGCCGGCCGCCGGGTGGGCAGTGGACTGGATGCCCGCATCATTCATCGCAGCGTCAGCAGGTAGGCCGCCATGTCACGCGCATCAGACTCGGACACGCCGACCGCGGGCATGGCGGTGCGCGGCGCCATCGCGGGAGGATCCATGATCCAGCGGACCAGCATTTCCTCCCCGCTGGCGAACTTGCCGGCCAGGTGCGGACGGCGCGCAAGGTCCGCGAGGGAGGGCCCCACCCTCCCCGGTGCGCCGCGCACGCCGGGAATGCGGTGACACACCCCGCAATCATGCTGCTCCAGCGCGATCCGGCCGCGGCGGGCATCCCCGCCCGTCTCTTCCTGCGACTCCACGCTGGCCCAACATCCGGCCAGTGGCAGCACCGCAAGTTGCACGACCACGGCGCGCTTCATGGCTGCGCGAACAGGAATGCCGCCATCACTTCGGCATGCAGGGGTGGCACGTCCAGGTCCGGCATCAGCGTCCGTGGACTCACCCCACGCGGGTCGCTGATCCACTTCGCGAGGTTTTCCTGCGTATTGGGCAATACGCCGGCGATGTAGCCGCGGCGGGGCCATCCACTGAGCGCAGGGCCGGCATGCGTACGCGGACCAACCACGCCATCGATGATGTGGCAGGCATGGCAGCCATACTGGCGCAGCAGCAGGTCACCCATTCCGGACGCCGACACACCCGCCAGCGCCGGAAGGTCACGGCGCATCCCGCACTCCTCCGTGGAGGTCGATACCGCCTGCGCATAGCTGCGCGCATCCAGTCCGGGCAGCGTCTTCACGAATGCCACGGTGGACCAGAGGCTATGCTCGGAAAGCCGCACCTCCCAGGCAGGCATGCCGGTCATGCGCACGCCCTTGCTGGTCACATAGAAGATCCACTCGGCAGGCCATTCCTGCGCGGCATTGGCCAGGCTGCCGGGAACCGGCAGCAGTCCGAGCGCTGCCGCGCCCGGCGCCACACCGGGAGCGCCGTGGCATTGCGCGCAGTGCCGGTGGTAACAGGCCAGGCCGGTGGCCACCAGGCGCGGATCATCCAGCGGCGGCGCCTCGATGTGCCTTGCGTGCGTGAAGATGGAACTGCGCAACCCGATCTCCAGCAGCCGGTGCGTGATGCGATAGTGCTGGGCCGTCGCCGCCGTGGTCACCACGCCCGAGAAGAGCACCACCGCCCCTGCGGCGGCGCCGGCCAGCAACAGCCCGCCGACGAGCAACAGCGAAAGCAGGTGGGGCCTTCGGCGCAGGGACACGGCACTCCTTCCGCGGGCGGCACTGGCCGGATCGCTGATTCTTCGCAGGCTGCCGGATGCCAGTCATCCAGCGGCCGAGGCATGCGGCTGTAGGAACAAGCCGACACCGTGCCACCACGGCGGCGCTGCTGCAGGTGGCATAGAATCCCTTCTTCTTCCCGCAAAAGGGTGGTCGTCATGAAGCTGTACTACCTCACGGGCGCCTGTTCGCTGGCTTCCTACATATCGCTGCTCGAAGCCGGGCAGAAGTTCGAGGCCTATGCGGTGGAGCGCGGCACCAAGAAGACGGCCGACGGCAAGGACTACAACAGCATCAACCCCAAGGGTTACGTACCGGCGCTGGTGCTGGACGACGGCTCGGTGCTCACCGAGAACGTGGCCGTGCTGAGCTACATCTCGACGCTGGACCCGAAGGGCAGGCTCGCGCCGAAGATCGGCACGCCGGAGTTCTTCCGCGTGCTCGAATGGCTGGGATACATCAGCTCCGAAATCCACAAGACCGTCGGGGCGCTCTTCCGCCCCACGACGCCCGAGGAGTCGAAGAAGCAGGCGCGCGAGATGGCCTTCGCCCGCCTCGGATTCGTGGAGGAGAAGCTGGGCGGCAAGCCCTTCCTTACCGGGGAGGACTTCACCGTGGCCGATGCCTACCTGTACGTGGTGCTGAGCTGGCGGGAGCGTCTCGGCATCGACATCTCCAGCCTGCCGAAGCTCACCGCCTACTACGAGCGCTGCCGTTCCCGCCCCTCCGTGCAGCAGGCGCGCAAGGAAGAAGGCCTGCCGCCGTAAGCCGCCTCACGGCGGCCCCGGCGGCGCAAGCTCAGGCCGTCGCAGTCGCGGGCTCGGAGGTCGCGGCAGCGGACTGCATGGCGCCAGCAAGCACCATGTAGGTCCGGGTCCAGGCCTCCTTCACCGCCGGGGTAAAGGCATCTCCCAGGCCTTTCTCGAGCGTCCAGAGCAGCGCGCTGGCCACCGTGGTGTAGTGGCCCTGCTGCACGCCATATCCCGCGTGGCGCCGACCCAGCTCCTGCACCGCCGGCACGATGCTGTCGAGCCGGTCGAGGCTCGACACG
>CBFGXE010000015.1:0-57862 GCA_965652645.1 uncultured bacterium | reverse complement strand
AGACGGCGGGCGCCCGCCGGTTGGCAAACCGTCGATTGTCGGCGAGCGTGGCCCGGAGCTGTTCGTGCCAGATGGCACGGGCACGATCATCCCGAACCACAGGCTTGGTGGCGGTGCGAAGATCACGATCCAGAACAACATTGACGCGCGCGGAGCCACACAGGACTTCGTGAAGGCGCTGCCCGCGATCCTGGCGGAGAGCAATCGCCGGGCTGTCCAGCAGGCGCGTATTGCCTTTATGGACGATCTGTCGCGGGGCGTGCGGGCATGAGGCCGCACGTCATCTGCGAGGCGTGCTTCGAGCAGCAGCGGACGTACTGGACCGGCGAGACGTTCCTCTACTGCGAGCACTTCAAGGCTGTGGCCCGCAGGCGCGGCAATGAGAAGCGCTGGACGATAGACAGGAATGTGACGCCAGACCGAGCGAAGGCCCTGCTGGGCAAGGCGCTGGAGAAGGTGGCCGCCTACTGCCGGAAGCAGGGGATGAGCTTGGAGGAAGGGATGGAACTAGTGCAGCGGCAGTTCGAGGGGCGGCAGAGCCGGCCGTGAGCCTCATAGAGAGGCCATTGGCGTCCCCGGACGCGGAACGCTGCGGCGAGGCTGGGATAGAGAGGGATTGAATATTCTGTCACGGCCCAAAATGGCTCGTGCCTTCCTATCGGCGATTGGGCGGCGGGTCAGACGTATGTCTCGAATTTGGCGTAATCTCCTTTTCGTTGATTCCACAACGCAGGACAGCTGGCGGGTTGCCCGGTATTGTCATACCGACAGACCGCGTCGAATCTCGCGGTGTCAAAGAACAAGAAGCGAATCCGGGAGAGATATGCGCGTTTTAACCTATGGTCTTCAGATTAAGGCTGGGCATGTACACACGTCGTTAGCGGATGTGATGAATCTGTTGAAGGCGGAGAGCGGAAAGCCGGATGACACCCAGGCCATCCAAAGGCGCTTCTATCTTGACGATCAGCACCATGAATTTTATCGAGGGATGGTAATCACAGTAAGAGATCAAAGAACCTTCTGCAAATGGGTCGAGAGTGGTGGAGGGGATCACAAGATCCATGTTGAGAACCTCGGGGAAGCCGAGAAGGTAATGGATTTCAACCTGTTCGTGGTCAACAAGGCCAACGGTCTTGGTCTGTATCAGTACTATTTTCGATCTTGTCCAATCAGTACTTTCGTTACCTACCTTAAGCGTCGGTACAGAACGATTTCTTTCGCCCGGAGGGACGCCGAGATTAAGAAGGCTGACTTGGCAGGAGAGGGTAAGAAGGTCATTAAAGCCATCAAGAGCAAGTACGCAGAGCCGCTGCGCGGCGGTCCTATGGTTAGCCCTGCAAACTTTGCCTCCGTCGTTGCTCAATATGGTGATATTCGTTCTTTCTCGTTCGAGATCACGTCGATGGAGCATCGATCCGCCGCCGCAGGCCCGCTAGATCCGTATGTGAAGCGAGTTCGTCAGACAGTCTCGTTCATGAATGACTCAAAGAAGCTGGATGTGGTCAAGGCCATCGTGAAGTCGGTGCCGCTCATAAATGCCAAGACAGCCCGCGTGAGCGTCGTCGATGTTGACGACGAAGAGTCCGTGCAGATCCGGCTGCAAGATATTCCGGAGGCTTTCGAAGAGACAGACTACGATTATTTGGCCTCAGAACTTCAAGACCTCAGCATTTCCAACTTTGCGTCTACAGGGATCATCTTCAGGTTGATCAAAGAGTGCGAGAAGCGGCCGGAACTGTTTAACCAGAAGTTCGAGGATTGACCCAATGATGCGTCCCTTGATCATTGCTGCAGCTTCGGCGACCTTTGTATTGATCAGTGTGTACATCGTTATGGGGTTAATGGCCTGCGGCTATAGCGAAGCTCTGCGCTGCAGTGGCATGCCAGACGTGGTTGACTACTATGCGCGCAATTTACGTGGAAGTTTGTTTGCCGGGTTCTTGACGCTGGGTGGCTTCCTGCTTTCGCTAAAGACTTTCATTGTAGTAAACATGAAGAAGGAGGTTTACGACACTCCTTCGTACTACGACCGGTGGAAACAAACTAAGGATCGTGGGGAAAAGATTGGCTCGCTGTACCAGCCACTGAAGAGTCTTAGTGAGTCTCTTCATCTTGCAATCGGCGCAAGTGTCATTACGTCGGTGGCGCAGTTCACGATTGGTCTCATTGGCCTTTGGCAAGCGGTAGTCGTGTGTGCGTGGGCGGCCGTATTCTCGATCACGTTGCTACTGATCTGTCTTTTTCGAATTCGATCTAATCTAAATACTATGTTCCGTCATCTTGAGGACGCGGCAGAAGATGCGGCGAAGAAGGAAGAGGCCGCGGCCCGCAAGGCTTCGCCTGCCGGGCTATAGCGTCTACGCGCCGTTCATCGCAGGTTCGGCTTCCCCTTCGGCTTCCAGCGCTTCAAGGCCTCTTCTACACGCTTCTTGGCGGCTTCCATCAATTCCTTCTGAGTCATGACCCGATGATGCAGCAGTACCTGCGTCCCGCCGTGACGCATTTCTGGACGAACTGACCAGATTTGAATGACCAACCTCATGCAACGCTTGAACTTCATCCAGTAGTCGGCACCCCTTGAATACTGGATGAGGGTGGGCGGTAGTCTTCGGAGCGCATGCAGCGCGCCCGTTACAATCCCATGGCCACCAGCGACCGACCCCGCTGGCTTAAGGTCTACGACTACATGGGGGACGTCCTGAGCAGCCGCCGGATCGAGGCGGGGACAAACCTTGTGCAGGTGATCGAGGCCGAGGCAGCCCGCTGGTTGGCAGATGGGTGGGCCGTGGAGTCAGACGCGGCCGCTAGGGCGAAGTGGGGGAACTTCTTCACGAACCGGGGCGGAGTGCGCCGGATGGTCGCTATCAGCTCGGCGGAGGTCCCCGCGCGTCCTCATTCGACACCATAGGTCGGGGCTGCGGAGGGCGGGAGTTAGCATCTGTTTGAAAAGCCGGACGTTGGAAGGCAAATGGTCTTGAACGGGTTGGGAATTTGGAGAATGATCGGCCTTACCGGGCGTCAGCCTGGTGGTGTTCGGGCACAACCCGGGTTCACTAGGGAGGTCCATATGTTGACCAAGCTTTTGAACTTCCCTGCCTTGCTCGGCGAATAGCCGCGCCGGCATTCTGACTACAAGGGAAGACACAGGGCAGCAAGACGGAAGCGACCAACTCAGGTAGGTAGGAGAAATGCATTCAGAGATGGATGCACGCCAGAAGAGTGCAGGCGAGACCGCCGAGCATTCGACCGACAATCACGCAGTCGGGACTTGGGAGTCGGCCTGCTAGGAGGCTATGCCGAATAGGTCCCTGAGAGGCTGGAAGGCCTCAAAAGGGCGAACGTCTGGAGTCGAGTGGTTGGAGTCGGTGAATACTTCAGGCCCGCCAGCGTGACGCTGGTGGATACCCTGGAACTCCCGACAGCGAGGTAACGGCTCCTGCTTGCCCGACTGACGGGGCTTGAAAGGCCCACCCCTGATCGAGGCGGGCCGGAGTGGTCAGACTAGCCGCAGGTGAGGCCGTGCCCGAAGCGGGGCGCCGAACCACGAGCGGAAGCGGGCAAGTTGCGGATTGGCGTCGCTATAGACGATGACTTCCACGCGATAGGCCGTCTTCTGCCTCTTGACGGTGACCCTGGTACAGACCGAGCCGTAGCCCTTCCACGTGTCGCCAAAGTAGGTGTCAAAGGTCCGCTGTCCGCAGGGCGGGAGCGTTGCCAGCTGCTCATCGGTAACGAGCTTCGCCGCGAGGATGCTCTCTGCATCACCCCTCACCGCGAACCACAACTGGAGCCAAGGTGGCTCACCGTCGCTGCGAACATTGCGACTGCTGTCTTCGAACCTTGACAGGGTCAAGCCGTCAGGACACGTGTTGGGAGCTGGGTTCCAACAGACTCCGGAGCGAATCGGCACTACGGCGCTCATGACACCACCCGGGCCTTGCTGATGTACGTGCCGTGGAACTCATCCAGCCGGTCATGCAACTGCAGCAGTTCATCGCACACTTCGCCGAGTGAATGGCCGGCCAGCAGCACATCCTCATCGGTGTTGACGGCATCCGAATGATGGATGGCCCGCTGGGCGCAGTTGAGCTGGGCGCGCAGGGACATGAACTTCGCCTCGATGTAGGCCCATGCATCGTCCCGGGCAGGGTTAGTTTCGATGCGGATCGTCTGCCCGTTGCCGGGCCGGAGGGTTACGACCTTCGGGCGGTGCTTCTGTACATTGGTCTTAGCCATGATTCGACTCCTGATTAGTCGGTTGTGGTCAGGGGTCGGCGCGTGTTGCTGCATGCGTCGATCCCGCTTCCGTACTGTTTCCGTACGGCGGATCGCGCCAAGAGCTAAGTTACTGATTAGATTGGCGCTCCCTACCGGATTCGAACCGGTGTACTAGCCTTGAGAGGGCTATGTCCTGGGCCTCTAGACGAAGGGAGCGTTGCCTGATGATGACGCCTGCGGCGCCATGCCGCGGCCGGGCTGCGGGGCGCGGTATTATAGGCGCCGGCGCAGCATGCTCAAGTCCCCGGCTTAACTTGAGCTAATATTCTGCGATGGCATCGCTGTTCTTCTGGCGCAAGGACAAGCCGGCAGCCCCCCGGGAGGCGGCCCCTGCGCCCGTGGCGGCGGCACCGGCTTTCGGCCCCGTGACCGTCACCACCGCCAACCTCGATGCCCCGCTGCGTCTTCCAGTGCTGCGCGTGGCCCTGTCGGTGGCGCTGGGCGATGAGCGCGCCGCCGACCCGAACGTGCGGCTCGATGCAGCCCAGACCCGCCTGCTGCTGGCCGCCAGCAATGAATTCGCCCGCGTGGGAACCGAGCCGCGGTACACGCCGCAGCGTCCCTCGCTGCTGCCCCAGCTGCTGGAAATCCTGGGTGACGAAGAAGCCTCGCTGCGTGCCTTCTCGCGCATCATTTCGCAGGACCCGCATCTCACCGGCGAGCTGTTGCGGGCGGCAAACAGTCCGCTGTACCGCGTGAGCCCCGCACCGGTGGAAAGCATCGATCGTGCGACGGTGCTGCTTGGCACCACCGGCCTGCGCACGCTGATCGCCGGTGCAGTTCTCAATCCGGCCAGGCTTTCCAGCGGCGGCAGCGCCGGTGAGTTCGGCGAGACCGTGTGGGAACAGACCATCTACGGCGCCTCCGCCGCGGAGGCGTGGGCCGCCCGCAACCAGAGCGCCGATCCCTTTGCCGCCCACCTGGTGGCACTGCTGCACGGACTGGGCAGCGTGGCCGTCTATCGCGTGCTGGCCGATACCTGTGCCGCGCAGGGCGTGAAGCCTGACGCGGCGGCCGTCGCCAGCAGCGTGGAGACCAATGCCGCGGTCACGGCGGCGCGGATCGCCGCGAGCTGGGGGCTTTCCGATCGCACGCGACAGGCGCTGGAGGCACAGTCGGCCGCCGCGCCGGTGGCCGAAGTCGCGCCACTGGCGCGCGCCCTGGAGTTCGGCCTGCTGGCTGGCGCACTCACCCTGCTGTGCCGCCGCCGCCGCTTCACTCAGCAGCAGGCGCTGGAGCAGCTCGCGGTGGCGGGTTTCGCGGGCCCCGTCACCGAGCGCATCTGGGATCGCCTGGCGAGTGCCTATATTGCCCATTAGTCCGGCGCGGGCACGGCGGGGCGCCACCCGCGATATGATCCGCGCACTGACCAACCTGAACGTCCCTCTTTCGCCCGGAACACTTCCTTGACCTCAGACTCCGACGCCAGCCCCGGGGCGGCAGGCTCCCCGCGCATCATTCCGCGCGCAGGGCACCCGATCTCCCGCCGCCAGATCTCTCCCAACGCACTGCGCGTTCTCTATCGCCTGCGGGAGGGGGGCTACCAGGCCTTCCTCGTCGGCGGCTGCCTGCGCGACCTGATGCTGGGTGTGGCGCCGAAAGACTTCGACGTGGCCACCAGCGCCCGGCCCGAAGAGGTGAAGCGGCTGTTCCGCAACTGCCGGCTGATCGGCCGGCGTTTCCGCCTGGCGCATGTGTTCTTCGGCCACGAGATCATCGAGGTGGCCACGTTCCGCGCCGCCAGCGCGCCGCTGCCCGGCGAGGAGACCGAGGACGACCCTGACATCCTGCTGGAGGTCGGCGCCAGCGAGGACAACCCGGAAAGCGAGGCGGAGGAGGATGCCGCGCGCGAGCGCGACGCCAGCCGCGACGAGGACGAAGACGAGGACGAAGACGAAGACGAAGACGACGGGGAACACCCGGCGCCGGAAAGCGGCGACGCCCCACGCGGCGACCGCCTGCTCGACGAGGGCGGCCGCATCCTGCGCGACAACACCTACGGCAGCATCGACGAAGACGTGTGGCGGCGGGACTTCGCCTGCAACGCGCTCTACTACAACATCGACGACTTCTCGCTCTGGGATTACGTGGGCGCGGTGGAGGACATCCAGGCGCGTCGGCTGCGGCTGATCGGCGATCCCGGGCAACGCTACCGCGAGGATCCGGTGCGCATGCTGCGTGCCGCGCGCTTCGAGGCCAAGCTGGGCTTCACGCTGGATCCGGCCACCGAGGCGCCGGTGGCGGAACTGCGCCACCTGCTCACCGAGGTGCCGGCCGCGCGCCTCTTCGATGAGACGTTGAAGCTCTTCCTCACCGGCCACGGCGTTCGTTCGCTTGAGGTCTTGCGCCGTCGCGGCTTGCTGGGCGTGCTGTATCCGGCGGTGGAACGCGCGCTGGCCGAACATCCGGGCAGCGACGTGGAAAAGCTGCTGGTGGCGGGCCTCGCCAATACCGATGAGCGTGTGCAGGCCGGCAAGTCGGTGACGCCCACCTTCCTCTTCACGCTGCTGCTGTACGGGCCGATTGCCGCCTGGATCGGGCGCCAGCCGCAGGAGAAGTGGAGCGACGTGGGCACCATCCTGGATGGCTGCGATGCGGCGCTGCGCGAGACGCAGAAGCGGGTGACCATTCCGAAGCGCTTCTCGCTGGGCGTGCGCGACATGTTCGCGCTGCAGCCGCAGCTGGAACAACCGCGCAGCCGGCGCGTGCTGCGGCTGATCGAGCAGCCGCGCTTCCGCGCTGCCTTCGACCTGCTGCTGCTGCGCGCGCAGGTGGGCATGGCCCCGCAGCAGCTGGTGGACTGGTGGGCGGCGCTGCAGGCCGCCGATCCGGAAACCCGCATGCAGATGGTGCTCGCGCTGGAGGCATCGCGCGGCAATCGTGGTGAGGGCGAAGGGGAGGGAGGCGAAAGCCGCCCGCGCCGTCGCCGGCGGCGCAGGCGGTAACCGCGAAGCATGGCGCAGGGGAGCAGCTTGTGGGTGCCGGCCTACGTGGGCGTCGGCAGCAACATGGGCGATTCCCGGGCCCGTGTGCAGGAGGCCTTCGATGCACTCGATGGCCTGCCGCAGACCCGCCTCATCGCCCGCTCACGGCTGTATCGCACGCGGCCGTTCGGGCCGGTGGCGCAGGGGGATTTCATCAACGCCGTGGCGGGGCTGCTCACGCAGCTTGATGCAATGGCATTGCTGCAGGGATTGCGGGGCATCGAGCAGGCGGCCGGGCGCGTGCGCACCGAGCGCTGGGGACCGCGCACGCTCGACCTCGACCTCCTGGTGTTCGGCCGCGAGCGGATCCAGGCACCCGACCTCACCGTGCCCCATCCCGGCGTCGCCGAGCGCGGCTTCGTGCTCGCGCCATTGCATGATGTGGCCCCCACGCTTGACGTGCCCGGCGTGGGGCGCGTGGAAGTGCTGCTGCGGCAACTCGCCGACGATGGCATTGCCGAGGTGATCGCGGCATGACGCCCGCCATGCCGCACCGTTACCTCGTGATCGAGGGGGCCATCGGCGTGGGCAAGACCAGCCTCGCGCGCCGCATCGCCGCCACGCTCAATGCGCAGCTGGTGCTGGAGCAGGCGGACGAGAATCCCTTCCTCGAGCGCTTCTACCGCAACCCGCGCGTGGGTGCATTGCCCGCGCAGCTTTATTTCCTCTTCCAGCGCGCCCAGCAGCAGGCCTCGCTCACGCAGCAGGACCTCTTCGGCAGCGTGCGCGTGGCCGACTACCTGCTGGCCAAGGATGACCTCTTCGCACGCATGACGCTGGACGACGAGGAATACGGACTGTATCGCCAGGTGCACGAGCGCCTCTCGATCGACGCACCGCGGCCGGACCTGGTGGTCTACCTGCAGGCCCCTGTGGACGTGCTGCTCGACCGCATCGCCCGGCGTGGCATTGCCCACGAGAGCCTGATCGACCGTCCCTATCTCACGCGCCTCAATGAGGCGTACGCGCGTTTCTTCCACGCCTATTCGGACAGCCCGCTGCTGATCGTGAATGCCGCCAGCATCGACCCGGTAGGCAATGATTCCGACTACGAGGAGCTGCTGGGCCAGATCAGCCGCACGGTGCGTGGCCGGCTCTACTACAATCCCCTCCGTACCAGGGGACTGTAATCATGTATACCCAGCTCCAGCTGCGAGACGCGGCCCGCCAACCGGTAAGCCTGACCACCCTGAACCGCATGCGCGAGGAAGGCGAGCCCATTGCGGCGCTCACCTGCTATGACGCCAGCTTCGCGGTGCTGCTGGACCAGGCCAATGTCGACATGGTGCTGGTGGGCGACTCCCTGGGCATGGTGATCCAGGGGCATGACACCACCGTGCCGGTGACGGTGGACGACATGGTTTATCACACGCGCGCCGTGTCGCGCGGCAGCTATCGTCCCTTCCTGGTTGCCGACCTGCCGTTCATGAGCTACTCCTCGCCCGACGTGGCGCTGGCCAACTCCGTGCGCCTGATGCAGGAGGGCGGGGCGCGCATGGTAAAGCTGGAGAGCGGCGCCGAGCAGCTGCGCATCGTCGAGGTGCTGGCCGGCCACGACATTGCGGTGTGCGCGCACCTGGGGCTGAAGCCGCAGTCGGTGCACAAGACAGGCGGCTTCCGTGTGCAGGGCAGGGAGAAGGACGCCGCCGAGCGCATCGTGCGCGACGCGCGCGACCTGGAGTCCGCTGGCGCGGACATCGTGCTGCTGGAATGCGTGCCCAATGAAGTGGGCAGGGCCGTGACCGGGGCGCTGCACGTGCCGGTGATCGGCATCGGCGCGGGGCCCGCGGTCAGCGGGCAGATCCAGGTGCTCTACGACATCCTCGACATCACGCCGGGCAGGAAGCCGCGGTTCGTGCGCAATTTCATGTCCGGGCTCGATTCCCCGCAGGCAGCGGTCGCCGCCTACGTGAATGCAGTGAAGCAACGCGAGTATCCCGCCGCCGAGCACTGCTTCTCCTGATGATCACCATCGAGCGAATCGCCGACCTGCGCGAGGCAGTGAAGGCCTGGCGCCTGGATGGCGAGCGGGTGGGGCTGGTGCCCACCATGGGCTCGCTGCACGACGGCCACATGAGCCTCCTGACCACCGCGCGGCAGCACGCCGACCGCGTGATCGCCAGCGTGTTCGTCAATCCGCTGCAGTTCGGGCCGGGCGAGGATTTCGAGCGTTACCCGCGCACGCCGGAGGAGGACCAGCGGCTGCTGGAGAAGGCCGGCTGCGACATGCTGTTCCTGCCCCCCGTGCGCGAGGTCTACCCGGATGGCGGCCGCAGCGCCACCCGCGTCACCGTGGAATCCCTGTCGCAGATCCTCTGCGGCCGCGTGCGGCCGGGGCATTTCGATGGCGTGGCCACGGTGGTGGCCAAGCTGTTCGGCATCGTGCAGCCGGACGTGGCGGTGTTCGGCGAGAAGGACTACCAGCAGCTCACCATCATCCGTCGCATGGTCGCGGACCTCGACATCATGGTGCAGGTGATCGGCGCGCCCACCGTGCGCGCGCCGGACGGCCTGGCGATGAGTTCGCGCAACCGCTACCTCACGCCGGCCGAGCGCGAGGTGGCGCCGCGCATCTACGCCACGCTGCGCGCGGCGGCTGATCGCATCGAAGGCGGCGAGCGCGATTTCGCACGGCTTTCGGCCTGGGGCACGACCGAACTTGCGGCCGCCGGCATGGTGCCGGACTACTTCGAGGTGCGCGAGGCCGGCACGCTGCGCGAGCCGGGCACGGCACCGGACGGGCTGGCGCGGGAGCTGGTGATCCTCACCGCCGCACGGCTGGGCAAGGCCCGCCTCATCGACAACCTGCGCGTTTCCCTGCGCTGAGTCGCAGCGGCGTGCCGGTGGCACGCCGGCTGCCCGTATACTGCCGTCATGCTGCTGCCTCGCGAAATCTATACCGCGACCCAGGTGAGGCAACTGGAGGCCTCGGCACTGGTTGACGGGGTCACCGGCTACACGCTGATGAAGCGTGCCGGCGCGGCAGCCTTCTCGGTGCTGCGCCAGCGCTGGCCGCTGGCACGTGCGCTGGTGGTGGTGGCCGGCCCCGGCAACAACGGTGGCGACGGCATGGTGCTGGCGCGGCTGGCGCACCAGGCTGGCCTGGAAGTGCGGGTGATGCTGGTGGGTGATGAGGGCGCGCTGCGTGGCGAGGCGCGCGCGGCCCATGTCGACCTGCGGGCCGCCGGCGTGGTGCCCGGGCCGCTGGATCCGTCTGCGCTCGTCCGGGCCGATCTCATCGTCGATGCGCTGCTGGGCATCGGCGCGCGCGTGCCGCTGCGGCCCGACCTGCAGGCTGCCATCGAGGCCATCAATGCCGCCGGTCGGCGCGTGTTCGCGCTGGACCTGCCGTCGGGCCTCGATCCGGACACGGGACACGTGATGCCTGCGGTGCGCGCCACCGCCACGCTCACTTTCATCGCGCTCAAGCAGGGCATGTTCCTGGGCGAGGGCCCGGAGCATTGCGGTGACCTGCAGTTCGACGCCCTGCAGGTGGCGCGCGTGCCCATCGAACCGGCGCTGCGCCGCCTGGCCTATGACGTGCTCGCCGAATCCATGCCGCCGCGCCCGCGCCGCAGCCACAAGAGCCAGTTCGGCCGCGTGCTGGTGGTGGGCGGTGGCAAGGGCATGCCCGGTGCGGTGCGGATGGCGGGAGAAGCTGCGCTGCGCGTGGGCGCAGGCCTCGTCACCGTGGCCAGCCTGCCGGCGCACCTGGCGGCGGTGACCGCGCCACGGCCGGAGCTGATGTTCTGCGCCGTGCACGATGCCTGCGACGTCAGTGCCGCAATGGCGAACGCCGACGTGGTGGCCGTGGGGCCGGGGCTGGGTCGCGATGCCTGGGCGGCCTCCGTGCTCGAGGCGGTGCTCGCCGCGCGCGTGCCGGGGCAGCGCCTGGTGCTGGATGCCGATGCACTCAACATGATCGCCGCGATGGCCGAGCCGCCGCGCCGCGACGACTGGGTGCTCACGCCGCATCCGGGGGAGGCGGCGCGCATGCTGGGCGTGCCGGTGACGGCGGTCGAGGAAGACCGCCTGGGCGCGCTGGACGCGCTTTGCCGCCGCTATGGCGGCATCGTGGTGCTGAAGGGGGCCGGAACGCTGCTGGGTGCGGAAGGGCAGGTGCCCCGCCTGTGCGGCCATGGCAATCCCGGCATGTCGGTGCCCGGCATGGGCGATGTGCTGACCGGCGCGGTGGCCGGATTCCTGGTGCAGAGCGAGCGGCCCTTCGAGGCCACGGCGGGCGCGGTGTATGCGCATGCCGTGGCGGGAGACCACTGCGCGCGTTCCGGGCTGCGCGGCATGCTGGCGCTGGAAGTCGTGCAGGAACTGCGCGTGGTGCTGGCGCAGCTTCCATGAATGCATCTTCTCCTGCGCAGGACGCGGGAAACTGGGTCTCCCTGGCCGACGAGGCGGCCACCGGACGCTTCGCTGCACGCCTGGCGCGCGCGCTGCCGGCCGCCGATGCGCCGCTGGTGCTCTACCTGCACGGCGACCTGGGTGCCGGCAAGACCACGCTGGCCCGCGGCATGTTGCGGGCCATGGGCGAGACCGGGCCGGTGCGCAGCCCCACCTACGCACTGATGACGGAGTACGAACCGGCCGGCCGGCGTGTGCTGCACCTCGACCTGTATCGACTGGAATCCCCCGACGACCTGCTGGCGCTGGGCCTGGCCGACCAGCTGCCGGACAGCGCGCTCTGGCTGATCGAGTGGCCCGGGAAGGGCGCGGGAGGGGAGCTGCCGCCCGCCGATGCGGACATCCACCTGGAGCCGGTGGGCGCGGCGCGACGGGCGCGCATCCTGCCCCGATCGGCCAGCGGGGCGCGCTGGGCAGCGGCGATCGACGCAGACTCCAGATGATGAAAGTGATCTATCCCCATATTTTTATTGAAATTACGCGCATCCGGCCGTAAAGTGCGGCGATGATTTCTCGCCGGGGATCCGCATGGCTGGTGGCCTGTAGTGCGCTGCTGATGGCGGCGCCGCTGGCGGCAGCCACCCTGCTGCGACAGGCGGTGCTGGTCGCACCCGCGTCCGACGGTGCACGCCTGGAGCTTGAGCTCTCCGCATCCGCTCCCAAACCCAAGGTCTTCACGCTCTCCAATCCGCATCGACTGGTCATCGACCTGCCGCGCACCAGCCTGGCAAAGGGCGTGAAGCTGCCGCGGGGTGCAGGCCCCGTGCGCGTGGTGCGCGATGGCGTGCAGCCGGGCGGTACGCTGCGCCTGGTGCTGGAGTTGCAGAAGGGCATGTCCTGGAAGTCGCGCACCGAGGGCAACAGGCTCGTCGTGGAGCTGGGCCGTGCACCGGCCGCCACGGCAGTAACTTCCACCGCGAAGCCGGCCAACCCATCCGCGCCGGCACCGGTGGCCGCTGCCCCCGCGACGCCGGCGCCTGCCACCCCGGTGCGCGCCGAACATGCGCCGCGTGACGTGGGCCGCGACGTGGTGGTCGCCATCGATGCCGGCCACGGCGGCGATGATCCCGGCGCCATCGGCAGGGGCGGCACCCGCGAAAAGGACGTGGTGCTGAAGATCGCGCAGGAGCTGGCGCGACGCGTGAACGCGCAGCCGGGCATGCGCGCCTATCTCACCCGCAAGGACGATCGCCGCATCGACCTGCGTGAGCGCACGCGCCTGGCGCGCCAGGCGGGCGCCGACATCTTCATCTCCGTGCATGCGGATTCCGTGCCGCGCAGCGACGTCACCGGTTCCTCGGTGTACGTGCTGAGCGAGAAGGGCGCCTCCAGCGAGGCGGCCCGCTGGCTGGCCGAGCAGGAAAACGCGGTGGATCGCGGTCGCGGCCAGGGCGAGGACCCGCTGGCTTCGGTGCTGGTGGACCTGACGCAGACTGCCAGCATCGGCTTGAGTGCCGATGCCGCCCAGCTCGTGCTGGCGCAGCTCGACCGCGTGGGCACCGTGCGCAAGACCAGGGTGCAGAGCGCCGGCTTCCTGGTGCTGAAGTCCCGCGACATCCCCGCGCTGCTGGTGGAAACGGCCTTCATTTCCAATCCGGGGGAGGAGAAGAAGCTGCGCTCCGCGACCCACCAGCAGGCCATCGCCGAGGCCATCTTCAAAGGCGTGCTGGAGTATTTCCGGCAGAGCCCGCCCGACGGCACGTACTTCGCGCGCCAGCGCGAGGAGCGCCGGCTGGTGGCTTCTTCTCCCTAAGGGCAGCGTACCCATTTAAGATCGCGGGCCACATGGCCATCCGCGTTCTGCCCTCCCACCTGGTCGACCAGATCGCCGCCGGCGAGGTGGTGGAGCGCCCGGCCTCCGTCATCAAGGAGCTGGTGGAAAACGCGCTGGATGCCGGCGCCACCCGCATCGAGATCGAGATCGAGGGCGGCGGCGCGGGGCTGATCCGCGTGCGTGACAACGGCCATGGCATTCCCGCCGCGGAGCTGCCGCTGGCCCTTACCCGGCACGCCACCAGCAAGATTGCCGACCTGGATGACCTGGCGTCCGTTTGCACGCTGGGCTTTCGCGGCGAGGCGCTGCCTTCCATCGCCGCGGTGGCGCGGTTGCGCCTGGCCTCGCGCGAAAGGGGCGCGGCCGCGGCCAGCGAGGTCGCTGCCGAGGACGGGCAGGTGGGCGCGATCCGTCCCTCTGCGTTGCCCGAGGGCACCGTGGTGGAGGTGCGCGACCTCTTCTTCAACGTGCCGGCGCGGCGGCGTTTCCTGCGCAGCGAGGCCACCGAGGCCACGCATGTGCTGCGGATGGTGGAGCGCCTGGCGCTGGCACGCCCGGACGTGACGCTGCGTTACACCAGCAATGGCCGCGAGCAGCTGCGCGTGGCCGCGGCGACGGACGCGGCCGGGCAGCAGGCGCGCTTGGCCGCCGTGATGGGCGATGAATTCGTCGCCGGCTGCATGGACATCGACATCGCCACCGGCCCGCTGCGCATCTCCGGCTGGATGAGCAGGCCCACCTTCGCGCGCGCGCAGGCGGACCTTGCCCACTGGTTCGTCAATGGCCGCGCGGTGCGTGACCGGCTGCTGATGAATGCGGTGAAGCTGGGCTATCGCGACGTGCTGTATGGCGGGCGCCATCCTGCCTACGTACTGCACCTGTCCATCGACCCGCGCGAGGTGGATGTGAACGCGCATCCGGCCAAGCAGGAACTGCGCTTCCGCGAGGCGCGCGGCGTGCACGATTTCATTTTCCGCGCCGTCAGCCGGCGGCTGGCGGACACGCGCCCGGGGGAGCAGGCCACGGCGGTGGATGCCGGGCCCGCGTTGGGGGCGACGCCGTTGCCGGGGCGGGCACTGGACTTCGGCAGGGCGTCCCCCCCTGCCGCGCCTGGTTTCGCGCATGCGCCGCAGGGGGTGCCGGCCGCCCGCGATGCCTGGGCGGTGCGCGACGCCATGGAGGCCGCGGCACAGGATTCCCGCCCGCTGGGCACCGCCATCGCGCAGCTCCATGGCCTCTACATCCTGGCCCAGGATGAGGCGGGCCTGGTGCTGGTGGACATGCACGCCGGCCACGAACGCGTGCTCTACGAGAAACTGAAGCAGGACCATGCCACCCGCCGCGCCGAGGCCCAGCGACTGCTTGAACCCGTCACCGTCGCGCTGCCCGAAGCCATCATCGACCGCGTGCTCGAGGAGGAAGCGGAGTGGTCGCGCTGTGGCTTCGAGCTGTCGCGCCTCGCGCCGGACCGGCTGGCCGTGCGCAGCGTGCCGGCGCTCCTGGCGCGGCAGGACGTGGCGCAGCTGGTGCGCGACACGGCGCTGGCCGTGGCCAGCGAGGAGGGCACGCACCACGTGGAGGGCGCCGAGCACCACCTGCTGGCCACGCTGGCCTGCCGGGGCGCCGTGCATGGCGGCCGCCGCCTTTCGCTGCCGGAAATGGATGCACTGCTGCGGCAGATGGAGCAGACCGAACGCGCCAGCCAGTGCAACCACGGCCGGCCCACCTTCGCGCGGGTGGCGCTGTTCGAGCTGGACCGCCTCTTCCTCAGGGGCCGGTGAACACCACGGAGCAGGCCGCCGGCCGCCCGCCGCTGCCCGCGGGCATCGCCGTGCTCGGCCCCACCGGCAGCGGCAAGAGCGCGCTGGCCATGCAGCTGGCCAGCCTCATGCCGGCGGAGATCATCAGCGTGGATTCCGCGCAGGTATACCGGGGCCTGGATGTGGGCACGGCCAAACCCACCGCCGACGACCGCCGCGCCGTGCCCCACCATCTCATCGACATCATCGAGCCCGAGCAGGTGTATTCGGCCGGGCAGTTCCGCGATGACGCACTGCGCCTGGTTCGCGAGGTCGCCGCGCGCGGCAGGGTGCCGCTGCTGGTGGGCGGCACCATGCTCTATTTCCGCGCGCTGTTCCGTGGCATCGCGGAACTGCCGCTGGCCGACACCTCCCTCAGGCGGCAGCTCGATGCCGAAGCCGCGCGGGAGGGCTGGCCGGCGCTGCACGCGCGGCTGGCCGCGCTTGACCCGGAGGCGGCCGGGCGCATCCATCCCAACGATGCGCAGCGCATCCAGCGGGCGCTGGAGATCGCCACGCTGTCCGGCCAGCCGCGCGCGAACTTGTGGGCGCAGGACGAGTCCTACATCGATTTCAGACATTGGCGCATCTGCGTGCTGGACCCGGTCGACCGGACGCGTCTGCACGAGTTGCTCGGACAACGGTTGCAGCACATGGTGCAGGCCGGCCTGGTGGAGGAAGTGCGGCAATTGCTGTCGCGCGGCACGCTGGATGAACAATCACCGGTGCTGCGACTCGTCGGATATCGCCAGCTGGTCAATTATGTCCGCGGACAGGAGTCGCTGGAGGCAGCCATTTCCCGGGCACTGGCCGCCACCCGGCAGCTGGCCAAGCGCCAGCTCACCTGGTTGCGCAATGACAACCTGTTGCCATCTGGCGCCAATGTGCTGCGCAGCGATCCTTTCGCTGCGGATACGAAAGAACTATTGCGCGCGCTCTTGATCGAAGGAGGATTGTCCGCATGATAAGATGCAGCGCAACAGAATAAGGAGAACGTCGTGGCCAAGACCCAGTCGCTGCAGGATCCGTTCCTGAACGCCCTGCGCAAGGAGCGCGTGCCGGTCTCGATCTACCTGGTGAACGGGATCAAGCTGCAGGGCACGATCGATTCGTTCGACCAGTTCGTGGTGCTGTTGAAGAACAGCGTGAACCAGATGGTGTACAAGCACGCCATTTCCACCGTCGTGCCGGCGCGCAACGTGCGCATCCCCGGCGTTGAGGAAGAGGCGGGCGCGGAGGGCGCCGCGGGCTGATGTTCGAACGCCCCCGCACCGGCGAACGCGCGGTGCTCGTGCGCCTGGGACTGGGCGCACCGCTTGACCCGGAAGACATCAACGAATTCACGCAGCTGGCGCAGTCCGCCGGCGCGATTCCCGTCGCGACCATCACCGGCCGGCGCGAGCGACCTGATCCGCGCTACTTCGTCGGCAGCGGCAAGGCCGAGCAGATCCGCCTGGAGGCCGAGGCCACCGGCGCCGACGTGATCCTCGTCGACCATCCGCTCTCGCCCGGCCAGGAGCGCAACCTCGAGAAGCTCACCGGCAAGCGCGTGCTCGATCGCAGCGGCCTGATCCTCGACATCTTCGCCCAGCGCGCGCGCAGCCATGAAGGCAAGCTCGAGGTGGAGCTGGCGCAGCTGAAGCACATCGCCAGCCGCCTGGTGCGCGGCTGGACCCACCTGGAGCGCCAGCGCGGCGGTGGCATCGGCCTGCGCGGCCCCGGCGAGACGCAGCTGGAAACCGACCGCCGGCTGCTGGGCAAGCGCGTACGCGTGCTCACCGAGCGCCTGCAGAAGATCAAGCAGCAGCGCGAGACCGGACGCGGTGCGCGCGCCGCCATCCCGGTGCCCTCGGTGGCCCTGGTGGGTTACACCAATGCGGGCAAGTCCACGCTGTTCCGCGCGCTCTCCGGCGACGGGCAGGTGTACGTGGCCGACCAGCTCTTCGCCACGCTCGATCCCACCGTGCGCCGCCTGCGCCTGCCCGGCGGCACCCAGGTGGTGGTGGCCGATACAGTGGGTTTCATCCGCGACCTGCCGCATGAACTGGTGGCCGCATTCCAGTCCACGCTCACAGAGGCCCGCGAGGCCACATTGCTGCTGCACGTGATCGATGCCAGCGATCCGCGTCGCGGCGAGCACATGGCCGAAGTGGACCGCGTGCTCGAGCACATCGGCGCCGGGTCCATCCCGAGCATCCGCGTGTTCAACAAGATCGACCGCCTGGAGGAATCCCCGCGCGTGGACCGCGACGAGGCCGGGGCGGTGCAGGCGGTGTGGATCAGCGCCGCGCAGGGCATCGGCCTCGACGTGCTGGGCACGGCAGTGGCCGAGCGCCTGGAGCGGTCCGTGCGCCATGCGCGGGTGCAGCTGCCCCTGGCCGCCGGCGCGGCCCGTGCAAAGCTGTATGCTGCAGGCGTGGTGCAGGCCGAGCGCCACGGCGAGGCCGCCTTTGACCTGGATGTGGAGCTTCCGAATGACGAACTGGAACGCCTGCTGGCCCTTCCCGGAGCCAAACTTGTGAGCCCGGACGGCGATACCCTAAAATCCACGGGCACGACGCACCGCATTTCATCCGGATTGCGGTAACACAGCTTGGCGCCCTCATAAATAATGGCCTGGAACGAGCCCGGAAACCGGGGTGAATCCCCCTGGGGCAAGAAGCGTCCTGCCGGCAAGTCCGGCGGCCTCGAACAAACCCTCAAGGACATGCAGCAGAAGCTGCAGGCCGCGTTGGGCGGCCGCGGCGAGCCTCCCGGTGGCGCGTCAGAACCCTCCGGCACCAGCGGCATGGGCTGGGTGCTGGCCGTGGTGCTGCTGTTGCTCTGGCTGGCCTCCGGCCTGTTCCAGATCGATGCCTCCGACATCGGCGTGGTGCAGCGTTTCGGCCGCTACGTCGACCAGCGTCCGCCGGGCTTCGGCTGGACCTTCCCGCGGCCCATCGACAGGATCACCAAGGTCAACGTGTCGCGCGTGAACAGCGTCGAGCAGGGCTCGCGCATGCTCACCGCCGACGTGAACCTGGTGGAGATCCGCGCCACCACCCAGTACATCAACGCCGACCCGGTGAAGGTGCTTTTCCAGGTGAAGGACCTGCCGACCACCATCGAGGAGGTCAGCGAGAGCGCCATCCGCGAGATCGTCGGCCAGGCCAGCCTGGAAGACGTGCTGGGCGCCGCCCGCCAGCGCATCACCGAGAACGCACGCGAGCTCATCCAGCGCACCCTCGACAGCTACAACTCCGGCGTGCGCGTCACCAGCGTCAACCTCACCAACGTGCAGGTGCCCGACGACGTGGTGGGCGCGCAGCGAGACGCGAACAAGGCCATCGAGGACCGCGAGCGGTTCGCGCAGGAAGCCCAGGCCTATGCCAACGACATCCTGCCCCGCGCCGAGGGTTCGGCCCAGCGCCTGCTGCAGGACGCCGAGGCCTACAAGGCCCAGGTGATCACCCTCGCGCATGGCGACGTGGCACGCTTCAACAGTGTTTATGCGGCCTATGCGCAGGCGCCCGAGGTGACCCGCCAGCGCATGTACATCGAGACCGTCGAGCAGATCATGCACGATTCGCAGAAGGTCCTGCTGGATACCAAGGCCGGCAGCGGCAACATGATCTACCTGCCGCTTGACCGCCTGATGGACCGCAATACCGCCGCCTCCGGCACGCAGGGCAATGTGGGCGCCGCGCCGCCGCTGCCGGAATTACCCGCCGTGACGGTGGAAGGCCGCCCGAGGGCCAGCCGATGAGCCCGCGTCCGCAGACATTGCTCATTGCCGCCGCCGTGCTGGCGGTGCTCGCCTGGGGCAGCCTCTTCCAGGTGGGTGAGAACCAGCTCGCCATCCGCACCGAGTTCGGCAAGATCGTGGGCCAGGGCTATGGACCGGGCCTGCACGTGAAATGGCCGCTGATCAACGAGGTCACGCGGTTCGAGCGCCGCATCATCACCCAGGCCTATCGCGGGGAGACCTTCCTCACCAGCGAGAACAAGGCGCTGAACGTCGACTTCTACGTGAAGTGGCGCGTGCAGGATGCGTCCCAGTATTTCCGTGCCACCAACGGCGTGGAGAGCTTTGCCTCCGCGCGCCTGGGCGACACGGTGAAGGACGGCATCAAGGGCGTGGTGGCCCGGCGCACGCTGGAGGAGATCGTCGTCACCGAACGCACGGCCTTCACCGGTGACATGATCAACCGCGCCAACGAGATCGTGAACGAGCTGGGCGTGCAGCTCGTGGACGTGCGCGTGCAGCGCATCGACCTGCCGGAGGATGTCAGCGACGCCGTCTACCGCCGCATGCAGGAGAGCTTCCGCGCGCTGGCCAACCGGCTGCGCGCCGAGGGCACGGCCGAGAAGGAGCGCATCCAGGCCGAGGCCGACCGCAAGCGCACCGAGCTGCTGGCGGCCGCGCAGCGCGACGCGCAGCGCATCCGCGGCGAGGGTGACGGCGAGGCGGGCCGCATCTACGGCCAGGCCTACAGCCGCTCGCCGGAGTTCTACACCTTCTACCGCAGCCTGCAGGCCTATCGTGGCGCGCTGGCCCGTCCCGGCGACGTGTGGGTGGTCACGCCCGAAAGCGAATTCTTCAAATACCTTGAAAGCGGCGGGCGGCGCTGACGCGCCCGCCGGGAAGCTGCGCGTGCCATGAACTTCGCCTGGTCCGACCTGCTGGCGGCACTTGCCCTGATGCTGGTGCTCGAGGGCGTGGTGCCGTTCCTGAATCCCGCCGGCTGGCGTCGCATGGTGACGCGCCTGGCGACCAATTCCGACCGCGAGCTGCGCACCGGCGCGCTGGTATGCATGGCGCTGGGGCTGCTGCTGCTGTTCTACGTGCGTTCCTGACAATCCAACAAGGGCTTCGACATGGGTCGTTTCGTAATCGTCATCGGCACCCAGTGGGGAGACGAGGGCAAGGGCAAGATCGTTGATCTCCTCACGGAGAAGGCGGCGGCCGTGGCCCGCTTCCAGGGCGGCCACAATGCCGGCCACACGCTGGTGATCGGGGGCGAGAAGCACATCCTGTCGCTGATTCCCTCCGGCATCCTGCGCGAGGGCGTGCGCTGCTACATCGGCAACGGCGTGGTGGTGTCGCTGCCCGCGCTGTTCAAGGAGAGTGATGCGCTTGCCGCCCGCGGCGTGCCGGTGTTCGAGCGGCTGCGCATCTCCCCGTCCTGCCCGCTGATCCTGCCCTCGCACGTGGCACTGGACCAGGCGCGCGAGACGAAGATGGGCGTGAACAAGATCGGCACCACGGGGCGGGGCATCGGCCCGGCCTACGAGGACAAGGTGGCGCGTCGTGCCGTGCGCGTGGCCGACCTCTTCAACCCCGGCCGCTTCGGCGCGCTGCTGGCTGAGGTGCTCGACTACCACAACTTCGTGCTGGTGAACTATTTCGGCAAGCCCGCGGTGGACCTCAACGCCACCCGCGACGAGCTGCTGGCGCAGGGCGAGCGCATCAAGCCGCTGGTGGTGGACGTCACGCGCGAGCTGGCCGAGCTGCGCGGCAGCGACGGCAATGTGCTGTTCGAGGGCGCGCAGGGGGCGATGCTGGACATCGACCATGGCACCTATCCCTTCGTCACCTCCTCGAACACCACCGGTGGCGGGGCGGCCACCGGCACCGGCCTCGGGCCGCGCAATTTCGACTACGTGCTGGGCATCGTGAAGGCCTATGCCACGCGCGTGGGCGCCGGGCCCTTCCCGACGGAACTGTTTGATGCCACCGGCGAGCACCTCTCGACGGTGGGCCACGAATTCGGCTCGGTGACCGGGCGCGCGCGCCGCTGCGGCTGGTTCGACGCCGTGGCGCTGCGCCGCGCGGTGATCCACGCCAGCGTCTCGGGCCTGTGTGTCACCAAGCTCGACGTGCTGGACGGCCTGGAGACCATCCGCATCTGCACCGCCTACCGCCGCGCGGATGGCGGCACCAGCGTGCATCCGCCCATGCTGGTGGATGATTTCGGCGAGGTGCAGCCGGTGTACGAGGAGCTGCCGGGCTGGCGGGAATCCACCGTCGGCCTCACCAGCTACCAGCAGCTGCCTGCCAATGCGCGCCGCTACCTGGAACGCATGCAGGACATCGTCGGCGTGCCGGTGGACATCGTCTCCACCGGTCCGGACCGCGACCACACCATCATCCTGAACCACCCATTCGAATAAGACAGCAGGACAAGTCCACGGGGGATCCATGCCGAAGTTTCCGAATACGCTGCCGTACATTGCTTTGAACCGGCCGGTGCGCATCGAGGCCTCGGTGCGGGACCTGGAAGTGGAGGGCACCATCCCGGAGGACGTGCAGGGGGCGTTTTTCCGCGCCGTGCCCGACCCCGCGCACGCGCCCCTGTTCGAGGATGACATCACCCTGTCGGCCGACGGCATGGTGGCCCGCTTCCTCTTCGATGGCGGGCAGGTGGACTACGACATCCGCTACGTGCGCACGCATCGCTACGAGGCGGAGCGCAAGGCGCGCAAGGCGCTGTACGGCCACTACCGCAATCCCTACACCGATGATCCTTCGGTGCGCGATCCCTCGCGCCCGGACCTGCGCACCGTGGCCAACACCACGCCGGTGTGGCATGCAGGCCGGCTGTTCATGACCAAGGAAGACGGCCGTCCCTACGAGATCAACCCGCACACGCTGGAAACCGTCGGCTACTGGGACTACGAGGGCAAGTTGCGCTCGATGAGCCTCACCGCGCACCCGCGCGTGGATGCCCGCACCGGCGAGATGTTCACCTATGGCTACGAGGCCGGTGGCCTGGCCACGCGCGACGTGGCCTACTGCATCATCGATGCGCAGGGGAACCTGAAGTCCGAGCAGTGGTTTGAGGCGCCCTACGTGGCTTCGATCCACGACTTCTGCATCACGGAGAAGTACGCCATCTTCCCCGTGTACCCGACCACCGCCGACATCGAGCGGCTGAAGGCCGGCGGGCCGCACTGGGCCCACCAGCAGGACCTGGAGAGCTGGGTGGGCGTGATGCCCCGCTACGGCAAGGTGGAGGAGATGCGCTGGTTCAAGGGTCCGAAGGGCGTGTCGGCCTTCCACCTGACCAATGCCTTCGACGACGGCGACCTGATCCACATGGATGCCTGCCTGTCGGAGACCTGCGCCTTCCCGTTCATGCGCGAGGCCGGCGGCATCCAGAAAAACCAGTGGGAGATCCAGAGCGCGCTGACGCGCTGGACCATCGACATGGGCAAGCCGGGCGACGGCATCCAGTCCACGCCGATCGGCCCGCCGGGCGACCTGCCGCGCATCCGCGATGCCGACCAGGGCCTGCCCTACGGCCTGGTGTGGCTGCCGACCATGAACCCGCAGGCCAAGGGGCCGCCGCTGGTGGGCAATGTGGTGGGCGCCGCTTTCAACTGCCTGCTGCGGCTGGACCTCAACACGCGCCGTGTGGACGCGCTGGCGCTGGAGCCGGGCATGGCCATCAACGAGCCGGTGCACGTGCCCTCGTCGAAGCCGGGCCACGGCGGCTGGCTGCTGGCGGTGGTGGACCGCGAGGCCGCGCGCGACTACGACAGCGAGCTGTGGATCATCGAGGCGGACAACATCGCCGCGCCGCCGGTGGCCAAGGTGAAGATCCCGCTGCCGGTGCGGCCGCAGGTGCATGGCTCCTGGGTGTCGGCTGCCCAGCTGGCGCAATCGAGGCAGCCGAAGCCATAAGCCCGTGGCGCTGCCGTCCGCCGGGGCGGCAGCACCTCATTGCCGGCGCCCATCGGCGGCGTCGGCCAATGTACCGACCGCGCCGCCTCTCTAGCGGCTCCCGGTCACCGGGTGGACGTAGTGGAACGGCAGCAGGAAGTTCTTCGGGTACAGGTCGAAGCTGAATGTGGGCGGCCGGTCCGGGGGATTTGAATCGGTGATGCCCGGCGGCGCGCGCTGCGGCAACTCCTTCCAGCCGACGTCGTAGGGCGCGAAGTAGGTGTTCACCTGCTGGTCCTTCACGAACTTCCAGCGCCCGTCGATCTTCTCGAATTCATTCTCGTAGGTGCCCGCCATCCAGGTGGCATTGCGGTCGAAGTTGCCCATCATCGACAGCGCGCGCGAGCGCAGGTTGGCGCGCGTGCCGTCGGCCGACACGTGGATCACGGGCTGGAACTGCATGTGGTTGTGCAGTACGCCGTCATCGAGTCCGGCCTGTCCGTAGAGGTTCAGGTTGCGCCGGACCGCGGGCTTGCCCACGTAGACGCCACGCATGGCGATCTCGATGGTGCCGTGGTCGGCGAAAAGGTCGGTGAGGTCGTCCCAGAGCAGGGTGGCCAGGTAATAGCCGTAGGCGGTCTGGATGTTCTCGATGGAGTGGCGGTCCTCGGCGGCGGCCACCAGTTTTTCGGCCTCGGCCAGCTGGAGCTCCAGGGCGGCCGGGTCGCCGGACGGTGGTGTCTTCAGCCCCGGCGCAGGCTGCGCGCCCGAACGCACCGGATGCGCATAGTGGTAGGGCGTGACGAAGCTGTGTTCGTAATGGCTGGCCGGGCCGGTTGAGGGCGCATCAGGTCCCAGGGAAGGCTCGAAGCGCGAGAAGGGCAGCGACACCTTGCCCCAGCCCGACTCATAGGGCGTGACCATGGTCGGGTAGAAATGCACCCGGCTGATCTTCCACTGGCCATCCTCGCGGCGGTACTGGTTCTCGTATACGCCGGTGGCCCACTCATGGAACTGGCCGTGCCGGGCGAGCTGCGCAAACAGGTGCCAGCGCGCGCGCGCCGTGCCGGCAGCGACGTCCACATGCGTCACCGGCTGCAGCATCATGTGATCGTAGAGGCGGCCGGGCACCGGTCCCGGCTGCCCCACGCCGCGCAGGTATTCCAGGATGCGCGCCCGGCCCCGGAAGATGCCGCGGCCCTGGATTTCCAGCTCCGCATCCTCGGTGAGCAGCGCGGTGGCTTCGTTCCAGAGCCCCTTGTCCAGGTAGAAGCCGTAGATGCGCTGCAGGTTCTCGATGCTGTCCTGGTCGGCAAGCTGCTGCGCGCCGGCCAGCACCCGGGCGATGCGGTTGTTCCAGTCCCCCTTGCCCGCGGCCGGCGGGGCGAGGCTGTCCACCACGGGCAGCAGGCCGGGGTACTGGCCGCGGAAGTGGAAGGGCGGCGTGAACGTGCCGGGCCAGGTCTTGTATTCGCGCGTGGGCGGCGCATCCGGCCGCAGGGCGTCGCCGACAAAACGTGCGCCGTTGGCGTCGGGATTCTTCGCCCAGCCGCCCTCGTAGGGCACGTGCAGGGTCTGGAACCACTGCAGTGCGGCGATCTTCCAGACGCCATCTTCCTTCACGTAGCGCACTTCAGTGGGACCTTCGGTCCACCAGGCCTCCCGCCCCAGCGCGCCGGTGAGCATGATGTCGCGCCAGGTGCCCTGGGCGGTATTGCCGCCGGTGAGCGTGATCACCGGCATTTCCTGGAAATGCTCGTTGAGCTGGCCGGGCACCAGGCCATTGATGCCCTTGCCCAGCGCGCGCAGGTACTGCCGGATGCGGTCGCGTCCGCGGAACACGCCGTCCTTGCCGATCTCCAGCGTGGCGTTGTCGGCGAACAGGTCGGCAACCTGGTCCCACTGGCCCTCGTCCAGGTAATAGCCGTAGGCGCGCTGCAGGCGCTTGATGTCGCCGATGTCCTGCAGCCGCTCCACGCGCGCTTCAATCTGTGCCACGCGCGCCTGCAGGGCGGTGTCCGGCGGTGGACCGGAAGGCGCCGAGGAGTTGCCTGCACAGCCGGCCAGGGCGCTGGCGAGCACGGCTGCGAGGATGCGGCGGGCAGGGGATGCGTTCATCTTCCGCTCACCGGATTGCGATAGTGGAAGGGCGCCACGAAGATCGACGGGTACGGCTCGTATTTCACCGAGTGCGGCAGGTCCGGCGGATAATCCGGATAGTAGTTCATGGGATTGGACTGTTCCGCCCAGCCGCCCTCGTAGGGCGCATAGAAGCTGTGCCAGGCGTTGAAGGTCTGGATCTTCCACATGCCGTCCTGGCGGACATAGGAGTGTTCGTAGGTGTTTTCGGCCCACTGCGCCTGCACGTTGTGGATGCCGAAGAGCTCGAACTGCCGCCCGCGCAGCCAGGCGCGCGAGCCGTCTGAGGATACATGGATCACCGGCTGCTGCAGCATGTGCGTGAACATGCGCCCGTGGCTGGGCAGGCCGAGGCGGCGCATGTATTCATAGATGCGGTCGCGGCCGATGTAGACGCCGCGCTGCAGGATCTCCAGGGTGGCGTCGTCGGCGAACAGCGCGGCGGTGGGATCGGCCATCGACATGTCCACGTAGTAGCCGTAGGTGCCTTGCAGGTTCTCGATGTCGTCGACCGCGCGCAGCCGCGCGACCTTCAGTTCCAGCGCGCGTACCTCGGCTTCCAGTTGCGCCACGGTGCGCGGCTGGCCGTTGGCCGGCGCCGCGGCGCGCGCGGTGTTGGCCGGCGCGAGGCGATATACCCCGCTGCCTTCGCCGGCGAAATGCATGGGCGCGACGAATCGCTGCGGCCACGTGGCATACCGGATGCTGGAAGCGCGGTCGGGCTTCGCCGTGGAGCGGCCGTAGCGCGCATTGAGGGCTTCGGTGGCACGGGTCCAGCCGTCCTTGTAGGGCGAATAGAAACGCGTGAAGAAATGCAGGCGGCGGATCTTCCACACGCCATCCTGCTTCACGTATTCATTCTCGTAGACGCCGCCGCCCCAGTTCGACTCGCCCTTGAAGACGCCGTCCTGGATCAGCACGCGCCAGCGCGCCTTCGCACTCCGGCCGTCCGGTGACAGCGTGATCACCGGGGAAAGCTGGCTCTGGTTGTTCAGCTCGCCATGCTGCAGGCCCACGCGACCACCGGTGAGCCCAAGGTAGTAGCGGCGGATGCTGGCCTTGCCCACGTAGACACCGTGGGGACCCACCTCCACGGTGGCGTCGTCGCTGAAGAGGTCGACCACCTGGTCCCACAGCGCCTCGTCGAAATAGAAGCCGTAGATGCGCTGCAGGTTGCGGATCTCGTTGTAGTCCCCGATGCGCGTGGCCTGGGCATCGATGGACGCGATGCGGTCGGCGATGCGCGTGAGCCGCGGGGTCAGGTCGGGCGCGGCGGGCGCGGCCGCGTGCACGCTGCCCGCGCAGGCGAGGCCTGCGGTGAGGGCGATGAGGCGGAGCAGGCGGTTCATCGTGCGCCCTCCGCGGCCAGCTCATCCCAGGCCACGGGTTTGCCCGTCACCGGATGCAGGTAGTGGTAGGGCGGCAGGTAGAACGCGGGGAACGACTCGTACACCTCGGTGGGTGGCCGGTCGGGCGGCAGTTCGCGCAGCGGGCCAGCCACCGGATAAGGTTCCTTGTGCCAGCCCTTGTCATAGGAGCCGCTCACGGTGGTGTACCAGTGCATGTGCAGGATCTTCCAGGCGCCGTTCTCCTTCACGTATTCGTTCTCGAAGGGACCTTCCTCCCAGCGGCCGTCCTGGCCGTGCTGCCCGCCCAGCACCATGGCGCGCCAGCGCGCACGGGCGCTCCTGCCGTCGGCCGCCACGTGGATCACCGGCTGCATCACCGGGGTCTCGCGCAGCTCGCCCGCTCCGGTGCGGGCCGCGATCGACAGGAAGGCCTGGATGCGCTGGCGTCCCAGGTACACACCCTGCTGCGCAAATTCGATCGAGGCCGCGGGACTGTCGGAGAACAGCGCGGCGGCCTCGGCCGCCATCCCTTCGCTGATGTAGTGGCCCCACAGCTGCTGCAGGCGCTCGATGGCCCTGCGGTCCTCGATCATCTCCACCTCGCGCTGCAGGGAGGCCAGGCGGGCCTCCAGCAGCTGCACGCGGCGCGCCTCGTTGATGACACGCGCGTCGGTGACCACAGGTTCGGAGGCCGGGCCGACGGATGCGGCCAGCGCCAGGCCCGCCAGGGTGAGCCGTACTGTTGTTTTCATTGTTCCCCCGCTGCGCTTATTTCTTGGGCGCGGTTTCCAGGATGCTGTTCGGATCGAAGGTCTTCGCGGCGGTGGTCTTGGGCACGTGGTCCCAGTGCTCGGCGATGAGGCCGTTCTCGATGCGGTACAGATCGAAGTGGGTGGTGGCGTAACGCTGGCCGGGGTTTTCCTGGTCATCCTCCCAGGTGGCGGTGGCCACCATCACCATGTCGCCCTCGGCGATGATGGAGATCAGCGGGAAGGTGAGGCCGGGCTGCACCTCGCGCTGCGGCCGGGAATTGCGGATGAACTTCACCAGTTCATCGCGCCCGGAGGCCACGTTGGGATTGTGCTGGATGTAGCCCGGGGTGAAGAACTTCTCCGCCTGCTCATGGCGGCCTCCCTGCACGATGGCGCGGTACATGTCGTACACCAGCTTCTTGTTCGCGGCCAGCTTCGGGTCGCTGCTGCGGAGCATGGCGTGCTGTTCCTCGACGCGGGTGACGCCGGTGGGGGGCTCCTGGGCGAAGGTGCTGCCCATCAGGCCCAGCGACAGTGCGCAGCATGCCAGGAACTTCTTCGTGTCCATGTATCCCCCTTGCCGGATCCGAGATGCCGGCAAGGATACGACATGTGCATCCGGCGCAGGGCCCGGGACCCCTCCGGACGGGAATCAGGATGGAGGTGTGGTGTGCTGTCGTTCGGGGAAGATGCGCACCACCTGGTCGTTCTTCGGATTGCGATGGGCGGGGGGCAGGGCGGGCCCGTCCTGGCGACGCAGGGCAAGCAGGGCAGAGACCGGGTGCAGGCCGGGTTCCAGCCATTCCAGTGCCAGGCCATCGGCTTCCACGCGCACCACGCAGGCATCCAGCCAGCTTGCGCCTGTGACCAGGGGCCTGAGCGCGACCCGTGACAGCAAGGGAACCTTCGCCGACGTCTCGACGAAGGCACCGCTCAGGCTGGCGTTGCGTACCCGTCCGTCGGTGCACACGCCCTCGGCGGTGGCCAGTTCAGCCGGAGCGTCCAGTTCGACGCGGGTGCCCCAGCGATGTTCCATGTACCGAGTGCTTGCATTCATGAGTCACCTGATCGCCTGCAACGTTCCAGATGGGCGTCAGGACACCATGCGTCCCCCGGCTTGATGTTTCTGTAAGCCAGCGGCTACATCGTTTGTAGGTCACGTGTAGGAATGCCCTGGCAGTCTGTGACGCAACAGTCGGCGCCGGCTGACTGCGCGGCGTTGCCGCCTGTGCCATCGTGGATCCCCGGGTCACGCGCGTGCGGAGGCGGTCATGCAGGACGGTGGGCAAGGCCTCAGGTCAATGTGGTTTGCGGGCACGGTGGCGGCAGTCCTGTCGAGCGCGGCCATCGTCGCCTGCGGCAGGCTGGAGCGACGCCGGGGCCTGGCCACCCACAACGGCCCGGCACAGTGGATACATGGCACGCGGGCCGGCCACCGGCGCGACGTTACCCTGCGCCATACCTTGCCGGGCTTCCTCATTCACCATGCCTCCTCGTGCTGGTGGGCCTTCGTGCAGCAGCGGGTATTTCCGCCGCGGCCCGGCACGCCATTTTCCGTGCATGCCGCCCAGGCCGCTGCCGTCGGGCTGGCGGCCTACCTGGTCGACTACAAGGTGGTGCCCGAACGGCTGCAGCCCGGATTCGAAAAGCACATCTCGCGCAAGTCACTCGCTGCCGGATATGTGGCCTTTGGCCTGGGGCTGGCACTGGCGGGCTGGTGGCGGTCCCGCAGGGAAAGGGGAAGTTGGAATACCTCGCCGTAAAGTGGCTGCACATCATCTCTTCCACCCTGCTGTTCGGCACGGGGCTGGGCTCGGCCTTCTACATGTTCTTTGCCAGCCGCACCCGCGACCCCAGGGTCATCGCGGTGGTGCTGCGCTACGTGGTGATCGCGGACTGGCTGTTCACCACGCCCACGGCGGTGCTGCAGCCGCTGACCGGCTGGTACCTGGCGTCCCGGGCAGGACTTCCGTGGTCGGTGACCTGGCTGCGTGATGCCATGGTGCTGTACGCCTTCGCCATTGCCTGCTGGCTGCCCGTGGTGTGGATGCAGATGAAAATGCGCGACATGGCGGCCGCGGCTGCCGATGCCGGCACCGCGCTGCCCGCTGCCTACTGGAGATTTCTTGCGTTCTGGACAGTGCTCGGCATGTGGGCATTCGTGGCATTCATCGTCGTGTTCTACCTGATGGTGGCCAAACCCATTTAGGCCACGGTAGGTCAGGTCCTACAGTGCCATCTGCGTCCGGGCCGATGCTTTTGCATGAGTCGGACACCATCCTGTGCATGGGGTCTCACCAACAATTGATGGAGTGCATCATGCAACAAGTTTCACGCAGGGTTTCCTCGCGTTCCTCGGCCCGCTCAACGGCCGCACGCACCGCCCGTGCCGCAAGGGCGCGCGCCTCCACTGACGCCATCGCGCTGCTGAAGGCCGACCACCGGCAGGTGGAAGAATGGTTCGAACAGTTCGAGAAGGCGCGCTCGGAGGCGAAGAAGAAGGACCTGGCCCAGCGCATCTGCCAGGCGCTGCGCATCCACACCATGATCGAGGAGGAAATCTTCTACCCGGCCTTCCTCGAGGCCACCGGGGAGGAGGACATCCACCACGAGGCGGAAGTGGAACATGCCTCGGCCAAGGAGCTGATCGCACAGATCGAGGCCGGCGGTCCGGAGGATGACTACTTCGATGCCCGCGTGAGCGTGCTGTCGGAGATGATCAAGCACCACGTGAAGGAAGAGGAACAGCGCGGCGGCATGTTCTCGAAGGCCAAGGCCGCGGGAATGGACATGGAGATGCTTGCAGAACAGCTGATGGCCCGCAAGAGCGAGCTGGAAGGCCGCAAGGGTCGCGCCCACTGAGGCGCACGGCGGGAGATTCCGGCGGTCGAGCGGCTGCCGGAATATCCGCTCGCCCCGGGGTGGATGTTCAGGAGTTGGCGATCGTCAGGGCGTCCATCCCGCCGCCCAGCGTGTCCGCGCCGGGACGCAGCGACAGCAGGCCGGAGACTGTACGCAGTCCCGGATCCAGCCATTCAATGGCAATGCCCTTGCTTTCCACGCGCACCACCCAGGCGTCCAGCCATTCCCCTTCCCGCGCCAGGGGATGCACCGCGATGCGCGAGAGCAGGGGGAATTTCATGCGCGTCTCGACGAAGGCGCCGCTGACGCTGGCATTGCGCACGTAGCCGCTGGCGGCAAACCCCGCCGGCGTGGTGATCTCCGCTGGCGCATCCAGTTCGACGCGTGTTCCCCAGCGGTGCTCCATGAACCTTCCCCTTGCGCCCATGTGGTTTCCTGTCGGCCTGGCCGGAGGGAGATTTGCGGGTGGACAGCGCATTGACGATCGCCGCGCGGCGCAGTACACGCAGTAAGTCGAAGCCGGCGCAGGTTGTAGGACTGGCTGACGCCTGCGGACCCGGGGTTGCCTCCTCAACGTGCGCAAGCCGCCCGACGCAACCTCCCTGTCAGACATGTCCGCGGCGCAGACGGCCTCCTGGCTGCTGCCGCGCACAGAAATGGCGCCCCACGCTGGCAGCCCATTTCGGGAAACCGCCACGGACTTGCCCAGATCAAGACATGAACCACGGCATGGATCGCCTGGTGTCCCGGCTGGGCAGGCTGGCCTGGCTGGGGGAAGCCGGGGCGCGGGAGCTGGCCGGCTGTGGATGGAGGGATCGCCGTTTCCTGCCGCGGGAAAACCTGGTCCACGGACAAGCCGGTGCGGAGGGCATCTTCCTGCTGGTCTCCGGCCTGGCCTGCCGCTACAACATTTCACCGGACGGCCGGCGCCAGATCCTCGGCCTGCTGTTCCCGGGCGATGTCTGTGGCACGGGAATGTTGATCCGGCAGCAGGTTGATCATCCGGTCAGTGCGCTGAGGAGCACCAGCACGCTGATGCTGCGCCAGGAAGCGGCGCTGGAACTGTTGCAACGGTGCCCGCGGCTCGGCCAGGCGCTGTGGTGGATCACGGCCAGCGAGGCTTGCATCACCCGGCAATGGGCGGTGAACCTGGGATCCCGCAATGCCCTGGAGCGCGTGGCGCACCTGCTGTGCGAGATCTTCTGGCGCCTGGAAAAGGCCGGGCTCGCCCATGAGGGCACCTGCGGGATGCCCCTCACGCAGGTGGAGCTGGGAGATGCACTGGCCCTGTCCGCGGTGCACGTCAACCGCACCCTGATGGAAATGCGGCGCGCGGGGCTCATCCGGCTTCAGTCCGGGCGGCTGGCACTGCTGGAGCGCAACACCCTCGAGCAGCTGGCGGGGTTTGATCCGCGCTACCTTGATTCGGCTACTTGTTTGCCGTGCCCGGAGCCGCCATCCGACGGTGACGTTCTGCCAGCACCGCCGCCGGGGTGACGCCAGCCATCGCCGTCTGCAGCTTGTTGCGTGCGCCGGTCACCACCGCGCCTTCGCCGTCGAGCATTGCCTGGAAGCCGAGGCGGGCAACTTCCAGGGGATCCATCTTGTGGTGGGAGGCGCCCATGGCGGTGTCCATCAGGTCCGCGCGCCGGAAGAATTCCGTGTCGGTCACGCCGGGCATCAGGCAGGTGACCGTCACCCCGGATTCCTTCAGCTCATTGCGCAATGCCCAGGCGAAGGAGTCGATGAAGGCCTTGGTGCCGTTGTACACGGCCTGGAAGGCGCCGGGCATGAAGCCGGCGATCGAGCCGGTGATGAGGATGCGGCCGCGACCCGCCGCACGCATCAGGTTGCCCACGTGGTGGATCAGGAAGATGGTCCCGCTGATGTTGGTGTCCACGACGTGCTGGGCTTCGCGGATGTCCTGGTCCAGGAAGGCCCGGCCCAGTCCGTGGCCGGCATTGGCGATGAGGATCTCCGGCGTGCGCCCGCGCAGCGCGGCCAGCAGCACCTCCAGGTCGGCGCGGATGGCCAGATCGAGCTGCAGGGTTTCGGCGCGTGCGGAAGCGGCCTCTGCATTCATGGACAGCTCGTCCATGGGCCGGTCCGCAGCGGTCAGCAGGTCGTAGCCATGCTGCGCGCAGAGGATGGCCAGTTCGAGGCCGATGCCGCTGGATGCACCGGTGACGAGGGCGAGGGGACGGGTTGCGGAGTTCATGGCGGCCTCCTGGCGGCAAGTCTGCAATCAAGGGTCATGCTTGCTCCCGCGGTCGCGGGGTGGTGTCCTCCTCCGGCGCTGCCGGTTGTAGGAATCGCGGACGCGGCGCGCAAACAGCGCCAACCGGCGCAGGGCGTGCACGCTGCGGACGCAAGGGGAACCAACCTGCGTTAATCCGGGAATCGCGACGTGACGCTACAGTCAGGCCATGCATGCATCACGTCGTCCCTGGGCCGGATACCTGCTGGGATTCGCGCTGGGCGGATTCTTCGATGGCATCCTGCTGCACCAGATCCTGCAATGGCATCACCTGCTGCTGGGCGTGCAGGGTGGGGCGTTCAGCCGCCTGCGCACGCAACTGCTCGCCGACGGACTGTTCCACCTGCTGATGTACCTGGTGGCGATGGCCGGGTTGTGGTCATTGTGGAAGGCGAGGACATCGCCCGCGATTTCCGGTCGCGGGCTGCTGGCCGACGGCCTGCTGTCCTTTGGCGCGTGGCACATCCTCGACGGCGTGGTCTCGCACTGGTTGCTGGGAATCCACCGGATCCGCATGGACGTGCCGGATCCCCTGCTGTGGGACCTGCTCTGGTTCGTCGCCTTCGGCATGCTGCCCTTCCTGGCGGGCATGGCGTTGCGCAGGACGGGCAATGGCGCGCACCGTGACGGATCCAGACGCGTGGCGGTGGCCACCCTGGGCGGCCTGGTGCTCCTGGCCGCGCCGCCGGCCCTGCTTCCGCCGGCGGGTTCCGGCCAGGTGGCCGTGCTGGTGCGCCCCGGCGATGCCAATCGTCTCCTGGACGGCATGGTGGAACTGCGTGGCGGAATCCTCTGGGCCGATCCATCGGGCGCGCTGTGGGTGTTTTCCTTCCAGGACGCGGATGCCGCATCGCGCCTGCGTGAGCATGGCGCGTTGCTGGTCACGCGATCGCCGGCATTGCTGGGCTGCCTGGCCTTCGCTGTGCCGCCGGCCACCTGACCTGCACTCAGCCCTGCATGTCGTATTCGCCTGACGCCACTTCGGATTGCGCGCGGGCCATGGCCTGATCCTCCATTTCCCGCTCCACGGATGTCGCCGTGGCGGCGTCCGTGGGCAGCGACGCGCCACTTCGGGCTTTCATGCCTGCCCTGCGGCGCGCCAGCGTGCATCCCCACGCCAGCGCAGAGGCTGCGATGGCACCTGCGATCAGATATGTCCTCGGTTTCATGAGCCCTCCGTCCTGCTGCCGCGCGCCTCGCACGGGGAACCCGCGCAGGCTGGCGCGGTCGCGCCCGCATGTCGCGCCGGGAACCTGCGCACTGTGGCGTAGGAACACCAGTGGACTTTGCGGCGGTAGGAAACATCCCACAGCAGCTGACGGTCTCCCCGACTCCGCAGGATTTCTGTGGCGCGGATGATCGTTCTTCCCTTTTTTCCGGCCCGGAGAATCCCCATGGAACGCATCGAGAAGACCATCGACGTGGATCGCCCCGTGCGCAACGTCTACAACCAGTGGACCCAGTTCGAGGACTTTCCCCGCTTCATGGCCGGCGTGAAGCAGGTGACCCAGCTTGATGACACGCACGTGCACTGGGAGGCGGACATCTGGGGCAAGAACGTGGAGTGGGACGCGGAGATCACCGAGCAGGATCCTGACCGGCGCATCTCCTGGCGCAGCATCAATGGTGCCCCGAACGCCGGCACCGTGCGCTTCGAACCCCTGGGCGAGGATCGCACGCGCGTGCGCCTGGTGATGGCCTACGAACCGCAGGGTGCCATGGAGAACGTCGGTGACGCACTGGGGCTTCTCAATGCGCGGGTCGAGACCACGGTGCGCGACTTCAAGAAGTTCATCGAGTCGCGTGGCGCCGAAACCGGCGCATGGCGCGGCACCGTCGACGACAGCCGCGTGCAGTAGCGCCCGCCAATCCAGACGAGGAACATCTCCATGCAAGCAACCACCCCGGGCACCAACCGCACCGGCGCCGCTGTCAGCCAGGACCAGATCAAGCTGATGATCGACGCGGTGGAGGACCTGTCACCGCCCATGCCCATCGACACCGCCGCCATCGATGCGGAACGCCTCCGCTACATCGCCGACGCGGACAGCGTGGGATCCATTCCCCCGCCGGCCTCGCTCCTGAAAGGCACCGTCAAGAAGACCGTGGCGAAGTTCAACGGGGTGAGCCCCGCCTTGCTGCTCAACAAGATCGGCGAGCGCATCGCCTTCGAACGCACTGGCACACGGCTGTATGACGCGCTGATTTCCAAGTACCTGGCACTGAGCAACGGCGCAGAGGCCTTCCTGCCCGTGGGTGAAATGCAGGCCGAAAACGACGTGCACGAGGCCATCACCATCCGGCGCGCGGGCGAGCAGCCGCTGGATACGCTGCGTCGCATCCGTGCCGAGGAGCATGCCCACTTCCTGATGCTCTGCGATGCCATGACGCAACTGGGCGGCGACCCGACGGCACAGACGCCATGTGCCGACGTGGCCGGCACGGCCTCCATGGGCCTCATGCAGGTGGTCACCGATCCGCGCACCACGCTGGCGCAGTGCCTGGATGCCATGCTCATCGCCGAGCTCACCGATACCGCCAGCTGGGAGATGCTGGCCGAGCTGGCCGCCAAGGCCGAGCAGCAGGAGCTTTCCGAACAGTTCCTCGGCGCGCTGGACGCCGAGGAGGAACACCTTGTCGTCGTGCGTGCCTGGCTGAAGGCGCTGATGAACGAGGCCGCCGGCACCCAGGCCGTGTAGACACCCGGGAGCAACCATGAGCATCAATCTTTTCGAGGAGCGCGGTGTTGCCCTGGGCAAGCAGCGCCTGAGCTGGAAGCAGATGGCCGGCAAGCCCATCAGCAAGCTGGACGATGACGCCTTCACGCGCGTGCGCGTGATCCTGATGAACGGGCAGGAGCTGGACTCGCTGCGCACCAAGCAGGTGGCGCTGCGCATGAACCGCGATGCCCGGGCAACCCTGGCGCAGCTCATGCGCGTGGAGCAGCACCAGGCCACCGCGATCAACTGGCTGATCGGCGCCGATCATTCGCCGCTGGAAACCACCATCGGCTATGAGCAGACGGCCATCGAGGTCACCTCTTCCGTGGCGCAGCTCGAGCCCGATCCCTACCTGGCGCAGGCCTACCGCTACGCGCTGCTGGAGGACTTCGACCATCTCTACCGCTACACGGCGCTGCTGGACCGGCTCGAGGGCAAGGATGCCAACAACATCGTGCAGGGCTACACCGACATCGCGCCGGCACGCGCCACCTCCGAGCACCACCGGGCGCCCGAGCATGACCTGCTGCGGCCCTACGAGCCTGGCGCCGCGCTGGCCACCAAGCTGCATGCCCTGACGCTCACCGGCGGTGAGTACCAGACGCACGACTACTACATGACCATCGGCCCGCTGTTCGCCGATCCGCTGGCACGCCAGCTCTATGCCGAGATCGCCTCGGTGGAATCGCAGCACATCACGCACTATGGCTCCATGCTCAATCCCGGCGAGACGGTGCTGGAGAAGCTGCTGCTGAGCGAGGCCGCCGAGGTGTGGAACTACGCCGGCTGCCTGGCGCAGGAGTCCAACCCGCGCGTGAAGGCGCTGTGGGAGCAGTTCCTCGACTACGAGCTCGGGCACTTCCAGGTGGCGCTGCAGCTCTTCAAGGACGTGGAGCGCCGTGATCCGGAGGAACTGCTGGGTAATGGCGACCTGCCCGGCTTCATCGCCTTCCGCAGCCACCGCGACTTCGTGCGCAGCGTCATCGCCGAGGAGACCACCCTGCGCAAGAACGAGACCGGGTTCGTGGAGCTGGAAGAGGAGGGGGCAAGTTCCCTGACCTACCGCAAGGCCGTGAACGCGGATGGCTCGCCGTCGACGGCAGTGTCGGACACCTACAGCTGGATGCCGGGCACGGAGCTGATGCGCAAGGTGCCGGAGGCGGCCTGATGGCCGCCCGGAAAGGGGGCGACAGCAAAAAGCCCCGCCATGTGCGGGGCTTTGACCATCGACCTGGTGCCCAGGAGAGGACTCGAACCTCCACGGTGTTACCCGCTAGTACCTGAAACTAGTGCGTCTACCAATTCCGCCACCTGGGCACGGTGGGCCGCGCAATGTACGCAAGCCGCGGGGTTGAAGTCAATGAGCGGCACGCCTCTTCCTGCCCGGAGCTAAACTGGGCGCCAGAAATAGTGAGCTATCCCCGGTTCCCGGGGCACCGAGGACACCCCTGAAACGTTCCCGCACCAGAAAATCCCGCCACCAGGATTCGCGCTCCCGCGCCCCCCAGACCGGCGCGCGGCGCGCGCCGCAGTTCGGCCGCGGCGGCCCGTCCGCTCGCCGCTCCGGAGGTGGTTCCGCACGGCAGTTCATCGGCCTGGTCTCGGCCAACCGGGGAGGTTTCGGCTTCGTGCGCAGCGACGAGCTGGCCGAGAGCATCTTCCTGCCGCCGCGCGAAATGGCCGGCGTCATGCACGGCGACCAGGTGCGCGTGTCCGCGACGCAGGGCAGCGACGGCCGCTGGTCGGGCACGCTCGTCGAGGTGCTGGCGCGGGGCGTCGGTGCCTTCCTGGCCACGGTGGACATCCGGGGCCGCGCGCCTACCGTACTGTCGGCCGACCGCCGCCTCAACCTGTACTGCTCGGTGCCGCCCGAACATCTCAACGGCGCAGTGCAGGGGAGCTGGGTGATCGCGCGGGTGGTCAAGTACCCGGAGGCCGGCGGCATCGGGGTGGCCCGCGTGGAGCGGCTGCTGAATCCGGAAAAGCCCGTCACCCTGGCCACCGAGGCGGCCATCGCCAAGCTGTCCCTGCCGCGGGATTTCTCCGCCGAGGCGCTCGCTGACGCCATGCGCCACGGCACCGAAGTCGACCCGGCCGAGGCCGCGCGCCGCGTTGACCTTCGCAGCCTGCCGCTGGTCACCATCGACGGGGAGGATGCGCGCGACTTCGACGATGCCGTCCATGCGGAGCGGGCGGGTGAGGGCTTCCGCCTGGTGGTGGCCATCGCCGACGTGAGCCACTACGTGCGCGAAGGCACGGCGCTCGACGCCGAGGCGCGCGAACGCGGTACGTCGGTGTATTTCCCGCGCCGCGTGCTGCCCATGCTGCCGGCGGCGCTTTCGGATGAGCTGTGCTCGCTGAAGCCGGACGTGGACCGGCTGTGCCTGGTGGCCGACATGCAGGTGTCGGCCAATGGCCAGTTGAAAGGCGCGCGCTTCTACCCGGCGGTGATGCGCTCGCATGCGCGCCTCACCTACGGGCTGGCCTTTGCGGCGCTGTTCGAGGGACGCCCGGAGGCGCGCGCCAGGATCGGCCCGCTGTGCGAGAAGCTGCTGCCGCTGGTGGATGTGTATCGCGCGCTGTACAAGGCACGCCAGCGCCGGGGCGCCCTGGACTTCGACGCCCCCGAGCCGCGCTTCGTGTTCAACGAAGCCGAGCAGATCCAGTCCATCGAGCTGCCGCTGCGCAACGACGCCCACCGGCTGATCGAAGAGTGCATGGTGCTTGCCAACGTGGCTGCGGCACAGGAGCTGGGGGGCCGCCACCGTCCCACCCTGTATCGCGTGCACGCCGAGCCCGACGAGAAGAAGCTGGAGACGCTGGCCGCCACGTTGCGCGCGCTGGGCGTGGGCGTGGATTTCCCGGCCGAGATCACCACGCGCGACCTGCAGAAGATCTCCTCGCGCATCCGGGATGCGGCGCTGAAGCCCTTCATCGAGACGCTGGTGGTGCGCTCGCTGATGCAGGCCAGCTACCAGCCGGAAAACATCGGCCATTTCGGCCTGGCGCTGAAGAACTACGCCCACTTCACCTCCCCCATCCGCCGCTATCCGGACCTGGTGGTGCACCGGACCATCAAGGCCATGCTCGCGGCTGGCGATCCTGCCGGCCGTGCCTATGAGATCGGGCCGCTTGCGCTGCTGGGCCAGCACCTCTCGTTGTGCGAGAAGCGTGCCGACGAGGCGGACCGCTACGTGGAGGCCTACCTGAAATGCGTGTACCTGCGCGACCGCATCGGGCAGACCTTCGACGCAGTCATCACCACGGTGGTGGACTTCGGCTGCTTCGTGCAGATCACCGAGGTGGCCGCTGACGGCCTGCTGCACCTGGACAACCTCAGGGACGATGAATACGTGAAGGACGACGCCCTGCATGCCTGGGTGGGCGTGCACGGCAAGCGCCGCCTGCAGGTGGGTGCGCATGTGCGCGTGATCGTCACTGCCGTGAATCCGGTGGAGGGCCTGATCGACCTCGACCTGGTGCCCGAGGTGCCTGCCACCCCGCGGCCCGCGCGCGGGCGCAAGGGACGATGAGCGCGCCTTCGCTGGTCTATGGCCTGCACGCCGTGCGCAGCCTGCTGCTGAAGTCGGCCGGCCGCGTGCGTCGCCTGCAGGTGGACGCACGGCGCGATGACCAGCGGATGCGCGAGTTGCTGCAGCTGGCGCAGCAGCAGGGCGTGAAGCGAGAGCGCGTGGAGGCGCGGCAGATCGCCGGCCGCGCGGGCGACGTCAGCCACCAGGGCGTGCTGGCCGAAGTGGATCCCCTGCCGCCCTGGCATGAGGATGAGCTGCTGGACGCCATCACTGCCGCCACCGATCCGCTGGTGCTGGTGCTCGACGGCGTGCAGGACCCGCACAACCTCGGCGCCTGCCTGCGCACTGCCGATGCCTGCGGTGCGCTGGCCGTGGTGGTGCCCAGGGATCGCGCTGCCGGCATGAACGCCACCGTGCGCAAGGTGGCCGCCGGCGCCGCCGAGGCCATTCCGCTGGCCACGGTGACCAACCTGGCGCGCACACTGCGGCTGCTGAAGGATGCCGGCCAGTGGATCATCGGTGCCGACATGCAGGGCCGCGAATTCGCCTGGCAGGCGGACCTCACCGGCTCGAAGGCCCTGGTGATGGGCGGCGAGGGCGACGGCCTGCGCGAGCTGACCCGCAAGTCCTGCGACCTGCTGGTGCGCCTGCCGCAGGTGGGCAGCGTGGAGAGCATGAACGTGTCGGTGGCCTGCGGAATGATGCTCTACGAGGCGGTGCGGCAGCGCCACGGCTGACCGGCGGCGGGAGGCTGTCGACGTCAGTTTCTCCCTGATTTCGGCTGCCACTGGCAGGCACCATGCGCTGCGCGCCTGCGCCGGCTGGACTACAATCCTGCCCATACAGTTATTACGTTCATAACGTTGGGGTAGGAAAAGCCATGGGCTGGACCAAGCACGATTACGACGATATTCCGGGCACCTACGTGTTTGACGGCAAGCACGCGCACAGCTCGTACAACCTGAACAAGCTGCTGTTCTCCTTCTGCGAGGAGGCCAACCGCAACGAGTTCGACAAGGACCCGGCGGCCTACTGCGACAAGTACGGTGTCACCGGCAAGTACAAGGAATTCATCCTGAAGCAGGACTTCCTCGGCATGCTGCGTGCCGGCGCGAACATCTACTACATGGCCAAGATGGCCATCCCGCGCGGCACCTCCGTGCAGGACTGCGGCGCGAGGATGCAGGGCATCAGCACTCCCGAATTCCAGGCGAAGCTGCTGAAGAAGCGTGAAGGCCTGGAAGAGAAGCTGGCGCAACGCGAGGGGTTCTGGAATGGCGAAAGTACTCAGAAAGGCATGTGAGGGGACCTGGAATGGCTAAGATCATCGGCGGAGTCACGAGCTCCCACATCCCCGCGGTGGGCAATGCCATCGCCAACAACCTGCAGCAGGAGCCGTACTGGAAGCGCTTCTTCGACGGCTACAAGCCGGCGCAGGAGTGGCTGCAGAAGCACAAGCCGGACCTCGCCATCGTGGTCTACAACGACCACGGCCTGAACTTCTTCCTCGACAAGGTGCCGACCTTCGCGCTGGGCTGCGCCGACATCTACGAGAACGCGGACGAGGGCTGGGCGCTGAAGCCCGTGGCCCCGTTCAAGGGCGACGCGCCGTTCTCCTGGCATATCGCCGAGAAGCTGGTGGAGCAGGAGTTCGACATCTGCACCTGCCAGGAGATGAAGGTGGACCACGGGTTCGTGAACCCGATCCGCGCCCTGTGGGGCACCCACGAGGACTGGCCCATCAAGGCCATCCCGCTGGCGGTGAACGTGGTGCAGCACCCGGTGCCGACGGCGGCCCGCTGCCTGAAGCTGGGCCGCGCCCTGCGCAAGGCGGTGGAGTCCTATCCCGAAGACATGAAAGTGGTGATCCTCGGCACCGGCGGCATGAGCCACCAGCTGCAGGGCGAGCGCGCGGGCCTGATCGACGTGGACTTCGACCTGGAGACCATGGATCGCATCGCCAGCGATCCGGAATGGTTCGCCAGCTTCAGCAACTCGGAGATCATGCGCCGTGCCGGCACCGAGGGCATCGAGACCATCATGTGGCTGGTGATGCGCGGTGCGCTGCAGGACAACGTCAAGGTGGTCCACAAGCACTACCACGCGCCGATCTCCAACACCGGCGCCGGCGTGCTGGTGCTGGAGAACACGTTCATCTGAAATCCGCATCCCGGGACAACCTTCGCGGCAGCCTGCTGATGGTGGCTGCGATGGCCGGGTTTGCGCTTGAGGATGTGCTGATCAAGCAGCTGGCCACGGCGCTGCCCGTCGGCCAGGTGCTGTCGATGGTGGGCGCCGCTGGCGGCATCGTGTTCAGCATCATCAGCCTCGCAAGCGGCAGGCGCCTGCTGTCCTCCGGGCTGCTTGTCCGGTCCGTGATGGTGCGCAACATCACCGAGGCCATCGGTTCCGCCGCGTTCGTCACCGCGCTGGCGCTGACCACACTTTCATCCGCCTCGGCCATCCTGCAGGCCACGCCGCTGGCCGTTACGCTGGGTGCGGCGCTGTTCCTCGGCGAGCCGGTGGGATGGCGGCGCTGGACCGCCATCACGCTGGGTTTCATCGGCGTGCTGCTGATCATCCAGCCGGGGCTGGCGGCCTTCACGCCCGGATCGCTGCTGGCGGTGGTCGCGGTGGTATTGCTGGCGGCGCGCGACCTGGCCAGCCGCACGGTGCCGCAGGAGATTGCCAGCGTGCAGGTGGCGGCGTGGGGTTTCCTGTCGCTGGTTCCCGCGGGGCTGGTGACGATGCTGTTGATGGACCATGAACCCCGGGTGCCCGGGACCGCAGAGCTGGCCCGGCTGCTGGCCACCGTGATCATCAGCTGCGGCGGTTATTATTCGCTGGTGGCCGCGACGCGGCTCGGCGAAGTCAGCGCGGTGGTGCCGTTCCGTTACACGCGCCTGGTTTTCGCGCTGATTCTGGGCTATTTCGTGTTCGGCGAGCGGCCGGACCTCCTGATGCTGGCGGGCTGCGCGCTCATCGTCGGCACCGGCCTCTACACCATCTGGCGCAGCGCGCTGCGCCGCCGGGAGGCCGCTGCCGGCACTTGAGCCTTGAATGCCGGTGCCCGGTGGCCTAGCCTCGGGGCAGAAGGGATGTCACAGGGGAAACCATGCGGAACGCGACGCCGGGAATCGCGCTGCTGCTGTTCTGCGCAGGCAGCCATGCACTCGAAGCCGACCCTGGCATTGCATCGCTGAAGCGCATGAGCCTGCTGGAGCTCACCGAGGTGGAGGTCACCTCCGTCTCCCGGAGCGCCCAGCCGCTCGGCGAGGCCGCCGCCGCGATCGCCGTGCTGACCCGGCAGGACATCCGCCGCTCCGGCGCCACCAGCATTCCCGAGGCATTGCGCGGCGTGCCCGGCATCCACGTGGGGCAGCGCAATGCCAACACCTGGGCGGTGGCCTCGCGCGGCTTCAGCAGCATCAACTCGGAAAAGCTGCTGGTGCTCAGCGACACCCGCAGCATCTACACCCCGCTGGTTTCCGGCGTGCGCTGGGACGTGCAGAACTACCTGATGGAGGACATCGAGCGCATCGAGGTGATCCGCGGCCCCGGGGCAACCCAGTGGGGCACCAATGCCGTCAACGGCGTGATCAACATCACCACGCGCAATGCGCGGGATACGCAGGGGCTTTATGCGGAGGCGGGTACTGGCAGCGAGGATCGCGCCAGGCTGGCGCTGCGGTACGGCGGCCGCGCGGGCTCCGGCCACTACCGGGTTTTCGGGCAATACTTCGAACGCGACAGCAGCGAGCTGGTGGCTCCACCGCCAAGCCCCGACGACTGGCGCATGGGGCACCTGGGCTTCCGGGCCGACTGGCAGGCCGGCTCGCGGGACGGGCTCACGCTGCAGGGAGACTGGTACGACGGCCGCGTGGGCCAGATCGGCCCGGCGGTGGTCATCATCGGCCGGCCGGGCCCGGAGCCGCCGCTGCGCGTGAAGGTCCGGGGCGGCAACATCCTGGGCCGCTGGACGCGCACGCTGGGTGCGGATTCCGCCATCGAACTGCGCGCCTACTTCGACCACACGCGCCAGGATGACCCGAGCTACCTGGATGAGCTCGACACCTTCGACCTCGACTTCCAGCACGATTTCGCGGTGGACAGCCACCGGCTCAGCTGGGGACTGAACTACCGCCACACTGACAACCGCAATACCGGCAAGGGAATCTTTGCGGTCGATCCACCCAGCTCAGGCGATGCGCTGTATGGCGGTTTTGTGCAGGACCGGGTGGCGTTGCGTGAATGGCTGCAGCTGACGGTGGGCACGAAGCTGGAGCAGAACGACTTCAGCGGCTTCGAGATCCAGCCGAGCGTGCGGATGGCCGCATTCCTGCCGCATGGCCAGACCGCCTGGGCGGCAATATCGCGCGCCGCCAGGGTCCCCACGCGGCTGGAGCGCGATGTTTCCATCGAGGTCACGCAGCCGGGGGAGGATCCCTCGCTGCAGCTGCTGGGCAACCGTTCGTTCAACTCCGAAAGGCTGCTGGCCTACGAGCTGGGCTATCGCCGGCAGGTTTCACCGGCACTGGCGCTCGACCTCGCCACATTCCTCAACCGGTACCGGGGCCTTGCTTCACTGGAGATGGGCGATTCCTTCATCGATCCTGATGATGGCCGCGAGGTGGTGCCCATCCTCACCGCGAACCTGACCGACGGCCGGGCCCTGGGGGCGGAGGCCCTGGTCAGTTATTCACCGAACGCCAGCTGGCGGCTCACGGCCAGCTATTCCTACCTGGACCTCGACATCGATCCGCGCGGCATGGATATCAATCGCGGACAGTTCCTGGACGGCTCCACGCCCCGCCACCAGCTGGGGCTGCGCGCCGCGGTCGACATCGGACCGCTGCAGCTGGATGCCTTCCTGCGCCATGTTTCCCGCATCCGCCGCGATCCCCAGATCGTCACCGGGGAGGGCATCAAGGGCTACACCGACCTTGACCTGCGCCTGGCCTACAGCCATCGGCAGCTCGAGCTGGTGCTGGCCCTGCAGAACCTGCTGCATCACGACAGGCTGGAATTCGGTGCACCGGCTGAGCGCGGCGGAGTGGAGCGCAGCCTGCGTGCCACCCTGGTCTGGCGCACGGGCGTCACGCAGTAACCCGCGAAGACGGCCACCGCAAGCGGCCGGAGAGCAAATTCGGCTGCCGCTACCGGGCGCGCTGGCCCAGGAAGTAGACGCAGGGATAGACCACGCGACTGATCCCGGAGGCGTCGAGCAGTCTGCACAGCCCCGCGTGGTTGCGGTAGACCCGCAGGTAGTAGGGCAGGGTAATGTCCTCGGCGGGACCGATGGCTTCATGCAGGTCCGCAGCCAGTTCAGTGGCGGAAAAGCCCGCATGTGCCCCGTATTGGTTGCGGAACCGGCCCCTGAGGCGCGCCTTCCAGTCGATCAGGTTCCAGCGCAGCTTCTCGAGTGTGCTGGTATCCGGGCTGCCGAAGTATCCGATGAGGCGCAGGCGATTGGGTGTGCCGACACAATACCCCCCCCTCGGCCAGCACGCGGCGCATCTCACGCAGGGCCTCCCTGTGCCGCGGGATATGCTCCAGGGCGTGGTAGCTGTAGGCGAAGTCGAAGCTGCCATCCTCGAATTGCATGCGGGTTGCATCACCGCCGCGCAGCTGCACCAGGGATGCGGCGCGCGGATCGAAGTTCTCCACCAGGTCGATGCCCAGGGTTTCCGCACCGAGCGACTGGCCCAGGATGGCAGCTTCCTTGCCGGATCCGCAGCCGATGACCAGCAGGCGACGGATGGGGCGGGCCATGCGTGCGCGTATGAGGTCGGCAAGTGCCTCGGTGCGAACATCGCGCAGCGCTGGCTGCGCCAACGCCGCGGATTGATCGACGGGAAGGGAAAGGGAATTCATGGCTGGACCTCTGCCCATGGATAGCGCTGATCCTATGCCCCCGATTGCGACGGCCTGGTGCCGGTCCATGCCCCATGGATGATCCGTTCAGCGGATGCAGCCGTCCCGCGGTTTCGGGCTAGTTTGCGGCTTCCGGGAGGGGCCCTCCGGCCACGTCTTCCTCGAGCACGCAGTCCTTCAGGTCGCTGAATGAATACCTGTCCCCGCGTTTGCGGCGCAGGTGATCGTCATTGCCGAATCGCAGTGTCTGGGCCTGCTCTGGCGGGTCCATGGTGCGTTCGGCCGCGCGAACCAGCTGCTTGCGCGACTTCGGCCAGTAGCCGGCGAAGTCCAGGCCGAAGGATGCCAGCTGTTTTTTCGTGGGCACCCACATGCGATAGGTCATCTGCGACAGGCTGAGCCCGTTGATGGCTCCCGGGCTGTCGCGCCGGAGAATCAGGCACCGCGGCTGCAGCGCGACCATGGTTTCGCTCAGCAGGGATCCGGAAACTCCGCGCTGCTGGTAGAGGCGTTTCTCGGCCGCGGCCATGTCATCGAGCCCCTGGAGGCCGGCCTGCAGCCCTTCCGGCAGGTCTCCCTCGAGCAATTCCGTGATCGCTTCGAGGCCCGTGAAGGAAAGCTGGAAGGCGACCAGGGAGTCGTCCTCGACATGGCGGTTCCGGCCGGCGACCAGGATGTATTGGGCGCAGGCGCCAAGGCACGCCGTGCGCACCACCACGTCCATTCCGCCGGCCACCATGCCCTCGGCGATCTTCAGCGCATGGACGGGCTGGCCTCCCGCGCTGCTGACGAGTACGGTACGGATGTCCCGTGCGGCAATGGCGGAGTTGAAGAAATCCACCATTGCCTGGTCGATGTTGCCGTTCAGGACAAGGGTCGAATCCGGCTCGGCCAGGGCGGGCGGGGCTTCCCCCGCGCCGGCCGGCAAACAGCACACCAGGGCTGCAAGGCATTCCCGCCACCGGAACCATCCGCTTCGCTGTTGGCCGGTGAGCATGACTTGCCCTTGCTAGTGCGGGCCTGTTTCGTCGCCCGCGCCGCCGCTGCCCCAGTCCTCGTGCGCGCGCGAGATCACATAGGCATGCACGGCCTCGACTTCCTCCACCGAGAGGATGTCCGCGAAGCTGGCCATGCCCTTCTGCAGGCGCAGGCCCTTGAGCACGATGTCGTTGAACTGGTTGTGCGTGGCCTGGTCCATGAAACGCAGGTCCTTCAGTCCACCCACGGCAAGCTGGCCATGGCACTGCGCGCAGGTGCGGGCGAATATCTCGCCGCCACGACGGATGGTGGCCTCGCTGGCGCGCAGCGGCGGGGGATTGGGCAGCGGCTCGGCAGGCGGCAGCGGCGGCAGCTCGACCTTGCCACCCAGCTTGAAGACCAGCAGGCGTGCCGCGGCACGATGTTGCGCGGTGCCGGCGCCGCGTTCGATCTGCGCGGCTCCGCCGCCCCAGCCTGCGTTCACGGCGATGTACTGCTCGCCATCCAGCTCGAAGCTGATGGGGCCGGAGACCGGCGCAGACTGCACCGGCATCTCCCACAACAGCTGGCCGTCGGTGGCGCGGAAGGCCGCGAAGGTCTGCTTCGTGGTGCCCTCGAACACCAGGTTGCCCGCGGTGGCGAGCACGCCGCCATTGCCGTGCCGGGGCAGGGGCACGCGCCAGCGGGCTTCCTGCTTCACCGGGTCCCAGGCCACGAGCCCGGCGTTTTCCTTCTCGGCCGCCTCGCGCGTGAGCGCCATGCGTTTCTGCAGCGCCGGTCCGGAATAACCGCCCCAGCCGCTGTTGGAGCGGAAGGGTTGCGGCGTGAAGTCCGGATCGAAGGCGTAGACGAACCAGTGTTCGTAGTAGGGGAAGTAGGCCAGGCCGGTTTCGGGGCTGTAGGCCATCGGGAACCAGTTGTGCGCGCCGCCAGGGCCGGGCGTGACCAGAACGGGGTCGGTGCCGGCGTGTGCCTCGGGCTTGATGGCGGGCCTGCCGGTGGCCTTGTCTATGCCGGTGGTCCAGTTGACCGGCACATGGTTCTGCGCCGAGATCAGCTCGCCGGTGGCGCGATCGATCACGTAGAAGAAGCCGTTCTTCGGCGCGTGCATCAGCACCTTGCGCTGCCGGCCCTCGATCTCGAGGTCGGCCTGCACGATGGACTGCGTGCAGGTGTAGTCCCAGTCTTCCTCAGGCACTTCCTGGTAATGCCAGCGATAGGCGCCGGTCTTCGCATCCACCGCCACGATGGAGCAGAGGAAGAGGTTGTCGCCGCCCTGCGGGCTGCGGTGCCTGTGTGCCAGCGGCGAGCCGTTGCCGGTGCCGATGTACACCAGCTGCAGTTCGGGATCGTAGGCGATGGAATCCCAGGCGGTGCCGCCGCCGCCGAGCTTCCACCACTCACCGGTCCAGGTCTTCGCGGCCATCTCCATGATGCTGTCGGAGGCTGCGCCATCCGGGCCCTTGGCGGGATCGCCGGGCACCAGCCAGAACTTCCAGCGGAATTCGCCGGTGTCCGCATCCCAGGCGCTGACGAAGCCGCGCACGCCGAGGTCCGCGCCGCCATTGCCCACCACGACCAGGCCGTCGAACACGCGCGGCGCGCCGGTGATGGACCAGGGCTGGTCGCGTTCGAATGTGGAGGCTTCCCACACCTTCCTGCCATTCTTCGCATTCAGGGCGATCAGGCGGCCGTCGAGCGTGGCGATGACCACCTTGTCCTTCCAGAAGGCCAGGCCCCGCGCCACCGGCTCGCAGCAGGCGATGCGGCCGTAGTCGCGCGGCACCTCGGGGTCATAGGTCCACAGCAGGCGCCCGGTGCGTGCATCGTGGGCATAGGCCACGTTCCAGGCGCTGACGTTGTAGATCACGCCGTCCACGAACAGGGGCGTGGCCTCGACACCGCGGTAGGTGTCGAGGTCGGCATACCAGGCCAGGCCCAGCTGCGACACATTGGATTCGTTGATGGCCTGCAGCGGACTGAAGCGCTGCGCGGTGTAGTCGCGGCCATCCATCAGCCACTGGCCGGGTTCGGATGCCGCATTGCGCAGCCGTTCGGCGTCCACCACTGCGGACTTGCCACCGGCCCCGGGGCCGCCCTGGCACGCGGAGAAGATCAGCAATGAGGTGGCCAGCGCCAGGCAGGCGACGCCCCCGAGGTGTTGTATTCTCATCCGGGAATCCTAAAGGAAGTGGGGGTCATGGAAACAGTTGCCTCGATGCGCGGGCGCCTGCCCGGGCGGATTTCCCTTGTCGTGTCGCTGGTCGCGCTCTCGCTGGGGGCCTGCGCGGCGACGCCTTCGGCTTCCGGCCGTGGCGACATCGTCATCGACGGCAGGAACGTGCATCCGGAAAGCATCACGTCCTCGGCCGATGGCTCGGTGTTCATCGGCAGCATGTCCGGCACCATCTATCGCGCGGGCCCGACGGACACCGTGGCCCGGCCGTTCATCACGCCCAATGCGGAGAATGGCCTGCGCGCCACCTACGGCGTGCTGGCGGACGACAAGGGCGGGCGCCTGTGGGTGTGCTCCGTGGCCCCGTTCGGGCCGTCGCCCGGGCCACAGCAGCCTTCCGGGGTGGTGGCCTTCGACCTGAAGACCGGTGCGCTGCTGGGACGCTGGCCGTTCCCGGCGCCGGGTGGCACCTGCAATGACATCGCCATCGCCGCCGATGGCACCGCCTATGCCACCGACACGCCGGGCGGCCGCATCCTGAAGCTGCCGAAGGGCGGCAATGCGCTGGAAGTGGTGGCCAGCCACCAGGGCCTGCGCGGCATCGACGGCATCGCCTTCGGGCCGCGCGGCGAGATGTACATCAACAACGTGCAGCGCCACGAGCTCTGGCGCGTGGAGCTCACCGCCAATCCGGCGGAGCCGAAGCTGACGCTGCTGGAGGCATCGCAGAAGATGGAAGGGCCGGACGGGCTGCGTCCCATCGGCGGCAACCGCTTCCTGCAGGCTGAAAGCTCCGGTGGCCGCATCACGCTGGTGACCATCGACGGTGACCGGGCGGAGATCACGCTGGTCAGGCAGCTGCAGTCGACGCCGGGCGTCACGCTGGTGGGCGATACCATCTACACCATCGACGGCAAGATCAACTACCTGATCAGTCCGGACCTGCGTGGCCAGGATCCCGGCGAGTTCCGCGCCATCGCGATTCCCATGCCGCGCTGAGGCGGCAGGAGGTCCCTCATGAAGAAGCTCACGGTATTCCTGCTGGCGGCATCCGCGGCCCTGTCCGCGCAGGCGCGTGCGCCTGGCGAGCGCTCGGCCTGGCAGAAGGTGGAGTGCGACCATGCCTGCCTGTCGCAATGGGTGCGCGACTATGTGGACGCGCTGGCCAGGCGTGATGCCTCGCGGCTGAAGCAGCACAAGTCGCTGCGCTTCACCGAGAACAATGTCGAGCTGAAGTTCGGCAAGGAAGGCCTGTGGGCCACGGCCACCGGCGTGTCGCCGAAGGCGATGATTGCCGCCGACACCGAGACCGGCAATGCCGCCTGGCTGGGCACCGCCGAGGAGAACGGCAAGCCGGTGTACTTCGCGCTGCGCCTGGCCGTGCGCGATGGCCAGCTGGCCGAGGCCGAGACCGTCGTGGTGCGCAACACCGGCCTGCCGCTGCCGTTCTTCGACGTGACGAAGGTGGAGCACGATCCCACCTTCAACGAAATCCTGCCGCCGGAGCAGCGCCGCTCGCGTGCGCGCCTGCGTGCGGTGGCCGATGGCTACTTCAACACCGTGGAGGTCAACGACGGGGTGATCTTCACGCCCTTCGACCCCGACTGCGGGCGCCTGGAGAACGGCATCCTCACCACTTCCGCCAGCGCCGGGTCGATGGCGGCCTCGACCTCGCCGGGCTGCGAGGCGGGGCTCAAGACCGGCATGTACCGCATCAACAAGCGCATCCGCGAGCGGCGTTATCCGCTGATCGACGTGGAGCGGGGCGTCGTGGTGGCCACCGGCTTCTTCGACCACGCCAATGAGTGGGACCGCTACAAGCTCAACGACGGCCGCGAGATGAACACGGCGCTGAAGTGGCCGAACTCCATCTCGCTGATCGAGGCCTTCCGTGTGCGCAATGGCGCCATCCACCGCATCGAGGCCGTGTTCTCGTACGTGCCGCACATGATGCACAACCCGTTCTACGCATATCCGCCGGCCCCGCCGCCGCCTGCCGAGGATGACCCGGCCGCGAAGATCCGCTGCGACAAGGCCTGCCTCGAGGCGCTGGCCGACCGCTTCGTCACCGCCATGGCGGCGCAGAAACCGCAGGACATCCCCTGGGCGCGCGACGTGAAGTTCACCGAGAACGGCGTGGGCATCCAGGTGGGCGAGGGCATCTGGGGTTCGATCCGCAGCCGCTCGGATTTCGGCGTGACCGTGGCTGATCCCGGCGCCAGCACCGTGGCCTGGTACGGGCTGATCTACGACCACGACGCCCCGGCCTATGCCGGCGTGCGCCTGAAGGTGAAGGGCTCGCTGGTCACGGAAGCCGAGGTGATCGTGGCGCGCGAGCGCAATCCCGGTCCCTGGGCCAACCCGAGGGAATTCCGACCCAATGCGCTGTTCGCCAGCGCCGTCGACAAGTCGCAGCGCACCTCGCGCCGCGCGCTCGTCGCCGCGGTCGAGGGATATGCGAAGAGCCTCACCGCGGATGGCGGCAAGGTGCAGGCGAAATTTGATCCGGCCTGCACCCGCGCCGAAAACGGCCAGGTGGTGACCAGCGGTGACGTGGGTTCCATCGGGTTGGTGAAGTCGCCCGGGCACTACGCCCAGGGCTGCGAGGCGCAGCTGGAGCTGGGCCTGTACCAGCCGCTGGATCGCCTGCGCGGCAAGCGTGTGCTGGCAGTGGACGAGGAGCGCGGCCTGGTGGTGGCCACGGCCATCGCCGACTTCAACCTGGCGCAGCGCAAGTACCGCCTGACGGATGGCCGCGAGGTGGAGAGCGAGGCGTTCCACGCCATGTCGCGCGAGCTGTTCGAGGTCTACAAGGTCGTCGACGGCCGCATCGTGGCCATCGAGGCCGTGTCGGTGGACCAGCCCTACGGCATGCATTCGGCCTGGAGCAACTGATGCGGCGCCGCGCGATGGCCACCCCGGGCATCGCGCTGCTGGCAGCAGTGCTGGTCACGGCCTGTTCGCGCGATGTGGCGGGTCCCACGCGCGACGGGCCCATCGTGGCCTTTGGCGACAGCCTGGTTTACGGCACCGGTTCTTCCGGCGGTGGCTTCGTGAAGCTGCTGGAACAGAAGCTCGGCCGGCCGATCGAGAACCTGGGCGTGCCGGGCGACACCACCGCCGATGGCCTGGCGCGGCTCGATGAGGTGCTGGCGCTGGAACCGTCCGTGGTGATCCTGCTGCTGGGCGGCAACGACTTCCTGCGGCAGTTGCCGCAGGACACCACCTTTGCCAACCTCGAAACCATCATCACGCGGTTGCAGGACGATGGCGCTGCGGTGCTGCTCGCCGGTGTGCGCGGCGGCCTGGTGCGCGACCACTTCGCATCACGCTTCGAGGAGCTGGCCGACCGGCTGGGCACGGCTTATGTGCACGACGTGCTGGACGACACGCTGGGCGTGTCCGGCTACATGGCCGACCAGGTGCACCCGAATGACGCCGGATACCGTGTGATCGCCGAACGGGTCTTTCCTGTGCTGGCTGGAATGCTCGACTGATCAACCAGGGAGGGTTGTTGATGTCCGGGAGGTATCCGGGGCCGGTGCTGGGCCTGTTTGCTGCAATCATCCTGCTTCCGTCGGCAGCCGTGGCAGGGGGGCCGTATATCGCGGCTTCGCTGGTCATGCCGAAGGTTGAAGTGGACGTTGTTCCTGATCGCAGCTTTGAGGGTTCCAGGGGGGCGCTGCACGGTGGATACCGGTTCGGCAACCACCTGGCGCCGCCCTGGGATTGGGAAGAGCCGCTCTCGCGGGACAAGACTTCCGGAACCGTGGGGGTCTTCGGAGCAGGCCTGGGCTGGCTTCCCGGGCAGCGGCCGGTCTCCCTGCGGCTGCTGGTCGACTGGCACGACGGTGCCGGTTCGAAGGCCAGGACTTTCTGGATCGGGGCCAACTACCACTTCAGCAGGTAGTTGCTGCAAAGCAACATCTTCCTTGCCGGACCCGGGGTGCTTGGGTACACTTCGCGCCCCCTTGCCACACCGCTACGCCTTCAGCGGGTGGCTTCATCCACAAGGAGACTACATGAGGCACTACGAGATCGTGGTCCTGGTGCACCCGGACCAGAGCGAGCAGGTTCCCGCCATGCTCGAGCGCTACAAGGGCATGGTGACCGGCGCCAACGGCACCGTGCACCGTGTCGAGGACTGGGGCCGCCGCCAGCTGGCCTTCCCCATCGCCAAGGTCCACAAGGCGCACTACCTGCTGATGAACGTCGAGACCGACCAGGCTACGCTGGCCGAGCTCACCGGTGCCTTCCGCTTCAGCGACGCCGTGCTGCGCCACCTGGTGGTGGCCATGGACGCCGCCGTGACCGAGCCGTCGCCGATGGCGCGCGGCGAGGACGAGGATGGCGAGCGCCGTCGCGACCGCGACGACGATGGCGACGACATGGGCATGCGCTAGGAGATTCAGATGTCACGTTTCATCCGCCGCAAGAAATTCTGCCGCTTCACCGCCGATGGCGTGAAGTCGATCGACTACAAGGACCTGGCCACGCTCAAGGGCTACATCTCCGAGACCGGCAAGATCGTTCCCAGCCGTATCACCGGCACCAAGAGCTACTTCCAGCGCCAGCTGTCCGTGGCCATCAAGCGCGCGCGCTTCCTGGCGCTGCTGCCGTACACCGACCAGCATTAAGGTTCACCGCAATGGACGTCATTCTTCTTGAGAAAGTGGCCAACCTCGGCAACCTGGGCGATCGCGTCTCGGTGCGCTCCGGCTTTGCCCGCAACTTCCTGCTGCCCAAGGGCAAGGCCACCCTGGCCACCCCGGACAACGTGAAGAAGTTCGAGGCGCGCCGCGCGGAGCTGGAGAAGGTCGCGCGCGAAGCGCTGGCCGGTGCCGAGGGCCGCAAGGCCCGCTTCGAGGGCTTCACGCTCACGCTGACCGCCAAGGCGGGCAACGAGGGCAAGCTGTTCGGCTCCATCGGCACGGCCGACATCGCCGAGGCCGCCACCGCCGCCGGCCAGCCGCTGTCCCGCAGCGAGGTGCGCCTGCCGAACGGCCCGCTGCGCACCGTGGGCGAGCATGTGGTGACCGTGCATCTGCACACGGACGTCGACCTGGAGCTGCCCGTCATCATCCAGGCCGAGGAATAGGCTTCTTCCACAGCTTATCCCCCGGATAGTCCCTAACCGGTCCATGGCCTGATCGGCCAGAATGGTGGTTCTGGCATGGACCGGTTACACACTCCACCGCATTCGATCGAAGCCGAGCAGGCCGTGCTCGGCGGCCTGCTGCTCGACACCCAGGCCTGGGACCAGGTGGGCGACAGCATCTCGCCCGAGGACTTCTACCGTCCCGACCACCGGCTGATCTTCGACGCCGTGGCCGAGCTGGTGGCCGAGTCCAAGGCCATCGACGTGGTCACAGTCTCCGAGCGGCTCGAGCGCCTTGGCAAGCTGGCCGAGGTCGGCGGGCTGGCCTATCTCTCCACCCTGGTACGCGACACGCCCACCGCGGCCAACGCGCGCGCCTATGCGCAGATCGTGCGCGAGCGTTCGCTGCTGCGCTCGCTGATCAGCGCCGGCAACGCCATTGTCTCCTCGGTCTACAGCGACGAGGGCCTCTCCGCGCGCGAGCTGGTGAACCAGGCCGAGGCGCGCGTGTTCGAGATTGCCGAGCGCGGGGCAGGGCGCACCGAGGGGGCGCAGTCCGTGCGCTCCATGCTGCCGGCGCTGATCGACAAGATCGACGAGTGGCACGCCAACCCGGACAGCATGCGCGGCACGCCCAGCGGCTTCACCGACTTCGACAAGCTCACCGGCGGCCTGCGCGGCGGCGACCTGGTGATCGTGGCCGGCCGCCCCGGCATGGGCAAGACCACGCTGGCCATCAACGTCGGCGAGAACGTGGCGCTGGACCACAAGGTGCGCGGCACGGTGCTGATCTTCTCGATGGAAATGCCCACCGAGCAGCTGATGACCCGCATGCTCTCCTCGGTGGGGGGCGTGCCGCTGCACGACATCCGCTCCGGGCGCATCAGCGACCAGGACTGGGCGCGCATCAGCAGCGCCACCGCGCAGCTGCAGGAGGCGCGCATCTACATCGACGACCAGCCGGCCCTCACGCCCACCGACCTGCGCGCCCGCGCGCGGCGCGTGAAGCGCGAGCACGGGCTGCACCTGGTCATCGTCGACTACCTGCAGCTGATGCAGGTGAGCGGCAGCAAGGAAAACCGCGCCACGGAGATCTCCGAGATCTCCCGCGGCCTGAAGGCGCTGGCCAAGGAGCTTGACGTGCCGGTGATCGCGCTCTCGCAGCTGAACCGCAGCGTGGAGCAGCGCGAGGGCAAGAAGCCGGTGATGTCGGATCTTCGCGAGTGCGTCACCGGCGATACGCTCGTGTGCCTCACCGACGGACGCCGCGTGCCGATCCGCGAACTGGTGGATACCACTCCGCAAGTCTGGGCCGTCGATGGCGGGCAGCGCATCGTTGCGGCGCATGCGGACAAGGTCTGGTGCGTCGGGACACGGCCCGTGTTCCGCGTGCAGCTGGCCAGCGGGCGCTCGATCCGGGCCACAGCGGAGCACCGCTTGCTGGCCGGAGAGGGCTGGAAGACGGTGGCGGAGCTGAAGACCGGTGAGCGCCTGGCGCTGGCCCGGAAGGTGCCGACGCCGGCGACGCCCGAGCGGTGGCCGGAACATGCGCTGGTGCTGCTCGGGCACCTGGTCGGGGATGGCAGTTACCTCAAGCACCAGCCGCTGCGCTACACCACGGCCTCCGGGGAAAACAGCGAGGCTGTCAGGCAGGCTGCAGAAGCTTTCGGTTCCGTGGTGACCCGGCATCCGGGCCGCGGTGCCTGGCATCAGCTGGTGATTTCAGGCAACGGCAACCGGTGGCATCCGGCCGGCGTCGGCGCCTGGCTGAAGGAGCTGGGAATCTTCGGCCAGCGTTCCCACGAGAAGCAGCTGCCGCCGCAGGTGTTCCGCCTCGCCGACGACCAGATATCCCTGCTCTTGCGCCACCTCTGGGCCACTGATGGCTGCATCGCGCCCCGCAAGGCGGGGCAGCGCGGCGGCGCACGCATCTATTTCTCCACCTGCAGCCGGAAGCTGGCCCATGACGTGGCCGCGTTGCTGCTGCGGCTCGGAATCATCGGCCGCATCCGGGGCACGCACAGCGCCGCGAGCCGACCCGTGTACACCGTCGACGTCAGCGGGGAGGGCCAGCGCCGCTTCCTGGAGTTGGTCGGCGGCTTCGGGCCGCGTGCAGCGCCGGCCGCGGTGTTGGTGGAACGGTTTGAAGCCCATGCGGGCAACACCAATGTGGATACGTTGCCGGCGACAGTGTTCGGGGAGGTCCGCGCGCTGATGCGCGAACGCGGCGTCACCACGCGCGCCATGGCGGCGCTGCGGGGTACCTCCTACGGAGGCACCTCCCACTTCAGGTTCGCACCGAGCCGCGAGACTCTGGCGAGCTATGCCGAACTGCTTGAATCCACCGAACTTGCCGCCTGGGCGCAGTCCGACCTGTTCTGGGATCGGGTCGTTTCGATCACCGCCGACGGCGAAGAGGAAGTGTTCGACCTCACGGTACCGGGCCCGGCGTGCTGGCTGGCCGACGGCATCGTCACGCACAACTCCGGCGCAATTGAGCAGGACGCGGACATGATCCTGTTCATCTACCGCGAGGAGTATTACGACAAGAATTCCCCGCGCAAGGGCGAGGCCGACGTGGAGCTGGCCAAGCACCGCAACGGCGAGACCGGCCATTTCGTGCTCACGTTCCAGGGCAAATACACACGCTTCACCAACTACATGCCCGAGGCCTACGCGGAAGGAGTGCTGCGTTGAGCGCCTGTCCGCCCGACCCGTGAATTCCCTGATCCGCGCCGAGGTCAGCGCTGCGGCGCTGCGCCGGAACCTCCAGCGCGTGCGCGAAGTGGCGCCGGCCAGCCGCGTGATGGCGGTGGTGAAAGCCAATGCCTATGGCCACGGACTGGTGACCACCGCGCTGTGCCTTGCCGACGCCGATGCCTTTGCCGTGGCGCGCCTGCAGGAGGCGCTGGTACTGCGCGGTGCGGGGGTGAAGAAACCCGTCGTGCTGCTGGAGGGCGTGTTCGACGCGGAGCAGCTGGCCGAGGCGGCCCGCCACGACCTGCAGATCGTGGTGCACACGGATGAACAGCTCGCGCTGCTTGGCGCTGCCGCCGCCGATGATTCCTTCATCGTGTGGCTGAAGATCGACACCGGCATGAACCGCCTGGGTTTCCGCATGGAGCAGGCGGCTTCGGCGCTGGAACGGCTTGTCTCGCTCGGGCCGCGCGTGCGCGAGCTGCGGCTGCTTTCCCATTTCGCCAGTGCCGACGAGGCCGACAGCACCATGACGCAGCTGCAGCTTGCCCGCTTCAGGGAGCTGTCGGACGGACGTGGCCTGGCGCGCAGCCTGTGCAATTCCGCCGGCCTGTTCTCGCAGCCCGCGGGACAGGTGGAGTGGGTGCGGCCGGGACTGGCGCTGTATGGCGTGTCGCCCTTCCCCGAGCTGCTGGGTCCGCAGCTCGGGCTGCAGCCGGCCATGCGGCTGGTGTCCACGGTGATCGCGGTGCGCGAGGTGCGCGCGGGGGAGACGGTCGGTTATGGCGGCGCCTGGCATGCCTCACGTGATGCGCGCGTGGCCATCGTGGCGGCAGGCTACGGCGACGGCCTGCCGCGCTCGCTGGAGAACGGCACGCCGGTGCTGGTGAATGGCTCGCGGGCTGCGCTGGTCGGCCGGGTATCCATGGACATGGTGGCCGTGGACGTCTCGTGGATTCCCGTCGTGCGCGTGGGCGATCCGGCCATCCTCTGGGGGCCGGAGCTGCCGGTGGAGCAGATTGCCGCCCACGCCGGGACCATTCCCTACGAGCTGCTGTGCGGCGTGAGCCAGCGGGTGCCGCTGGCCCTGGCCTGAGGTATCCGCCCGGCTATTCGTGCATCTGGGACTGCAGGTAGTTCTGCTCGCCCACCTGCTGCACCAGGCCGATCTGCGTCTCCAGGTAGTCGATATGCTCCTCGGTGTCCTCGAGGATCTTCTCGAACAGCTCGCGGCTGACGTAGTCGCGCACGGTGTCGCAGTACGCGATGGCCTCCTGCAGGTGCGTGCGGCTGCCGGTTTCCAGCTTCAGGTCCAGGCTCAGGGTCTCGATCGCGTTCTCGCCGATCAGCAGCTTGCCCAGGTCCTGCAGGTTGGGCAGGCCGCCGAGCATCAGCACGCGCTCGACCAGCAGGTCGGCGTGCTTCATCTCCTCGATCGACTCCTCGTATTCATGCTTGGCCCAGCGCTTCAGGCCCCAGTTCTTCAGCATCCTCGCGTGCAGGAAATACTGGTTGATGGCGGTCAGCTCCATCTTGAGCTGGGCATTGAGGTGCGCGATGACTTGCTTGTCGCCTTGCATGGAATCTCACTTGGGTCAGGAAAAAACGGGCAGGTGCAACGCTAACAGCTTGGCCGCCGGGGAGGGGCGAGCGGGAATAGGTCAAATATTGCAAACAAGAACAATTCGCATTAGTATCCGGGTCGTGATCATCTGCGTCTGCCAGAACATCTCCGAGCGTGACATCGCCAAGGCGGTTGCGGGTGGTTGCCGCAGCTTTGATGCACTGCAAGAGAAGCTGGAGGTCAGCACCTGCTGCGGCAGCTGCGAATGCGCGGCGCGCGAGGCGCTGGCGCAGCACCAGGCAGGGGACACCTGCCCGGGCATGATCGCCGCCTGAGCGGCGCTCTTCCTTACTCCAAAATCCGGTGAAAAGGCCCTTCGCGGGCCGGGCCAGGCACCCTCGCGGATGCCTGGCCGCGCCAGCTCAATTCTCGAAGAACCCCATCTTCACGCCCGCCAGCTGGATGACGTCGTTGTCGGCCAGGCGGCGGGCCTGGGCGCCGATGGGCGTGCCATTCACCAGCGGGTAGTTGTCCGGCTTGTCGGCCTCCACATGCACGATGTAGAAGCCGTCGGCGCGGCGCGTGACCGCCGCCACCTGCACGCCGGGCCTGCCCAGGGTGGTGAGCGCCTTGGTGAGTTCCAGCTCGCGGCCGGCAAAGGCACCGGAGAGCACCTGCAGCCGGGCCTTCTTCACCTGCTGCGCACCATCGGGCAGCTGCCGACGCAGGCCGGTGGCAGTGGCCGATCCGACGGGCTCGCTCTTGGCACTGGCCTCCTGGATCTTTTCCACCGGCCGCTGCGAGGGCTGGATCACCATGGTCTTCTCGAACTCGTCCTGCTGGGCGTCGTCGTCCTCGACGAAGCGCAGCTGGTGGTGGCCCACTGTGATCACGTCGCCGTGCTGCAGCGCATGCTTCTTGATCAGCTTGCCGTTGACGTACGTGCCGTTCGTGCTGTTCAGATCCT
>CBFGXE010000014.1:0-67495 GCA_965652645.1 uncultured bacterium | reverse complement strand
CGAGCAAGCCCATCAAGGCGTTCATTCAGAATGTCCACCACTTTCGGGATGAGGGACTAAGAGATCAGGACAAGCCACCCGTCGACCGCATCGTCATCTTCGACGAGGCGCAAAGAGCCTGGAACCGGGAAAAGGCGGAACGCTGGATGCGTACGCGCAAGGGCATAGCCGACTTCCGGCAGTCGGAGCCGGAGTTCCTCATTGAATGCATGGACCGGCATCAGGGATGGGCCGCGATCGTTTGCCTCGTTGGGGGCGGACAGGAGATCGGATCCGGCGAAGCCGGCATTGGGTCGTGGATCGATGCCTGCACGGACCGGTTTTCAAACTGGACGCTTTGCGTCTCCGATCGCTTGCAGGACGCTGAATATGGTGCCGGCGCACCCATCCGGCGGGCGGCGGATCGGCAACGAACCGAGTTCTTCGATGACCTACACCTTACTGTGTCCATGCGATCGTTCCGCGCTGAGAAAGTCTCTGCCTTCGTCAAGGCGCTTCTCGACTGCGACGGAGACACTGCGCGGCAATACCTGGACTCCTTTCGTGACAAGTATCCGATTGTGGTCACCCGGGACCTGGAGGCCGCCAAGCGTTGGGTCAGGTCCCAGGCACGCGCGGATCAGCGCTATGGCCTGCTGGCATCCTCAAAAGCCGTGCGCCTGAAGCCACACGCCATCGACGTTCGCGTAGAGGCGGATCCTGCGCTGTACTTCCTAGGCGATGCCAGCGACGTCCGATCGAGCTACTACCTGGAGGACTGCGCGACGGAGTTCCAAGTTCAGGGACTGGAGCTGGACTGGACTGTCGTCACCTGGGACGCAGACCTCCGGCGCACTGAGGACGGCTGGTCCTTTCACGACTTTCGGGGAAGCCGGTGGCAGAGCATTCACAGTGTGGAAAATCGCAGGAATCTTACGAACGCCTATCGCGTGCTCATGACCCGTGCTCGCCAAGGGATGGCTCTCTTCGTACCACCCGGATCAGCGGACGACTCAACGCGCCCTCCTGATTATTATCACTCGACGTTTCAGTATTTGCGAAGCCTGGGGATTTCAGAGCTTTAGCCGCCCCGAATGTCGGCGGCCTTCAGGGGCTGCTCTATTCACGTACCATAGATTTTCGAAATTCCCTTGAGGAATAGATACTTTCCGCCATAACTTGGGTGACGAACCGTCTGATGCACGTACCCGAATTTGCCTAAGGCTTCCGCAGCATCACCGCCAACCGCGATCAGTTGCGTCGGCGAGAGCCTCTCCACCAGCCACGCAACAAAGCGCATTCCCACGCTCCTTTCCTGAGGAGAATGCTTACGGTTGCTAAATGAATCCGCTGAACCATGGGGGTGGAGCGGAAACACGTTCCAAAGAAATATTCGAGCGTTCACGCTGTTAAGAGCCGCCCCCACAACTTGCGCTGTAGCTTCGGATATCGCATCTCCCCTAGTGGCTCTGGCAAGGCCACTAACGCCCCACAGTTTCGCTTGCATTTCAATTGTGTTGTCGTCGGTTAGTGCAAGTCCCGTCCGTCGCCCACCTCGATGTCCAAGATCTCTTCCAACCCACATGGCATCGACACCGCCATCGAGGGCAGCATCCAAGACTCTTTCGAGGTTTCTCTTACGAATCTCGACCGCATCAGGGCGGTCATAGGTCTGGCACACATCAGCGTAGGGATTAAAACAATCAGAAAATCTGAGCCTCGAAAGCTCCGCAACAAATTCGTCAGCAGCCATATTCATCCCTTCACATACGGCGTGTATGCCAGCGCGCGCTGTGCCAAATTGGCCGTAACGACTCCACCCCTATTCTCCTTCAAGAGACGAAAAACTCTAAATCCCTCTAAAATTGCATGCTCCCACATCCATAAAGGGCGTTGCTGAACCTCATATCCAATAACCATATTGCGAATCGTTTTCAATAACGCGAAATCCAGGGACTCAGTGTTCGCGAACAGGTCGTGCCGTAGCCCATGCGAAAACACCCAATTGGATATTCCCTCTTCTGTAATTATCGCGCGAGCTCCGTCCTGTTGCTCATCGATGGCAGGGTGATTCTTTCTCTTGCGCTTCAGGAGCGCACGAAGTACAGGGGACCAGCCGAGTATCGCAGCAAACGAAATATGAAAGACGTCGTGGAACCTGTAGTCGTCCTCGATGGCGCTGTTATCTGTCAGCGGGTCACCGATGTTTACGCCATTGCACTTCTGCACAACAAACTTCTTACCGTTGATAAGTCTTTCCTTGAATGTGATTTCAATTACATCTGGAAACCTTTCTTCGATGTCTTCCGAACTATCGAACCGATCGCCCCACTTACGCACCTCAGGCCAACGCCCAGACACCTTCTCCAGGTTCTCGCTGGCTGCGTGACCGAAATCAATCTCGGCATCATCGGCAGCTTCAATGAGGGCTCTGAAAATCAAGACGACATGACGTGTAACCTCTTCGACGCTTGGATTACCCGCATGCACAAGTTCAAGCAACCTACCTACCTTCCCTCCCAGGACTAACAGCCTTTTCTCAACCTTAGGCCCGCTCACCGGGGTACCGAACAACCGCGTCTGCGGTTGCAGTTCTCGGAATCTAAGCTCCGGCCTAGGCGCTCCCAGAACCAACCCTTCGACCACCGGCAGACGTGCCGCATCCGCCACTGCAGACAGCCTAATGCCAATAGCACTACACATCGCCGAGAGGTACCAAAGCACGTCGCCAAGTTCTTCTATGGCCGACTTCTCATATGCGAAATACGCATGTTTGTCGCGCTGCTTCTTCTTCAATTCGCTAAGGAGACTTCCAACTTCACCGTATAGGCCCATCAGGAGGAAGTTGATCCTTGCGGTTCCAGACGTTCTACTCTTGTCCGACGCTTGAGCCAAACCCTGATACTCGTCTAAAGCCAAGCTCCCATCCGACATCTCGGTTCCCCTGCGGCATGCGACGTATCAGGTAATTACCCTAAAACAGCGCGCCTTGAACGTGACGCCTCTCTCGTCGCGCATCAGTTGCTTTCGCAACTGCGGTCGAAAGCTTCCACTTCGGCGGAAAGAACGGATCCGGGAGTGGTGTACCGTCTGCGCGATAGCTTTGCTTGATTCTGGATCTGCCAGACGCGCCCCGTATCTCGGGGTGTGAAACACGCGCATACTTTGAGATCTCGCAGAACAAATTCTGACAGTCGATAAGCTGAAGAGGCCTTCCAAAAAGCCCATCGAATTCGAGCCCAAGACGCGCGAACTCTGAGTGCTGGCGCTCGCTCATTTCAGAGATCAGTCGCTCGGCGTCCTCCGTTCTCGCGCCTGGGAAGCACTTTGAAATCCCATCCAGCGCACCCGGACCCGCCACCACAAATTCACCCTCCGAAAACATCAATGCCGAAGAGTAGTTGATGTCAATTGCGTACTGATAAGCTAAGAATGGTCCAAGCCCAGGGTAAGGCAATAACAACTCATAGACTTCCCGCAAAGATCGCGCTCCACCGATTCTTTGCGGCGTACCGTCCTCCATCAATCTCTTCAACAGAGCCAGATGATTGTCATGTTTGCGTGCATGACCCAGCCTAGGGGGAGGCATAATGTATGCAGCAGAGTAAAGGCGGCGGCCAGCGCGCATTGCAGCAAGCAGAATTGAACTGGCCTTAGGCCAATCGAATGCCTCGTATTCAATAGGTCCTAAATGCTCCTCAAGTAGCTCCCAAGTATCGATACGATTGAAGAATTTGAATAGCAAAGTTCTAAAGACGATTTCACGGATGTCTTGCGACCTATTTCCGCCATATTGAACATTTCGGATAAGGTACTGGCTAACGCGATCGGCAGCCCTGAAGGTGTTGGTGAAACGGTGGCTCCCGAGAACTGGATCCGAAGTCCACGGACCCTCCGAACCATGAATCCTTCTCATGTAGATCGCATGCCTCTCGGCGGCGAATTGCCAATAGGTCTCATACAGAACGGATTTGCGCATGACTATAGAGTTGCATTTCTCAAAGTGATGATGCGGAAAACAAGAAGCGTGCCTCCAAGTCAATCAACCAGCTTCAACTGTCGCAATTCCCCAACGATTACGGGAGAGAGCGCTACCGCCTTTAGATCCAATGTCCTTAGCTTCGCCCTGGCCTCCGAGGCGGTTAATTCAGAATCTGGAAATAGTGATTCCAGAGCTACAGCGGCAATCCTGGAGGCCCCCAACTCAACAAATGCCCTTCCAGTTGTAGTAGACACGCCCAGCTCCAGAGCAAGTGCAAAGTCAAATGCCTTTGCTCTCTGTGCCTCCTCCCCCACTTCTCCAAGAACGTAATGGAGCACATCCAAGTAAGCCTTTCCAAGCTGCACCATCTGGAATCGAAGGACATCTTCGAAGAAGTCAAATCCTTCTCGTATCGCTTTGTCGACCGACGGTTCCGCCCTCCGCTTTGTCTTGAAATCTATCCACTTTCTAAGGAGAACCGGATATGGCGCTCCTTTCATCCATGGAACTGCGTATGTCGCGATAAATGCACCGTACCTAGCGATAGACTGACCTTTCATTCCAAGAACTTCCCGCGCAATCCGGCCAAAGATTCGGCTATAGCGCTCATAGGCGTTCGGTTCCGCCGGATGCAGGGGAACGAGGTCCTCAAGCTCCCCTTCTGCAATCTTGTCCTTCATTCTTGCAGCAAGCCTTTGGAGGCCATGCAAGTTAACCGTCCAGTTACTCTCTATCACGCTCGACGGCAAATCGAGCTTTTCGACTGCAAGATCGGCCTCTACTTCCAAGCTAGCTCGTTGAGATTCAGAAAGCGAGGTGAGTCTCTTGAGGAACTGCGATGTCCGCTTCCCCGACGCCCGTGCCATGAGAAGCCCGGCAGCGGCATGAGCATCTCGCTCCTCCTGGCTCTGCCGAATAGAAACCGGATTATCCCCTGACATTGCTTTGACAACAGCATCAAAGTCCCGCCTGATCGTCTCAGCCAACGCAGGATAGACCAGATAACTCGCCGGTTTATCTAAGCTCTTAGCTTCCCACTGTTCGTAGTCAACCAGAAACACATTTCCAACAATGTCCTTTCCGAGGCGGCCCGCTCGGCCAGCAAAATTCCAGAGCTGGGCGGGCTCGAGCAACGTACCTCTACCTCGGGTTGGCGTATTAATAAACACGCTCCTTGCTGGAAGATTTACCCCCTGAAAAAGAGTAGTTGTGCAAACGAGATACCTGATATTTCCTTCAGAGAATCCTCTTTCCAGAGCTTCTCGCAGCAATGTCGGCATGCGCCCGTAGTGGAATGCCACGCCATGTAGAACCATATTCGCCAATCCGTAATCAGGATGAATATGCTGCTTAATAAACTCGCAAAGCTCCTCGCGACCCCCTACCCCTTCCTTCGCCAGATCTGCGGTCAATTGCTTACTTGTTGCTTCAGCTTCGACTGGTCCGGTTGCGTAGACAAGAGAGCCTCCGAGACCGCCGAGCTCAAGTGCGGCCGCGGCAAGCCTTGTACGAGCATCGCCCACACCCCTTTCTGTGCGTAATACACCAATTGGCGTTACGGAATTTTCGCCAATAAGAGAGAGGTTGAGGGATTTTGGATTACCCCTAATCGCTTCAACGCGAATGCGATTCTGAAGTACTGGCGAAAGCCCCGTTGTCCTCACATCAATCTGGCCAAGGTCCAATAATCGGGCAACATCGACAAAGCCAACTGCGCCCGGCGAAAGCAGGACGACTTTAGTTCGTTGGGAAACCCTACGAATTCTTTCAAGGCAGTCCTGAAGAATCATTCCGCGAGCGCCATCCGCCAAGTTTTGCGCCTCATCAACTACGACGATGTCCGCCGAAACGTTTGCTAAAGACAGGAGTACGTGAAGTCGTTCCTGTGTAAGGACATAGATCTGCTTGGTTCTTCCTTCTGGATCCAGCCCCGGCACCGTCGAAACCCTAATATCAGAGGGATCACCGAGGCGAGCTGAAAACTTTCGCCCTACTTCAGCCAAAAGAGCTCGAGTAGGTGCGACATAGATGGCTGTGAAACTTTGCGAACTAAGCGCCTTTTGGCATATATATTCGATTACCAAGAAAGATTTCCCGGCAGAGGTCGGCGCCGATATAGACGTAAGCTCAGAACGAAGCAATGCCCTCCATACTTCACGCTGGAAATCCGTTAAGGGGACACTCTTTCCATCAATCTCTATCGAATTAATGCCCCTCAATATCTGTTGTGCAAGAAAACCTTGTAGGGTCGATGGCGCTGCATCGTGAAGGTCCTCAATAAATTTTGCACCGGGAAAGTTTCCTATCTGCGCCATCAGCACTGCGGACCTCTCCCGAACCCTACTTCCAGATGTCGAAAGCAATGCATTTAAGGAAATGGTTTGGGCCAGCGATTTGTTCTTTTCATCTGAAGTCTGCGAAAACACCGATGCGCAGTACATCAGCCTGTCTATCACATCGGGGCGAATTTCCGATTGAATTTCAGCACGGAAACTTTCTATTCCGATGCAAGATCTGACCCCGTACCTCTGGAGTTCTTGAAGATCCTTCCAGAAAGCCTCATGTGACTGAATCCGGGACGACAACTCCTCCGCAAAGTCCGCGCTCACTTCATCCCCTCCTGAAATGTGCTCCTGAGCACTCTTACATCTGGAAGAGCGACAAAAAATAATTGACAGTCAGATGGATCTGTTCCCTTCTTCTTAAGGGCCGACTTCGCGGCCGATGAGAACTCTTCTGCGGACCCCCTTAGCCTCTCTGCAAATGCCTTTTCATGCGCGGCCGGCGGAACTTCATCGCCTTTCTTTTCTTTTCTTGAATAGAGTCTTTTTTCCGAGTAGCAGATTACACCAATGGATCTTTCAACCCTGAAGTCCTTCTTAGCCCCATAGACATCCAAATATTCCAGAGCGATCTTCCGATTTTCTTCCGATAAGGCACTCAAGTTTCCGAGATCTGAGAGCACTTCATACTCGATCAAATACTGTTTTCTGTTCGCAGCGAAGCTTGCTGCCGATTCGGCGTATTTCCTAATTCCACCTTTAGACGTCAGCGCGAGCTTCGACTCCAGAAAATAGAGAGTCATCACGCCGTCAGAAAACTTTGCGTGGATGCCGTCGAGACCGTGAATCGGCATATTATTGCTAGTTTTTAGCGCCATCTTGGAAGCGATTTGTGGCGCATTCAGGTAATGCAACGCCACCACGTAAGCGAGCAACTCGCCAACTTCGCTGGCTCTGTTCGGGTACTTCTTATTGAACTCCATGAAGGCGCGCTTTGCTTCATTCACCAGGCGCGCCGCAAAAACCATATCCCCGCCCGTGGAGCTCGTCGCGGCATCTGCGGACGCCCGCATCCGCTTCTTTAGGGGGATTGCGTAGTTAACTGCGCAGAAGCAAAGCCACTCCGCCAGGGCCTGAATGTCAGGAGCGTCCTCTCTAAATTTCGGAAAGATAAGATGCACGGGAGGAAGTGTGGACGGACCCTCCGTATCACACTTCAGGAGATACCGATCTACGCTTGGAGCTTCCTTCAATGCGGCGAAAGCCATGGAGAACGGATCCGCAGTGCCGCTAACGATGGTCATCGCTCGGACCTCTCTTGTTCTTCAGTTCCTAGATGGCAAGTGCGCCAAACTCTTGGTGCTTATCTTCTCCCCGCGCATCGACCTGCCTCTGAGCGAGAGCACCAAGTACAACTTAAGACGTACAACTTAAGACCTAAGGCAACCCCTGCTCTGCGACTACTCCCACTCAATTGTGGCTGGGGGCTTGCCACTAATGTCGTAGACCACCCGTGAAACTCCCTTGACCTCGTTCACAATCCTTCGCGAACACACATCCAACAGTTGATATGGCAACGGCGCCCAATGCGCCGTCATGAAGTCCACCGTCTGCACCGCCCTGAGCGCAATCACCGGCTCATGCCGCCGCCCATCGCCGGTGACCCCCACACTCTTCACCGGCAAAAACACCGCAAAAGCCTGACTGGTCTTCTCATACCACCCCGCCTTCCTCAGCTCCTCGATGAAGATGTGATCCGCCTCACGCAGCGTATTGGCCACCTCCTGCGTGACCTCCCCCAGGATCCTCACCCCCAGCCCCGGCCCCGGAAACGGATGCCGATACACCATCTCCGCCGGCAGCCCCAGTTCCAAGCCAATCCTCCTCACCTCATCCTTGAACAGCTCCCTCAGCGGCTCCACCAGCTTCAGCCGCATATGCGCCGGCAACCCACCCACGTTGTGATGGCTCTTGATCACATGCGCCTTGCCCGTCTTGCCTCCGGCTGACTCGATGACATCCGGATAGATGGTCCCCTGCGCCAGGAACTCCACATCCTTGATGCGCCGGCTCTCCTCCTCGAACACGTCGATGAACAGCTTGCCGATGATCTTGCGCTTGGCCTCCGGATCCACCACGCCCTTGAGCGCCTGGAAGTAGCGCTGCTCGGCATTGACGCGGATCACCTTCACGCCGAGGTTCTGCGCGAACACGCGCATCACCTCATCCCCCTCGTTGAGCCGCAGCAGGCCGTGGTCGACGAACACGCAGGTGAGCTGCTCGCCGATGGCCTTGTGCAGCAGGGCCGCGACCACGGAGGAATCCACGCCGCCGGAAAGGCCGAGCAGCACCTTGCCCTTGCCCACCTGCGCGCGCACGCGGGTGATGGCGTCCTCGATGATGTTGCCGGCGTTCCAGCTGTTGCCGCAGCCGCAGATCTCGTGCACGAAGCGGGAGTAGATGCGCTCGCCCTGCTTCGTGTGCGTGACCTCGGGGTGGAACTGCAGCGCGTAGTAGTGGCGCGTCTCATCGGCCATGCCGGCGATGGGCACATCGGCGGTGCTGGCGATGAGCTTGAAGCCCTGCGGCAGCGTGGTCACCTGGTCGCCGTGGCTCATCCACACGTCGAGCAGGCCGTGGCCTTCGGGGCTGACGTGGTCCTCGATGTCGCGCAGCAGGGCGGAATGGCCGCGGGCGCGCACCTGGGCGTAGCCGAACTCATGCACGACGCCCATCTCGACCTTGCCGCCGAGCTGGGCGGCCATGGTCTGCATGCCGTAGCAGATGCCGAGCACGGGCACGCCGGCGCTCCACACGGCCTGCGGCGCGGCGGGGGCGTCGGGCTGCAGCACGGACTCGGGGCCGCCGGAGAGGATGATGCCTTTGGGGTTGAAGTCGGTGACGGCGGCATCGCCGGCGTCCCAGGGGTGGATCTCGCAGTAGACGCCGAGCTCGCGCACGCGGCGCGCGATGAGCTGGGTGTACTGGGAGCCGAAGTCGAGGATGAGGATGCGGTGGGCGTGGATGTCGGTCATCGGGTCAGGTTGACAATTTGGGTGGTTGACAATGCGGCGGGTTGACAATTGAAAGTCGACAATCAGGGATTGTCGTCGGCGTTAATATTCAGAGCGCGTCGAAAGTTTGGAGGCCCGCAATGAACACGGCGGCGGAAAGCCGGATTACCAGGCTGGAGTCCGAGATTGAGCGCCTGCGGAGCGATGTCAATCGCCTGGAGTCTCGTCCATCCTTTACGGAGGACTTCGTCTATCCGCTGATGTGGGTGGTGACTTGCGGATTTGCGGGCATTGCAATTGCAAAAATCGTGATGAGATTGCTGGGAGTGCAATGAATTCTGACGAAACACACGATTTAGACGGCACCCACTCGACTGCGGATGGAAGGACACTTTGTCCTGGTCATCACGAACCTGAGGTGGGCAATGGGTGTGGTTTATTCCCTGTATGACGCGCTCGTGAGCATCAACGTTCCCGACGAAAAGGCCAAAGCTGTCATCGACGCCCTCGAGCGGGAGATGATGGACAAGCTCGCAACCAAGGCGGACATCGCACACCTTCAGGCGGCCACGAAGGCGGACATTGCAAACCTTCAGGCCGCCACCAAGGCGGACATTGCAAACCTTCAGGCCGCCACCAAGGCGGACATCGCAAATCTTCAGACCATCACGAAGGCTGAATGGACGGGACTTCGCGAACTCGTCTCGAAGGATCTCGAGATGGTGAGATCGGACATGAAGCATCTCTGGTCCAACCTTGAAGGCAGGCTCGAAAAGCTGGAATCCAGGCTTGTCATTCTGACCGGCAAGATGATGGCGACATCCGTTGTGCTCATCTGCGCGATCCTCGGAACCATCATCGCTTTGCGCTGACGCCCTCACTTTCTCCTCACGAAATCCGGTAATTCGGCGGTTCCTTCATCATCTGCACGTCATGCACATGGCTCTCGCGCATGCCCGCGCCGGTGATCCGCACGAACTTGGTCTTCGTCCGCATCTCCTGCACTGAGCGCGTGCCGGTATAGACCATCGCCGCGCGCAGGCCGCCGGTGAGCTGGTAGAGGATGGAGACCAGGCTGCCCTTGTAGAGCACGCGTCCCTCGATGCCCTCTGGCACCAGCTTCTCCAGCTCGCTGCTGCCGTCCTGGAAATAACGGTCGGCGCTGCCGTGCTTGGCGGCCATGGCGCCGAGCGATCCCATGCCGCGGTACTGCTTGTAGCTGGCGCCCTGGTAGAGCTCCACCTCGCCCGGCGACTCTTCGGTGCCGGCAAACAGGCCGCCGATCATCACCACGTGCGCGCCGGCCGACAGGGCCTTGGCGATGTCGCCGGAGTAGCGGATGCCGCCGTCGGCGATCAGCGGCACGCCGGTGCCTTCCAGCGCCTTGGCCACGTTGGCCACGGCGGTGATCTGCGGCACGCCGACGCCGGCGACGATGCGCGTGGTGCAGATGGAGCCGGGGCCGATGCCCACCTTCACGCCATCGGCGCCGACCTTCACCAGGTCGAGCGCGGCTTCGGCGGTGACGATGTTGCCGCCGATCACCTGCAGTTCGGGCCACTTCTGCTTCACCGCCTTCACGGTGTCGAGCACCCACTGGGTGTGGCCGTGGGCGGTGTCGACCACGACCACGTCGACGCCGGCTTCCTTCAGCGCCGCGACGCGATCGAGCGTGTCGTGCGTGGTGCCGACGGCGGCGCCGACGCGCAGGCGGCCGTTCTCATCCTTGCTGGCGCGCGGGAAGTCCTTGGCCTTCTGGATGTCCTTCACCGTGATCAGGCCGGTGAGCTCGAAGCCGTTGTTGACCACCAGCACCTTCTCGATGCGGTGCTTGTGCAACAGGGCGAGCACTTCATCCTTGGAGGCGCCCTCCTTCACGGTGACCAGCTGGTCACGCGGGGTCATGACCGTGGACACGGGCGCATCGAGCTGGGTCTCGAAACGCAGGTCGCGGTGGGTGACGATGCCCACGGGCTGCTTGCCCTGCACCACCGGCACGCCGGAGATGCCGCGCGAGTGGGTGAGCTCGATCACCTGGCGGATGGTCATGTCGGGCGACACGCTGATGGGGTCGCGGATGACGCCGGCTTCGTGCTTCTTGACCTTGGCCACTTCACGCGCCTGCGCTTCGATGGTCATGTTCTTGTGCACGATGCCCATGCCGCCTTCCTGCGCCATGGTGATGGCGAGGCGGGCCTCGGTGACCGTGTCCATGGCGGCCGAGAGGATGGGGATGCCGAGCCGCACGCTGCGCGTGAGCTGGGCGCCGAGGTCGATTTCGCGGGGGAGGACGGACGAGGCTGCGGGAACCAGCAGGACGTCGTCGAAAGTCAGGGCTTGTTCGAGGATTTCCATGTCCCATTTTACGCGGGTACGCAGGTCGGGTAAACCCGCGCACCCGCGCCGGGGATGGCCCCGGACGCGGGCGGGAACGCCGCTCAGGCCGCCGGAGTGCGCGGCGCGGGCGGCGGCGTGGCCAGCTTGCCGCGCCAGAAGCCCCCAGCGGTCCAGGCGCGCCACGCGGCGGGCAGCCAGTGGCGCAGCTGCACGGCGATCCACGCGGCCCAGGCGAACATCAGCAGGCGGTACACCCACAGGGGCACGCTGATCACGGCCGGCACGGGCAGCGTGGCGGCGCTGCGGTCGAGGAACCACTGGAAACCGCCGTGGTAGAGGCCGGCCGGGGCGTCGAGGCGCATGTCGGGCGTGGCCAGCAAGCCGAAGCGCACGCCGGAGAACACGAGGCTGCTGATGGCAATCACGGTGAACACGGCCAGCAGCGCCTGCACGGCGTGGAAGGCCAGGCGGCCGGTAGGGCCGTGGTTCCAGCCCTCGCGCCAGCGCATCAGCAGCAGCCAGGCGGCCACGGTGGCGAACACCGGCCAGGACAGCGTGGAGAGGCCGAGGCCCAGCAGCAGCCACTCATGGAACTTCAGCGGCGAGCGGCGCCAGCGCGAGAGCGCGAAGGCCACCAGCGCGAAGATCACCAGCTCCCCCCAGTAGAGGATGGCGGTGCCAACGCCGGCGCCACGCGCGAACAGCGGCCAGCGGTCGGCGGGCAGCGTGACCAAAGTAGTGACGTTGCTGGCCGGCGTGCCGAGGTCGATGGCGTCGGGGCGCGCGATGACGCCGGCGCCGCGTGGCGCGGTCCAGTCGATGCGCACGTTGTGCGTGCCGGCAAGCAGCGCCAGGGGCAGCTGGCCGTTGTCGGGTCGCACGGGGACGGATTCGCCGTCGATGAGCACCTGCGTCACGCGCAGGTCCTCGGGCAACGTGAGCGTGTGGCGTCCGGCCTGGGTGCTGCGGTATTGCAGGGTGAGCGCGCCGGTGAGCGAGCGCTTGCCGATCTCGCTGCGATGTTCGACGGAGTCGATGGCCAGTGTGCGGCCGGGCGCAGGCGCGGGGCGCGTGATGGTGAGGTTCAGGGTCTCGCCGGCGCGCGGCACGAAGTGGTAGATCCACTGGCCGGTGTCGGTCTCGGGCAGCGAGGGCGGCAGGCCATCGAAGGTGAGGTGCCACTCGGGGCCCACGGCGAAGATCCAGTGTTCGCTGCGCGCGGCATCGGCCGGCAGCGTGAGGGCCAGGGTCTCGCTGCGCTGGAGCAGCGAATCCCAGGCGAAGGCCTGCTCGCCACGCCCCAGCGCGGCGGTGATGCGGCCGTCGCGCACGGTGGCGCCGGCGCTGAGCACGGACTCGCCCGGCACCAGCGGAATCTCCACCTGCAGCGGCGCGGCGCGCGGGGCGATGCGCTCCACCGTGCTGTGGATGCTCCAGTCGAGGTCGAGGCTGAAGCTGCGCGTGAGCTGCACGAAGGCGGGGAACTCGCTGGCGGCGAGGTCCGCGGCGGCGGTGCCGGCAGCGCGGCGGCGGATCAGCTCCAGTGAACCTGAGAGCAGGCGGCCGTTGGTGATGCCGGCGGCATCCCAGCCATTGGTGCTCACGCTGATGGCGCGCGGCGGCTGCGGAAAGCCAAGCTGCACGGTCTCGGCATTGGCGAGGCGGCCTGAGAGCGTGACCTGGTGCGCGCCACGGGTGAGCGGCAGCCAGGCGGAGGTGTCGGACTCGCGCATCACGAAGGGCGCGGCGCGGCCGTCCACTTCCACGCGCTCGAGCTGCCAGCGGTCGCCGGCCTGGGGCAGCGCCACCGCCACGTCGGTGAGCGCGCTGACGGTGAGGTTCACTTCGAGGCGATCGCCGCTGGCGCGCACGGTGGCCGAGGCGACCTCGGCGCAGTTGTTGCGGCAGGCGGGCGGCGCGGTGAGGCGGTTGCGCAGTTCGTTGAGCAGGTCCTGCGATGGAATGGCCTGGGCCTGCGCGGGTGTGGCGGGCAGTGCGAGCATTGCGGCCACTGCCACGGCTGCAGTGCCGCCCAGCGCGCGCCGCAGCGAAGGCGGCAGGCCGGGGACATTGAGGCTGAAGCGGAATGCGCCGCGCGCCAGCAGCAGCGCGAACAGCGCGGTGGCGAGCACACCGAGGATGCGCCAGATGCCCATGGCGACGGGGCCGAGCCAGATGAAACGCACCTCTTGTCCGGGCTCCACGGGACCGGACCAGCCGTACTGGTAAGTCTTGAACTGCCAGGCGGGCACGCCGGGGCCGGCCTGCAGCAGCGTGCCGGCGGCATAGCGGTTGGCGATGCTGCTGTAGAGCTGGCGGCGTGAAGACTGCGCGTCGGCCTCGGCCTTCCCGGACTGCGCCGCTCCCTCGCCCGGCAGCGGGGCGCGCGTGGCCAAGGGTGGCGGCGGTGCGGCCGGCCCGGGTGCGAGGGCCATCTCGTCGACCCTGTCGACCGCGATGCCGGAGTTTGCCGCGCCCCCGAATCCGCCGCCCATGGGTCCGTAGGAATAGCTGGTGGCGTCGAGCTGCGGATAGAAGGCGAGGCGCAGCTGGCCGATCAGCAGCGGCAGCAGCGCCAGTGCGAGGATGACGAAACTCACCACGCGATAACGCGCGGCAAAGGCGCGCAGCCGGCCTTCGGGCGCGGCACGGAACAACGCGATGGCGGCGATGGCGTTGGCCCAGAGCCAGATCATCGGCGGGGCATCCTGGTAGAGCAGCAGCAGCGCGACGGCGGCCGCGACGGCAACGACGCGGCCGCCCACCCAGTGGGCGAGCACGATCACCACCAGCACGCCGAACAGGTTCCACAGGCCCCAGCCGTCGATCCACGAGCCGATGGCGAAGTCGGCGCCGGGGGCGGCGAGCAGGCGGTGGCCGGGCGGCAGGTGCAGCTCGCCGCTGGCGTTTTCGAAGCGCGTGGACCAGCCGGTGGCAGGCTGGCTGGCGCGTGCGCCTGCCACGCGCGCGATGGTGGAGAGCTGCAGGAAACGGTCGCGCAGTTCGACGCCGGAGGCATCGTCGGGCGCGGCGGTGACCAGCAGGTTCTGCTCCCCTGCCCTGGCGCTTTCCAGCAGGTAGGGCGGCGCCATGTCGAGGCGCCAGTCGCGGTTCAGGCGGCCGTTGATGTGGTCGGTGACGGTGTAGCCGTCGTGGTTGAAGTCCAGCCAGATCTGGCGCGAGAGCTCGAGCTGGTTGTCGTCGGGATTGGCGAGCGCGCGGCTGCGTTCGCCCACGGCGAGCGATCCGCCGGCAGGCAGGCGGAAGGCGGGGAAGGCCTGCCACTGCCCGGGCACATTGGCCTGGGCGGGATCGATGCTCTCGGCGCCTTCGGGAGCGGCGACGCGCAGGCGGTCGACGCCCTGGAAGCTCCAGACTTCCTCGGCGGGCCAGGGCGCGGCGGCTTCGGGGCGGGTGATGGCCTGCGCCACGGCGGGACCGCGTGCCTCCAGCATCAGCGTGAAGCGGCCAGGACGCAGCTGCACGCGCAGGCGGCCGTCGGATTCAAGACGCGCGGGCAGGTCGCCCTCGAGCGCCAGGGGCACGAAGCCTGCGGGCAACACCGGTCCCACCAGCACTTCGCGGCCGGCGCCGGACACATACAGCGAGATGCGGGTGATGAGTCGCGCGGGGATGTCATCGCGCAGCAGGCGGTGCACGGTGAGGTCGAGCTGCTCGCGTTCCACTGCCTCCCGGCGCTGGCCCAGCCACACGGCGCCGCCGGGGCGCTCGGGCTGCGCGACGGCGCGACCGTCGAGGGTGAGCTGCACGATGGCGGTCTGCGCGGGAACCGGCAGCTGCTCGGGGCGGGTGTCCCAGGCGAAGCGGCCGGTGATCTCGTGCGTGCCGGGAGCGAGGAAGACCTGCGGCACACCTTCGCGTGCGACCACGGCGGCGGTGGCGCCATCGAGGCGAAGGTCGCGTGGCCAGTGCTCAAGGCTCCCGGGCAGGCGCACCCAGCTCTCGGCATGCACCTGCCAGCGCTGGCGGAAGCTGCCGCCACTGGCGCCGAGGTCGAGGCTGAGCGCGCCGGGCCAGGCGCAGACGTGGGCGCTGGCGTCGCCGGGCGTGCGCGTGGCGAGGAAGGGGCAGGCGCGGAACTCCTGTCCCTGCAGCACCCAGGCCTGCCATTCGCGCAGAGGTTCGGGGACGGGCGCGGCCGCATGGGCCTGCATCGTGGTCCAGATCGCCAGCCAGGCCATCAGAAGTCGGATAGCGTGCCGCATGCATTCACCCTTTGTTGTCCGGGCCGGCGCTCCCTGTCCGGGGCGCCGGCCACTTTACCCGCTAGGTTAGTACGGAAGGACGGGCCGCAAGGGGTTAAGGATTGATTCCGGCAGGCGCGTAATGCGCTACCGGCCATGGGCTAGACTGCGGCGGCCCCCACCACCCCTGCCCTCCCATGCTCTGGATCCTCAGCACCGTGCTCGCCGCGGCGGCACAGACCGCGCGCAATGCCATGCAGAGCGGGCTCACCCGGTCGCTGGGCGTGCTGGGGGCGACGCAGGTACGCTTCCTCTTCGGGCTCCCCTTTGCCTTGCTGCTGCTGGCGGCGGCGGCGCTGGTGACGCAGTCGGCGCTGCCAGCGATATCCCCGCGCTTCCTGCTGTTCACCGCCGGTGGCGCGGTGGCGCAGGTCCTGGCCACGGCGCTGCTGCTGCGGGCCATGCATGGCGGATCGTTCTCGGTGGCCACGGCGCTGTCGAAGACCGAGGCGGTGCAGATCGCGGTGTTCGGCCTGTTGATCCTGGGGGATGAACTCACGCTGCTGCGTTCGGTGGCCATCGTGGTGGCCACGCTGGGCGTGGTGCTGATGGCGGTGAAGCCGGGGGAGAAGTGGACGGCGGCGGGACTGGCGCCGGTGCTGCTGGGCGTGGCCTCGGGCGGCAGCTTCGCCCTGGCGGCGGTGGGTTTCCGCGGCGGCATCCTGGCGCTGGAGGACGGCGGCTACTGGCTGCGCGCCAGCTTCACGCTGGCCTGGTCGCTGGGCATCCAGGCGCTGCTGCTGGGCGTGTACATGCTGGCCGTGGCGCGCGATGCGCTGGCGGGCAGCTTCAGGCTGTGGCGGCAGTCGGTGCTGGCCGGGCTGATGGGGGCGCTGGCCTCACAGTTCTGGTTCCTGGGGTTCTCGCTCACCAGCGCAGCGAATGTGCGCACGCTGGGGCTGGTGGAAGTGTTGTTCGCCTGGGCGGTGGGTCACCACATGATGCGCCAGCGCGTGGCGCCGCGTGCGGTGGCGGGCATGGTGCTGGTGGTGGCCGGGGTGGCGCTGCTGGTGGCGGCGGCCGCTTGATAGACTGCCGCGCATGAACGCCCGCGCCGAGCGCGATATCTATACCGTAGGCCGCCTCAATGCCGAGGCCCGCGCGCTGCTGGAATCCGGCCTGCCCCCGCTGTGGGTGGAGGGAGAGCTGTCGAACTTCGCCTCGCCCTCATCCGGCCACTGGTATTTCACGCTGAAGGACCGCGACGCGCAGGTGCGCTGCGCGATGTTCAGGGCGCGCAACAATGGCGTGCGTTTCCGTCCGAAGGACGGCCTGCACGTGCTGGTGCGCGGGCGGGTGAGCCTGTATGAGCCGCGCGGCGACTACCAGCTGATCGCCGAGCTGATGGAAGACGCCGGCGAAGGCGCACTGAAGCGCGAGTTCGAGAAGCTGAAGGCAAAGCTCGCGGCGGAAGGATTGTTCGACGCGGCGCTGAAGCGCCCGCTGCCAGCCATGCCGCGCAGGATCGCGGTGGTGACCTCGCCCACGGGCGCAGCGGTGCGCGATGTGCTGCACATCCTGGCGCGGCGCTTTCCGCCGGCGGATGTGCTGGTGATTCCCACGCCGGTGCAGGGTGCGGCGGCCACCGAATCCATCGTGGCGGCGCTGGACGTGGCCTCGGCGCGCGAGGATGTGGACGTGATCCTCCTCGCGCGCGGCGGTGGTTCGATTGAGGACCTCTGGTGCTTCAATGACGAACGCGTGGCGCGCGCCATCCGTCGTTCGCGTGTGCCGGTGGTGTCGGGCGTGGGGCATGAGATCGACTTCACCATCGCCGACTTCGCAGCCGACGTGCGTGCGCCCACGCCATCGGGTGCGGCAGAGCTGGTGGTGCCGGACCGGCGCACGCTGCTCACGGCGCTGGCCAATGCACATCGCCGGCTGCGGCAGCTCGCCGGGCAGCGGATCACGCGCGCCTTCGAGCGTTTCGGCGTGCTGGACCAGCGGCTGGCACGAGCGCACCCGGGCAACCGGCTGCTGCAGCAGGTGCAGCGGCTGGATGAACTGGACCTGAGGTTGCGCCGCGGGCTGGATGCCACGCTGGTGCGCGCCGAGCAGAAGCTGTTGCTGTCGCGGCGGGGGCTGGATGCCATCAGCCCGCTGGCCACGCTGGAGCGTGGTTATGCCATCGTCACCGGTCCTGATGGGCGCGCGCTGATGGATGCGGATGAGGTGCGCGCGGGTGATGCGATCGAGGCGCGCCTCAGGCGCGGCATCGTGCGCGCCACGGTGACCGGCACGCGGGAATAACATGTCGCGCCTGCTCGTCTTCCAGCACGTGGCTGCCGAGCCGCTGGGCACGCTGGATGCCCGCATCCGCGCACGCGGGCATCGCATCCGCTTCCACAACTTCCAGCGCAACCCGGATGCGCAGCCGGACGTGGACCGCTACCGCGGGCTGATTGTGCTCGGCGGGCCGATGAACGTGGAGGAGCAGGACCGCTACCCGCACCTGAAGACCGAACTGCTGGCCATCGAGAAGGCGCTGAAGCAGGACAAGCCGGTGCTGGGCATCTGCCTGGGCGCGCAGCTGCTGGCGCATGTGCTGGGCGGTCCGGTGCGGCGGCATGGGCAGCATGAGATCGGCTGGTATGACCTGCACACCACCGCGCATGGGCGCAGCGACCCGGTGCTGGGCGTGCTGGGCGAGCGCGCGCCGGTGTTCCAGTGGCATGGCTGCACGTTCGGGCTGCCCTCGGGCGCGGTGCAGCTGGCGCGCACCGAGACCTGCGAGCAGCAGGCGTTCCGGTTCGGGGAGAAGGCCTACGGGTTCCAGTTCCACCTCGAGGCCGACACCGCGCTGATCGCGCGGTGGCTGACGATTCCGTCCTATCGCGCGGAGCTGGAGGCGGCGGGCCTGGGCCACGACGTGGAGCAGATCCGCGCGGCCACGGGGCGGCAGATCGCGCAGATGCAGCCGCTGGCCGAGACGGTGTTCAACCGTTTCCTGGATCTGGTCGGGCGCCCGAACCGGCGCGCGATATTGCCGACGCGCGAGACGCCACTGGAATAGGCGCCTCGCGCTTCGGCGCAGAGGCTTACTTCAGCAGCGCCTCGATGGCCGCGGTGAACTCGGGCGAGTCCGGCGCGACGTTCTGCGGGAAATACTTGGCCACCTTGCCGTCGGCGGTGACCAGGTACTTGTTGAAGTTCCACTTCGGCTCGTTGGCCTGCTTGTTCAGCTCCTGGAACACCGGATTGGCATCCGGGCCCTTCACCTTGGTGTTGGCCATCACGGGGAAGGTCACGCCATTGTTCAGGAAGCAGATCTCGGCCGACTTGGCCTCGTCGGAGGTTTCCTGGTTGAAGTCGTTGGACGCGAAGCCGACCACGGCGATCTTGCCCTTGTACTTCTGGTGCACGGCCTCCAGGCCCTTGTATTGCGGGGTGAAGCCGCAGTTGCTGGCCGTGTTCACGATGAGCACGGGCTTGCCGGCGGCGGCCTGGCAGATGTTCAGCTTCTCCGAGGAATGCAGCTTGCGGAACTCATGGTCGAGGAAGGCCGGGCAGGACTGCGCGGACTTCGACTGCGCCTGGGCCACGGGAGCCTGGGGCACAGCCAGCATCGAAACCACTACGGCAGCAGCGAGCGCGGACACGATTTTCACGGGATGACCCTCCGTTATTGATGCGGGCAGTATCCCACAGGTGAGTCAGACGCCGTGGAAAAGCAGGTCCAGCGCGCCCAGCGGGGGGACGCGGAAGGCCGAAAGATTCGCAATGCGGCGAGGCAGGAGGCGCAGGGGGACGGTGGTGAGCTTCTCGACGATGACGACGTAATCCTCGCCGTCGACCTGCACGAGGTCGCCATGGTCACCGTGGCGGCGGGCGTAGTCCTGCGTGGCGCGCACGTCTGCCTCGACCTCGGCCAGGACCTGGGCCCGGCGGCGACGCTCCAGCTCGGCGGCGAGCGCCTCTTCGGCAACGCGCGAGTCATTGATTCCCAAGGACTTCACGCGTGCGAAGAGATCGGAGTTGATAGTATTTGGGGGGGTCAAGAAACGCCGGCGCCCGCTCGAGGTCACATCCACATGGCTGTTCAATCCCGCTGTTCCTCCCTGCTGGCCCTCCTGCTCCTGGCAGTTGCCACGACGGGCATCGCCGCGGTGCCCCGCAGCAGCGCCGTGCCCGGCGGCGTGGTGGTGGTGGACCTGGGGGAAGCCGGCGGCCCCGCCCCCTCGGCGCGCTGGCAGGACCGGCCCGTGCTGGTGACCACGGAGGCCGGGCGCTACAAGGCCGTGGTGGGCATCGCGCTGGCGGTGGCGCCGGGGGACTACGGCCTCGAGGTCACCGAGGCCTCGGGTGCGAAGCGCAGCGTGCCGGTGAAGATTGCCGCGAAGAAATACCGCGAGCAGCACCTGACCGTGGCGCCCGGCCAGGTCGATCTGTCGCCCGAAGATGCGGCGCGGGTGGAGCGGGAGCAGGTGCAGCTCTCCGCGTCATACAACAGCTTCAGCGAGGCGCTGCCGGCGACCTTCCTGCTGCGCCAGCCCACGCCGGGCCCGCGCAGTGATTCCTATGGCTCGCGGCGTTTCTTCAACAAGCAGCCGCGCAATCCGCATTCGGGCATGGACATCGCCGCGGCCACGGGCACGCCCATCATCGCACCGGCCGATGGCGTGGTGCTCGAGGTGGGTGATTTCTTCTTCAACGGCGGCACGGTGATCATCGACCACGGGCGTGGTTTCGTGACGCTGTACTGCCATCTCTCCGGCTACGACGTGAAGAAGGGCGACGTGGTGAAGACCGGGCAGCGCATCGGCAAGGTGGGCGCCACGGGACGCGTCACGGGCGCCCACCTGCACTTCGGCGTGCTGCTCAACGGGGCTTCGGTGGATCCGGGGCTGTTCCTGGAGCCGGTGAAGCCCGCGGCCAGGTAACCGTCAGCCGCGCGGGCGCCGGCCGGTTGACTTGCCCGTGGCGACTTTCTTGCGCGCCACGCGCCTGGCGACGTTCTTCTGCCCTGCCTTCTTCTTCTGCGCCAGCTTGCGCTCGGCGGCCTCGCGCTGCTCCTTGTTGCCGAAGGGATTGGCATCGGTGCGCAGTTCCAGCACCACCGGGCAGGCGTAGAGGTCAAAGGCCTCGCGGAACACGTTCGACAGGTAACGACGGTAGGCGTCCGGCGTTTCCTGCGTCTGGTTGCCGTGGATCACGATGCGCGGCGGGTTGCGCCCGCCCTGGTGGGCGTAGCGCAGCTTGATGCGGCGACCCTTCACCAGCGGCGGCTGGTGTGCCTGCAGCGCCTTCTCCAGCACCTTGGAAAGCTGCGGCGTGGGCATCTCGCGCATCGAGGCGTCGTAGGCGCGCACCGCCGCGGCGGCCAGCTCGCCCACGCCGGTGCCATGGCGCGCGGAGATGTAGTGGATGGGCGCGAAGGGGACGAAGTCCAGGCGCAGCGCCAGCGCATTGCGCACCTGCTCGCGCTGGTCCATGGGAATGCCATCCCACTTGTTCACGGCCAGCAGCAGCGCCCGGCCGCGCTGCAGTGCCAGGCCCAGCACCGAGGCGTCCTGCTCGGCAATGCCCTGGTGGGCATCGAGCACCAGCACCACCACGTGCGCGGCGGCGATGGCCTGCAGCGTGCGTGCCACGCTGGCGCGCTCCACCGCATCCTCAACGCGCGCGCGGCGGCGCACGCCGGCGGTGTCGATCAACGTGAAACGGCGGCCGTCGCGCTCGAAGGGCACGAAGATGGAATCGCGCGTGGTGCCCGGCAGGTCGGTGGCGATCACGCGCTCCTCGCCGATGAGGCGGTTCACCAGCGTGGACTTGCCGACGTTGGGACGGCCGATCACGGCGATGCGGATGGAGTCGTCCTGCTCCTCCGTGGATTCCTCCACCGACTCGATGCCTTCGAGCGCGCGCTCGAGCAGGGCCTCGCAGCCGCGGCCCGACAGCGCGGCGATGGCGCGCCACTCCGGGAAACCCAGGCGGTGGAATTCGGCGGCGACCACGCCGGGATCCAGTCCCTCGGCCTTGTTGACGGCCAGCACCACTGGCTTGCCGGAACGGTGCAGCAGGCGCGCCACTTCCTGGTCGTCGCTGGTGAGGCCGGTGCGGCCATCGACGACGAGGATGAGCCGGTCGGCCTCGGTGATGGCGCGCTCGGTCTGCTCGCGCATCTGCTGCTCGACGGTGGAGCGCGGGCTGGTGACCACGCCGCCGGTGTCGACGATGACGCAGGGCACGTCGCCCGAGCGGCCATAGCCATACTGGCGGTCGCGGGTCACGCCCGGCACGTCGGCGACGATGGCGTCGCGCGTGCCGGTGAGCGTGTTGAACAGCGTGGACTTGCCGACATTGGGCCGGCCCACGAGCGCGACGATCGGCAGCATGGTGGTCTTCCGGCGGCCGTCAGGTGCCGGGGCGCTTGCGCGTGGAGAAGCCGGTGGGGCTGTCGGTGCGCGAGTTGCTGCTGCCGCCCTTGCCGCCACCGCCGCCGCCACCGGAGGCGCCGCCACGGATGACGGCGCCGCTGGCCTCCTCGCCCGTCGCGCGGATGCGCAGTGCCGCGATGCGGCCCTCGGCATCCATCACGATCATCTTGTCACCGGTGATGACAGGGGCCGCGGAAACGCGGGACTGCACCGGCCGCAGGCGCGCGGCGAGCTCACCGGTCTCGCGATCCAGGAAATGCACGTAGCCCTCGAGGTCGGCCACGGCCACCAGCGGGCCGAGCAGCGCCGGGGGCGAGAGGCGACGGCGGACCATGGCATCCTGCTTCCAGATCTCCACGCCGCTGCGGCGATCAAGCTTCACCACCTCGCCGCCGGCGGTGGAGACGTAGACGGCGCTGTCATCGATGACCAGGCCCGAATAGCTGGAGACATCGCGCGTCCACAGCGGGGTGCCGGTCTCGCGGTCGAGGCGGGCAGCCTTGCCCTGGTAGGTGACCACGTAGAACTCGCCCTCGGCGGCGACGATGGCCGTGTCGACGTCGGAGAGGCGGTCGAGCTCCGTGCGTCCGGAAGGCGGCGCGACGGTGTTTTCCCACACGGTGAAGCCGTCGACCAGCTGCGCGGCCACCACGCGGCCGTTGTCGAAGCCGGACACGGCGAGGTTGCCGCTGACCAGCGGGCGGGCCGTGCCGCGCAGCGAGAGGCGCGGCACTTCCTGCTCGACGGACCATTCCTGCTGGCCGTCGCTGGCGCGCAGGGCGACGAGGCGGCCGTCGCCGGTGCGCAGCAGCACCATGCCGCCACCCACGTCGGGGGCGGAGAGGATTTCGCTGTTGATGCGGGTCTTCCAGCGTTCGGTGCCGGTGGCGGCATCGAGCGCGAGGATGTCGCCGTCGGCGGAGCCGACCACCAGCAGGCCCTCTCCCACGCCGGGACCGCCGCTGAGGTTCAGGTCGGTGTCCACGCGCCAGATGCGCCGGCCGTCATCACTGTGCAGGGCAAGCACGGCGCCACCGTAGCTGGCGACGAAGATGGACTCGCCCTCGGTGGCAATGCCAAGCCCCAGCCTGAGGCGCGGCTGGTTGCCGCCCAGGTTGACGCCCCACACGCGCTGCAGGTCGGCCGTGCTGCGGAACTCGACGAGCTCCGCGGGCTTGGCCACATCCTTGTCGGCGCAGGCTGCCAGCAGGGCAACCAGGGCCAGCGGTGCGAGGCGTCGGGTCAATTTCATGGAGCAGGTTCCGCTGCGGCGGGCTTGCCACCCAGGTCGGCCATCTTCAGGTCGAGCAGCTCGCCCACCCCGCCTTCCTGCAGCTCGACGGCCGGCAGGCGCTCGCGGGCGGCCTGGTATTCCTTCAGCGCGCCCTCGCGGTCGCCCCTGGCGAAGAGGATGTCGCCGCGGACTTCCAGGCGCGCGGCCTCGTGCTCACCCATGTCCTGGGTGCCCAGCGTGGCCAGGGCTGCGTCGTACTGCTCCTGGGCGGCCTGCACGCGCGCCAGGCGCAGCTTCGCGATGGGCCTCAGCTTCTGGTCGCGCGCCGTGTCGGCCACGCGCTGCAGGCGCTCGCGCGCCCGGTCCAGCTCATTGTTGGATACGTGCACGTTGGCCGCGATGAGGTCGGCGGCAGCCACCTGCGGCGCCTTGGGATAGTCGGCGCGCAGCGACTCGATGAGGGCGAAACCCTCGTCATTGCGGCCGGCGTCGAAGACGGTGACGATGGTCTGGTAGGCGGCGGCCGCGGCGGCGGCCTTCTTGTCCACGTGGGCCTGCCACCATTTCCAGCCAAAGAAGGCCAGCAGCATCAGTGCCGCCAGCAGCAGCACCTGCGGCCCGCTGGTGCGCAGCCAGGCCTTCAGCCGTTCCCATTGTTCTTCTTCGGAAAGCAGTTCCACTATTACCTACCCCTGAAAATAAGGTCTGGAATCCTACAGCGTATCGAGCAGCGCCGGCAGGCGCGATGACAGCTCGGCAAGCTGCACCTCGGCCTGGCCGCCTTCCTGGCGCAGCGGCTTGAGGGCCGCGGCCCCCCGCTCCAGCTCGTCATCCCCCAGCACCAGCGCCAGGCGCGCCCCGCTGCGGTCGGCCCGGCGGAACTGGGCCTTGAAATTGCCCCCGCCCTGGTTCATCTCGAAGGCCACGGCCGGCAGCTCGTCGCGCAGCCGCTCCACCAGGGCCAGGGCGGCACGGGTGGCGCGCTCGCCGGCGGCGATCACGTAGACGTCGGGGCCGGCCGGGGCGGGCACGGAACCCACCTGCCGCAGCAGCTCCACCACGCGCTCCACGCCCATGGCGAAGCCGGCCGCGGGCGTGGGCTCGCCTCCGAGCTGGGGGATCAGGCCGTCGTAGCGGCCGCCCGAGCAGATGGCGTCCTGTGCGCCCAGCGCGTCGGTGACCCACTCGAACACGGTGCGCGAATAGTAGTCGAGGCCGCGCACCAGGCGCGGGTCGATGGTGTATTCCACGCCCATGGCCGCCAGCATGGCGCACAGGCCGTCGAAGTGCTCGCGCGACTCGGGGTCCAGGTGCTCGGTGAGCAGCGGCGCGCCGCTGACCACGGCCTGCATCGCCGGGTTCTTGCTGTCGAGGATGCGCATGGGATTGCCCTGCAGCCGGCGCTGGCTGTCGGCATCGAGGGCGGCCGCATGCTGGGTGAAGTAGGCCACCAGCTTCTCGCGGTAGGCACGGCGCGACTCGGTGGTGCCCAGCGAGTTGAGCTTCAGCTTCACGCGCGTGATGCCCAGCTTGCGCCACAGGCGCGCGGACATGGCGATCAGCTCGGCATCGATGTCGGGACCGGCGAAGCCGATGGCCTCGACGCTGAACTGGTGGAACTGGCGGTAGCGGCCCTTCTGCGGCCGCTCGTGGCGGAACATGGGGCCGGTCATCCACAGCTTCAGCCGCGCGCCGCGCAACAGGCCGTGCTCGATGGCGGCACGCACCACGCCGGCCGTACCCTCGGGGCGCAGCGTGAGGCTGTCGCCGCCGGAATCGGCGAAGGTGTACATCTCCTTCTCGACGATGTCGGTGTATTCACCGATGGCGCGCTTGAAGAGCGCGGTCTGCTCCACCACCGGCACGCGCAGCTCCTGGTAGCCGTAGGCGGCATAGAGCTCGCGCGTGACGCGTTCCAGGTATTGCCACGCGCCGATGTCGGCGGGCAGCACGTCGTTCATGCCGCGCACCGCGGCGAGGGTCTGCGTGCTCAACGGGAGTCAACTCCCATCGCCCACCAGGCGATCACGCCCAGGGCCAGCAGGATGGCGAAGAGCACCAGCGGCCAGGCACGCCGCGGCAGGGCGCGCTGCGCGGGCAGCTGCGGCACGGCGGTGAGGTCCGGCGCCGGCTGGCTCAGGGATTCATAGCGGCCGGAGGCGGAGGGCTCGCCCACCAGCTCGGCGTAATGGCGCAGGTGTCCGCGCACGTATACGGGGGCGCCCAGCGCCTTGAAGGAGCCGGTTTCCAGGGCGTCGATCACTTTCTCATCCACATGCAATTGTTCAGCGGCCTGCGAGATGCCCAGCCCCATCCGCTCGCGCGCCGAGCGCAGCTGGCGGCCGATGGCGCTGAACTCCTCGCTCACAGGGCAATCTTCCCCCGGCAGGAGCCAAGCACCTGCGGCAGGTCGGACAGTGTTTCGCGCGAGTTGGGGAAGTCGCGGCGCAGGCGCAGCACGTAGCCGGTGGCGCCCACGCAGTCCCCCATCCGCTCCGCCGCACGCACGCCGGTAAGCAGCACCCGGGGCGAGCTGCGCATGGACTGGTAGTTGTCCACCGCGCGGCGCGCGAGTTCGGGTTTCTCCAGCTGGATCTGCACGTCGGCCAGGTAGATCACCGCATCGACGTAGTCCGGCTGCTTGGCCAGCGCCATCTCGAAATAACGCACCGAATCGCCCAGGCGCTTGTTGTCGCGCAGGCAGATGCCGGCATTGGTGGCGGCCACGGCCTGGCGGCCGTAGAGCGGATTGTTCACCAGGCGCTCGAACTCGACGATGCCGCGGTCGACCTCGCCACTGGAACACAGGAAGGCCGCGTAGCCATTGACGATCTCCAGCTTGTCCGGCGCGAGGTTGATGGCATTGCGGTAGCGGCGCTCGGCATCCTTCGGCTGGTCGAGCCGGGCATAGAGCTCCGCCAGCGCGAACTGCGCCTCGGGGCTCTTGGGATTCTGGCTCTCGGCGCGCTCGAGCTTTTCCTTGGCGTCGGCCAGCTTGCCCTGGGCCATGTAGGCCACGCCCAGCTTCACGTTGGCATCGGCGGCCGCCACCGGGTCGACGGGGCGTCCGCCGTTGCCGGTGCTCATGCACCCGGCGAGTGCCGCGGCCAGCAGCGCCAGCCATGCGGCGCGCCTCATGGCTGCACTCCCGGCTGCGCTGCGACCTGCCCCTGGGGCTGCGCGACCACGGGAACGGTCACGCGCTTGCTGCCCAGTCTTGACGTGGTGCGGTTGATGACTCGCCCGGCCAGCTGGCCGCAGGCGGCGTCGATGTCATCGCCGCGGGTCTTCCTGATTGTCGCCATGACACCACCTTTCAAGATCTGATCGAGGAATGCACGGATGACTTCCGGACGCGAACGGCGGTACTGCGTGCCGGGGAAGGGATTGAAGGGAATGAGGTTGACCTTGGCCGGGTGGCCGCGCAGCAGCCGCGCCAGGGCGCGCGCCTGCGCGGGGGAATCGTTCACGCCCTCGAGCATCACGTATTCGAAGGTGACGCTGCGGCCGTTGGCCTCGTCCACGTAGGCCCAGCAGGCCTCCAGCAGCTCGGCGATGTTGTGGCGCCGGTTGATGGGCACCAGCTGGCTGCGCAGCGCGTCGTCGGGCGCGTGCAGCGACACGGCCAGCGCCACATTGCTCTCTTCGGCCAGCTTGTAGATCTGCGGCACCAGGCCACTGGTGGAAAGCGTGAGGCGGCGGCGCGAGAAATCGAGTCCCAGCTCATCGAGCAGGATGCGCAGCGCCGGCACCACGTTGCGGAAATTGGCCAGCGGCTCGCCCATGCCCATCAGCACCACGTTGCTGATGATGCGGTCGTCGCCGGCCTTGAAGCCGAGTTCCTTCTGGGCCAGCAGCACCTGGCCGACGATGCCGGCGGTGGAAAGGTTGCTGTTGAAACCCTGCTGCGCGGTGGAGCAGAAGCTGCAGTCCATGGCACAGCCCACCTGCGAGGAGATGCACAGCGTGGCGCGGCCCACCTCGGGGATGTAGACCATTTCGATGCCCTGGTTGTCCTTCGTGGCATCGCCGGCCTTCAGCATCCACTTCACGGTGCCGTCGGCCGCATCCTGGCGGGTGATGATCTCCGGCAGGCGGATTTCCGCCACCTGCCCGAGCTCGGCGCGGAAATCCTTGGCGAGATCTGTCATCGCGTCGAAGTCCGTTTCGGCGCGCTTGTAGATCCACTGGAAAAGCTGGCGCGCGCGAAAGGCCTTGCCGCCCCGCTCGACGCACCAGGCTTCGAGTTCGGGACGGGTCAGGCCCAGCAGGTTGACGCGTGCGCCGGTCATCGTGCCTTCAGCGCGAGTGGATGTCCGTCTGCGCGAAGAAGTAGGCGATCTCGATCGCCGCGTTCTCCAGCGAATCGGAGCCGTGCACGGTGTTGGCGTCGATGCTCTGCGCAAGGTCGGCGCGGATGGTGCCCTTGTCCGCCTTCTTCGGGTCGGTGGCGCCCATCAGGTCGCGGTTCTTCTGCACGGCGTTCTCTCCCTCGAGCACGCTGAGCACCACGGGGCCGGAGGTCATGAAGGTGACCAGGTCGTTGAAGAACGGACGCTCCTTGTGCACGGCATAGAAGCCCTCGGCCTGCGCGCGCGACAGCTGCGTGAGGCGGGCGGCCACGATCTTGAGGCCGGCCTTCTCGAAGCGGCGGTAGATCTCACCGATGTGGTTGTTGGCCACGCCATCGGGCTTGATGATCGAAAAAGTGCGCTCGAGCGCCATGTCGAAGATTCTCCGGCTTGTGTGAAAAAGTGCCGGATTTTACCCGTTATGGCCGGGTGCCGGCAATTGCCGCGGCGGCGGAAGTGCCGGTTTTTTAAGGATTTTTAAATGCTGAAACTCTCGCCGCAGCCGCACTCGCCCTTGATGTTGGGGTTCCGGAAGCGAAATGCCTCGTTGAGGCCCTGCTTCACGAAATCCACCGTGGTGCCATCGATGAGCGGCAGGCTGTCGGGGTCGACGAAGACCTTCACGCCGCGATCCTCGAACACCAGGTCGCGGGGGGCCTGCCGGTCGGCGTAGTCGATCACGTATGCGAAACCCGAGCAGCCGGTCTTGCGCACGCCCAGCTTGAGTCCCAGCCCGTGGCCACGGGCGGCGAGGTACTTCTGGACGCGGTCGGCGGCGGCGGGGGTCAGCGAAATGGGCATGGTCAGGTGACAGGTCTCAAGGCGTGCAGTGCATCTTCGATGATGAGCATTCGCCCGAGTTTTTCAATGGGCGCCTGCAGCGTTTCCAGCCACTGCTGCGGCGTGCCGGCGGGGGCCGCCCCTGGGGCGTGTCCCCGCAGTTTTTCGCACAGAAGGCTGCATGCGGCAGCCACATCGGGGCAGCCGTACCAGCGGGCGCGGGCCTCGCGCACCAAGCCGCCTTCCACTTGCACGGTGAAGCGCACCCAGGTGCCCAGCTGCATGGCGCCGGCTTCCCCCACCCAGGCCTGGCCCGGGCCGGCCGGCGCAGGCTCCGGGCGCGCGGGAGAGGCATTCCAGAGCACGCCGTGCACGCGGCGCACGGCCGCGATGGCCGCATCGATGTGCCGGGCCGTGGTGGCGTGGCCCAGGCTGAAGCGCAGCGAGCCCTGGGCCGTTTCCGTATCCCTTCCCAGCGCGCGCAGCACGTAGGAGGGTTCGGCGCTGCGCGAATTGCAGGCCGAGCCGGTGGAGAGCGCGACATCGGACAGGCCGGTGAACAGGCTCTCTCCTTCCACGCCCGGGAAACTCACGTTGAGGATGTGCGGGGCGCCGGGGCGGCCATTGCGCAGCACACCGGGCAGGTCGGCCAGACCCTGCCAGAGCCGCTCGCGCAGGGCCGTGAGGCGCGCGGCCTCTTCGGCCCGCCGGCGCAGCGCGATCTCGCAGGCCAGGCCGAAGCCAACGATCTGGTGCGTGGCCAGCGTGCCGGCGCGCAGTCCCCTCTCGTGGCTGCTGCCGAGGATCTGCGGGGCGATGCGGCCGCGGTGCGCGGGCGACACATACAGTGCACCGATGCCCTGCGGACCGGCCAGCTTGTGGCCGGAGATGGACAGCAGCGCGATGTCCTGCACGTCCACGGGGAGCTTGCCGGCAGATTGCGCGGCGTCGACGTGCAGCGGCACGCCGCGCTGCGCGCACACCTCCCGCAGGGCGTCGAGATTCTGCGCGGTACCGGTCTCGTTGTTCACGTGCAGCAGCGACACCAGGCAGGTGTCCGGGCGCAGTGCCGCGGCGAGCACGTCGGGATGCAGCACGCCCTCTGCGTCCGGGCGCAGCACGCTGGCCTCCGCCCCGGCGGCGCGCACCGGCTCGAGCACGGACTTGTGCTCGGTGGCCAGCGTCACCACATGCCCGGTGGCGCCGCGGGCCTGCGCCGCGCGGCGCGTGCCGTGGATGGCCAGGTTGTTCGACTCGGTGGCGCCGGAAGTGAAGATGATGTCGACCGGCTGCGCACCCACCAGCGCGGCCACCTGCGCGCGGGCCGTTTCGATCAGCTCCAGCGCACGGCGTCCCGCCGCATGGCTGGAGGAAGCATTGCCCAGCGGCATGGCCAGCACCTCGGCCATGCGCGCGGCCACCTCCGGCAATACCGGGGCGGTGGCCGCGTAGTCGAGGTAGACCAGTTCCCCCGGGGCCACGGCTCAGCGGCCCTCGCCCGCGCGGCGCCGCCGGCTCTGCACGGCGGTGAGGATGCCGCGCAGGATGTTCACCTCGTTGCCGTCGAGTTCCGCGCGGTTGAACATGCGGCGGATGCGGCCCATCAGGTGCGTGCCGCTCTGCGTGCGGTCGCGGAAATCCGCCTCGGTCATCACCTGTTCCAGGTGCTCGTAGAAACGCTCCATCTGCTCCGGCGTGGCCAGCGGCACCTCGCGCGGCGGCACCGCCGCGCCGGGCTGGTGCCAGGCCATGCGGATCTCGTAGGCGATGAGCTGCGCGGCCATGGCGATGTTCAGCGACTCGTAGTCCGGATTGGCCGGAATGCGCAGCAGCGCATGCGCCTTGAGCAGGTGTTCGTTCGAGAGGCCGAAACGCTCGGTGCCGAACAGCACGGCCACGGTGCCCGCGCCTGCCTGCGCCTCGGCCACCATGCGCTGGCCGGCCTCGCGCACCTCCAGCACGCGGAAGAACTGCTCGCGGGTGCGGGCGGTGGTGCCGAAGACGAGGCCGCAGTCGGCAATTGCCTCCTGCAGGGTATTGCAGACGCGGGCCGCGGCCAGCACGTCATCGGCCCCGGAGGCACGCGCGGTGGCCTCCGGATGCGGGAATTCCCGCGGTTTCACCAGCACCAGGTCCGAAAGGCCCATGTTCTTCATGGCGCGGGCCACCGCCCCGATGTTGCCGGGATGGGAGGTTTCGACCAGCACGAAGCGGATGGGGAGGGAGGGGTTCATGGGCGGTCTGCTATTCTAGCGCTTCACCATGCATCCCTATCTGAACACGGCCGTGAAGGCCGCCCGGCGTGCCGGCGACATCATCGTGCGCGGCCTCAACCGCATCGAGGGCGTCCAGACCACTGCGAAGGGCCACAACGACTTCGTCACCAGCATCGACCATGCCGCCGAGGCGGCCATCATCGAGACGCTGCGCGAGGCCTATCCCGGCCACGGCTACCTCGCCGAGGAGAGCGGCGAGACCAGGGGCGACTCGGCCATCGTGTGGATCATCGATCCGCTCGACGGCACCACCAACTTCATGCACGGCTTCCCGCAGTTCGCGGTGTCCATTGCCTGCCAGCTGGAGGGACGCATCGAGCATGGCGTGATCTACGACCCCATGCGGCAGGAGATCTTCACGGCCAGCCGTGGCTCCGGTGCATACCTGGAGAACCGCCGCCTGCGCGTGAGCAACCGCCGCTCGCTGGAGGGCGCGTTGATCGGCACCGGCTTTCCCTACCGCGACAACCTGCACCTGCTCGACACCTACCTCGCGATGTTCAAGGCGGTGACGCAGCGTGCGGCGGGCCTGAGGCGCCCGGGCGCGGCCTCGCTCGACCTCGCCTACGTGGCGGCCGGACGCACCGATGGTTTCTGGGAGTTCGGCCTGCGCGCCTGGGACACGGCCGCCGGCACGCTGATGATCCGCGAGGCCGGCGGCCTGGTCGCCACGCTCGACGGCGCGGAATACAAGCAGAAGGGCAACATCGTGGCCGGCACGCCGCGCGTGTTCAACGAACTGCTGGAAACACTGGCACCGCACCTGGTGCCGGAGCTGCGCGAAGCGGGCTGATCAGCCCGTGCGTTCGGTCTGGCCGCGCACCAGCACCGCGTGCCAGCCGGTGCGATAGGTCTCGAAGCCCGGCGATGCCGCATGGCAGATCATGGCCGGCCGGCCGCCCAGCATGGTGGTGATCACACCTCGCCTGCCCTGGAAGAGCTCGCTGCGGCCGGCAAAGTCGAGCACCTGCAGTCCCGGCGTGTGGCGCGTATCGGCAAGGATGCGGCCGCTGCCATCGACGATGCAGGCGCGCGTGCGGGTGCGCTCGGCATCCGACAGCGGGATCTGGTCCACCACCGTCTGCCCCAGCGCCTGCCACTTGAAGAGGATGCCCAGCACGCCGCGCGGCGGCCCGTGGGGTGATTCCGGATCGCGCACCGCGCAGGAATAGACCAGCACGCCCTGCCGTTCCACCAGCTCGGAGTCGTGCACGGACTGGAAGCCGAACTCGTGGCCGCTGCGCGTGGCCATGGCGGCGCGGAACCACTCGGTGCCCTCCACGCGCGCGCCCACCGAGCGGTAGCGCAGCGGCCTGCCATTGGCCACCACCCGGCCCTGCGTATCGGCGATGACCAGGTCCGCGTACACGGTGTAGGAATCCAGGATCTGGCCCAGCCTCTGGCTGGCGTGGCGCAGCGCATCCGGCGTGCCTTCCCGGAGGCAATGCGCGACGGCGGGTTCGGTGGCCCACCAGCGCACGTCGCAGCTGCGCTCGTAGAGGTTGCGGTCGATGATGTCGATGGCGTTGAAGGCCAGGTCGCACAGGCGGTTGGCCACCACGTCCTCGTTCAGCAGGCGCAGCACCGCGTCGAGGTCGGCGCCGCGCGCCTGGGACTCGCGGATCAGGCCCACCGCGGCCTCGCGCATGTTGTCCGAAAGGCGCGTGAGCTCCTGCCCCACCACGCCGAAGCCGGCGCCGGCGGCACCGGCACGCGCGGCCTCGATGCGCGCGTTCATCGACAGCAGGTGGATGCCGCGGTTGATGTCCTGCATGCGGTCCACCGCGCCCACCACATGTGCGCGCATGTCCTGCGACAGGCCGACCACGCGAGCGATCAGCTCTTCCGTGGAGAGTGCCGAAGAATCCGTTTCAACGGGCTGCAGGGCCGCCGCCATGTCCGAACCTCAATGTCGCTGGGTCCGGAGTGTGGCCAGTTGTCTGGTCAAATTCCGTGCGGCGGCGCGCATCCTTGCAGCAAGTGCGGTGTTTTCCCGGCTGGAACCGGTTCGTGTCGCCAACCACTGCTGGCGTGGCGGGAGGTGTCCGGACGCCTGGCTGCCCGCGGCAGGCAATGCGCGCGGTTACGCCCGGGCGTGCCAGTTCGCCACGGCCAGCCCCGCCGCCACGCTGGTAAAGGGATCGTGCCCCTCCACCCGGCCGGGAAAGAACTCATCGAGCAGCGCACGCACCGCGATGATCTCGGAGGTGCCGCCGGTGCGGATCACCACATCCACCTCATCCGGCGTGATGCAGGCGCGCTCCAGCAACGTGACGATGCACTCGCGGGTGCGCGCCAGCGCCGGCACGAGGATGGCGTCGAACTGCGCGCGGCTGAACGGCACGGTGAGGTTCAGCTCGGGGATGTCGATGCTGGTGTGCTCCACCGAAGACAGCGCCACCTTGGCGCGGCGGATCGCCTGGAAGCAGTTGTAGCTGTAGTTGAAGGTGATCAGGTCGAGCAGGCGCTGGAACTTCACCGCCTCCGGGCCGCCGCGCGCGATGCGGTCCACCACCATGGAGCGGGTCTGTATCTGGTTGAGCAGGAAGGTGGTGGGCCAGTTGACCAGCCCGGCCTCGAACTCGTGGAAGGGAAACAGCGTGTCGATGGTGCGGCCTTCCACCTCGCGCACCCAGCGCTCCCCCTTGCCCAGCTCCGGGAACAGCACCTGTTCGAAAATCAGCTGGTCGATGCGGTCGCCGCCGAGGGCCATGCCATGCGTGCCCAGCACCTCGAAGCGGTCACCTTCGAAACGCACGGCCGCCAGGTCCAGCGTGCCGCCGCCGAAGTCCACGGTGAGCGCGAGGCCGCGCGGCGGGCGGTTCGCGCCATGCAGCCAGGAGAGCGTGGCCGCCACCGGCTCCGGATAGAACTGCGCGATGCGCAGCCCGGCGTGCTCGTAGGCCTCGGTGAGGCGCGCCACGGCGAGCGTGTCGCGTTGCGCCGATCGTCCCTCGAAGGTGACCGGCCGACCGGCGTGCAGCGGCGGCAAGGGCGGCGGCAGCTCGCGCTCCAGCGCGGCGCGGATGTGCAGCAGGATGGGCGTGAGCAGGGCCACCAGGCGATAGTGGCGCTCGAATACCGACAGGCGCTCGATGTCCGGGTCGCCGAGCAGGCGCTTCAGGCCAAGGAACAGGCGTCCGGGCAGCGTGCGGTCCTGCAGCGGGCCGTACACGGCCTGGCGGTCGGTCTGCAGGCGCGAGATGTCCTCGCCGGTCTCGTTGCCGGTCACCGAGGAGGCAGATTCCCCGATCAGCTCGGCCACCAGCTCCACGCGGCGGCCGCGGTTCTCCTCCACGTAGCGGTCGATGGCCGTGCCGCCGACCAGCGCGGCATAGGCGCGATCCAGGTGGATGGCCGTGGGCAGGATGGGACCGCCGTGCTCCAGCACCACGCGATGCAGGTTGGTGCCGTCGAACCAGGCGGCAGCGGAGTTGGAAGTGCCGAAGTCCAGGCCCAGGCCGATGCGGCCGGCGCCCGCGGCGCGAACCGGGTCAGCCACCGAGATAGGCGCTGCGTACGCGCGCGTCGGCCCGCAGCGCGGCCGAGTCGTTGTCGAGGATCACCTGCCCGGTCTCCAGCACGAAGCCATGGCTGGCCACCTCCAGCGCGAGGTTGGCGTTCTGCTCCACCAGCAGGATGGTGATGCCACGCTCGCGGTTGATGGTGGCGATCTGGGCGAAGATGGCCTTCACCAGCAGGGGTGCGATGCCCAGCGAGGGTTCGTCGAGCATCAGGAATTTCGGCTGGCCCATCAGCGCACGGCCGATGGCCAGCATCTGCTGCTCGCCGCCCGACAGCGTGCCGGCGAGCTGTTTCTCGCGCTCGGCCAGGCGCGGGAACACGCTGAACACGTAGTCGCGCTCGCGCCGCACCAGCGCCTGGTCGTGCTGCAGGTAGGCACCCATGGCCAGGTTCTCGCGCACGGTGAGGTTGCCGAACACCATGCGTCCCTCCGGCACGTGGCAGAGGCCGCGCTGCACGATCTTGTGGGGCGCCATGCCGTGGATGCGCTCGCCGCGGTAGGTGATGCTGCCGGATTGCGGACGGACCAGGCCCGACACCGTGCGCAGCGTGGTGCTCTTGCCGGCGCCATTGCTGCCGATGAGCGTGACGATGCCGCCCTCCGGCACCGTGAGGTTCACGCCGTGCAGGGCGCGGATGGCGCCGTAGCTGACGCTGAGGTCCTGGATGGTGAGCATCAGCCGGTCGCCGCCGCGGGCGCCTCCTCACCCAGGTAGGCCTCGATCACTTTCGGATCCGCGCGCACTTCGGCCGGCGCGCCATCTGCGATCTTCACGCCGTGGTCGAGCACGATGATGCGCTCGCACACCTTCATCACCAGCGGCATGTCGTGCTCCACCAGCAGGATGGTGATGCCGAAGCGCTCGCGGATCTGCGCGATGAGCTTCGTCAGGTGCTGCTTCTCGGTGGTGTTCATGCCGGCGGCAGGCTCATCCAGCAGCAGCAGGCGCGGCTGCGTGGCCAGCGCGCGCACGATCTCAAGGCACCGCTGGCTGCCATAGGGCAGGCTGCGCGCCGGCTCGCTGGCCACGCGGGTGAGGCCGAACATCTCCAGCAGGTCCATCGCGCGTGCCTGCAGCGCCGCCTCGGACCTGTTGAAGCCCGGCAGCCTGAGCAGCGAGGCGCGCGCCCGGTGTTCGAGGTGGCGGTTGAAGGCCACGCGCACGTTGTCCAGCACCGACAGCGAGGGGAACAGGCGGATGTTCTGGAAGGTGCGCGAGACTCCCAGCCGCGCGATCTGCCAGGGCTTGAGGCCCGCGATCCGGCGATCCCCCAGGTGCAGCGACCCCATCGTGGGCGCATACACCCCGGTGATGAGGTTGAAAACGCTGGTCTTGCCGGCGCCGTTCGGGCCGATGATGCCGGTGAGCGTGCCCTCGGCCAGCTCGAATGACAGCTCGCACACGGCGCTCAGGCCGCCGAAGCGCAACGTGCAGGCATCCAGCCGCAGCAGCGCGCTCATGCCCCCTTCCCCTTCGCCCTTGCGGGCCAGCTGAAGCGGAACAGCCCCTGCGGCCTCAGGATCATCAGCAGGATGATCAGCAGCGAGTAGAAGATCATGCGGTATTCGCCGAAACCGCGCAGCAGCTCGCCGGCCAGCGTGAGCAGGATGGCCGCGGCGATGACGCCGGCGGTGTTGCCCATGCCACCCAGGATCACCATCACCACCAGCTCGATGGAGCGGTCGAAGCCGAAACCCTGCGGGGCGATGTAACCCTTGAAATGTGCGTACACGCCGCCGGCCGTGCCGGCGAAAAAGGCCCCGACCAGGAAGGCGGTGAGCTTGTAGCGCGTGGTGTTGATGCCCATGGCCTCGGCGGCCACCTCGTCGTCGGCCACGGCGATGAAACCCCGGCCATAGGTGGAATGCACCATGGTCCACACCACGTAGATGCACACCGCCGCCAGGCCATAGGCCCAGGCGAGGTTGGCGTGCGGGGGGATGCCGAACATGCCGCGCGGCCCGCCCACCGACTCGATGTTCTGCAGCACCACGCGGATGATCTCGCCGAAGCCCAGCGTGACGATGGCCAGGTAGTCCCCGCGCAGGCGCAGCGAGGGCACGCCCACCACCAGCCCCGCCGCCGCCGCCGCGAGGCCGCCGGCCAGCAAGGCGCACAGGAACAGCAGCCACTGCGCGCTGCCGAAGAAGGCGGGCAGCGGCGAGCTGGTGGTCAGCACCGCGGCCACGTAGGCGCCCACGGCCATGAAGCCGGCATGTCCCAGCGAGAACTGGCCGGTGTAGCCGTTGATCAGGTTCAGCGATACCGCCAGCGTGACGTTGATGCCGCACACCACGGCAATGTCGAGGAAGTAGGGATTGAAGCTGCCGGAGAAGGTGGTGAGCACCGCCACCACTGCCAGCACGCCGAGCAGCAGCCACTGCGGATGGGCGCGCATCACACCTTCTCCGCCACGCGCCTGCCCAGGATGCCCTCCGGCCGCAACAGCAGGATCAGGATGAGCACCGCGAAGGCCACGGCATCGCGATAGGTGGAGCCCCCGAAGCCCACCACGGTGGTCTCCACCAGCCCCAGCACCAGGCCGCCGATGGCCGCGCCGGCGATGTTGCCGATGCCGCCCAGCACCGCCGCCACGAAGGCCTTCATGCCGGGCAGCGTGCCCATCAAGGGATCGATGGAGGGATAGTTGGAGGCGTAGAGGATGCCGCCGGCGGCGGCCATGGCCGACCCGATGGCGAAGGTGAAGGAGATCACGCGGCTGTTGTTGATGCCCATCAGCGAGGCGGCCACCGGATTGAACGACACTGCCCGCATGGCCGTGCCGGTGCGGGTGTGCAGCACGATGTAGCGCAGCAGCAGCAGCACCACGATGGTGACCACGAACACCAGGATCTGGCTGCTGGAGATCACCAATCCACCGAGGTCGAAGTTGCGCACCGGGAACAGCGCCGGGAAGGAACGCGGGTTGGCGCCGAAGATGCGCTGGCCCAGGTTCTGCAGCAGCAGCGACACGCCGATGGCGGTGATGAGCACGGTGAGCGTGGAGCGCCCGCGCAAGGGCTTGTAGGCCAGCTTCTCGATCACCATGCCCAGCACGGCGCAGATGGCCATGGCACCAAGCAGCACCAGCACGCCCACCAGCGGGGAGCTGTTGGCGATGGCCCGGGAAAGGAACAGCCCCGAGAACGCGCCCACCATGAACACGTCGCTGTGCGCGAAATTGATGAAGCGCAGCACGCCGTACACCATGGTGTAGCCGAGCGCGATCAGTGCATAGATGGCGCCGAGCGCCAGGCCATTGATCAGTTGCTGCAGCAGCTCGGTCACGGCCCGGCGACGCCTGCGTCAGGAATCAGGGTGCGACGCTCTGCACGTATTCGAACTTGCCGTCCTTCACCGTGATGATGACCGCCGCCTTGGAGGCATCGCGGTTCGCATCGAGCGTGGTGAGGCCCGTGGCGCCGGGGAAGTCCTTCGTGGCTGCCAGCGCGTCGCGCAGCGCCGGCCCGTCGGTGGTGCCGGCACGGCGGATGGCATCGGCCAGCACGCGCGCCGAGTCGTAGCCCAGCGCGGCCATGGCGTCGGGCGCCTTGCCGTTGTAGCGCGCCTTGTAGGCCTCGACGAACTTCTGCGCCAGCGGATCGGTGCTGTTGGGCGAGAAATGCGTGGAGTAGTAGGTGCCTACCAGGTTGTCGGCGCCGGCGATCTGGATCAGCTCGGGGGCCTCCCAGCCATCGCCGCCGAACAGCGGCACGGTGATGCCCAGCTGGCGCGCCTGCGCCACGATGAGGCCCACGTCGGTGTAGTAGCCCGGCACGAGGATGGCGTCGGGCTTCGCGTTCTTGATGACGGTGAGCTGCGCCTTGAAGTCCTTGTCGCCGCCGGTGTATTTCTGCTCGGAGACGACCTCGCCGCCGCCTGCCAGCCAGGGCTCGCGGAAGAACTGCGCCAGGCCCACGCTGTAGGCCGCGGCCACGTCGGAGAAAATGGCCACCTTCTTCGCCTTGAGCGTGTCCTTCGCGAAGCCGGCCAGCAGCCGTCCCTGGAAGGGATCGGTGAAGCAGACCCGGAACACGTAGTCGCCGATGCGGGTGACATCCGGGTTGGTGGACGACGGGGAAATCATCGGGATGCGGTTCGACTGGGCCAGTGGCGCCACCTCCAGCGAGCGACCCGAGGCCACCTCGCCCAGCAGCGCCACCACCTTGTTGCTGTTGATCAGCTTCTTGGCGATGGTGGAGGACTCGCCCTGCATGCTGCGGTTATCCTCGTACACCAGCTCCAGCTGCCGGCCCAGCACGCCGCCGGCGGCATTGATCTCCTCGATGGCCAGGACGGTGCCCTCGTGCGAGGAGGTGCCGAAGGTGGCTTCCTTGCCGGTGAGGGAGGCAAACTCGCCGATGCGGATCGGGCCGGTGTCGGCCGCGGCATCGCCGCCGGAATTCGAACAGCCGGCAATGGCAAGCGCGGCGAGGGTGGTGGCCAGCAGGCCGGTGCGTGCTTTTTTCATGTGCAGGACCAGTCTTGTCCGAAAGGTGGGCCGAAGCACCCGAGTATAGAGAGCCTCCCTGCGGAATCCAGCCTCGGAACCAACCATTGCGACCCGTCCGGCAGTTCCGCAGGCCTCAGTCGGCCTTTCCGGCCCGCCGCCGGTCCAGCAACTTGCGCAGCCTGAGGTTGATCATCTCCACGCCCACCGAGAAGGCCATCGCGAAATACAGGTAGCCCTTGGGCACGTGGGTATCCAGGCCGTCGGCCACCAGTGCGATGCCCACCAGGATCAGGAAGGCCAGCGCCAGCACCTTCACCGTCGGGTGCGCCTCGACGAAGTCGGAGATCGGCCCGGCCAGCAGCATCATCACCAGGATGGCCACCACGATGGCCGCCACCATGATGGGCACCTGGTGCGGCTCGGCCAGGCCAACGGCAGTGAACACCGAGTCGAGCGAGAACACGATGTCGATGATGCCGATCTGCACGATGATCAGCATGAAGCTGGAGAACACCAGCGCCTTGCGGTCGTCGGCGGCGCCCTCCAGCGTGTGGTGGATCTCCAGCACGCTCTTGCCGAGCAGGAACAGGCCGCCCAGGATCAGCACCAGGTCTCGGCCGGAAATCTCGTTGCCGAACGCCGAGAACCAGGGCCTGGTCAGCCCGATCAGCCAGACGATGGACAGCAGCAGCGCGATGCGCGAGCCCATCGCCAGCAGCAGGCCGAAGTTCCGCGCCCGGGCGCGCTGCTGCTGCGGCAGGCGCCCCACCAGCACCGAGATGAAGATGATGTTGTCGATCCCCAGCACGATCTCCAGCGCGGAGAGCGTGAGGAAGGCCAGCCAGGATGCCGGGTCGGTCAGCAGCTCCAGCACGGCGCGGGCGCCCCTCTTGCGTTACGGCAGGCTGTCGACCTCGCGGGCGCGCACCACCGGGAAGATGTGTTCGGCCTTCAGCCCCAGGTCGAGCGCCACCGCCGAGGAGATGTAGATCGACGAGTAGGTGCCGGCGAGGATGCCGATGGTCAGCGCCTGCGAGAAGCCGTTCAGCGCCGGACCGCCCAGCACCAGCAGCGCCACCACCACGATCAGCGTGGTGACCTTGGTCATGATGGTGCGCGAGAGGGTCTGGTTGATCGACTGGTCGAGCACGAGCTGGGGCGCAAGCCGCCGGTTGGCCTCGAAACGTTCGCGGATGCGGTCGAACACGATGATGGTGTCGTTGAGCGAGTAGCCGACCACCGCCAGCAGCGCGGCGATCACCGCCAGGTCGAACGGCGTCTGCGACAGCGCGAACCAGCCGATGATGATGATGGGGTCGTGCATCAGCGCCAGCATGGCGCCGGTCGAGAGCCTCCAGGTGTGGAAGCGGAACACCAGGTAGAGGAACACCAGCAGGAAGGTCAGCGCGAGCGCCAGGATGGCGCTGTTGCGCAGTTCGCTGCCCACCTGCGGACCGACGAACTCCAGCGGCTTGACGTCGACTGCCGGGTCGATCGACTGCAGGGCCTCGAGCACGCGGTCGCGCACCTGGTCGGCGCTCTGGTCGGCCTCCGGCGCCAGGCGGATGGCGATGTCGCTGGCGGTGCCCACGTTCTGCACCACGGGCTCGCGGAACTCCCGGGCCTCGAGCGCCGACCGCACCTTCTCCACGTCGGCCGGTCCCGTGAAGGTGGCCTCGACGTTGGTGCCGCCGGTGAAGTCCACCGTGAGGTTGAGGCCCCGGACGAAGAAGAGCGTGATGGACGCGACCATCAGCACCGCCGACAGCGTGTACCACACGCGTCGGGTCGCCATGAACGGGAAATTGGTTGGCTTGCGGAAGAATTCCACGCTGGTCCCCTTGAAATCAGCCGATCGACAGGCGGGCCGGCTTGCGGGTGCCGCCATAGATCAGCGTCAGCAGCGCGCGGCTGCCGAGCATGGCCGTGAACATCGAGGTCATGATGCCCAGTGACAGCACCACGGCGAAGTTGCGGATCGGTCCGGTGCCGAACACCCACAGCACCAGGCCCGCGATGAAGGTGGTGACGTTGGAGTCCCAGATGGCGGACCAGGCCTTCTCGAAGCCGGCACGGATGGAGGTCTGCGGCGACACGCCGTTGCGCAGCTCCTCGCGCACGCGCTCGTAGATGATCACGTTGGCGTCCACCGCCATGCCGATGGTGAGCAGGATGCCGGCGATGCCCGGCAGCGACAGCGAGGCACCCAGCAGCGACAGCAGCGCCGTCAGCAGCACCATGTTGGCGGTGAGCACCACGCAGGCCACCACGCCGAACAGGTGGTAGTAGAAGATCATGAACACGAACAGCAGCCCCGCGCCCCACATCAGCGCCGTCACGCCGGCCCGGATGTTTTCCTGGCCCAGCGAGGGACCAACGGGCCGCTCGCTCACCGGCAGCAGCGGTGCCGCCAGCTGGCCGGAACGCATCAGCAGCGCCAGTTCCCGCGCCTCGGCCTGCGTGAGGCCGGTGATGTTGAAGTTGTTGCCCAGCACGCCACGGATGGTGGCCTCGCTGATCACCTCGCGGCGGTCAGGTCCGTTGCGCTCCTTCAGCTCGCCGGTGACCGGGTCGGTGTATTGCTCGCGGGTCTTTTCCACCAGCACCACCGCCATCAGGCGGCCGATGTTGGCCATTGACACCCGCTGCATTTCGTCGCCGCCCTTGGAATCAAGGCGGATCTGCACCGTCGGGCCTTCCTGCGTCACCGCCGTGGTGGCGCCGATGAGGTTCTCGCCGGTGGCGATGAGCTCGCGCTTGAGCAGCGTGGGCCGGCGGTAACCATTGGCGTCGGCCTTGTGGTAGTCGAGCCTGGAGCCCAGCGGCGCGCGCCCGCGGGCCACGGCGTCGGACACGCTGTTGGTCATGTCCGTGAGGCGGAACTCCAGCGAGGCGGTGCGGCCCAGGATGGACTTCACCTCGGCGGAATTGGTCACGCCCGGCAGCTGCACGGCAATGCGGTCGGCCCCCTGCTGCTGCACGATGGGCTCGGTGACGCCCAGCGCATTCACGCGGTTGCCCAGCGTGATCATGTTCTGCTCGATGGCACCGCGCTGGCGCTCGCGCACCTGCGCGTCGGTGAGCGTGCCGTCGATGTAGGGCGAGGATCCCCCGCTAGCGGTGTAGACCGCGTCCGGCACGGCGCGGCGCATGGCGGCCATCGCGGCGTCGAGGTCGGTGCCGGCCGCAAAGCTCACCCGCACGCCGTTCTCGATGGGCACGGCGTCGGTGAAGTCGATCTTCGCGCTGGTGAGCGCGCGCCGGTAGTCCTGCTCGTAGGCCTCGACCAGCTGGCGCACCGCGCCCTTCACGTCCACCTCGTAAAGCAGGTAGAGGCCACCGCGCAGGTCAAGCCCCAGCGGCATGGGCCTGAGGCCCAGGGCACGGAAGATGCCCGGCGCGCGCGGGGCACGGGCCAGGGCGGAATCCAGGTCTTCGCGGAAGGTGGCATTCACCGCGTCACGGCCGGCGAGCTGCTGCGAAACATCGTCGAACAGCACCATCAGGCGGCCGTTGTCGACGAAGGAGCGCTTGAAGGCCACGCCCTTGTCTTTCAGGGTGGTCTCCACCAGTTCCTGGACCGAGTCATCGATGGCCAGGCGGTCCTTGCGTGCCACCTGCACCGCCAGGTCTTCGCCGAAGAAGTTCGGCGCGGCGATGACCAGCGCCAGCAGCATGACGGCTGCGACGAGGATGTATTTCCAGCGGGCGAATTCCAGCATGGCGGATCAGGCGCTCTTGTAGGTGCCCTTGGGAACGAGCTGGGTGATCTGCTGGCGCTGCACCTTGATGCGCACGCCATCGGCGATCTCGATGGTGATGAAACCCTCGCCCACCTCGGTGATGCGGCCAAGCAGGCCCCCGGCGGTGACCACCTCGTCGCCGGCGGCGAGCCGCGACAGCAGCGCCTGGTGTTCCTTGTGGCGCTTCTGCTGCGGGCGGATCAGCAGGAAATAGAACACCACGATCATCAGCGGCAGGATGATGAAATTCATCATGCCCGGGCCCTGGGGCGCGGCGCCGGCCGTCTGGGCGTGGGCGGTGGAAATCAGCAGGCTCATGATCGTTTTCCTGTCCGGGTGAAAATCGGCGGGGGATTATGCCACAGGCCCCCGGAAGGGCCGCCTCGCGGTTAACCCGGCCCCTGGACCGGCACCGTCCCGCCTTCCCGGCGGGCCAGGGTCTCGCGGGCGAAGGCGGCGAAGCGCCCCTCGTCCAGCGCCTGGCGGATCTGGCGCATCAGCTCCAGGTAGAAGTGCAGGTTGTGCACGGTATTGAGGCGGGCACCCAGGATTTCGTTGCATTTGTCCAGGTGCCGGAGGTAGGCCCGGGAGTAGTTGCGGCAGGTGTAGCAGCCGCAGGTGGGGTCGACGGGCCCGGTATCCGCGGCGTGGGCGGCATTGCGGATGTTCAGCACGCCGTCGTGCACGAACAGGTGGCCATTGCGCGCGTGGCGCGTGGGCATCACGCAGTCGAACATGTCGATGCCGCGCGCCACGGCGCGGATCAGGTCCTCGGGACGCCCCACGCCCATCAGGTAGCGGGGACGGTCGCGGGGCAGCAGCGGCTCCACCCCCTCAAGCACTGCCAGGCGCACTTCCTCGGGTTCACCGACGGCCAGCCCGCCAACCGCATAGCCGGGGAAGCCGATGCGCACCAGCGCCTCCACCGAAGCCGCGCGCAGCGGCGCATAAGTGCCGCCCTGCACGATGCCGAACAGGTTGCCGCGCGGCGGGGCCGGGTTCTCGCGGTAGTAGTGCGCATGCGAGCGCGCGGCCCAGCGCATGGAGCGTTCCATCGAGTCGCGCGCCTGCGCCTCGGTGGCCGGCCAGGGCGTGCAGTCGTCGAAACACATGGCGATGTCGGATCCCAGCGCACGCTGCACGTCCATGGAATCTTCGGGCGAGAGGTGCACCTGGCTGCCATCCACCGGCGAGGCGAAACGCACGCCCTGCTCCGTGATCTTGCGCAGCTGCGCCAGGCTGAACACCTGAAAGCCGCCGGAGTCCGTGAGAATGGGCTTTTCCCAGTGCATGAAGCCGTGCAGGCCGCCGTGGGCGCCAATGACCCCGGTGCCCGGGCGCAGCATCAGGTGGAAGGTGTTGCCGAGGATGATCTCCGCGCCGATGGAAAGCAGCTCCTCCGGCGTCATGGCCTTCACCGTGCCGTAGGTGCCCACGGGCATGAAGGCCGGCGTCTGGATGGTGCCGCGGTCCAGCGTGAGCCTGCCACGGCGCGCCGCGCCTTCGGTGTGCAGCAGCTGGAAACTGATCATGGACCTGCCATCGTGCGCGCGGACGGCGCGGCCGTGATCCACATCGCATCGCCATAGCTGAAGAAACGGTAACGCTCGCGCACCGCGTGGGCATAGGCGGCCAGCACGGAACGGTGGCCGGCGAAGGCGCAGACAAGCATCAGCAGGGTGGACTCCGGCAGGTGGAAATTGGTGATGAGGGCGTCGACGACCCGGAAAGCATAGCCCGGCGTGATGAACAGGCGCGTCTCGCCGGCGCCGGCCGCCAGCTGCCCGCCGGCGGCGGCGGACTCCAGCGCGCGCGCCACGGTGGTGCCCACGGCCACCACGCGGCCGCCGCGGGCGCGGCAGGCGCCCACCGCATCCACCAGTGACTGCGGCACCGCATAGCTCTCCGCGTGCATCACGTGGTGGGCGATCTCCTCCACGCGCAGCGGCTGGAAGGTGCCGGCGCCCACATGCAAGGTGACCTCGGCGCGGTGCACGCCCAGGGCGTCGATGCGCTTCACCAGCCCCGCATCGAAATGCAGGCTGGCGGTGGGCGCCGCCACCGCGCCCGGCGCGCGGGCGAAGATGCTCTGGTAGCGCTCGCGGTCCTGCGCGTCGTCGCCGCGCCCGATGTAGGGCGGCAGCGGCACGTGGCCATGCGCCTCGAAGAATTCCAGTGCCGCCTGCGGCGTGCGGATTTCCCACAGTGCCCCGGCCGGGCTTTCCACCTGCCCTGTCACCTGCACTTCGCCGCCCTGCGTGTGCACGGCGAGGCCGGGGCGGATGGCCTTGCTGGCGCGCATCTGCACCCAGGCGCGGTCATTCCCGACCACGCGCTCCAGGAAGATCTCCACGCGGCCACCGGAGGGCTTGGTGCCGAAGAGGCGCGCCGCGACCACGCGGGTGTCGTTGAAGACCAGCAGGTCGGCGGGATGGAGCAGGCCAGGCAGGTCGGTGAAGTGCCGGTCCGCCAGTGCGCCGGTGGCGCCTTCCAGGCACAGCAGGCGGCTGGCGGAACGCTCCGGCAGCGGCGCCTGGGCAATCAGCCCGGGAGGCAGCTCGTAGGAAAAATCGGCGCGGCGCATGGGGCGGCGGATGGTACTCCACGCCCCGGGCGAAAGCTTCCGGATGCGGGCGCCGGAGGCTGTCCGGCGCAGTCGGCGGTCAGCGGCCGCCCGTGCCTGTGCCCGGCGCCTCCGTGTCGAGGTTGATGGCCTTGCGGTCGCGTTGCACGCGCAGCTTCAGCTTCTCGCCCGGCTCGTAGGAGCCGAGGATGCGCCCCACGTGCTGGGCGTCGGTGGGCTTGCGCCCGTCGACGGAGAGGATGACGTCGCCATCCTGCAGGCCGAATGGCGCGCCCGCGCCCGCCCGCAGCACGAGCACGCCCTCGCTCACGCCGAAGTACCTGCCGAGCCGGGTGCTCAGCGTGGTGAACTCCATGTCCCCCAGCTGGGAAACCGGCGGCGTTGTCGATGTGCGGGGGCGCTCCGCAATGCGCTGGCGCAGGATGTCGTCCACCGGGGGCAGCGGCGGCACCGCGCGCGCCGCCACATCGAAGGTCATCCGGCGGCCATCGCGCAGCACGCCCAGGTTCACCCTCGCGTTCGGCTGCACCGCCTGCAGCCTGTCCGCCAGCGCGCGGCCGGGGTTGGGTTCGCGGGTGAGGTCGACTCCATCAATGGCAGTGACCAGGTCGCCCGCGCGCAGGCCGGCCGCCTCGGCGGCGCCACCATTGCTGACTGTGGACACCAGCGCACCGTCGCGCCGCTCGCTGGTATCCACCGTGAGGCCCAGCTGTGCCTGCGGCCGCGCGTCGATCACGTTGATGTTGTAGGTGAAGTTGCGGCTGAGCTCGGTGGCGGTCAGCGCGTTGTCGCGGGCAGCCTGCTCGTTGCGCAGGCGCATCTGGTCCAGGCGTTCCTCCTGGCGCTGGATGGCGCGTTCCTGGTCGCGCAACGCGTCGCGCTGGATGCGCTCGCGCTGCTCCATTTCGCGCCGCGCCCGCTCCTGGTCGCGCTCAAGCTCCAGCTCCCGCAGCCTGTAGTCCAGGTCGCCCGGCGAGGCAGCCTGCGCGGCAGTACCCACCGCCGCCAGCATCGCCACGGCCAGCAGGGCAGCCTGCCCTGTGCGTCGCCAGGCAAGGATGCCCGGGAAATGGGTTTTCAGGTGGACCATGGCCACAGGATGCGCCACCTGCCACCTGTTCGCAGCCCTGCACTGCAAAAATGGCATACCATCGCGCCCTGGCCGCCCCCCAAGGCCCGTGTGGCGGAACTGGTAGACGCAGCAGACTCAAAATCTGCCGACCGCAAGGTCGTGTCCGTTCGATTCGGACCACGGGCACCATGGATTCGACAAGCGAAGCACCGACTCAGAAGTGCGTGCCCTGCATGCTGCGCAGGGTGGCGGTGTCCTGCTCGGCCACCGCGTCCATCACGGCATCCAGCGTCTGCGGGCGGCCGAAAAGATAGCCCTGCCCGAAATCCACGCCCAGCCGGCGCAGGAATTCCGCCTGCTCGCGGGTCTCGATGTGCTCACCCACGGTCTGCAGCACGAAGTCGCGGGCGAGCTGCACGATGCCCTTCACCGCTGACTCGGAGCGCTTGTTGGCGAGGATGTCGCGCACGAAGCTGCCGTCGATCTTCAGGCGCGTGACCGGAAGCTGGTGCACGTAGGCCAGCGAATTGGCGCCGGTGCCGAAATCGTCGATGGCGATGCCGCAGCCGGCGGCACGCAGGCGGCGCATGGCATCGCCGGCGCGCATGGGATCTCCCAGGGCCACCTGCTCGGTGATCTCCACCACGATGGATCCGGCCGGAAGCTGCGCGGCCTGCATCTGCGCGATGAAATGGGTGGTGAAGGCCGGATCGCACAGCGATGCGCCGGAGACGTTGATGGACACGGTGATGCGCTGGGCCGCCAGCACGGCGCGATAAGGCGCGAGGATGGTGAAGGCGCGGTCCACCACGAAGCGGTCGAGCACCGTCAGCAACTGGAAACGCTGCGCCACGGCCACCAGGCGGCCGGCGCTGCCCTCCACGCTCTCCTCGCCCGGCAGGCGCAGCAGCAGCTCGAAGCCCAGCGGGTGGCGGCCCTTGCGCAGCGGCACGATGGGCTGGGCGTAGAGTTCCAGCTCGCCGGTGCGCAGCGCCTCGCGCAGGTCGGCGGCCACGAAGTCCTCGTCCACGCGGCGGATCACGCTGGCATCGTTGGACTGGTGGGTCTCGATGCGCGCGCGGCCGCGCTCCTTGGCCAGCCGCAGCACATGGTCGGCCGCCAGCAGCGAGCGCTCGAAGGGCTCCGCCGGCACGTTGTACTCGGCGATGCCGGCGGAAAAACTCAGCTTCGGCAGCTCGGGGTGTTCCTTCAGCTCCACCGCGGCCAGCAGCTTCTGCAGCTTGCCGGTGATGCGCACGGCGTAGTCCACGTCGCGCGCGGAAAGCAGCACGGCGAACTTGCCGCCGTCCAGTCGCGCCACCAGCGCATTGCGCGGCAGCACCGGCGGCACCAGCAGCCGTGCGAACACGCGGATGGCGACGTTGCCCAGTGCAATGCCCTGCGTGTGGTTGAGGGTGCGCAGGCCGTCGAGGTCCAGCAGCACCAGGGCGCCCGCATCCTTCTGCCGTCGCCGGATGGCCGTGCGCAGCCCCAGGCGGGAGAGATGGCCGCTGTCGAAGTCCACCTCGCGCATCAGCCGTGGCGCCAGGCGCAGCACCTGCACCTGCGCCATCACCGTCGAGAAGGCATCGAAGCGCGGGCCGTTGCGATCGCGGGCGAACACCAGCCAGGCGGGAATGCGGCCTGAACCGGCGTCGGCGGGAATCACCAGCAGGCGGCAGGCGGCCGGTGGCTCCTCGCCCTGCAGGATACGCGCGGGCTGGTCGCCCATCGCGGCCGGATCGCCCAGCTGCGCAAGCTGCGCGTCGAATTCGGTGGCGATGGCCACGGGCAGCTCGCGCTCGCGCACGCCCACGGCGAGCCTCAGGTGCGCCCCTGGCAGCCACAGCAGCACGGCATCGGCCCCCATGCGCAGGCCCAGCTCGCGCAGCACCTCGGACAGCGGCATGCGCGAACGCACCCGCCGGCGCATCTCGCGCCCGAGCCGCATCAGCCTGAGGTCCGCCTGCAGGCGCGCGTGGCTGGCTGTCGCGCTGTTATCCTTCGGGTCCATCCGTAAAGGGCCGCATGGGTTGGTTACACCGATGATCGCCGTCGTACAGCATCCCGGGGTGTGATGCCGGTCGCAGTCGCTCCCGGCGGAATGTGATGGACAAGCCTTTCTGCTCGCATTGTGGCCAGCGCACCGTGGTGGCCATCCCCCCGGGGGATACGCGGCCGCGGCGCACCTGCCCGGCCTGCGGCGTGGTGCACTACGACAATCCCAACGTGGTGGTGGGCTGCGTGCCCGTGCACGAGGGCCGCATCCTGATCTGCCGGCGGGCCATCGAACCGCGTCGCGGCTACTGGACCATCCCGGCGGGCTTCCTGGAGAACGGGGAGACGATGGAGGCCGGCGCCGCGCGCGAGTGTTTCGAGGAGGCGCTGGCCACGGTGGAAATCGGCCCCCTGCTGGCGGTGGCCAATGTGCCGGAAGCCTGCCAGGTGCATGTGTTTTTCCGGGCCCGGCTGGCGAAGCCGGAATTCGGCGCCGGCGAGGAGAGCCTGGAGGCGAAGCTGGTGGACCCCGCGGACATCCCGTGGGACGAACTGGCCTTTCCCTCAACAGTTTATGCCTTGCAGTGCCACGTCGCGGACCGCGAGACTGTGGCCCTGCCAACGCACGTCACGACGCTTGCCCGCCGCCCCGGGCCAGCCTCGCCCGATGGGTTAAAATGACGCGCCTTACCGTGGAGAGCGCATGACCTTCGTCGTCACCGAAAACTGCATCAAGTGCAAATACATGGACTGCGTGGAAGTCTGTCCGGTGGACTGCTTCCATGAGGGCCCGAACTTCCTGGTGATCGACCCGGATGAATGCATCGACTGCACGCTGTGCGAGCCGGAGTGCCCCGCCGAGGCCATCTTCTCCGAAGATGAGGTGCCCGCGGACCAGAAGGACTTCCTGAAGATCAACGCCGAGCTGGCCAAGCAGTGGCCGGTGATCACCGAGAAAAAACCCGGCCCTGCCGACGGCAAGGAATGGGACGGCAAGCCCGGCAAGCGGGAGCTGCTGGAACGCTGAAGCCGCCGCGCAGCGGCGGCCGCGCTCAGCGTGCGAGCGAGAGCACGGGCGCGGCCTTGCTCTCCTTGATGGCCTCCAGCAGGTCGGGTGGCGGCAGGTAGCCGGGAATCAGCTCCCCGCTCGACAGCAGCACGCCCGGCGTGCCACTGAGATCCAGCCGGCGCCCCAGGTCAAAATGCTTCGCGACCGGCGTGCTGCACTCACGATGCGGCACGGTGCCGCCCTGCTTGGCGGTGGTAAGGGCCTTGCGGCGGTCCTTGGCGCACCACACATCGTCCATCACATGCCCGGACCCGGAGTCCGGGCCGCTGCGCGGATAGGCCAGGTAGCGCACGCGGATGCCCAGGCGGTTGTATTCCTCCACCTGCGAATGCATGCGCTGGCACCACTGGCAATCCACGTCGGTGAACACGGTGACGGTCTCGGGCGAGCGCGCCGTGCCGAACACGATCATTTCGTTCTCGGGGATCTCGGCCAGCATCTGCAGCCTGAGCTCGCGCCGGCGCTGCTCGGTGATGTTGGGGAATTCGCCGTCCGGGGTGACCTGGTAGATGTTGCCCGAGAACACGTAGCCGCCGTCGGCGGTGACGTAGGTGATCTCGCCATCGTGGGAGATCTCGTAGATTCCGGCCACGGGCGTGGGCCGCAGGTCTTCGGGCTCGAGGCCCGGCATCATCTCCGCCAGGAAGATGCGCGGATCCCCGTCGGTCACGGGCACGGGCGCCGAGGCGGGGGGAGGCGTGGCGCCGGACTGCGGCTCGCCGCCGCAGGCCGCCAGGACCAGCGCGAGGGCGCCCGGGAGGGCCGCGCGGTATTTCAGGAAGCCGTTCATGCCGGCAGTGTAGCAGCCTTCCGGGAGCCGGCTGCCCGCCGGGCTCAGCCGCGCGGATGGTGCTGCGCGTGCAGCTCCTTCATGCGCTCGCGGGCCACGTGGGTGTAGATCTGCGTGGTCGAGAGGTCGCTGTGGCCCAGCAGCATCTGCACCACGCGCAGGTCGGCGCCGTGGTTCAGCAGGTGCGTGGCGAAGGCATGCCGCAGCGTGTGCGGGGAGAGTTCCTTCTCGATGTTCGACTTGCGTGCGTAGCGCTTGATGATGTGCCAGAAGGCCTGGCGCGTCATGTGGTCGCCGCGGCGGGTCGGAAAGAGGTAGTCGGTGTGCCGGTCGAGCAGGATCTCGCCGCGGCCGGTGCCGATGAACTCGCGCAGCCAGCGCACGGCCTCCTCGCCCAGCGGAATCAGCCGCTCGCGGTCACCCTTGCCGGTGACGCGCAGCACGCCCTGGTTGAGGTTCAGCTGCGAATACTTCAGCGTGACCAGCTCCGACACGCGCAGTCCCGTGGCGTAGAGCACCTCGAGCATGGTGCGGTCGCGGCTGCCCAGCGGATCGGAAACCACCGGCGCATTCAGCAGCGCCTCGACCTCGCCCTCGGAGAGCGACTTGGGCAGCGAGCGGCCGATCTTCGGCATCGCGATCTGCGCGGTGGGATCCTCGCGCAGCGAACCCTCGCGCAGCAGGTGGCGATAAAAGCGACGGAACGACGAAAGCTGCCGCGCCGTCGAACGTGGACGCGCGCCGGATTCGACTCGCCATGCGATGAATCCGAGCAGGTCGGCACGTGTAGCCCTGGAAATCTCGGTGCCGCGGGCATTCAGCCAGCGCGACAGCGCCATCAGGTCCGCCCGGTAGGCGGCGAGCGTGTTCGACGACAGGCCCCGCTCCATCCACGCGCCGTCGAGGAACCGCGTGACGGCCGGATCGACCGCATCGGTTGCCGGGCGGGTCGCAGGGGCGGAACTGGCGGATTTGCTCAAGGGGGTGTTTCCGATGGCGATCGTGAACAGACTGGAGCGAGTATCCCGAATCTCCCCGGGGGTCCCCGTGATGCCCTTCACACGCCTGATCAGGCGTTAACATAAAGATGAAGCGGGTCACACTATCCCACCTGAGCAACACCGCCGTCACTGTGTCGTCGAACCGAAGCCCGCTGCGCTGGCTGGCCATCCCATATGCTGCCTGGGCAGCAATATCCTTCCTCGTGCTGGCGATCGGGGTGCTGATCCTCATCCTGCCGGTTCCCTGGCAGCGGCTGCGCCGTCGCATGGTGCAGGGCGCGGCGCGGCTGGCGTTGTGGCTCGGCGGCATGCGCGTGAGCGTGCAAGGCGCCGGGCACCTGCCCTCCTCTGCCTGCGTGGTGGTGGCCAACCATGCCAGCTACCTGGATGGCATCGTGCTGTTCGCCGCACTGCCGCCGGTGTTCGGCTTCGTGATCAAGCGGGAGATGAGCCGCGTGCCGCTGGCCAACCTGCTGCTCCGGCGCATCGGCTCGCATTTCGTGGACAGGGGCGGCGCGCAGCGCAGTGCGCGCGACGCCCGCAAGCTGTTCCGGCGCGCACAGGCCGGCGGCGCGATGGCCTTCTTTCCCGAGGGCACCTTCCAGCGTGAACCGGGGCTGGCGCGCTTTCGCAGCGGGGCGTTCGTGGTGGCGGCAAACGCGCAGCTGCCCATCGTGCCGGTGGCCATCCGCGGCACGCGCCGTGCGCTGCCGGCCGGCGCACGCCTGCCGCGGCCCGGGCGCATCGAGGTGGAACTGGCACCACCGCAGCCGGCGCCCGCCAGCACCGACCCGGCGGTGATCGCGGCCTCGGTGGAGGCCGCACGTGCAGCAATCCTGGCGCGCATTCCCGAGCCGGACCTGCAGTCCGGCTGACTCCTGGCGGGCGGGCGCATTCGCGAACCGTACGCCGCTGTTGCGGCTACACTTCGCGCGCCATGACGAACCGCGACCAGATGGAATACGACGTACTCGTGGTCGGCGCAGGTCCTGCGGGCCTCGCCGCCGCGATCCGGCTCAAGCAGCTCGATGCCACGCTGAACGTGTGCGTGCTGGAGAAGGCCGCCAGCGTGGGCGGCCACGCGCTCTCCGGGGCCGTGCTCGAACCGGGTCCGCTGGATGCGCTGTGGCCGGAATGGCGACAGACCCCGCCGGCGATCTGCGTGCCGGTGCAGCGGGATGAATTCCGCCTGCTCACCCCGCAGCGCGCGCTGCGCCTGCCGGTGCCGCCGCAGCAACGCAACCACGGCAACCTGGTCATCTCGCTGGGCCAGCTGCTGCCGCTGCTGGCGGCGCATGCGGAGAGCCTGGGCGTGGACGTGCTGCCCGGCTTTGCCGCCGCCGCGCCGCTGTTCGATGCCGATGGCGCCGTGGCCGGCGTGCGCGTGGGCGACATGGGGCTCGATGAGCAGGGCAATCCCACCGCCAACTACGCCCCCGGCCCGGAGATCCGCGCCCGCACCACCATCGTGGCCGAGGGCTGCCGCGGTAGCCTCGCCAAGCGACTGATCGCGCAGTTCGGGCTGGATGAGGGACGCTCGCCGCAGACCTTCGCGCTGGGCTTCAAGGAACTGTGGCAGCTGCCGCCGGGCCGTGTGAAGGAAGGCCTGGTGCAGCACTCGGTGGGCTGGCCGCTGGACAACCAGACCTACGGCGGCAGCTTCGTGTACCACCTGGGTGGCGACCAGGCCTACGTGGGTTTCGTGGTGGGACTGGACTACCAGGACCCCAGGCTGCAACCCTTCGAGGCGTTCCAGCAGTTCAAGCACCACCCCTCGCTGCGTCCGCTGCTGGAAGGCGGGGAGATCCTGGCGGCGGGTGCGCGCACCATCGCCGCCGGCGGCTGGCAGTCCTGCCCGCGGCTGGACATGCCCGGCGCGCTGCTGGCCGGTGATGCCGGCGGCACGCTGAACTTCCCCAAGATCAAGGGCGTGCACCAGGCCCTGCGCTGCGGAATGCTGGCCGCCGAACACCTGGTGGAAACCGGCGGCAGCGCGGGCTTTGATGCACGCTGGCGCGCCTCGGCGGGCGGACAGGAGCTGCGCAAGGTGCGCAACATCAAGCCCGGCTTCAAGCGCGGGCTGTGGTGGGGACTGGCCAATGGCCTGTTCGAAACCGTCACCGCGGGCACGGCGCCCTGGACGCTGGCCAATGCCGGCAACTCCACCCTGCACCGGCTCGATGAATACGAGTCGCCCGAGCGGCACTGGCAGCCGCGCACGCTGCCGCCGCGCGACCGGCTGGCCGCGGTGTTCTTCGCGCAGACGGCGCATGATGAATCCCAGCCCGCGCACCTGCACGTGCACGACACCAGCATCTGCGCCACGCGCTGCGCGCAGGAGTATGGCAATCCCTGCACCCGCTTCTGTCCCGCCAACGTGTACGAGATGGTGGACGACGGCGCGGGCGGCGAGCGCCTGCAGGTCAATGCCGCCAACTGCGTGCACTGCAAGGCCTGCGACATCAAGGACCCCTACGGGATCATCACCTGGACCACGCCGGAAGGCGGCAGCGGACCCAATTACCCGAACCTGTGAGCAAGGACGCGGACAGCAACGGCACCGAGATCGTCACCGCGCGGCCGTCGCGGCCGGGGCGGCTGTCCGCGCTGCGCACGGCGCTGGACGAGGGCGCGGTGCGCGCCGCCGAGCGCATGGTCAACACGCTGCATCCGGCCGAGATCGCGCAGTTGCTGGAATCCCTGCCGCCACAGCAGCGCGCACTGGTGTGGGAGATGGTCGACCCGAAGCTCGACGGCGACGTGCTGGTCGAGCTCTCCGAGGACGTGCGCGCGCAGCTGATCCGCGAGATGGACCCGGAGGAGCTGGCCGCGGCCACCGAGGGCCTGGAGGTGGACGACCTGGCGGACCTGCTGGCCGACCTGCCCGAGGCGGTCACGCAGCAGCTGCTGCACAACATGGACCAGCTGGACCGCGAGCGGCTCTCGCGCGTGCTGTCCTGGCCGGAGGACAGCGCTGGCGGCCTGATGAGCACCGACACGGTGAGCGTGCGCGCCGACGTGTCGCTTGAAGTGGTGCAGCGCTACCTGCGCATGCGCGGCGAGCTGCCCGAGCGCACCGACCGGCTGTTCGTGGTGGACCGCAACGACCGCTTCCTCGGCACCCTGACGCTGGCACGCCTGCTCACCGAGGACCCCGGGCGCCTGGTGGGCGCCAGCCTCGACACCGATGCGCCGCGCATCGCCCCGGAACTGCCGGCGCGCGAGGTCTCGCAGCTGTTCCGTGACCGCGACCTGGTGTCGGCCCCCGTGGTGGATGACTCCGGCGTGCTGCTCGGGCGCATCACCGTGGACGACGTGGTGGACGTGATCGCCGAGGAAGCCGCGCACGAGGTGATGGCCGGCGCCGGCCTGCGCGACGAGGAAGACGCCTTCGCGCCGGTGCTCACCACCACGCGGCGGCGCCTGCTGTGGCTGGGCATCAACCTGTGCACGGCCATGCTGGCGGGCCTGGTGGTGCAGCGTTTCGAGGGCACCATCGAAAAGGTGGCCGCGCTGGCGGTGCTGATGCCGGTGGTGTCGAGCATGGGCGGCATCGCCGGCTCGCAGACCGTGGTGCTCATCATCCGCTCCATGGCACTGGGGCAGGTGGAGTGGCGCGACGCGCGCTTCCTGCTGTTCCGCGAGATGAGCGTGGGGGCGATCAACGGGCTGGCCATGTCGGTCATCCTGGCCGCCATCATGGTGGCCTGGCTGGGCACCTGGCAGATCGCGGTGATCATCACCTTCGCGATGGTGACCAACCTGCTGGCCGCGGCGCTGGTGGGCGTGATGGTGCCGCTGACGCTGAGGCGGCTGCAGATCGACCCGGCGCTGGCGGCGGGCGTGATTCTCACCGCCTTCACCGACTGCATCGGCTTTGCGACGCTGCTGGGCCTGGGAACGATCTTCCTGACGTAGCGCTCAGGCCTGCGCTGCGTGCGCCGGCATCCGCACGCCGAACAGGTCGCGCAGTTCCTTCTCGCGATTCATCGCGTCGCGATAACCCAGCTCGATGAGCGCCGTGGTGTATTCGGCCTCGAACAGCAGGTAGCTGGCCAGCTGGGCTCCGGCAGCCCCGCGTGCGCCGATCACCCGCATCAGGGCCTTCAGCGACTGCGGCAGGGACTGCATGTGCTGCTCGGCGATGGCCCTGAGGTCCTGCGAGGGCGAGATGAACACGATGCGCTCCACCAGCCTTGCGCCGGGGAACACCTGCGGCGCCACGCGCAGCATGCGGTTCACGCGCTCGATCTGCTCCAGGTCGGACCAGATCTGGTCGGTGAAGAGGTTGTCGAGCGCAAAGCCTGCGATCTGGCCCGGCGTGGGCGAGGAATGCGGCGTGGAGCGGCGCACCGACACGCCGCCGGTGCCGGCGCTGCGCATGCCGATGATCAGCATGCGATCGGCGCCCAGCCTCAGTGCCGGTGACAGCGGCGCGGTCTGGCGCATGGCGCCGTCACCGTAATACACGCCGTCGATCTCCTCGGCCGGGAACAGCAGCGGCACCGACAGGCTGCCCATCAGGTGCGGCAGTCCCAGCCGCACGCGGCGACCAATGTGGTCGGTGCGGCTCCATTCCGACAGGCCCGGACGCCCCTCGAAGAAGGCCACCGAGCGCGCCGTGCCGTATCCGGTGGCGCACAGGGCCAGTGCGTCCAGGCGGCCGTTGCGGATGTTGCGGCCGACGCCGCGCCAGGGCACCTCGCGCGCGAGCAGTTCACGCAGCGGTGTGTTGTCGAAAAGCGAACGCGGCGGCGTGGCAAGCAGGCCGCCGGACAGCAACGAGATGGCCCAGTGCAGGCCCGAGCGGACCATGCGCAGGCGGCCCACGTCGAAAATCTGGTCCACATGGAAATTGGCCCACACCCTTTCGATGGCCGTAACCGCCTGGCTCCAGTGGTCGGCGCGCGCGGCGAGCACCGCGGCGGCCACGGCGCCGGCGGAGGTGCCGACGATCACGCGGAAGGGATTGGGTTGCTCGGGCAACAGGTGCGAGAGCGCCTTCAGCACCCCCACCTGGTAGGCCGAACGGGCCCCGCCACCGGTCAGCACAAGGGCAGGAACAGCGTGCCGGGGTGATGGCGGGTGGGCTGACATGGGCCTATCATTATGATTGAACGTGCCCTTTTCCGGGGCACCGGAATCCTCTTCAGGAGTAGCCATGCGCGCAGGTGCAATCCGAATCTCCCCCCTGGTGATCCTCGCCGCCTTCGCGGCGCTCGCCCTGGCCGCGGTCACCGTGATGGCCGCCACGCCCGCCGCCCCTGCTGCAGCGGCCGCGAAGCCGAAGGTCGGCGACGCGGCCCCCGCGTTCTCGCTGGTGGACCAGAACGGCAAGAAACACTCGCTGGCCGACTACAAGGGCAAGTGGGTGGTGGTCTATTTCTACCCCAAGGACCAGACGCCCGGCTGCACCACGCAGGCCTGCGAGTTCACCGAGAACGTGTTTGCGTTCCGCAAGGCCGGCGCGCAGATCCTGGGCATCAGCGTCGATGACGAGGCCTCGCACAAGGCCTTCGAGAAGGCCCTCGCGAAGAACAGCAAGATCTCCGCCGAGAACCAGAAGCTGATCGAGGAGCATGGCCTGCCCTTCCCGCTGCTGGCCGATCCCGCCACCACCACGGCCGCGGCCTATGGCGTGCTGACGCAGCGGGGCACCATGACCATCGCCAACCGCGAGACCTTCCTCATCGACCCGCAGGGCAAGGTGGCCAGGCACTACAACGTGACGCCCGACAAGCTCGAGGGCCACTCGGCCGAGCTGCTGAAGGACATCGAGGCGCTGAAGTCCAAGGGCTGAGCGCCGGGCCGCAAGGCCTGGATCCAGGGCCGTCTTCCGCGGGCAGCGGGGACGGCCTTTTTCATTGGGCGGGTGGCATGGGCGGCCGGCGGGCTGCAGGCCAGCCGCGCCGCGGGCTTCAGCCGCGCCGCACCCTGAGGATCTGCATGGAGTTCGTGCCGCCCTGCACGCCGGACAGCTCGCCCTTGGTGAGGATGATCTGGTCGCCCACGTCCACCAGCCCGCGCGCCATCAGCTGGTCGAAGATGGACTGGTAGAGCTGCAGCGGCGACTCGTGCGTCACGTCGAAGAGCACCGGGTACACGCCGCGGTACAGCGTGACGCGGCCGCGGGTCACTTCCTGGCGCGTGATGGCGAAGATGGGGATGTCCACCCGCATGCGGCTCATCCACAGCGGCGTGAGGCCCGACTCGGTGAGCGCCACGATGGCCTTGGGGTGCGTGTGCTGCGCCGTGAACATCACCGCCTTGGCGATGGCCTCCTCGGTGTTCGAGAACTCCCCGTCGGTGCGGCGCACGGCCTTGGAATGGCCGGTCTCGTAGAGCTCGGCGCCGAGGATGACCTCGGCCATGGCCTGCACGGCCTTCACCGGGTACTTGCCGGCAGCGGTCTCGGCCGACAGCATCACCGCGTCGGTGCCGTCGAGCACGGCGTTGGCCACGTCGCTGACCTCGGCGCGCGTGGGCACCGGCTGGGTGATCATCGACTCCATCATCTGCGTGGCGGTGATCACGATGCGGTTGGCCGCCTGCGCCTGGGCGATGATGGTCTTCTGCATGCCGGTGAGGGCGGCATATCCCATCTCAACGCCCAGGTCGCCGCGCGCCACCATCACCGCGTCGGCCACGGTGAGGATGTCGCTGAGGTTGTCGATGGCCTCGTGGCGCTCGATCTTGGCCACCACGTGGGCGGTGCCCTTCCACTTCTGCAGCTCGGTGCGGGCGCGGCGGATGTCGTTGCCGTCGCGCGCGAATGACACGGCGAGGTAGTCCACGCGCATCTCGGCGGCGAGCTTGATGTATTCGAGGTCCTTCTCGGTGAGCGCGGGGGCGGACAGGCCGCCACCCTGCTTGTTCAGGCCCTTGCGGTTGGACAGCTCGCCGCCGGCGCGGGTGACGCACTCCACGCGCGTGGCCGTGACCTCGGTTACCTCCAGCACGATGTAGCCGTCGGCCAGCAACAGCGTGTCGCCGGCGCGCACGTCCTTCACCAGGTCCTTGTAGGCGCAGCCCACCTCGCGTTCGTTGCCTGCAGCGGGATCAAGCGCGATGTCGAGCGCGAAGGGCTGGCCCTCCTTCAGCTCGATCCTGCCGTTCTGGAAGCTTTCAATGCGGATCTTGGGACCGGAAAGGTCCGCGAGGATGCCGATCGGACGGCCGGCCTTCTCCGCCGCGGCGCGGATCGCCAGGATACGCCGGCGCTGCTCCTCCTTCCCGCCATGCGAGAAGTTGATGCGCGCCACGTCCAGGCCCGCCTGCACCATCGCGGCCATCACGGCCGGGTCATCGGTGGCGGGACCCAGCGTGCCAACGATCTTGGTGCGCCGGTTGAATGCGTCCAGGTTGCTCAAGCTTTACCCCTTGGCGCGTTCCTCTAGCGCCGCAACCGCCGGCAGGCGCTTGCCTTCCACGAACTCGAGGAAGGCGCCGCCGCCGGTCGATATGTACGAAATCCCTTCTTCCACGCCGTATTTTTCGATGGCGGCGAGGGTATCGCCGCCGCCGGCCAGCGAGAAGGCCTTGCTGCCGGCGATGGCGCTGGCGATGGTACGCGTACCCTCGCCGAACTGGTCGAATTCGAACACGCCCACCGGGCCGTTCCACAGCACGGTGCCGGCGTCGGCGATCAGCCGCGCCAGGCGCTCGGAGGTGTCGGGCCCGATGTCGAGGATGAGCTCGTTCGGCCGCACGTCATGGATGCCGCGCACGTCGGCATGCGCGGTGGCCGCGAACTCGGTGGCCACCACCACGTCGGTGGGCAGCGGGATGTCCGCGCCGCGCTCGCGGGCGCGCGCCATCAGCTTGCGGCAGGTGTCGAGCATGTCGTTCTCGCACAGCGACTTGCCCACGTTCACGCCGGTGGCCGCCAGGAAGGTGTTGGCGATGCCGCCGCCGACGATCAGCCGGTCGACCTTTTCGAGCAGTGCCTCCAGGATGGTGAGCTTGGTGCTCACCTTGGAGCCCGCCACGATCGCCACCAGCGGGCGCCTGGGCTGTTCCAGCGCGCGCTCCAGTGCCTCCAGCTCGCCCACCAGCAGCGGGCCGGCGCAGGCCACCGGCGCGAAGCGCGCCACGCCGTGCGTGGAGGCCTCGGCGCGGTGCGCGGTGCCGAAGGCGTCCATCACGTACACGTCGCACAGCGCGGCCATGCGCCTGGCGAGTTCCTCGTTGTCCTTCTTCTCGCCCTTGTTGAAGCGCACGTTCTCGCACAGCACCACCTGGCCGGGCTGCACGCTGATGGGCGTGTCCAGCCAGTCGCGCACCAGCGGCACGTTGCGGCCGAGCAGCTCCGAGAGGCGCTTGGCGACCGGGGCGAGGGAGAGCGTGACGTCGAACTTGCCCTCCTCCGGACGGCCCAGGTGCGACATGAGGATCACGCGCGCGCCTTTCTCCATCGCCAGCTGGATGGTGGGCAGCGAGGCGCGGATGCGCGCATCGCTGGTCACCACGCTGTCCTGCACCGGCACGTTCAGGTCCTGGCGGACCAGCACGCGTTTCCCGGACAGATCGAGGTCGGCCATCTTGAGGACTTTCATCGCGTCACGCTCCGGCGGCTACTTCGCCCGGCTCCACACCAGGGCCGTGTCGAGCATGCGGTTGGAGAAGCCCCACTCGTTGTCGTACCAGGAGCACACCTTCACCAGCCCGCCGTCGATGATCTTGGTCAGCGTGGCGTCATAGGTGGAGGAAGCCGGGTCGTGGTTGTAGTCGATCGACACCAGCGGTGCATCGGTGTAGGCCAGCACGCCCTTGAGCGAACCGTTGGCGGCGTTCTTCACCAGCGTGTTGATCTCTTCCACCGTGGTGGCGCGCTTCGGCCTGAAGGTCAGGTCGACCAGCGACACGTTGATGGTGGGCACGCGGATGGCGAAGCCGTCGAGCTTGCCCTTGAGCGTGGGCAGCACCAGGCCCACCGCGGCAGCGGCGCCGGTCTTGGTGGGGATCATCGACATGGTGGCCGAACGCGCGCGGCGCAGGTCCTCGTGGTACACGTCGGTGAGCACCTGGTCGTTGGTGTAGGCGTGCACCGTGGTCATCAGGCCCGACTCGATGCCGATGCCGTCGTTGAGCACCTTGGCCAGCGGCGCCAGGCAGTTGGTGGTGCAGGAGGCGTTCGACACCACCGTCATGGCGGAGGTGAGCGTGTCGTGGTTCACGCCGTAGACCACGGTGCCGTCGACATCGCTGCCGCCCGGGGCGGAGATCAGCACCTTCTTCGCGCCGCCGGCCAGGTGCGCCTGGGCCTTGGCCTTGCTGGTGAAGATGCCGGTGCACTCGAAGACGATGTCCACGCCGAGCTGGCCCCAGGGCAGCCTGGCCGGGTCACGCTCGGAGAACACCTTGATGCGATCGCCGTTCACGACGATGGAGTCCCCTTCCACCGCCACCGTGCCGTTGAACTTGCCATGCGCGGTGTCGTAGCGCGTCAGGTGCGCATTGGTGTTCGCATTGCCCAGGTCGTTGATGGCGACGATCTGGATGTCGCTGGTGCGCTTCGCTTCATACAGCGCGCGCAGGATGTTGCGGCCGATGCGCCCGTAACCGTTGATGCCTACCTTGATCGCCATGATGTTCTTCCTTTACCGGGGGTCTTGCTGTCAGAGAAGTTCCTGCACGGCCTGCTGCACATGCTCGCTGGTGAGGCCGAAGTGCCTGAAGAGGTCCGCCGCCTTGCCGGAGGCACCGAAGCTGTCGATGCCGAGCACGCGGCCGGCGGTGCCCACGTATTTCCACCACGACTGGGTGGCGCCGGCCTCGACCGCCACGCGGCGCGTCACGGCGGCGGGCAGCACCGTTTCGCGGTACGCCTCATCCTGGCGGTCGAAGGTGTCGGTGCTGGGCATCGACACCAGGCGCACGCGGCGACCGGCCGCGTTGAGCGCGTTCACCGCCGTGGCGGCGATGGACACCTCCGAACCGGTGGCGATCACGATGGCCTCGGGTGCGCCACCTGCGGGTTCGACCAGCGTGTAGCCGCCGCGGGTGATATTGGGGCCCTGCTCGGCAGTGCGCGGCATCTGCGGCAGCGCCTGGCGCGTGAGCACCAGCGTGGTGGGACCGTCGGTGCGGCCGATGGCCATGGCCCAGGCCACCGCCGTCTCCACGGCATCCGCAGGCCGCCACAGCGACAGGTTGGGCATGGCACGCAGCGAGGCCAGGTGCTCGATGGGCTGGTGCGTGGGGCCATCCTCGCCGAGGCCGATGGAATCGTGCGTGTAGACCAGGATCACGCCCAGCTTCATCAGCGCGGCCATGCGCACGGCGTTGCGCGCGTAGTCGCTGAACACCAGGAAGGTGCCGGCGTAGGGGCGGAAACCCCCGTGCAGCACCATGCCGTTCAGCACCGCGGTCATGCCGAATTCGCGCACGCCGTAGTAGATGTAGTTGCCGGCCGGATCCGCGGCGGTCACGCCCTTTGAATCCTTGCGCCAGGTATTGACCGAACCGGTGAGGTCGGCCGAGCCGCCAACCAGTTCACCCAGCGCCGGGCCGATGGCGTTGAGCACCACCTGCGAGGAAGCGCGCGTGGCCTGCGGTGCACTCACCGCCACTGCGGCTGCCAGGCCCCGCTGCGCGATGTCCTGGAAATCCGCCGGCAGCTTGCCGGCGAGGCGGCGCCTGAATTCCCGTGCCAGTTCCGGGAAGGCCTTCTCGTAGGCGGCAAAACGCTCGTTCCAGGCCTGCTGTGCGGCCGCGCCGCGTGCCTTCTGGTCCCAGGCAGTACGCACGGGCGCGGGGATCTCGAAAGGCGGCGCCGTCCAGCCCAGCTTCGCGCGCGTGGCGGCAACTTCCTCCACGCCCAGCGCCTCGCCGTGCGTGGACTTGGAGCCGGCCTTGTTGGGCGCGCCCCAGCCGATCACGGTGCGGCAGCAGACCAGCACCGGACGGTCGGTGTCCTTCACGGCCTCCTCGATGGCCGCGGCCACGGCGGCCGCATCGTGGCCGTCGACATTGCGGATCACCTTCCAGCCGTAGGACTCGAAGCGCGCCGGCGTGTCATCGCCGCACCAGCCCTTCACGTCACCGTCGATGGAGATGCCGTTGTCGTCGAAGAAGGCGATGAGCTTGCCCAGCTTCAGCGTGCCGGCCAGCGAGCACACCTCGTGCGAGATGCCTTCCATCATGCAGCCGTCGCCGAGGAACACCCAGGTGCGGTGGTTCACGACCTCGTGGCCGGGACGGTTGAACTCGGCGCCCAGCAGCTTCTCGGCCAGCGCCATGCCCACGGCATTGGCGATGCCCTGTCCCAGCGGACCGGTGGTGGTTTCGATGCCCAGGTGCGGTTCGCGCTCCGGATGGCCGGCAGTGTGCGAGCCCAGCTGGCGGAACTTGCGCAGGTCGTCGATGGAGAGCGGGTATCCCGTCAGGTGCAGCAGCGAATACAGCAGCATCGACGCGTGGCCATTGGACAGAACGAACCTGTCGCGATCTGGCCACTGTGGATCGGCGGGGTTGTGCCTGAGATAGTCTCGCCAGAGCACCTCCGCGATATCAGCCATGCCCATCGGGGCGCCCGGGTGCCCGGAGTTGGCCTGTTGGACGGCATCCATGGACAGGGCCCGGATGGCATTGGCGAGTTCGCGGCGGCTTGGTGTGCTCAAAGTGACTTGGAATCCGTTAAAGAACGTTGTGAGGAGTCGCGCATTTTCCAATGCAGGACGGCACACCGCAAATCGGCAGGCGACTCCATTCACTTTTCGGTCAGGCACGCCCACGTACAGTTCCCGCAACACCCCGGAAACGCGGCCTCCCGGCTGCCCAAGCGACTGAAAGACTTGACTAAATCCACCATCAAGCTCATCCAGCTCACCGACCAGCACCTGTTTGGCGACCCCGCGCGCGCGCTGCGCGGCGTCCCCACCCTGCCGGCACTGCGGGCGACACTGACTGCCGCGCGCAGCGAGCTGGAAAGCTCCGACGCCATCCTCGCCACCGGCGACCTGGTGCAGGACGATGCCGGCGGCTACGCGCACTTCCGCACCGAAATGGGCCGGATCGGCCGTCCGGTGCTGTGCCTGCCCGGCAACCACGACGACGTGCCCGCCATGCGCGAGGCGTTGGCCCAGCCGCCCTTCCAGTGCGGCGGCACCTGGGATGCCGGCAGCTGGCGCGTGATCCTGCTCGACAGCACCATCCCGCGCGAAACCGCCGGGCGGCTGGCCGACGGCGAGATGGCCTTCCTCGAAACCGCGCTCGGTGCCGCGCGCGACCGCCACGCGCTGGTGTGCCTGCACCACCACCCGGTGCCCATGCACAGCCGCTGGCTGGACGGCGTGGGCCTGGAAAACGGCGAGGAGTTCCTCGCGCTGCTGCGCCGCTTCGACAACGTGCGGGCCGTGGTCTTCGGGCACGTGCACCAGGCTTTCGAGGGCACGCACCAGGGCGTGCGCCTGCTCGGCACGCCTTCCACCTGTTCGCAGTTCCTGCCCCGCTCGGACGAATTCGCGCTGGATGAGCGCCCGCCGGCCTGGCGCACGCTCGCGCTGCACGGGGACGGCCGGCTCGACACCCGCCTCCACTGGCTGGACGGCTGGAGCGCCTGAGGCCCCTCAGTCGCCGCTGCGCAGTTTCTCCATCAGCTCCAGGCGGCGGCGCGCGCCGTCGGTCTCGAGGATTTTCTGCCGCACCTCGGCCGGCACCGGCAGCAGCTGCCCCAGGTGCCCGCCCACCCAAAGCGCATCGTGCAGGCGGGACACGCCCGCCGGATATTCCTCGCCCAGGTCGGCCAGCGCGCGCGTGAGCGCGGCGGTGAGCTCGGGGAATTGCTCCACCGACAGCGGCTCGCTTGCGTCGTCGAGCCACTCCACGTCGGCCATGTGCAGGCCATCCGGCTGCATGTCCTGGCGCAGGATGCGGAAGCGCCGCTCGCCGCTCGCCACGATCTTCAGCAGGCCGTCGGGCAGCTGGTCGAAGTCGGCCACGCGGGCCCAGGTGCCCACCTGGGCAAGCTCGGTGACCGGGCCCACTTCCGCGCCGGTGCGGATCAGCACCACGCCGAAACCGGAATCCTCGCGCATCACGCGGCGGATCATGTCCAGGTAGCGGGTCTCGAAGATGCGCAGCGGCAACAGCCCCTGCGGGAAGAGCACGGTGCGCAACGGGAACAGGGCGATGCGCACGGCTACCTTCATCGGCGTGATCTGAGCGCGGCGAGCAACCGCTGGTGCAGACCGCCGAATCCGCCGTTGCTCATGATGAGCACGTGGTCGCCGGCGGTGAGGTCGCGCCCAAGGCGCGCGAGCAGCGCGTCAACCGAAGGTTCGGTGGCAGCGCGCGGACCCAGCGCGCCGGCCACGGCACCCGCATCCCAGCCGAGGTCGGGCGGGGCGAAGAGGTACACGGCGTCAGCGCCGGCCAGGGCCGGCGCCAGGGTGTCCTTGTGCACGCCCATGCGCATGGTGTTCGATCGCGCCTCCAGCACGGCCACCAGCCGTGCCTGGCCGATACTACGCCTCAGTCCCTCGATGGTCGTGGTGATCGCCGTGGGATGGTGCGCGAAATCATCGTAGATGCGGATGCCCGCGGCCTCGCCGGTGAGCTCCATGCGCCGTCGCACGCCCCTGAAGGCTGCCAGCGCCTCGATCGCGGCCTTTGCCGGCACGCCGGCATGTCGCGCGGCGGCGACGGCGGCCAGCGCGTTGTCCACGTTGTGGGCGCCGAGCGTGTTCCACGCCACCTCGCCCTGCGAAACGCCATCACAAAGCACCTCGAAGCGCGAATGGTCCGCGCCAGGCAGGCGCGCGGTCCAGCGCGCGCCCTGGCCGCCGGCCTGCGAGAAACCCTCGCGCGGCGTCCAGCAGCCGCGCCCGATCACGTCATCGAGGTTGGCATCGGCCGCGTGGTGCACGATGAGCCCGCTGCCCGGCACAATGCGCAGCAGGTGGCTGAACTGCCGCTTGATGGCCTCCAGGTCCTGGTAGATGTCGGCGTGGTCGAACTCGAGGTTGTTGAGGACCAGCGTGCGCGGGCGGTAGTGCACGAACTTGGCGCGCTTGTCGAAGAAGGCGGTGTCGTACTCGTCGGCCTCGATCACGAAGAAGCGGCCGGACCCCAGCCGCGCGCTGACGTCGAAATTGCCCGGCACGCCGCCGATGAGGAAACCCGGATCAAGTCCCGCGTGGTCCAGGATGTGCGCCAGCATGCTGGTGGTGGTGGTCTTGCCATGCGTGCCGGCCACCGCCAGCACCCAGCGATCCGCCAGCACCGTGCGCGAGAGCCACTCCGGGCCGGAGGCATAGGGAATGCCGCGTTCCAGCAGCGCCTCCACCACCGGCTTGCCACGCGACATCACGTTGCCCACCACCACCACGTCGGGCGCGGGATCCAGCTGCGCGGCATCGAAACCCTGCACGATCCCGATGCCAAGTGCCTCAAGCTGCGTGCTCATCGGCGGGTAGACGTTCTGGTCCGAGCCGGTGACGCGGTGGCCGGCCGCGCGCGCGATGGCCGCGATGCCGCCCATGAAGGTGCCGCAGATGCCGAGGATGTGGACGTGCATGCTCTACCCTTCCGGGGCGGTCAGGTGGGGGCGGGCGGACCAGCCGATTCCGCCGCCGGTAGGAAACCCAGCACCACCAGTCCGGCGGCCAGCTGCAGCCCGAAGAACAGGAAGATGCAGGCCAGCAGCGGGTAACCGGTGGCCGAACGCAGGATGCGGGCATTGATGACCAGCAGCCATATGGCCACCACGGCGGAGATGAGCTGCGCGGGCCCCTGCATGACCGGGTCGTCCTGGTAGGTGATCCACACCCAGCTGGTGCCATAGAGCAGCGGCGCAATCACCAGCTGCACGCCGAAGATGGCGGTCATCGTCTGCAGGTAGCGCTCCGGGCGGCGGGCCATGCGCAGGATGAACTGCACGCCCGCCATCACCACCGCCAGCTCCAGGGCCAGCATCAGCAGGGGGTGCTCCACCCGCGACTCGGTGGGAATGGACAGCGTCAGCAGGCTCAGCAACACCTGGCCTGCCACCACGGCCACCAGCAATGCGCTGGAGGCAGGCACGTCTTCCGGCCCCTTGCGGAAACGCAGGATGCCGACAAAAGCCTCGAGGCCCGCGGCATAAACAGATCGGGAAGGCGCGTTCAAGACCAAGCAGACCCGGCGAATCAAGTAAGCTCCGGATTCTACATGACCCCTGCCCTGCTCTCAGACCAGCCGTCCATCGCGGCACTCGCCCACCGGCTGGCGCATGCACCCTGGATCGCGCTGGACACCGAATTCCTGCGCGAACGCACCTATCGCGCGCAGTTGTGCCTGCTGCAGCTGGCCACGCCCGATGAAACACAATGCGTGGACCCCCTGGGCGGCGCGGATCTCTCGCCGCTGCGCGAAGCGCTGGCCAGCGGCGCGCCGAAGATCATGCACGCCGCCCGACAGGACCTGGAAGTGCTCTGGCCGCTTTTTGGCGCGGTGGCGCCGGTGTTCGACACCCAGGTCGCCGCGGCACTGGCCGGCTTTCCGGCGCAGATCGGCTACAGCGAGCTGGTGCGCCAGCTGCTGGGCATCACGCTGGAGAAGGGACAGACGCGCACCGACTGGTCGCGGCGTCCGCTCAGCGCGGCGCAACTGCGTTATGCCATCGACGACGTGGCGCACCTGGCCGAGCTGCGCGACGTACTGTTGCAGAAGCTGGAGTCCCTGGGCCGCATCGCCTGGCTTGCGGAGGAGCTGCATGACCTCGCGCACGAGGACCGGCTGTTCGTCGATCCGGAACGCGCACATGAGCGGCTGCGCTTCGGCGGGGAGCTGGACCCGGACCGTGAACGGCTGTTGCGCCTGCTGGCCGCCTGGCGCGAGCGGCGCGCATCCGAGCGCGACCGGCCGCGCAACTGGATCCTCGACGACACGGCACTGCGCGCCATGGTGCTGAACCCGCCGCGCGATATCGCAGGGCTGGCCGCCATCGAAGGCCTTGCGCCCGGCTTCGTGGAACGCAGCGGTGCACAGGTGCTGCGCCTGGTGGAACAGGCGGCACTTCCCGAGCGCCTGCCCCCGCCGGCCTCGCGGCCCAGGCCGGACCCCCAGATTCAGGCCCGCACCCGCGCACTCTCGGCCATCGTGCAACGCCGGGCGGCGGAACTGAACGTGGCGGGCGAAGTGCTGGCCACGCGCCGCGAGCTGGAAAGCATCGCGCGCGGTGGCCTTGATGTGCCGGTGCTGCAGGGCTGGCGGCGCGAGGTCGTGGGCGAGGCACTGCTGGCCGCGCGCTGACCGGCGGCCAGCCGCCAGACTATTTCTTGCGGGCGGGCGCCTTTTTCTTCTTGCGGGGCGCGGGACGGCGCACGGGGGCAGCCTTGCGGCTGCGGCTGGTCCGGGTCTGCGCCTTTCCTTTCGCTTTCGCCTTCGCCTTCGCCTTCG
>CBFGXE010000013.1:0-68861 GCA_965652645.1 uncultured bacterium | reverse complement strand
CCTGCTTCATGCGCTTCTTGCCTTCCTTCTGCTTCTCCAGCAGCTTGCGCTTGCGCGACACGTCGCCGCCGTAGCACTTGGCCAGCACGTTCTTGCGCAGCGCCTTCACCGAGGCGCGGGCGATCACATGGGTGCCGATGGCCGCCTGCACCGCCACCTCGAACATCTGCCGCGGGATCAGCTCCTGCATCTTGTCCACCAGCTCGCGGCCGCGGCTGTAGGCCGCGTCCTTGTGCACGATGATGGACAGCGCGTCCACGCGATCGCCGTTGATGAGGATGTCCAGCTTCACCAGCGGGGCCACCTCGAAGTGGCTGAACTCATAGTCGAACGAGGCATAACCGCGGCTCACGCTCTTCAGGCGGTCGAAGAAATCAAGCACCACCTCGGCCAGCGGCAGCTGGTACTGCAGCGACACCTGGGTGCCCAGGTAGAGCATTTTCTTCTGCACGCCGCGCTTCTCGCTGCACAGCTGCAGCACCCCGCCCACGTGCTCCGGTGGCACCAGGATGTTGGCCGTGATGATGGGTTCGCGCAGCTCGGCGACCTCGTTCAGCGGCGGCAGGCGCGCGGGATTGTCCACGTAGGCCAGGCTGCCGTCGGTCCTGGCCACCTCGTACACCACGGTGGGCGCGCTGGTGATCAGCGTGAGGTTGTATTCGCGTTCCAGCCGCTCCTGCACGATGTCCATGTGCAGCAGGCCGAGGAAACCCACGCGGAAGCCGAAGCCCAGCGCGGTGGAAACCTCCGGCTCGTAGTGCAGGGCCGAGTCGTTGAGGCGCAGCTTGGCCAGCGCGTCGCGGAAGGCCTCGTAGTCCTCGGTGTTCACCGGGAAGAGACCCGCGAACACGCGCGGTTGCACCGTCTTGAATCCGGGCAGCGCCTGGGAGGCCGGGCGCGCATCGCCGGTGATGGTGTCGCCCACGGGCGCGCCGTCGATCTCCTTGATGCCGGCCACCACGAAACCCACCTCGCCGGCGGCCAGCTGCGGCAGCACCACCGACTTGGGCGTGAAGCGGCCCAGCTTGTCCACCAGGTGCGAGCGACCCGTGGACATCACCCGGATCTTGTCGCCGGCCTTCAGCGTGCCGTTGACCACGCGCACCAGAGATACCACGCCGACGTAGTTGTCGAACCAGGAATCGATGATCAGCGCCTGCAGGGGGCCGTCGCGATCACCCTTGGGCGAGGGGATGCGGCGCACCAGTTCGGCCAGCAGCTCGGGCACGTTCTCGCCGGTCTTGGCGGACACACGCACCGCGTCCTCCGCATCGATGCCGATGATGTCGCCGATCTCCCTGATCACCCGGTCCGGTTCGGCCGAGGGCAGGTCGATCTTGTTGAGCACGGGCACCACCTCGAGCCCCTGCTCGATGGCGGTGTAGCAGTTGGCCACGCTCTGCGCCTCCACGCCCTGGGCGGCGTCCACAACCAGCAGCGCGCCCTCGCAGGCAGCGAGGCTGCGGGAGACCTCATAGGAGAAGTCGACGTGGCCCGGCGTGTCGATGAGGTTCAGCTGGTAGCGCTGCCCGTCCGGCGCCACGTAGAAAAGCGTGACGCTCTGCGCCTTGATGGTGATGCCCCGCTCGCGCTCCAGGGCCATGTTGTCCAGCACCTGGGACTGCATTTCGCGGTCGGCAAGGCCGCCGCAGATCTGGATCAGCCGGTCGGCAAGCGTGGACTTGCCATGGTCGACGTGGGCGATGATCGAGAAATTGCGGATCGCGGATTGTTCGCTGGACAAGTTGGGGCCCGGAAGGGTCGGTTAGGCAGTCGGGCATTCTACCCCAGTCGGGGTCATCGCTGCCGCAGCAGCCGGACCAGCTCCTCCCGGTCCAGCCGGTGCTGGCAGACCCTGGCGCCGCCCCAGAGCAGCACGGGGATATCAAGGCCGTAGCGGCGGGCCAGGTCGGCGTCGGAGTCGACGTCGAGCAGGCGCAGGGGCGGCAGGGGGAACTGCCTGCCGAGGGCCAGCAGGTCCTCTTCGAACTCCGCGCACAGCCCGCACCCGGGCCGGGTCAGGAGGAGAAGTTCGTCACTCAGGGCGGAAGGCCCTTGCGATGGCTTCGGCGGCGGCCAGGGGCAGCTCGCCCACCACCGACACGCGCACCCCTTCCACCGTATGCCGGTAGCCGTTGTAACCCCCGTCCGTCTCGATCCGGGGAGGTCCGGCCTCACCCACGTCCGGGGACAGGAAGACCTCGGCCCACGTGACACCATCGGAGACGATGAACCGCGCCCGCGGCCCCGCCGTCGCTGGCTGCCGTGACTGCATGCCCGCCGACTGCCCGCCGAACCGCCAGACACGGTACCCGGCTGGCATCAGGGCCGGCTGCGGCTGAAGCGCACGTTTCAGTCTCGGATCGTAAAACGGCATGTCCTTGTCCCGGTCGACCGCCTTGAACGGGCTCAAGTCAAAACCCACCCGCAGCTGTTCGTCCGAGATGTCGGTGGGAAGCAGAGGCGCGTTGATGAACGTGAACGCGATCTCCTTCACCACCCTGCCTTCGCGCGTGACCCGCTGCAGCTTCAGCGGCATTGCGCTGCCCGCGTCGAGCCAGAAGCGGTAGCCGAAACGCAGGTCATCCCTGGGTTCGATGCGGATCATCTGCACATCACGCCCGAGCAGCCGGGAGCGGCCGGCATCGCTGATGTCGTAGTGGCGCGCAGACTCCCCATCGAGGCCGTTGAGCGTCTGGATGTAACCGAAGGCGCGCGTGCGCGTGGCAATGGAAACCACCCGGATCCTGGGGAAGTACTCCGAGAACTGGTCACCCTTGCGCCGCTGCTCATAGCCAGAGCCGTCCCGGGCCACGACGCGCTCGATCATTTCTCCGTCCTTGAAGCGGTGGATCACCCGCAACTCCTGGCGCTTCCCGCCAGACCGTCGCTCCAGGACACCGTCGAAATTGCCTTCGACCAGGATCTTGTTCATGCGCTGGATCCAGCCCAGCGCCTCCGCTGGAGCCCTGGCCTGACCGGCGGTGGCAGTGGCACAAGCAAGCGCCAGCAAGGCGGCGCAAGTCCGGCGCGCAATCGAAGTGAATCTTCCGTACCGCATCAGCACTAGCGCAGGGCGTCGATCTGGTCCGCGGTCAATTCCGTGGCCCCTTCCACTTCAACCTCATAGCTGGAGCGCAGCGCAGAGGCGGCCTCCTCGCTGTGCGCCACCAGATAATGGCTCAGCGAGACATCCAGGCCACGCCCCACCGGCGCCGGGGAATTCTCGCCCGGGGTGGTATACCCCACGGGAAGCTGTTCCGCCGCCAGCAAGCCCACCGGCGCCGCCAGGCTGCCGTCGCGGGCGACCTGCAGGGCATCGGGAGCAACCGGCCCCATCTGGCGAACGACAAAGATGGAAAGCATCGCGACACCCGCGGCAATGCTCCCGCCCAGGACCCCACGGCCCAGCCAGGAGGACCGCGGCGAGCGCTCCGATCCGGCATTGCCCCGCACCGGCAGCACCGCGACATTCAGGTCATGTTCGGCGGCCAGGCGGGCCTTCACGCGGTCGGCCACGCTCACGGAACCGGGAATCGGGTCACCACGCAGGCAGGCGCCGATGAGCGCGTAACGCTCCCAGCTGTGCTGCATCCGGGTGTCGCGCAGTGCGCGCCGGATGACCATTCCAGCCTGCTGTTCAGGCAGTTCGCCGTCGAACAATGCCGACAGCTGGCTGCTGTGTTCCTGCTCGTTCATCCCGACTCCTCAGCGCGGCCCAGTCCGCCCTCGAATACTTCCGACAGCTTGCGGTCGATGGCCTCGCGGGCGCGGAAGATGCGCGACCTCACGGTGCCGACCGGACAGTCCATCGCCTGGGCGATGTCCTCGTAACTCAGGCCCTCCAGCTCGCGCAGCACGATGGCCGTGCGCAGGTCTTCGGGCAGCGCGTCGATGGCCTGGTTGACCGTCGCGCGGATCTCTTCAGTGGCCAGCAGGCTCTCCGGGGTATCCGGGTCGGCCAGCCGCGCCTGCATCGAGTGCGACTCCTCGACGTTCTGCATGTCGAGGTCGAACTCCACCGGATTGCGGTCGCGGGACACCAGGGCGTTCTTGGCGGTGTTGATCGCGATCCGGTACAGCCAGGTGTAGAAGGCACTGTCGCCCCGGAACTGGGGCAGGGCCCGATACGCCTTGATGAATGCCTCCTGTGCCACGTCCTCCGCGTCGGCCGGGTCGCGCATGTAGCGCGACACCAGCTTCACCACCTTGTGCTGGTACTTCCTGACCAGCAGGTCGAAGGCCGTCTTGTCGCCCCTCTGCACCCGCTGGACCAGCCCCAGGTCGCCGACGTCGGGACTCATGACCTGTGCCAATGTTCCCGCCCCCGGCAGCCCGGCGTGCCTGTGGGATGGACTGCCGGAACGGGCAAAAGTTCGGTTCCGGCGTCCATCAGGGCGAAAAAAGCGAAGCTGTTCAAGATGGTTATGGGACGCGAGGTATTGATGATGGGAGTGTAGCGCAGTCACTCCGGCTGGCCAGCCTTGCGGGCTCCGGCATGCTGTTGTGCAACAGGACCGGGTACGGCCCATGAGGGCGCAAGGTCGGGCAGTCTTCCGACAGCGGCAACAACGCAGCCGGGACTAGCGTGGGCGGAAATCCCCGAGTGGAGGTCGCCATGAATCGCAGATCCGGGACCGACAGCACCCCTCCCAACACGCCGGCGCGCGGGCCACGCAGCAATCCCGGCAACACCGAGGCCGGCATCGGCCACACCCGCGGACAGGACCGGCCGGGCAGCGTGCGGCGCGGGCGCCACGGGGCCAACCCCAGGCCGAACGACGTTCACCGCGTGCCGCCCAACCGGTGAGGCATTGCGGCCACCCGCCGCCGCAGCGCCGCCAGCCGTCCGGGGTCAACATTGTCCGGCCCCAGCAGCAGGCGCTGCGGGCCGGTGCCGGTGACCAGTACCAGCAGCAGCCAGGGGCCGAGCCGCATGCTGGCCGGGTGCAGCCTCACCGGCAGCAGCCTGCCGCCCGGATCGAGCAGGTGCAGCCTTCCGTCGGCGGCCAGCAGCAATCGTCGCGCCGAACGCGTCGTGCCTGCGGCCCTTCGCAGGTTCCAGGCGAAAGCGGCGCCGAGGGCCACTACCAGCGTGGCCACCAGGAGGTGCCCGAGGTAGATGAGCTGGGCGAGATAGACCCCCTGCGCGGCGAGCAGTAGCCAGCCGCCCCTGCGGACCATGCGGGAGGGAAGCAACGGGAGCTGCAGCCCGGCGGCAGCCTCGGGCAGCTCGGGCGCGGCCTCCTTCCACAGGCCCGGCATTGCCCGCCAGGCGCGGTCCATTCGTCCTCGCAGGGACTGGAGGATGTGGCGGAGCATGTTGCAGGTATGCCCGATGCACGGCGGATGGTGCGCGCCGGTTTCTGCTCCGGGCAGCCACATTCCCTGCCTGCCCGCGCTTGCATAAGCAAAGCGGCAGGGATCATCAGCCGCAGGCGCATCATGTGCGGCATGTCCGAGATCATTCCCGTGGATCCCTCCCCCGCCCGCAGCGCCGCTGTTCCCTCAGGCAGCGGACTGGCCGCGGCGGCCGGCGCATTCGCCATCTGGGGCCTGTTCCCGCTGTACCTGCGCGCCATACAGGTGGTGCCGGCCATGCAGATCGTGGCCCATCGCGTGGCCTGGGCATGCCTGTTCGTGCTGGCGTGGATGGCAATGCGGGGCGAGCTGGCCGGATTGCGCGCCATCCTCGCGCGCCGCGACCTGCTTCTGCGACTGGCCGCCGCCGCGGTACTGATCAGCATCAACTGGCTGGCCTATGTGTGGGGCGTGAGCAGCGGGCGCGTGGTCGAAACCAGCCTCGGCTACTTCATCAATCCGCTGGTGAACGTGTTGCTGGGCGTGGCAGTGCTGTCCGAGCGGCTGACTCGCGCGCAATGGGTTGCAGTGGGACTGGCAGCGGCGGGCGTCATCTACCTCACGGTGGCGGCCGGCCGCCTGCCATGGATCGCGCTCACGCTGGCCTTCTCGTTCGGGACGTATGGGCTGATCCGCAAGACGGCGCAGGTGGATGCGTTGCCCGGGCTTGCCGTCGAGACCGCGCTGCTGGCTCCACTGGCCGTGGGCTACCTGGTGTGGTGCGCCGTGCAGGACACGGGCGCCATGGGATCGGAAGGTGCGCTGGTGGATGCCCTGCTCATCGGCAGCGGGGTGGTCACGGCGTTGCCGCTGTTCCTGTTCGCCTTCGGGGCGCGGCGCCTGCCCTACTCCATGGTCGGCGTGCTGCAGTACATCGGGCCCAGCCTGCAGCTTGCCTGTGCCTTGCTGGTGTTCGGCGAGCCCTTCGGGCATGACCGGGCGGTGGGATTCGCGCTGATCTGGAGCGCGCTGCTGGTTTACGCGGGGGACGGGCTGCTCAGGGCGCGCGTCCCGCAGGCAGCCGCAGGATAGCCAGCAGCGCGGCGGTGGCCTCATCCGGCGGCGGCGCATTGCCCATCAGCCAGGCCGCCAGCAGGGGATCGGGCAGTTCCAGCAATGTCTCGAACTGCGCCCGCTCTTTCTCGTCAGCCACCGGCCAGCGCTCGCGCAGGTAGCGCATCAGCACCAGGTCCAGCTCCTTCATGCCGCGGCGGCAGCGCCAGGCCAGGCGCCCCGTATCCCCGGCCATCTCAGTTGCGGCGCTGGTCGATCATGCGCTTGATGTCGGCGATCGCGCGCGCGGGGTTGAGGTCCTTCGGGCAGGCCTCGGTGCAGTTCATGATGGTGTGGCAGCGGTAGAGCCGGAAGGGATCCTCCAGCTCGTCCAGGCGCTCGCCCGTGGCATCGTCGCGGCTGTCGATGATCCAGCGATAGGCCGCCAGCAGCGCCGCCGGGCCAAGGTAGCGGTCCGAGTTCCACCAGTAGCTGGGGCAGGAGGTGGAACAGCAGGCGCAGAGGATGCAGGCCGAGGGCCGGTCGATCTTCTCCTGGTCCTCCTTCGACTGGTGCCGCTCGCGGTCCGGCGGCGCCGGCGTGTGCGAGGTGAGCCAGGGCTTCACGGCGGCGTACTGCGCATAGAACTGCGTGAGGTCGGGGATCAGGTCCTTCACCACCGGCATGTGCGGCAGCGGATAGATGCGCACCTCGCCCTTCACTTCGCTGCAGGCCTTGGTGCAGGCCAGCGTGTTCATGCCGTCGATGTTCATCGCGCAGGAACCGCAGATGCCCTCGCGGCAGGAGCGGCGGAACGACAGCGTGGGATCGACCTCGTTCTTGATCTTGATCAGCGCGTCAAGGACCATCGGGCCGCAGGAGGCCATGTCGATCTCGTAGGTATCGACGCGCGGGTTCGCGCCGCTGTCCGGGTCATAGCGGTAGATGCGGAAGGTCACCGGCTTCTTCGCGCCTTCCGGAGCCTTGTGCTCCTTGCCGTGCTTGTCGATGCGCGATCCGGGCGGCAGTGTGAACTCGGCCATCAGTAGGTTCTCGCCTTCAGGGGGACGGTTTCCACGTCATTGGTGAGGGTGTTCATGTGCACGCGGCGATAGCTGATGCGTGGCGCGCCGTCGGCGGCCACCCAGCACAGCGTGTGCTTGAGCCAGTTGGTGTCGTCGCGATTCGGGAAGTCCTCGCGCGCATGCGCGCCGCGGCTCTCCTGGCGGTTCTCGGCGGAGACAATCGTCGCGGTGGCCTGCATCAGCAGGTTCTCCAGCTCCATGGTTTCCACCAGGTCGGAATTCCAGATGAGGCTGCGGTCGGTGACCCCCACCTGTTCGAAGCTGCGATAGGTGGCGCCGAGCTTCGCCACGCCTTCCTGCAGCGACGATGCCGTGCGGAACACCGCCGCGTCGCGCTGCATGATCCGCTGCATCTCCAGGCGGATCTGCGCGGTGGGACGCTCGCCGCGTGCATTGCGCAGCTTGTCCAGGCGCGACACGGCCAGTTCCGCCACGTCGGCCGCCAGCGGCGCATGGCGCGTGCCGGGCTTCACCACGGTGGCCGCATGGCGCGCCGCCTCGCGGCCGAACACCACCAGGTCGAGCAGCGAGTTGGAGCCCAGGCGGTTGGCACCATGCACGGACACACAGGCCGCCTCGCCCACCGCCATCAGTCCCGGCACCACCTGGTCCGGATCGGCGGCCGAGCCATTGACCACCTCGCCGTGGTAATTGCAGGGGATGCCACCCATGTTGTAGTGCACGGTGGGCAGCACGGGAATCGGTTCGCGGTTCACGTCCACGCCGGCGAAGATCTTCGCCGTCTCGGCGATGCCGGGCAGGCGTTCCCTGATCACCTCGGGGCCCAGGTGCTCCAGGTGCAGGTGGATGTGGTCGCCATGCTCGCCCACTCCGCGGCCCTCGCGGATCTCCATGGTCATGGCGCGGCTCACCACGTCGCGCGAGGCCAGGTCCTTGGCGTTGGGCGCATAACGTTCCATGAAACGCTCGCCGCGCGAGTTGGTGACGTAACCGCCCTCGCCGCGCGCACCCTCGGTGATCAGGCAGCCGGAGCCGTAGATGCCGGTGGGATGGAACTGCACGAACTCCATGTCCTGCATGGGCAGGCCGGCGCGCAGCACCATGCCGCCGCCGTCGCCGGTGCAGGTGTGCGCCGAGGTGCAGGAGAAATACGCACGGCCATAACCGCCGGTGGCCAGGATGGTCATGTGCGCGCGGAAGCGGTGCAGCTGCCCGGTGGCCAGTTCCAGCGCCACCACGCCGCGGCAAACGCCATTCTCGAACATCAGGTCGATGGCGAAGAACTCGATGAAGAACTCCGCCTGGTGCTTCAGCGACTGCTGGTACAGCGTGTGCAGCATGGCATGGCCGGTGCGGTCCGCCGCCGCGCAGGTGCGCTGCGCGACGCCCTTGCCGAACTCGGTGGTCATGCCGCCGAAGGGCCGCTGGTAGATGCGTCCCTCCGGGGTGCGGGAGAACGGCACGCCGTAATGCTCCAGCTCGACCACCGCGGCCGGGGCTTCCTTGCACATGAACTCGATGGCGTCCTGGTCGCCCAGCCAGTCCGAGCCCTTCACGGTGTCGTACATGTGCCAGCGCCAGTCATCGGGGCCCATGTTGCCCAGCGCGGCGCTGATGCCGCCCTGGGCGGCGACGGTGTGGCTGCGCGTGGGGAATACCTTGGTGATGCAGGCCGTGGACAGGCCGGCTTCGGCAAGGCCCAGCGTGGCGCGCAGGCCGGCGCCACCGGCACCGACCACGAGCACGTCGTGGGTGTGGTCAATGAACTTGTAGGCAGACATCTTGCTTTCCTATGGGGTGCCCAACGCGAGGCGCACGACGGCCAGCACGCCCAGTACACCCAGCAGCACATGCAGGAATGCGGAGGCGATGAGCGAGGCCATGCGCAACCCGCCCCCGACGTAGTCCTCGATCACCACCTGCACGCCGAGCTGCGAGTGCCAGCAGGCCGCCAGCACCAGCAGCGCCAGCGGTGTGGCGTTCACCAGGTTGCCCGCCCAGGCGCGCAGCGTGGCGTAGTCGAAATCCGGCTGCAGCGCCAGCGAGATGATGAACCAGGGCAGCAGCAGCAGCAGCGCCAGCGCCGTCAGGCGCTGCACGCGCCAGTGATGCGCCCCCTCGTGCGCGGAACCCAGGCCCAGCACCCGGGACAGTGCGCGTGCGGACTCGCTCATGGCGTGCCTCCGCGGCCGAAGAACACATAGAGAAGCAGCGCCGTGGCGACCACGGTGGCGATCACCACGATGCGGGCGCCAAGGCGCGCCTGCCGGCGTTCAAGTCCACGACCCGTGTCCCAGACCAGGTGGCGGATGCCATTGGCGAAGTGGTAGCACGCCGCTGCCAGCAGCAGCGCCAGCAGCACCTTCACCGGCCAGCTCGCCGCGAACGCCGTGAACGCGGCATGCGCCTCCGCGCCGGTCGCAAGGCTGGTGAGCCAGCCCACCAGCAGCAGCAGGCCTGCGCTGAGCAGCAGTCCCGTCGCCCGGTGGAAGATGGAGGTCGCCATGGTGTAGGCGAACCGGTAGATGGAAAGATGCGGCGACAGCGGGCGGGTTGTCATGTGGGCGTCTTCGCGTTGGAGCCTTCAGAAATCGATGCAGCGGCCGCGGCGTTCCCAGTCGCCGTAGCGCACGGGGTCCGGACCGGACGGACCACCTGTCTCGGGCACCCGGTCCCCTCTGCCTGTCACTCCGGCGGTGGCATCATGTACCGGTCTTCCCGCTGGCGGCAGGGGTGCATCGGGTACTGCCGGCGCGACCTGCGGAGAGGCAGCGCCCTGTTGTCCGTCCAAAGGCTGCATGGGCATGTATTGTGCCAGAATCCCCCCGAGGCCACCTAATACCCATGCCGGACCTTGCCCTGACGAAGCTGGACGATCTTGCCGTGCTGGCAGTGCGCGGCCGCGACGCCCTCACCTTCCTGCAGGGCCAGCTCTCGCAGGACGTGAACCGGCTGCAGGACGGCGAGGCGGCACCGGCCGGCCTGCACAATCCCCAGGGTCGCTGCATCGCGGTGCTGCGCCTGCTGCGCATGACGCGCGAGCACCTGCTGCTGGTGCTGCCGGCGGACCTGGCCGACAGCGTGCGGCAGCTGCTGGCGCGGTATGTACTGCGGGCGAACGTGGGCATCGAGGAGGCCGCCGCAGCCTGGCGCATCTACGGCGCCACGGGTCCGGATGCCGATGCCGTCGCGGCCACGCGGCTGTCGATGCCGGTGGATGCCACGGGCACGCGCCAGCTCATCCTCGCCCCCCGCGGCGAGCCCCTCCCGGATGCCGAGATTGTCTCGCGCACGCTGTGGCGGCTGGATGACATCGCGGCCGGATGGCCGGAGATCACCACCGCCACCTCGGGCCTGTTCGTGGCGCAGATGCTCAACCTCGACCTGCTGCATGCCATCGCCTTCGACAAGGGCTGCTACACCGGCCAGGAGATCATCGCCCGCGCGCACTACCGCGGCGAGGTGAAGCGGCGCATGCAGCGCTTCCATACCGACTCGGATGCCGTGCTGGCGGCGGGCCTGCGCCTCAGGCTTGCCGACGGGCGCGGCGCGCAGGTGGTCGTCGCGGCCGCGGCGGAAACCGGCGGACAGGAATTCCTCGCGGTGACGACACTGCCGGGCGCCGGCAACGATGCCGGGGAAGGCGCCGACGGGCAGCCCGCCCTGCCCGCCACCCAGCTGCCGCTGCCCTACGCGGCCGCGTAGGCCGGACCACTAATCGCGCGCTTCATCCAGGATGGGCGCGGCCAGCAGCGACTGCTGGCGGTTGCGGCTGGCCTCGCGCTTCAGTGATGCCACGTCGGTGAGATAGTCGCCAAGCTCCACGCTGGGAGCCACGCGCACCGATGGCGGCAGGATGCGCGCGCCGTGCTCGACGCGATTCACCGTACGCGGGTCCACCTGCAGGTCCACCAGCCACCACAGGCCGCCGCTGAGCAGCGGCGCCAGCACGCCCAGCGTCAGCGCGGCCGCGCGATGCAGCCGCGTGGCATAACGCAGGTGGCGCCAGGCAGTCAGCCAGGACACCGCGCCGGCCAGCACGGCGGTGAACACGCCGAGCCAGCGCCACTGGAAGGCGAATGCCGCCACGGTGTAGAGCCAGAAGCCCCAGCCCCACAGCGCGATGCACAGCGAGGCCAGCGCCAGGTGGATGCGCAATTGCCAGGCACCCACGGTGAGCCGCGACACCAGCGTCCAGGTGCCGGCCCAGATGGCCAGCACGAGCACGGCCAGCAGCACGGCGAAGATGATGGCCTCGCCGGTCTTGTCCGGCTCGCGCGTCCAGGCCATGAAGGCGGCGAACAGCAGGCACAGCAGCACGCCGGCGCACGCCAGCAATGTGCGATGCCGCTGCAGCAGGTCGCGCCGGAACAGCCGCTCGCCGGGCAGCGGCAGCTGCGAGGTGCGTACCCGCACGCGCGTGCGGCCCACCTGCAGCACGCCGCCGTCGACCAGCCGTCCGTGCGCCGGATTCACCAGGTGGCGCTCGTAGCGCGTGCCATTGCGCGAGCCCAGGTCCTCGACCAGCACACGGCCGTCCGGCTGCAATGTGAGGCGGGTGTGTTCCGCCGCGGCGAAGGCGTCATCGACCGGAATCTCGCAGGCCAGGCTGCGACCGATGCGGCATATTCCGCCCGCGCCTGCCACGCGATGGCGCTGCTGCACGCTGCCGTGGTCGTCGAGCACGTCGACCAGCATCACGGGTTCCATTGCATGGCTCCCAGGAAACGTCGCACGAACTGCATGCCGGCCTCGAAACCCACGCCGCGCAGGTCCAGCTGCGTGATCACCGCGCGTTCGGTGCTGGAGATGCTGGCCACCGTGACGGCCAGGTCATACAGCCCGGCGAACAGGCGGTACTGGCGGGCACAGGTGGTGATGCGCGCCTCGAAGCCGTCCAGCGACACCAGCGCGTCCTTGCAGGCGAAGGCCGCCACATGCTGCGGGGACCCCTGGCGGCGGTGGCGCGCGGCGGTGTCGTTGACCCGCTGCGCGAACTGCAGCGGCGCCAGGCGCGTGGCACGCATCACCCGGTGCTGGAAGCTCACGTGGCCCACCTCCAGGTCAAGCAGCAGCAGCACGCCGGAGCGTCCGGTGCAGCTGATCGTCTGTGCCTCCAGGCCCTGCGGCGCATCGCTGCTGCCGGTGGTGGAACATTCGAACGCCGGGCCGATGCGGGTGGGCAGGCGGAATCCCAGGATCTGCTGCGTGGAATCGACGCGCGTGGCCGACTCGCTTTCCCAGGGACCCAGCACCACCGATTCATAGGCCTGTGCCTGCTGCGCCACCATGGCGCGCAGCTGGCCGGGCGTGCGGCCCTCGTCCAGCGGCGCATGCGCCCGCCTCAGCAGCGGCACGATGTGCCGCGCCGGCACCACGAAACCCACCAGCTGGCGGCCGCTGATCACCGACACGTTCACGCCGTACACCGTGCCGCCGGCATCCAGGGCCGGGCCGCCGGACATGCCGCTGTTGATGGCGCCGGTATAGTGGATGCGCTGGTCGTAGCCGCTGGCCACCAGCCCGTTTGCCACGCCCTCGGTGATCGTGAGGCCGAGGTTCAGGGGGTACCCGATCGAATAGGCACGCGCGCCGGCCCGCGGGATGTCGGTGCGCAGCCGCAGCGGCGGCAGTCCGAGCTGCTGCTCCGGCTTCACCACGGCCAGGTCATTGCGCACGTCCACGGCATGCACCCGGAGCCGGCCACGCCTGCCATCGGCCGTGACGTACTCCAGCCGGTAGCGGCGTGGGTGCAGCACGGCCTCCGACACGACGTGGTAGTTGGTGACGATGAAACCCTCGTCTCCCACAGCGAAGCCGGTGCCATGGAAGGCACTGGTGGCGGCAGCGCCGAAGAATCCGCGCACCAGCACGATGGAGTCGCGCGCACTGTCCAGCCGCACGCGCGCGGCATTGGACAGCGGCAGCTCGGCGAGGTCGGGCTCCTCCACCTCCTCGGCGCGGATCACCTCGCCTTCCTCGGTGATGCGCTGTTCGGGAACGGCGGGAGGCGGGCCCTCGTCTTCGGAAGGGGGTGCAGATTCCGTCGTGGCCTGGGTTTCCTCCGCGGCTTCCGGCGCGGCTTCCGCGCCCATCACGCGTCCCGGCGCAGGGAGCATCCAGAGCAGGCCTGCGGCACACAGGCAAGGCAACGCGGCGCGTAGGACGGCTGGCCACATGGGCCCATCTTAACGAATCGGCGCGGAGGCCTCGAACGGGCAGGCACGGCGCCCGTGCGCCGCCTGGCTCAGGGCCAGGCGAAATAGTGCAGGAACTTGCTGGAATCCTCCCCCGCGATGTCGGCGATGGCCTCCGGGTAGGTGATGCGATACTTCACGTAGCGGTCACCACGCTGCGCCAGCACCAGCTCGGAGTGCAGCGCCTGCTCGCGGCCCTGGAAGGCCGCCGAGAACTCGAACGACACCGCCACCGCCGGAATCTCCTCCGGCGTCACCTGCACCATGCGCCGTCCGGTCACCTTCGCGCCCGGATAGGCCGTGAGCACGCCGGCACTCTGCGTGGTGAGCGCGGCCTCCAGGTCGACGTCATCGGCGGGAAAGACATACACCGTCACCAGCGAAGGAATGTCGCCGGTGTAGCCCACCGAGATGTCGCGGCCGTCCTCGTCATACTGGTGGCCCTGGAAGCGCGCGAATGAACCCAGGCGCGCGGGAAAGGCGAACCCGGAGTCGGTGTGGATGAGCTCGCCCGGTGCATCGCCGGGATGGAAGGGCTGCGCGGGCGCGGGTGCCGGCGTGGTGGCACAGCCTGACAGCAGCAGGGTGGCGGCCAGGGCCGCCCATGGCATGGATACCCGATTCATGAGCCCCCCAGGCCCGTCCGGTCACATCTGCCGGTTGCGGCGATAGTGCCTCCGCATCGCCGGGTCGTACAGGTGCAGGAAGAAAATGCGGGTTTCCCGCAGCCCTTCACCCGCCCTGCAGCCAGTCGTCGATCAGGCGGCGGGAGATGGCCTCGCGCGGCGGCAGGCGCACGCCGCCGCCGGCCACCTCTTCGCGGGTGAACCAGTGGGCTTCCTCCAGTTCCCCGTCGTGCAGCACCGGCGTGCCGGCCCGGGCGCGCGCGGTGAAGCCCACCATCAGCGAGGACGGAAACGGCCAGGGTTGCGAGGAGTGGTAACACGCCTCAAGGACCTGCGTGCCGGTCTCCTCCAGTACTTCGCGTCGTACCGCATCCTCCAGGGATTCCCCCGGTTCGACGAAACCGGCGATGGTGGAGAAGCGCCCCGGCGGCCAGCCGGGCTGGCGCCCGAGCAGGGCCCGCTCCCCGTCGCGCACCAGCACGATGATGGCCGGATCCAGCCGCGGGAAGCTGTCGTGGTTGCAGGCAGCGCAGTGGCGCACGTGCCCGGCACGGCGTGACTGCAATGGCGCGCCGCAGCGGCCGCAGAAACGATGGGTGCCACGCCACAGGTGCAGCGCGCGTGCATAGGCGAGCAGCCCCACCTCGTCCGCCGGCAGTTCCGCCGCCAGGGGTCGCAACTCGGCGAAGCGCTCGCCGGGCCGGGTCACCGCCAGTTCCTCCGACAGGTCCACCAGCACGCAGCGCTGCCCGCGATACCAGCCCAGCAGCAGCAGCTCCCCGGGATCGCGCATGGCGGCGATGCGACGATCCGAGCCGGGCAACAATGCCAGGCGGAGGCCATCCTCCCCTGCCGCCTGCATCAGCACCGCTCCCTGCCACATTGCCACGTAGCGCGTGGCCGGGTCGGCCTGCGCCTGCGCCAGCCAGTCGGCCCTGAGCCGCGCCTCCGCACGCCGATCCAGGTACGCGCCGGTGAATGGATCATCCATGGGTGACGCGGCCGCCTTCAGGACTGCCAGCCGGACTTCGACCGGTCCACGAGCACCGCCAGCACGATGGCGACCAGCGTGGGCACCAGCAGGGACAGGTAGATGAGCAATGAAAACTGCACGCCGCGCGCGGTGAAGGCCGCCACGCCGCCGCAGACCAGTCCGCACAACAGGCCGCCCTGCGCGCCGGATACCGGGCTGATGCGCTTGCCGAGGTAGGCCGCGGTCGAGGCGAAGGCAATGACCGTGAGCAGGGCGGACCCCATGCACATCAGCCACAGGGACCTGGGGGTGACCACGGGGTCGATGGTGTAGGGCGCAATGGCCAGGGCCGCAGCCGAACTCACCGCGACGTGCACTACCAGGACAAGCAGGGCGTACATGCGCGGATAGTGCCTCCTGCCACGCTGCCGCTGCTACAGGTTCACCCGCTCGATCTCGCCGGCTCCAATGGGCCGGCCGAGAAACGTTGGCCCGACGCGGGCAAAGCGCTCCTCTCCATCCGTGACCAGGAACTGGCAGATGCCGCGTGACTCGGCCGAGGCCAGGTCGCCGTGCTCAAGCAGGGAAGCCAGCGCCCCCGCCGTGGTCACCGCGGAATCCACGATGCGCACGTGCGGGCCCACCACGCCGCGGATGGCGCCGGCCAGCGGGGGAAAATGCGTGCAGCCCAGCACCAGCACATCCGGTGCCGCCGCGGCATCCGCGAACAGCGGCGCCAGGTAGCGTCCTGCGGCGGCGGCGGCGATGTCGCCATCGGTCCAGCCCTCCTCCGCCAGCGCGACGAACAGCGTCGCCGGCACCGAGGTTACGCGTGCGCCCGGCAGGCGCCGCTCGATTTCGCGCTGGTAGGCGCCGCCGCGCACGGTGCCTTCGGTTGCCACCACGGCGATCCGGCCGCTGGCGGTCGCCGCGACGGCCGCTGCGGCGCCCGGCTCGATCACGCCCAGGATGGGCAGTCCCGGATTGCCGGCGGCCAGCGCGGGCAGCGCGGCCGCCGAGGCGGTATTGCAGGCCACCACCACCGCCTTCACGCCCCGCCGCACCAGCGCATGGACCGCCTGCAGCGCGTAGCGCTCCACGGTGGCCGCGGTCTTGGTGCCATAAGGCAGCCGCGCGGTGTCGCCCAGGTAGAGGAAGTCCTCGCCGGGCAGGCGCTCCACCAGGGCCTTCAGCACGCTCAGTCCGCCGATGCCGGAATCAAAGACGCCGATCGGCAGCGCGCTGCTCATGTGGCTTCGGGGCGCACCTGCGGGAACAGCAGCACGTCGCGGATGGCCGCCTGGTCGGTGAGGAACATCACCAGGCGATCGACGCCGATGCCCAGGCCCGCGGTGGGCGGCAGACCATACTCCAGCGCGCGGATGTAGTCGGCGTCGTAGAGCATGGCCTCTTCGTCGCCCGCATCCTTCAGCAGCACCTGCGCCTGGAAGCGCGCGGCCTGGTCCTCCGGGTCGTTGAGTTCGGAGAAGCCGTTGGCGATCTCGCGACCGCCGATGTAGAACTCGAAGCGGTCTGTGAGGAAGGGATCGGCGTCATTGGCGCGCGACAGCGGCGACACCTCGGCCGGGTGCCCGAACACGAAGGTGGGATCCAGCAGCGTATGCTCGACCGTGTGCTCGAAAATGAGCATCAGCAGCTTGCCGGCGCCATCGTTCTTGTCGAACTTCGCCCCCACCCTGGTGCACCAGCCGCGCAGGTATTCCACGTCGCGCAGCCGCATGGCATCCATGCCATCGTTCTCGTCGAGGATGGCGTCGGTCATCGACACGCGCGCGAAGGGCCGCACCAGGCTGTAGTCACGGCCCTGGTAGGTGATGGACTTCGCGCCGGGCTTCACCACCTCGGCCAGCGCCAGCACCAGCTCCTCGGTGAGGTCCATCAGGTCGCGGTAATCGGCATACGCCCAGTACAGCTCCATCATCGTGAACTCGGGGTTGTGCCGCGTGGACAGCCCCTCGTTGCGGAAATTGCGGTTGATCTCGTAGACCTTCTCGAAGCCGCCCACCACCAGGCGCTTGAGATAAAGCTCCGGCGCGATGCGCAGGTACATCTGCATGTCCAGCGCGTTGTGGTGCGTGATGAAAGGGCGCGCCGCGGCGCCGCCGGCAATGGGCTGCATCATCGGCGTCTCCACTTCCATGAAGCCGCGGGCATCCAGCTCCTCGCGCAGGCGGCGGATCAGGCGCGTGCGCGCCTGGAACACCGCGCGGGATTCCTCATTGACGATGAGGTCCACGTAGCGCTGGCGATAGCGTGTGTCGACGTCGGCCAGACCATGCCACTTGTCCGGCAGCGGCCTGAGCGACTTGGTGAGCAGGCGCAGTTTCGTCACCTTCACCGACAGTTCGCCGGCACGGGTGCGGAACAGCGTGCCTTCGGCACCCAGCGTATCCCCCACGTCCCAGCCCTTGAAGGCTTCGTAGACTCCCTCGGGCAGGCTGGCCAACTGCAGGAACAGCTGGATGCGGCCGGTGGGGTCGGCCAGCGTGGCGAAGCTGGCCTTGCCCATGACGCGCTTGGCCATCATGCGGCCGGCCACGGCAACGGGTATCGCCCGCTCCTCAAGCTGCCCGGCGGTGGAATCGGCGTGCGCCTGGTGCAGTTCGCCCGCGTAGTGCGTGCGCCGGAAGTCGTTCGGGTAGGCGATGCCCTGCCCGCGCAGCGCCGCGAGCTTGGCGCGGCGCTCGGCGACCAGCTTGTTCTCGTCCTGCGGCGGCTCCCGCGGCGCCGCCTCCGGGGCATTCTTCTGTTCGGCCATTGCTACAGCCCAGCCTTCAGGCTGGCCTCCATGAACTGGTCCAGGTCGCCGTCGAGCACCTTGTCGGTGGCGCCCACTTCCACGTTGGTGCGCAGGTCCTTGATGCGCGACTGGTCGAGCACGTAGGAGCGGATCTGGTTGCCCCAGCTCACGTCCGACTTGGAATCCTCGAGCACCTTGGCCGCGGCATTGCGCTTGTTGACCTCCAGCTCGTAGAGCTTGGCCTTCAGCATCTTCATCGCGGTGGAGCGGTTCTTGTGCTGGCTGCGCTCGGTCTGGCAAGCCACCACGATGCCGGAGGGAACGTGCCTGAGGCGCACCGCCGATTCGGTCTTGTTCACGTGCTGGCCGCCGGCACCGCTGGAACGGTACACGTCCATCTCGATGTCGGCCGGGTTGACCTCGATGTTGATGTCATCGTCGATCTGCGGCGAGATGAACACCGAGGCAAACGAAGTGTGGCGGCGGTTGCCGGAATCGAACGGGCTCTTGCGGACCAGGCGGTGCACGCCCGTCTCGGTGCGCAGCCAGCCATAGGCGTAGTCGCCCTCGAAGGCGATGGTGCAGCTCTTGATGCCCGCCACCTCGCCGGCATTGGAATCGAGCACCTCGGTCCTGAAGCCGCGCTGTGCCCCCCAGCGCAGGTACATGCGCATCAGCATCTGGGCCCAGTCCTGCGCCTCGGTGCCGCCGGCGCCTGCCTGGATGTCGAGGTAGGCGCTGTGCGAGTCCATCTCGCCGCGGAACATGCGCCGGAACTCCAGGTCGCGCACCCGGGACTCAAGTTGCGGCAGTTCGCGCTCGATGTCGCCGATGGATGCGGCGTCGTCCTCGGCCTCGGCCATCTCCAGCAGTTCACCGGCATTGGCCAGCGCCGAGGCAGTGTCGTCCAGCTGCGCGAGGTCCGCGCTCAGGCGCGAACGCTCGCGGCCGAGTTCCTGGGCGCGTTCCGGGTTGTTCCATACATCCGGCAGCTCAAGCTCGCGCGAGACTTCCTCCAGGCGCTCCTTCTTGGTGTCGTAGTCAAAGAAACCCCCGTAACGAGGCGGCGCGCTCGCTCAGGTCGCGCAGGGTCTTCTTCAGCAGGCCAGTCTCGACGGGCATCAGGGCATCCAGGGCAACGGGGAATGGCCGCGGATTCTAAGGCATTTCAACGTGCTCGATCAGCAGCTGCAGCCGCCGCTCGCCCTGCCAGTGGTTGATGTCCAGCCGGTAGGCCAGCCTCAGCCGGCCTGAAGGCGGCGCGGTGAAGCGCTCGCCGTCCAGCAGGTTGAAGGCGATGGCGTCGAATCGGGCACGCGAACCGGCAGGCCGGAGCCAGCACTTGACGTGCCGATCGCCGACCACGCGCGGGGCCTCCACGTCGAACTCGCCGTGGAAGCAGGGTTCCGGGAAACCCTGGCCCCAGGGACCTGCCTCGCGCAGCAGCCGGGCGGTGGAAAGGCAGATTTCCTCCTCGGCCAGCTCCCCGTCGGTCCACACCACGTCATCCGGCTCCGCATCCTTCAGGCTGTCGGCCACCGCGGCATCAAAGGCACGCGCGAAGCGATCGAGGTCGCCGCGCCTGAGCGTGAGGCCCGCCGCCATGGCGTGGCCGCCGAAACGCAGGATGAGCCCGGGATGATGCGAGGCCACCGACTCCAGCACGTCGCGCACGTGCACACCGGGAATCGAGCGCGCCGAGCCGCGCAGCTCATCCCCGTCGCCGGGCGCGAAGGCCACCACCGGGCGCGCGGTGCGCTCGCGGATGCGGCTGGCCACCAGCCCCACCACGCCCTGGTGCCAGCCGTCATCGAACAGCACCAGGCCCGCGTGGCGCTCGCCATCCTCCCAGGCCTTCAGTCCCTTCACCGCCGCGAGCGCCTGCTCCTGCATGTCGCCCTCGATGCGGCGGCGCTCGCGGTTCAGCTCGTCCAGCTGCCTGGCCAGCACCTCGGCGCTGGCGAGGTCCTGCGCCAGCAGGCAGCGGATGCCGATGCTCATGTCATCCAGCCGGCCGGCGGCATTGAGGCGCGGGCCGATGGAGAATCCCAGGTCCGCGGCCACCAGGCTGTCCAGTTCGCGGCGCGCCACGGCTGCCAGTGCGGCGATGCCGGGCAGGCAGTGGCCGGAGCGCATGCGTTTCAAGCCCTGCGCCACCAGCACGCGGTTGTTCGCATCCAGCGGCACCACGTCGGCCACCGTGCCCAGCGCCACCAGGTCCAGCCACCAGGAGACGGGCTTCGCACCCGCCGGCAGGCATCCCTCCTCCTGCATCAGGCGATGCAGGGCAGCCAGCACGTAGAAGGCCACGCCCACGCCAGCCAGTGCGCGACTGCCGAAGGTGCTGCCGTGCAGGTTGGGATTCACCATCACGGTGGTGTCGGGCAGCGCCGCGCCGGGCAGGTGATGGTCGGTGACCAGCACCTCGATGCCGGCTGCGCGCGCAGCAGCCACGCCCTCCAGCGCCGAGACGCCGTTGTCGACAGTGACGATCAGCGAGGGCTGGCGCGTGCGGGCCTCCTCCACCAGGCCCGGCGTGAGCCCGTAGCCGAAGCGGAAGCGGTCCGGCACCAGGAAGTCCACGCTGCCGAAGCCCCAGTTGGCCAATGCATGCATCATCAGGGCGGTGCTGGTGGCGCCATCGGCGTCGAAGTCGCCCACGATGAGCACGCGCCGGTCGCGATGCCGGAGCAGCAGTGCCGCAGCCTCATGCACCTGCGGCAGCGAACCCACCGGCAGCATCGCGGCCAGCCCGGTGGCCAGCTGCGCGCCATCGCGCACGCGGCGTGCGGCATAGATCCGCCGCAGCAGGGGTGGCAGATGAGCGGGCAGTGTGATGTCGGCCGCGATGGCGCGCGGCTGCAGGCGCCGCAGTATCGCGCTCAAGTGTGCGCTCCCATCTGCCACCACGGTCGCCGCCCCCAGCGCAGCCAGTGGCGCAGCGAATGGCGTTGCACCTGCCAGGCCGCGCCACCCAGTTGCAGTTGCAGCGTGCTGATTTCCCCTTCCGCCAGTGCCTGCTCCGCCGGGCCAAACCAGCACCGCTCCAGTTCCTGCCAGTAGCTTGCCGGGGATTTCCCCGCCTGCAATTCCGGCACGACCACTGCAAGGCCACCTGCGCCCGGCCGGGCCGACAGCAGGCCGGGCTCAGCCCGCGCGGCAGCTTCCCAGTTTCCGGCGCGCACCGCCGTCTTTCCCGCCCAGGTGGCGAGGCCGGCCAGCCAGGCATCGCCGCGGCGACCACTGACGATGCCGCGCAAGGCACCCGGCGTCGGCAGCGCCTGGCTGCGTGCGCCTCCCCAGAACCAGATGGCGTTGAGCACCGGCTCGCCGCGGCGTTCGCGCCGGTGGTTGAGAGGATGCGAGGCCAGCCAGATTTCCACTTCGGCGCCCAGCCGGCGCAGTGCCCGTTGAGCATCATCGCCCGCCGGGGCGCGTTCGAGCGCGGCACCGGCCAGCAACTCGGGCGACGCATCACGCGCACCTGCAGCGCAAGGCGCCACGAGCAACCAGCCGCCCCCTTCCCCCGTCGCATGCAGGGCCGCACCGGCCGTCGCGAATTCCGCATTGAATGCCGCCTGCCAGGCGGCATCCTCCCCGGCTTCGAGCTCCAGCCGCCCGCCCGGCGGCAGGTGTACGCGGCTGATGCCCGCCACGGCGTGCAATGGCGCCGCGAAGCAGATCCCGGACCCCGGGGGCAGCGCGGGCAGCGCTCCCGCAGCCACCGCTGCCGCGGACAGGCCCCTCATTCCCAGCGCCCGCATCACGCCGGCCTGCCAGTCCGGGGCCTGTGCAAGGTGCCGCGCCCGGCGCAGCAGTCGGGTCAGGGCGGGCATTCCGGGGAGTTCGGTATGCGTCCCGTCTTCGTCCACCGCCTCGGGCAGGCGCGGGATCGCGATCAGCACTGTCATGTCGCGTATCGTAGCGGCATGAAACTTCACGAACAGCTTCCCGTCGGCATTCATCTCATCAGCCGCTATGGTGCCGGTGTGGTGCAGGTCAGTGGCAGGCAGCTCACCGCTCCCCTCATCCTCGCGCCGGCGCTGTTGCATGACTCATGGATTGCCACCGCGAAAGAGCTCACCGCGGAGTCGCTGGCGCCGCTGTGGCCGGTGGAGCCGCGCATCGTGCTGCTGGGCGGGAGCGGATTCGATGCCGGCGTGGTGAAGCTGCTGCGCCGCGCACTGGCCGCCCGCCAGGCGGGCCTTGAAGTGATGGACCTGGGCGCCGCCTGCCGCACCTACAACGTGCTGGCGCAGGAGGAGCGTGCCGTGGCAGCCCTGCTGTTCCCCGGCTGAAGCCGTCTTCAGGCAAGCGCCCATGCAGCCACCGGGGGATTTGCCTAGACTAGCCGCTCTTTTTTTCTCACCAGGATCCAACGCATGCGTGTCGCAATACTGACGAGCTTCGCCACCGTCTGCCTCATCACCGGCTGTGCCCAGAAGGCCCAGCAGGCCGTGCCCAAGACGGATGAAGAGAAGGCGCTCTACGCGCTGGGCGTGATCATGACCGAGCAGCTCAACATCAAGGCCTTCACCCTCAGCGACAAGGAACTGCTGATGGTCAACGCGGGCGTGGCGGACGGCGCGCGCGACAAGCCGAGCCTGAGCACAGAAGAATTGCAGGCGCTGATGCCCAAGTTGCAGGAGCTGTTCGAGGCGCGGATGGATGCCACGGCCGAGCGCGACAAGGCCGCCGGCGCGGAATACCTGGCCAAGCGGGCCGCGGAGGCGGGCGCGGAGAAAACCACCAGCGGCCTGGTGTACCTGCCCGGCAAGGAAGGCACCGGTGCCTCCCCCACCGCGGAAGACAGTGTCACGGTGCACTACGAGGGCAAGCACATCAACGGCAAGGTGTTCGACAGCTCGATCCAGCGCGGCACACCGGTCAACTTCGGCTTGGGCGAGGTGATCCCGTGCTGGACCGAGGGCGTGCAGAAGATGAAGGTCGGCGGCAGCGCGCAGCTGATCTGCCCGCCGGAGCTCGCCTATGGCGAACGCGGCAATGCCGACATCCCCGGCAACTCGACGCTGGTGTTCGACGTTGAGCTGCTGGCGATCAACGAGGAAGAGGCGGCGACGCCGTAAGCCTGTTCAGGCTGGATTCAGGGCCGCCCCTCCAGACTGGAGGGGCGGTGGAGCTTGTGAAGCCCACCGGAGGAAGGCACTGAAGTTTGCGGAAGCTGAAGATCCAGTTCGACCAATTATCGGAGCTGACAGACTCGAATCATTGGTTGATAGCGCGATTTTTCTTGTTTTTGTATCGACCCGTTTTACTTGTTGTCCAAACCCGTCTTGAGTCCCCTCTCCCTTCAGTGCCTTCGTCCGGTGAGCCTGTCGCCGAACGGCTACAAGAGTAAAGCAGCGTTCAGTTGAGCACGCAAGCCCTTGACCTCACCCCTGCTTTGGCGTTAGGCAATTTCGGCCCGCCGAGTCTCGAATAGGGCTCGCCGGGGCCTTCAGCTGACGCCGCCGAGCATCGGCACGAAGGCCACCGGCCCCAGCACTTCCTTCTGCAGTCCCGATTCGCGCCGCGTCACGCGCAGCAGCTGCTGCTGGCCCTCGGGACCCACGGGCACCACCAGCCGGCCTCCCACCGCGAGCTGGTTGAGCAATGCATCAGGCAGCGTCAGCGGCGCGGCAGCGACGAGGATTCCGTCAAATGGCGCCTGCGTGGGCCAGCCCTTCATGCCATCACCGTGCTTGAGCTTCACGTTGCGGACGCCCAGTTCCTTCAGGCGCAGCCTGGCCCTGGCCACCAGCGGCTCGATGCGCTCGATGGAGAAAATCTTCTGGGCGAAGGGGGACAGCACGGCAGTCTGGTAACCGCAGCCGAAGCCGATCTCCAGCACCTTCTCCGGCAGCCCGCCGGAGACCAGCGCCTGGGTCATGCGCGCGACGATGTAGGGCTGGGAGATGGTCTGTCCCCAGCCGATGGGCAGCGCGGTGTCTTCATAGGCGCGGCTGGCCAGGGCCTCGTCCACGAAGATGTGCCGCGGCACGTTGCGGATGCGCTCCAGCACACGCAGGTCGTGGATGCCCTGCTCACGCAGGCGCTGCACCAGGCGGTCGCGGGTGCGCGCGGAAGTCATGCCGATGCCGGCGTGCCGCGTGACGTTCATGCCAGCGGCTTCAGCCAGTCGGCCAGGGTGGGCAGCGCCGCATGGCGCGTGAGGTCGATCTGCAGTGGCGTCACCGAAACGTAGCCATTGGCAATGGCGTGGAAGTCGGTGCCGTCGCCCGCATCCTGCCCGGGGCCGGAAGGCCCGATCCAGTACACCGGCTTGCCCTTCGGATCCTTCACCGGGACGATGGGCTTGGACCGGTGCCGCCCGCCCAGGCGCGTGGCGCGGATGCCGCGCAGTTGTTCGTAGGGCAAATCGGGCACGTTGACGTTCAGCGTCATGCCGCGCTCCAGCGGTGACTCGAGCAGGCGCGCGATCAGCGCCTCGGCCACCCGCGCGGCGGTGTCGAAGTGGCGCCCGGAGTCAGGCTCCATGCACAGCGAGAAGGCCACAGTGGGCAGGCCGAGGAAACGGCCCTCGATGGCGGCGGCCACGGTGCCCGAATACAGCGTGTCGTCGCCGAGGTTCGGCCCGTCGTTGATGCCCGAGCACACCAGGTCGAACTCGAAATCGAAGTAGCCCGAGATGGCGATGTGCACGCAGTCGGTGGGCGTGCCCCCCATCACATAATGCACGCCGGGCTCGCTCTCGAACACGCGCAGCGGCACGTCGAGCGTGAGGGAATTGCTGGCGCCGCTGCGGTTGCGGTCCGGAGCCATCACGGTGGTGCGGGCCAGGCGCGAGAGCGCGCTGTTGAGCTGGCGGATGCCGTCGGAGCGGTAGCCGTCGTCGTTGCTGACCAGAATATGCATGAGACCTTGCGCTTCGGCGCGCCATTCACGCCGGCGCGCGGCGCGCGCAATAATACTCGAAGCGGGGCTCGAGGGCGGCAGGCATGGACGATGAGGACCGGAGGTTGTTCCGCCACGCCATGCGTGACGTGCGGCGCCTGGCCCTCGATGGGCGCAGCGACTCCTCTCCCCGGCGTCCGCGCGCCCGTGCACGGTTCGCGCGCGCGGAACGGAAGGCCGTGCTGGAAGAGAGCCTGGGCGCCGGCTCGCCGCTGGCGCCGGTGGAGGAAACCGGCGATGCGCTGCTGTTCCGCCGGCCCCAGGTGGCCATGCCAACTTTCCGGCGCCTGCGTGCGGGCCAGTACCGGGTGGAAGGCGAGATCGACCTGCATGGCCTGCGGGCTGCCATGGTGGAACCGGCGCTGCGCCAGTTCCTGGCCGAGGCCATGCGCCATCGCGCGCGCGTGGTGCGCGTGATCCATGGCAAGGGCCGACGCTCGGGACATCGCGGCCCGGTGCTGAAGCTGGTGGCCAGCCATTTCCTCAGTCGCGTCGATGCGGTGCTGGCCTTCGCCTCGGCGCGCGAGGTGGATGGCGGCTCCGGGGCCATCCTGGTGCTGCTGGATGCACCCTCGCCCGCGCGCGGCCCGGCCGCCCGGCGCTGAAGGCAGGCTCAGGCGCGGGTGATCAGCACCACGGCCTGGGCCGCGAGGCCCTCGCTGCGCCCCAGGAATCCCAGCTTTTCCGTGGTGGTGGCCTTCAGGTTCACGGCCTCCGGCGCCACGCCCAGCGCGCCGGCCACGCTGGCACGGATGGCATCGCGGTGGCGGGCGATGCGCGGCGTCTCGCCCAGCAGCGTGAGGTCGGCATTCACGATGCTCCATCCCCCGGCTGCCAGCAACTGCACGGCATGGCGCACGAACTGCGTGCTGTCGGCACCCTTCCAGCGCGCATCGGAATCGGGGAAATGCTGGCCGATGTCGCCAAGGCCGGCGGCACCGAGCAGCGCATCGGTGAGGGCATGCAGCAGCACGTCGCCGTCTGAATGCGCCACCACGCCCTGCGTGCAGGCGATGCGCATGCCGCCCAGCATCACATGCCCGCCGGGGCCGAAGGCGTGCACGTCGAAGCCGCTGCCGATACGGAAATTCATGGCTGATTCTCCCGCGCCAGCCAGGCGGCCGCCAGCCTGAGGTCGGCTGGCGTGGTGATCTTCAGGTTGCCGGGATCACCCTCGATGAGCCGCGGCGCATGGCCGAGCCACTCCACGGCCTGCGCCTCATCGGTGGGCTCGCGGCCCGCGGCCAGTGCCGCCTCAAGGGCATCACGCAGCAGGCCGGCGCGGAACATCTGCGGTGTCAATGCGCGCCACAGGCCGGCGCGCGACGGGGTATCGGCCACGCGCGGCGCGGCCTCCCGGGAGGTTGCGTCACCCGGTGCGGCACGCTTGAGCGTGTCGGCCAGCGGCACCGCCAGCAAGCCGCCCACCTCATCCGCGCCAGCCAGGGCCAGCAGGCGATCGATGTCCGGACGCCCCAGGCAAGGTCGGGCCGCGTCATGCACCAGCACCCACTCGTCATCCGGCAGCGCCAGCGCGGCCAGCGCATTGCGCACGGAATCACAGCGCCGCTCGCCACCCGCCACCGTGCGCACGCGCGGCCCGGCCGCCACGGGCAACGTGGCGAACAGACTGTCGGCGGCATCCAGGGCGAGGCAGATTCCGCGGCAACGCGCATCCGCGGTGAACGGCGCCAGCGCGCGCTCGATCACGCGCGCCTGCCCGAGGAAGAGATATTGCTTGGGCGTGTCACCGCCGAAGCGGCGACCACTGCCCGCCGCCGGCATGACCAGCCAGTAATGCACTCAGTGGGCCGCGGCGGCCAGCGCGGTGGGCGATTCGGCCGCGGGTGCCACCTCCACCGGGCCGGCCGGCACGTCATCCTGCGGCACGACCTGGAAGTAGGTTTCGTTGGGAGCGATGAGGCCGAGTTCGGCGCGCGCCCGCTCTTCCACCGCAGCGAAGCCCTGCTTCAGGTCGCGCACCTCGGCAAAAAGCTGCTCGTTGCGCTCCTTCAGGCGTTCGTTCTCGGCGCGCTGTTCGGCCACGGCGCGATCGAGGCGCATGACCTCGCGCGCGCCGTCCGGGGACATCCAGATGCGGTACTGCAGGAGCACCAACACAGCGGCCAGCGCGGCAATGAACCACCTCATGGTCGCGCGAGGTTATCGTGTTACAGGGTAAATGGGAACGCCTCCCGCCCGGCATAACGCACCTTGCCCCCGAGCAGGCCCTCGATGCGCAGCAGCTGGTTGTACTTGGCGATGCGATCCGAGCGCGACATCGAGCCGGTCTTGATCTGCGTGGAGGCGGCCGCCACCGCGATGTCGGCAATGGTGGCGTCCTCGGTCTCGCCCGAGCGGTGCGACACCACCGAGGTGTAGCGGGCCTCCTCGGCCAGTCCGATGGCCTCCAGGGTCTCCGTGAGGGTGCCGATCTGGTTCACCTTGATCAGGATGGAATTGGCCACCTTCTTCTGGATGCCCTCCTTCAGGATCTTCGTGTTGGTGACGAACAGGTCATCGCCCACCAGCTGCACCTTGCTGCCCAGCTTTTCAGTGAGCAGTTTCCAGCCCTCCCAGTCGCCTTCGGCCATGCCGTCCTCGATGGTGATGACCGGATAACGCGCCGCAAGGCCCGCCAGGTAGTCGGCGAACCCGGCCGAAGTGAAGCTGCGACCCTCGCCCTCCAGGTGGTACTTGCCGTCCTTGTAGAACTCGCTGCTGGCCACGTCGAGGCCCAGGTAGATGTCCTCGCCCAGCCGGTAGCCGGCCTTCTCGACGGCCTGGCTGATGATGCCGATGGCCTCCTCGTTCGAGCCCAGGTTGGGGGCGAAGCCGCCCTCGTCGCCCACCGAGGTGGCCAGGCCCTTTTCGTGCAGGATCTTCTTCAGCGTGTGGAAGATCTCCGCGCCGTAGCGCAGCGCCTCCGGCAGCGAGGGCGCCCCCACCGGCAGGATCATGAACTCCTGCACGTCGAGCGAATTGTCGGCATGGGCGCCGCCATTGATGATGTTCATCATCGGCACGGGCATCACCGGCGCGCGGTCCTTCTTCGCATCCAGCGTGGCCAGGTGGCGGAACAGCGGCAGCTTCGCATCGGCAGCTGCGGCCTGCGCCGTGGCCAGCGACACGGCCAGCAGCGCATTGGCGCCCAGGCGGCCCTTGTTGTCGGTGCCGTCCAGCTCGATCATCCTGCGGTCGATGGCCGCCTGTTCGCGCGGGTCCATGCCGGTGACTGCGGCCTTCAGCGCGCCATTCACGTTGGCCACGGCCTTCAGCACGCCCTTGCCCAGGTAGCGCGCCTTGTCGCCGTCCCGCAGCTCCACGGCCTCGCGGGTGCCGGTGGAGGCTCCCGAGGGCACCGCGGCGCGGCCCACGGTGCCGGAGTCCAGCACCACGTCGGCTTCGACGGTGGGATTGCCGCGCGAATCGATCACTTCGCGCCCGATGACATCGACGATACGGCTCATGACGGTTCTTCTTCCTCGTAACGGTCTGACTTGGTGATCCGGTCCAGCTCGACAAGCTTCGCGAGCAGGCGTTGCATGCGCGCCAGCGGCCAGGAATTCGGTCCGTCGGACAGCGCCTTGTCGGGTTCGGGATGGGTCTCGATGAACAGGCCGGCCACGCCGGCAGCAACGGCCGCGCGCGCCAGGGTGGGCACGAACTCGCGCTGTCCGCCCGACGCACTGCCCTGCCCGCCCGGCAGTTGCACCGAGTGCGTGGCATCAAACACCACCGGGCAGCCGGTGGCACGCAGCACGGGCAATGCGCGCATGTCCGAGACCAGGTTGTTGTAGCCGAAGCTCACGCCGCGCTCGCACACCATGATGCGGTCATTGCCGGCCGCGCGCGCCTTCTCCACCACATTGCCCATCTCCCACGGGGAGAGGAACTGGCCCTTCTTGATGTTCACCGGCCTGCCGGCGCGGGCCACGTTCTGGATGAAACCGGTCTGCCGGCACAGGAAGGCCGGCGTCTGCAGCACGTCGACCACGGCAGCCACCTCGCCGAGCGGCGTGTCCTCGTGCACGTCGGTGAGCACGGGGATGCCGAAGCGGGAGCGCACGCCCTCCAGGACCTTCAGTCCCTGCGCGAGCCCCGGCCCGCGGAAACTGGCGACCGAGGAACGGTTGGCCTTGTCGAAAGAGGCCTTGAACACGAAGGGCACGCCCAGCGCGGCGGTGACCTCACGCAGGTGCCCGGCCACCTCCTCCACCAGCGCCTGGCTTTCGATCACGCAGGGGCCGGCAATCAGGAACAGCGGCCGGTCATTGCCGATCTCGACGCCGGCCAGCTTCACGGCAGTGCCGGTCCCGCCGCCGGCGCCAATGCCCCGCGCGGCCTCACGCGCCGGCAGCCGCCGGCAGCTGCGCTGCCCGTGCCGCGCGCGCGGCCTTCACGAAGCCGGCGAACAGCGGGTGGCCATCGCGGGGATTGGAGGTGAACTCCGGGTGGAACTGCGTGGCAACGAACCAGGGATGCCCCGGCAGTTCCAGGATTTCCACCAGGCCGTCGCGCGAGAACCCGGAGAACTTCATGCCGGCCTTGCGATACGGCTCCAGGTAGTTGTTGTTGAACTCGTAGCGGTGCCGGTGGCGCTCGCGGATGACGTCGGCGCCGTAGAGCGTGCGCGCCAGTGAACCCTCCGCCAGCTCCACATCCTGCGCGCCCAGCCGCATGGTGCCGCCGAGGTCGGACTTCTCGCTGCGCTCCTGGGTGCCGCGCATGGCGTCCTGCCATTCGGTGATCATGGCGATCACCGGGTGCGGCGAGCTGCGGTCGAACTCGGTGCTGTGCGCGCCGGAGAGCCCCAGCACGTTGCGGCCGAACTCGATGGCCGCCACCTGCATCCCGAGGCAGATGCCCAGGTAGGGAATGCGCTTCTCGCGTGCGTAGCGCACCGTGGCGATCTTGCCCTCGATGCCGCGCTCGCCGAAGCCGCCTGGCACCAGGATGGCGTCCATGCCCTCAAGGCAGCCGGTGCCGCGCAGTTCGATGTCGGTGGACTCCACGAAATGCACGTTGACCCGGGTGCGGGTGCGGATGCCCCCGTGGGAGAGGGCCTCGTTGAGCGAGATGTAGGAGTCGCGCATCTGCACGTACTTGCCCACCATCGCGATGTCCACCACGGTCTCCGGGTGGGCCTTGGCCTGCACTACCTGCTGCCAGGCCGAGAGATCAGCCGGCGGCACGTTCAGCTGCAGGCGGTTGACCACGATCCCGTCGAGGCCCTGCTCGTGCAGCAGCATGGGAATCTTGTAGATGTCGTCGGCGTCCACCGCACTGAATACGGCGCGCTCCTCGACATTGGTGAACAGCGCGATCTTGCGGCGCTGCTCGCTGGGCAGCTCGTCCTTGCAGCGGCAAAGCAGGATGTCGGGCTGGATGCCGATGCCGCGCAGCTCCTTCACCGAGTGCTGCGTGGGCTTGGTCTTGATCTCCGAGCCCGACACCACCGGCACCAGCGTCAGGTGCATGTAGATGCAGTGGTCGCGTCCCAGCTCCACGCCCATCTGGCGGATGGCCTCGAGGAAGGGCAGCGACTCGATGTCGCCCACGGTGCCGCCGATCTCCACCATGCACACGTCGGCATCGCCGGCGCCGAGCTTGATGCTGCGCTTGATCTCGTCGGTGATGTGCGGGATCACCTGCACCGTGCCGCCGAGGTAGTCCCCGCGCCGCTCGCGCTCGATCACGCGCTGGTAGATGCGGCCGGTGGTGAAATTGCTGTGCCGGCCGGTGGTGGTGCGCACGAAACGCTCATAGTGGCCGAGGTCCAGGTCGGTCTCGGTGCCGTCGCTGGTGACGAACACCTCGCCGTGCTGGAAGGGGCTCATCGTGCCCGGATCGACGTTGATGTACGGATCGAGCTTCACCATCGCGACCTTCAGGCCGCGTGATTCAAGGATGGCGCCAAGCGAGGCGGCGGCGATGCCTTTCCCCAATGAGGAAACGACGCCACCGGTGACGAAAACAAAACGGGTCATGGGATTCACCGCCGGAAGTTTGGAGGTCGCCGGCCCCGGGCCGGGACAGATCACGACGGGCCGACAGTCTACCCTTTCGGATGCCGGGCCGCCAGAAGATTCAGGTATGGATGGTCAGCCGACCGCCTGATCGGCGCAGGAGGCAGTCGGGCAGCCGCAGCAGTGGATGGGCATCGCGCCGCGCGGCCATCATCGCCTCGATCTCGCGCAGGTGGCGCTCGTTGGGCGCGCGGCAGCCTGCGCGCTGCAGCCAGGCGCGCAGTACGGCATTGCGCCGCGCGGCGCCGAAGCGCCGCAGTACGGCGATCTCCAGCCCCGCTCCATCCGCGGCAGCGTCCAGGTCACGAGCTGCCAGCGCTTCGAGCGCGAGGGCAGCGGCTGCGCAATGGCGGGCGCTGCGCAGCGTGGTGCGCGCGGCCGCCGGCCAGCGCTGCCGCAGCGCCGGCAATACTGCCGCACGCAGGTAGTTGCGGTCGAAGCGGACATCGGCATTGGTGGGATCCTCCACCCAGTCCAGTCCGGCGGCGGCGGCGTAGGCCGCGATGGCGGCACGGTCGAACTGCAGCAGCGGACGCAGCAGCCGCGTGTGCTGCAGCGGCATGGCCGCCGGCATGCCCGCCAGGCCCCTGGGTCCGGCGCCGCGCATCAGGGCCAGCAGCACCGTCTCCAGCTGGTCATCCGCATGCTGGGCGGTGAGCAGCAGTTCGCCCGGCTTGAGCGCGGCGGCCAGCGCCGCGCGACGGGCGTTGCGCGCGGCCTGCTCCAGCGAGTCACCCTCCCTGGCATCCACCCGCACCCGCAGCACGGCCAGGGGCAGCCGCCAGCGCCTGGCGGTGCGCCGGCAGAAGTTGCGAAAGGCAGCGGCAGCAGGCTGCAGCCCATGGTCAACATGCAGGGCGCGCAGCATGAGGCGGGGCCCCTCCGGGGGACGCGTGCGCAGGGCGTGCAGCAGGACGGTGGAATCAAGGCCGCCGGACCAGGCCACGGCGCAGCGAAGCGCCTTGCCGTCGCCCGCCAGCTTCCGCAGGGCCTCGTGCACCGCGACCGCACTCAGCGCCGGCGCCACGCCTGGCTGCGACGCCATGGCGGGAATCAGGGTTTCTGGTCCGTGAACACGCCGAAGGAGGACAGTCGCTCGGAGCGCTGCGCGAGCAGGCGTTCCGTGGACAGGCGCGTGAGGTCGGCCAGGTGCCTCAGGATGCCCTCCTTCACCTTCGCCGCGATGGCCGCATGGTCGCGGTGCGCCCCACCCAGGGGCTCGGCCAGCACCTCGTCCACCAGGTTCAGCTCCGCCAGGCGGTCGGCAGTGATGCCCATGGCCTCGGCGGCCGCCTCCTTCTTGTCGGAGCTCTTCCAGAGGATGGAAGCGCAGCCCTCCGGCGAGATCACCGAATACACCGCGTATTGCAGCATCAGCAGGCGATCGCAGACGCCGATGGCCAGTGCGCCGCCGGAGCCGCCCTCGCCGATCACCACGCTGACGATGGGCACCTCCAGGGTGGACATCTCGAACAGGTTGCGCGCGATGGCCTCGCTCTGTCCGCGCTCCTCGCTCGACACGCCCGGATAGGCTCCCATGGTGTCGATCATGGTGATCACGGGCAGGTTGAAGCGCTCCGCGGTGCGCATCAGGCGCAGCGCCTTGCGGTAGCCCTCCGGCTTGGGCATGCCATGGTTGCGGCGCACGCGCTCCTTGGTATCGCGGCCCTTCTGGTGGCCGATCAGCATCACCGGCTGGCCGTCGATGCGGGCCAGGCCGCCGACAATCGCCGCGTCGTCACCGAACATGCGGTCGCCGTGCAGCTCGGTGAACTCGTCGCAGATGCGTTTCACGTAGTCGAGCGTGTAGGGCCGCTGGGGATGGCGCGCGAGCTGGGTGATCTGCCACGGCGTGAGCGAGGCGAAGATGGTGGTGGTGAGCTGGCGGCTCTTGCGCTGCAGCCGGCTGATCTCCTCGGCGATGTTGACCTTGGAGTCGGAGCTGACATGTCCCAGCTCCTCGATCTTCGCCTCAAGTTCGGCGATCGGCTGCTCGAAATCCAGAAAACTCAGGGCCATGGGCGCTGATGTCCCTGCGGGTTGGTGGTGAGGGGCCGAAGGTTAGTGGGCGGAGGTGCCGCCGTGCAAGCCGGCGGGGTCGTAGAGCAGCTGCAGGCCCTCCCGGCCCACCAGCGTCTCCAGTTCGTCGATCAGCGCGGGCGTGGGACGGATGGCCCAGTCAGCCCCGAGGGCCAGCGTGCAGCGCGCCTGCTCGCCCCGGTAGCGCACCAGCACCTCGCAGGGACCGGGACGGGAGGATCCCAGCACGCCCTGCAGCTTCTGCAGGAAGGCCTCGCCCTGCCCGTTCTCCGGCCAGCGCAGCACCAGGCGTCGCGCCTGCTTTTCGCGCAGTTCGTCAAGCAGCGTGATGCGCTTGCCGGCGATGCGCCAGGCATTGCTGAAGTCGTCGAAACGCAGGTTGCCCTCCACCAGCACCAGCGCATCGCGCACCAGCAGGTCGCGGTACAGCTGCGCCTGTTCGTCGAACAGGGTCACCTCGATGCGGCCGGTGCGGTCGTCGAGCACGAAGCTGGTGCGGCCGTTGCGCTTGCGCAGCTCCCAGATGAGTCCGGCGGCGCTGACCTCGCGCCCGCGGTTGAAGCGCGGGCCCTCTCCTTCGGCCGGCGGACGTTCGCTGACCAGGTCTGACAGGCGACCGTTGACCAGGCGGCGCAGGTCCGACTCGAACCGCTGGATGGGATGCCCGGTGAGGAACAGGCCCAGCGTTTCCCGCTCGCCGGACAGGCGCACCGACTCCGGCCATTCCGGCTGTGATGCCGCGGGCAGGGCTTGCGGCGGCGGCGCACCGCCACCGAACAGGTCGTTCTGGCCGGCCTCGCTGGCGCGCATGGCCTGCTCGCCGCCACGCAGAGCGTCCTCGAGTGAACCCATCAACCCGGCCCGCGAAGCGCCCAGGCCGTCCAGCGCACCGGCCTTGATCAGCGCCTCCAGCATGCGGCGGTTGATGCGCGCCAGGTCGATGCGGCGGCAAAGGGATTCCAGGCTCTCGTAGGGCCCGCTGCGCTCGCGTTCGCGCACCAGCTCCTCCACCGCCTGCGAACCCACGCCACGCACCGCGCCCAGGCCATAGCGGATGGTGCCGGGGCCGGCGACGGTGAAATCCCAGCTGGAGGCGTTGATGTCCGGCGGCAGCAGGCGCAGCTTCATGCGCGCGCATTCATCCACCAGCGTCACCACCTTGTCGGTGTCGGCGATGTCCGCGGACATCACCGCCGCCATGAAGGCGGCCGGGTAATGCGTCTTCAGCCACGCGGTCTGGTAGGTGAGCACCGCATAGGCGGCCGAGTGCGACTTGTTGAAGCCGTAGCCGGCGAACTTCTCGATCAGGTCGAAGATCCAGCCGGCCCGCTCGGCATCCACGCCATTGGCCACCGCGCCCTCGACGAACACGCTGCGCTGCTTGGCCATCTCCTCGGGCTTCTTCTTGCCCATGGCCCGGCGCAGCAGGTCGGCGCCGCCCAGCGTGTAGCCGGAGAGCACCTGGGCGATCTGCATCACCTGCTCCTGGTACAGGATCACGCCATAGGTAGGCTCCAGCACCTTCTCCAGCATGGGATGCAGGTAGTAGTCATCGCCCTTCTTCGCGCCGGCGAGGCCGTGCTTGCGCGCGATGAAGTCATCCACCATGCCCGACTGCAGCGGGCCCGGACGGAACAGCGCCACCAGGGCCACCACGTCCTCGAAGCTGTCGGGCTTCAGGCGGCGGATCAGGTCCTTCATGCCGCGCGACTCGAGCTGGAAGACGGCGGTGGTGTTGCCGCTCTTCAGGAGTTCGTAGGTGGCGCGGTCATCCATCGGCACCGCGGCCATCGACAGCGGGGCGCCGGCACGCCCGGGCAGCGCGTTCACGATCTTCTCGGCGCGATCGATGATGGTCAGCGTGCGCAGGCCGAGGAAGTCGAATTTCACCAGGCCGGCCGCCTCGACGTCGTCCTTGTCGAACTGCGTGACCACGCCCTCGCCGGCGTTTTCGGTGTAGAGCGGCGTGAAGTCGGTGAGCACCGAGGGAGCGATCACCACGCCGCCGGCGTGTTTGCCGGCGTTGCGCGTAAGTCCCTCGAGCTTCATCGCCAGCTCCAGCAGCGCGCGCACCTCCTCGTCGTCGCGGTTCAGGCGCGCGAGTTCCGGTTCCTTCTTCAGGGCCGCCTCGAGCGTGATGTCCAGCTCGTTGGGGATCAGCTTGGCGATGCGGTCGGCGAAGCCGAAGGGATGCCCCAGCACGCGGGCCACGTCGCGCACCACCGCCTTGGCGGCCATGGTGCCGTAGGTGATGATCTGCGATACGCGCTCGCGGCCGTAACGCTCGGCCACGTAGGCGATGACCCGGTCGCGGCCTTCCATGCAGAAGTCCACGTCGAAGTCGGGCATGGACACGCGCTCGGGATTCAGGAAGCGCTCGAACAGCAGCTGGTGTTCGATGGGGTCGAGGTCGGTGATGCCCAGCACCCAGGCCACCAGCGAGCCGGCGCCCGAACCGCGGCCCGGCCCCACCGGCACGCCGTTCTCCTTCGCCCAGCGGATGAAGTCGGCCACGATGAGGAAGTAGCCGGCGAAACCCATCTTGATGATGACGTCGAGCTCGCGCCCGAGCCGCGCGGCGTAATCCTGCGGGATGGCGCCGTCGGCGGCCTTCAGGGCCATGCGCCGCACCAGGCCCTCGCCGGCGGCGGCGCGGATGTAGTCCTCGGCGGAGCTGCCGTCGGGCGTGGGGAAGTGCGGCAGGCGGCTCTGGCCCAGTTTCAGCGGCAGGCTGCAGCGGCGCGCGATCTCCACGCTGTTGGCCAGTGCCTGCGGAATGTCCGCGAACAGCCTGGCCATCTGTTCTGGGGACTTCAGGTACTGCTCGCGCGTGAAGCGACGGCGGCGGTTGGCATCGGCCAGCAGCGTGCGCTCGCGGATGCACACGCGGGCCTCGTGCGCCTCGTAGTCATCCGGCGCCAGGAAGCGCACGTCGTTGGTGGCCACCACCGGCACGCCGGCTTCCGCGGCAAGCTGGACGGCGGCGTTCACGTATTCGGCATCGGTGGTGCGCCCCAGGCGCTGCAGCTCCACGTAGTAGCGGTCGCCGAGCAGCTGCTGCCAGTCACGCAGGAGCCGCTGTGCCTGCGCCGGCCGCCCGGTGAGCAACGCCCGGCCCACGTCGCCCTCCCAGCCGCCGGACAGCGCGATCAGGCCCTCCAGCACAGCGGCCGTGAGCCACTCGCGTTCCACCAGTGGCACCTGCTGCCGCTGGCCCTCGAGGTAGGCGCGCGACATCAGCCGCGAGAGGTTCAGGTAGCCCTTCTCGTTCTGGCACAGCAGGGTGAGGCGCGAGGGCGTGTTGCGCTCGCCCTCGTTGACCCACAGGTCGACGCCGATGATGGGCTTGAGGCCCGCCGCCAGCGCCGCCTTGTAGAACTTCACCATCGCGAACAGGTTGCACTCGTCGGTGAGGCCGACGGCACCCATGCCCGCCCTGGCTGCGGCAGCCATCAGGTCCGGCACCCGCACCACGCTGTCGACCAGCGAGTACTCGGTGTGAACCCTCAGGTGAACAAAGCTCTGCATTCCCATGTTTTCTAAAAGCTTTTATCCGCAGATCGCACCGGTTCGAACGATCGGCGGTGCAGCGCGCACGGGCCCAGCCGGGCCAGCGCCTCCAGGTGTTCCGGCGTGCCATAGCCCTTGTGGCTGCACAGCTGGTAGCCCGGATAGGCGGCATCGGCCGCCGACATCACCTCGTCGCGCGCCACCTTGGCGAGGATGGAGGCCGCACTGATGGCGCGCACCAGCGCGTCCCCCTGCACCACGGCCTCGGCCCGGTCGCAGCAGTCCGCCAGTGGCGGCAGGCGGTTGCCATCCACCATCACCACTTGCGGCCGCAGGGCCAGTCCCAGCACCGCCCGCCGCATGGCCAGCAGTGTCGCGCCCAGGATGTTCAGCGCGTCGATCTCCTCCACGTCGGCCCAGGCGACATGCCACGCCAGGGCGCGCTCGCGGATGCGGCAGGCCAGTTCGACGCGGCGCGCGGGTGCAAGCTGCTTGGAGTCGCGCAGGCCGCGGATGGGCCGCGCGGGGTCGAGCACCACCGCGGCGGCGTAGACCGGCCCGGCCAGCGGGCCGCGCCCTGCTTCGTCGACACCGGCAATCACTGCCGCCTGTCGCCCGGCGCGCGCGGCGCCAGCACCATCCATCATGTCGTTCTCCCCTGTGGGGGGAACGATACCGTGCATGGCGGACAGTTCAAGCGCCGGTTTTCCGGGGGGCCGGAAGGCCCGCTATTGCTCCTCGATCTCCACGCGCAGGCGCACGGCGGTCTTGCGGGGCGTCACCTGGCCGTAGCGGCGCATGACTGTGACGCGGGTGAGCGCGGTGCCGAACAGCAGGATCAGCGAGGAGTAGTACACCCACAGCAGCACCAGCACCAGCGATCCGGCCGCGCCATAGGTCGAAGTGGTGGCGACGTGGGTGAGATAGAGCGAGATCAGGTACTGGCCAAGCACGAACAGCAGCGCCGTGAACAGCGCGCCGCGCCACACGTCGGTCCAGCGCAGGTGCACGTCCGGCAGCACGCGGTACAGCAGGCCGAAGAGCATGGTGCTGATGAACACGGACACGGCGAGGTCCGCGCCTGCCGCCGCCACCTTCGGCACCGGCAACCAGTGGCCGGCGTATTCCAGCACGCTGGTGATGGCGACGCTGACCGCGAAGGAGGTCAGCAGCAGGAAGCCGATGATCAGCACCATGCTGAGCGACAGCAGCCGCACCGTGAGGAAGGTGAGCAGGCCGCTGCGGGCCGGCCTGGCGCGCACGCCCCAGAACTCGTTCAGCGAGCCCTGCATCTGCGCGAACACCGTGGTGGCGCCGAACAGCAGCGCGCCGACGCCGACCAGGGTGGGCAGGATGCCGGCCTCCTGCGGACGCGAGCGCCGCACGGCATCCTCCACGGCCGCGGCGGCCTGCGGCCCGACGAGGTTGCCGATGCCGGCGGATATCTCGCCGCTGGCCGCTTCCTCGCCATAGACGGCCCCCACGATGGCCACCAGGATGATGACCAGCGGCGCCAGCGAGAACAGCGTGCAGTAGGCCAGCGCGCCAGCGTGCTGGAAGGCGTTGTGGTCGAGCCAGATCTTCGCCGCGTCGCGCAGCTGGATGAGCCATGGATGCAGTGCCATGGGCGGAATGATGTGGCGGGCACCGCGGGATGCGCAATGCGCGGCTGCGACGGGTGGTCAGGTCAGGCCACTGGCGTCGGCGTGAGCAGCTCAGCGAGGACGTCGGCAGCGCGCCCGGCACCGCCGGCACGCAACGCGCCGTGGATTTCGCGGAACTGCTGCCGCAGCCGACCGCGCCGCGGCTCGTCGGTGAGCATGGCCTGCAGGGCCTCGGCAAGTGGTGCCGGCTGCACTGCTTCCTGGAAAAATTCCGGCACCAGTGCCTCGCCGGCCAGCAGGTTGGGCAGGGAGAAATGCCGCAGCTTCACCAGCCCCAGGTCGCGTGCGATGAAGGCCGTGAGCGGCGCGAGCCGGTAGGCCACCACCATCGGCACGCCATGCAGCATGGCCTGCAGGGTGGCCGTGCCCGACGCGACCAGGGCCACATCCGCGGCGGCCAGGGCCTCATCGGCCCTGCCGGGCAGCAGCTGGATCGCCGCGCCGGTGTCACGCACCTGGTCGGCGAACCGGCGCGCCGTGTGCGCCGAGGCCATGGGCGCGATGAACTTCAGCGGCGGCGCGTGGCGCTCCCGAAGCCGCAGGCTGGCGCGCGCGAAATCCGCGCCCAGCCGTCGCACTTCCCCATCCCGACTGCCGGGAAGGATGGCAACCACCGTCTCCTCGCGCCCCAGTCCGAGCGCCTCGCGGGCCCCCAGGCGCCCGGAATCCATCGCTACCTGGTGGGCGAGCGGATGGCCGACGAACTCGGCGCGCACGGGATGGCCGGCGTAGGCTTCAGGCTCGAAGGGCAGCAGGCAGAGCACTGCGTCCACGCTGCGGGCGATGCCGGGCACCCTTCCCCTGCGCCAGGCCCACACCTGCGGGCTCACGTACTGCGCCGTGCGGATGCCCTGCCGTCGCAGGCGCCGCGCCAGGCCGAGGTTGAAGGCCGGTGCATCCACACCGACGAACAGGTCGATGCGGCGCTCGATGAACGTGGCCTGCAGCCTCGCGCGCAGTGCCAGGAGGCGCGGCAGGTGGCGCAGCGGCTCCACCAGCCCCATCACCGCCAGCTCGTCGCTGCTGCCCAGCGCCTCGCAGCCGGCAGCACGCATGGCCGGGCCGGCCAGACCCGTGAAGTGCGCCCCGGGGAAACGCTCGCGCAGCGCCGCGATCAGCGCCGCCGCCAGCAGGTCGCCCGAGGCCTCCCCGGCCACCAGGCCGATCACGGGCCCTTCGCCCGGGGGCAGCGCGCTGGCTACAGGCGGCTGCATCAGGGCTTCCCCGGCGGCTATCGGGCGAGCCCGCGGCGTGACTCGCGCAGGAAGGTGGCCAGGATGTCGAGCACCGGCTGTTCGGCCGCCATCTTCGTGAGCCGGTCCGTGGCCTCCTCGAGCTTCAGGTCATTGCGGTACAGCACCCTGAAGGCATTGCGGATGGAGCGCATCTGCTCCTCGCCGAAGCCGCGCCGCCTGAGGCCCTCGATGTTCACGGCCCGCGGCTCCGCCGGCTGCCCGGCTGCCAGCACATAGGGCGGGATGTCCTGCAACACGGCCGTGTTGTTGGCGATGAAGGCATGCGCGCCGATGCGGCAGAACTGGTGGGCGCCGGCATAGCCGCTGAAGATGGCCCAGTCGCCCACCTCCACGTGGCCGGCCAGGTTCACCGCATTGGACATGATGATGTGGTCGCCCAGCACGCAGTCATGGGCCACATGAGAATAGGCCAGGATCAGGTTGTCGTTGCCGATGCGGGTCTCGCCGGCGCCGGTGACGGTGCCGCGATTCACGGTGACGTATTCGCGGAACACATTGCGCGCGCCGATCACCAGCCGCGTGGGCTCGCCGCGGTACTTCATGTCCTGCGGCGCATCGCCGATGGAGGCGAACTGGAAGATCCGGTTGTCTTCCCCGATCACGGTGGGTCCCTGGATCACCGCATGCGGCCCGATGCGGCAGCCGGCGCCGATGACCACGTCCGGCCCGATCACCGCAAAGGGCCCGACCTCCACCCCGGGGGCGATCTGCGCCGCGGGTGAGATCGCGGCGCGCGGATCAATGCTCAAGGCTGCACGACCGTGGCGTTGTCCGCGTCGGGGAACAGCATCATCTCGGCGCTCACCGCCTCGGCCTCGCCCACGTAGGCGGCCGTCTCCAGCTTCCAGATGCCCTTCATGTTGCGCCCCACCTTCGCGGTGAGGATGAGCGAATCGCCCGGCTCCACCGGACGGCGGAAACGGCAGCCATCGATGCCCGCGAAGTAGAAACGCGTCTTCTCGTTGGGAATGCGGCCCAGCGTGGTGTACGTGAGGATGCCGGCGGTCTGCGCCAGCGCCTCCAGCACCATCACGCCCGGCATCACGGGACGCCCCGGGAAATGGCCGGTGAAGAACGGTTCGTTGAAAGTCACGTTCTTCAGCGCCCGGATGCTCTCGCCGGGCACGCACTCCAGCACGCGGTCGACCAGCAGGAAGGGATACCGGTGGGGCAGCCGTCCGAGGATGGCATAGATGTCCAGGAACGGCTTGTCAGTGTTGCTCATCGTCTTCTTCCAGTGCCACCTTGCCGGCGGCGCTCTCCAGTTTTTTCACGCGCTCGTTGAGTGCATCCAGGCGCTTCACGCGGCCCACGATGCGGCGCCAGTGGCGCGCCTCCTCGGCAGGCAGCACGTTGGAATACATTCCCGGCCCGGACAGCGAGCGGGTCACCATGCCGAAGCCGGCGATGACGATATCATCGGCGATGACCAGCTGCCCGCCGATTCCCGTGCCGCCGCCGATCATGCAGCGGCTGCCGATGCGCGCGCTGCCGGCGATTCCGGTGCAGGCGGCGATGGCCGTATGCGCCCCGATGACCACGTTGTGGCCCACCTGGATCTGGTTGTCCAGGCGCACGCCGTCACCGATCACGGTGTCTTCCAGCGCGCCGCGGTCGATGGTGGTGTTGGCGCCGATCTCCACGTCGTCGCCGATGCGCACCGCCCCCAGCTGCGGCACTTTCACCCACTCGACGCCATCGCGCGCGTTGCCGAAGCCGTCCGAGCCGATCACCGCGCCCGGATGGACAATGCAGCGGGCACCGAGGGTGCTGCCGGCCAGCACCGTGGCCCGCTCCAGCACGCGCGTGTCAGCGCCCAGCACCACGCCGGCACCAATGACGGCATGCGGCCCCACCCGGCAGCGCGCACCCACTTCGGCGCCCTCTTCCAGCAGCACGAATGCGCCGACCGACGCCGTGGGATCCACGCGCGCGGCGGGATGCACCAGCGCGGAGGGGTGGATGCCGGGCGTCGCCGGTGCCGGCGGATGCAACAGGGAGGCCATGCGGGCGAAGGTCGCGTGCGGGGCAACGTGCACCAGCACATCAACAGGACAGCGATCGGCGATGCGGGGCTCCACCACCACCGCACCCAGGCGCGTGGCGGCCAGCTCATGCAGCAGCGCCGGGTTGGCGAGGAAACCGATTGAACGGGGTCCACCGGCAAGGGTGGCCACCGAATCCACCCGCCGCGCGGGATCACCGCGCAGCGAGCAGCCGAAGCGCACCGCGAGCTGCCCCAGGCTCCAGCTCGCGGCTGCGCAGTCCATGCCTTGCCTGGTGCGGAGTTCCGCTTACGGCGTGGCCGGGCGGGCCGGCGCGGCAGCCGCGGGCTTGGCGTTCTTCAGGGCCTCGAGGATGGGCGCCGTGACGTCCATCGAGCTTTCCGCGTAGAGCACGCCATTCGACAGGATGATGGAGAAGCCGTTGGCACGGGCGTACTTCTGCACCTCTTCGAGCACGGCGCGGCGCACCTTGTTTATCTCTTCTTCTTCGCGCACCGCCGCCCGGTCCTGGACCTTCTTCTGGCGGGCCTCGAAATCGATGGCGCCTTCGTTCAGCTCGGCCTCGGCGGCGGCTCGCTGGGCAGCCGACATGGTGGCCGCATCCTTGCGCAGCTTCTCCTGCTTGGCGTTGAGCGCCTGGCCCATCGCCTGGATCTCCTTGAGGTCGGGGGCGAACTCGGCGTTGAGCGCTTCCTGCGCGGCGCGGAACTGCGGCGACTCCTGCATCAGCCGGTCGGTGTTGATCACGCCGATCTTGCCGGCAGCCTGGGCGGCGGCAAGCTGCGAGAATCCGGCCATCGCGGCCAGGGACATGAGGACGATGAGACTGCGTTTCACGATAACCTCTGCTTGAACCTAGAAAGCCTGCCCGATCGAGAACTGGAATCGCTCCCTCTCGTCCCGCCAGGCGGGACCAATGCCCTTCGACGCGTTCAGCGGGATTCCGTAGCTGAAGCGGAACAATCCCAGCGGGGCGAGCCACTCCAGTGACAGGCCGGCGGAACGGCGCAGGTTCTTGAATTTGAACTTGTAAGTCAGCGGCGTCAACCCGCCGATATCGTCGCCGTAGAAATCCACGCCGTGGGTCGAGAACACATTGCCGATATCGTAAAACAGGCTCACCCGGGCGCTGGTCTGCCACTTGCGCGGGATGGGCAGGATGAGCTCTGCCCGGGCAACGGTCAGCAGGTTGCCACCGTACGGGTTGCCGATGTCGTCCTTGGGACCCAGGCGGCTCTCCCGGAAGCCGCGGACGGTGTCCGGGCCGCCGGCGTAGAAGAGCCGGTATGGCGGCAGCGCCGTGGTGTCGCCGAACTCGGCGCCGTAGGCGACGTTCATGCCGAACAGGCCGGTGAAGCCGCGCCAGATGGGAATGTACTGCCGCAGCTCGTAGCTGGCCGTGTAGTACTCCACGACGCTGCCCGGGATGCTGGAGCTCAGGGACAGCACCTGCCGCTGGCCCCGTTCGGGGAACAGGTAACGGTCCAGCGACTGGCGGAACCAGCCGGTGGTGAGTTCCAGGGCGGTGAACCGGCTGCCGAAGATCTCGGTGATGTTGCCGAAGGTATCGACGTAGGTGCGTGAGTAGGGCTTGCCATTCTGCTGCACCCAGGCCTGCGCCTGGCGGGCACTGCCGCCGGAATTGGTCAGCAGCTGGGAGCGGGTGGCAGTGAGGCCGAACCGCATGCCCTGCCACTCGGTGATGGGGTAGCCGAACTCGATGCCCGCGGCGATGGACTTCTGCGAGAAGTCGGAGGACGCCGACACGAACTGCTCCACGTCGGCATAACTCACCTGGAAGGTGCGCGAGATGTTGTGGATGCCCGCGTACTGGTTGGTGTGCGAGAAGCTGGCCTGCCGTGCATACCGGCCGGTGTTGATCTCGACCGCCACGCGCTTGCCGGTGCCGAAGAAGTTGCTGTCGGCGTAGCTGCCATTGATGATGAAGTTGGAGGACTGCGAGTAGCCGATGCCGCCCGACAGCGTGGCGCTGGGGCCCTCCTTCACCGTGAAGTTCACGTCGACGAGGTCGTCGGTGCCCTCGACCTTCTCGGTCTTGAAGTCCACCTCCTCGATGTAGGGCAGGCCCTGGATGCGCTGCTTGGAGCGCTCCAGCGCCCAGTTGGACACCCAGGAGCCCTCCAGCTGCCGCATCTCCCGGCGCAGCACCACGTCCTGCGTGCGGGTGGTGCCCAGGAAGTTGATGTGGCGCACGTACACGCGCTTGCCCGGGTTGACGAGGAAGGTCATGGTGACCTCCTTCTTCTCCTCGTCGAACTTGGGCACCGGATCCACCTCGGCGAAGGCGTACCCCAGGCTGCCCAGGTAGTTCTCGATCAGCTGCTGGGTGCCCGTGACCCGCTGCTGCGAATAGATCTGGCCCTTCTCCACCATCACCATCGACTGCAGCGTCTCGATGGGTACGATGGTGTTGCCGGCGATCTTGCCCTCGGCGATGCGGTAGATGTCCCCCTCATCGACGCTGATGGTGATGAACATGTCGTCCTTCTCGGGCGAGATGGCCACCTGGGCAGACTCGATCAGGAAGTTGGCGTAACCGCGGTCCATGTAGAAGTTGCGCAACTTCTCCAGGTCACCGGTGAGCGCCTCGCGCGAGTAGCTGGTGCCGGACTTCCACCAGTTGTTCCAGCGCGGCGTCATCAGGGCGAAGTCCTCGATGATCTGCTTCTGCGGGAAACTCTCGTTGCCCGTGATGTTGATCTGGCGGATCTTCGCGCGCGAGCCCTCGTCGATGTCGATGGTCACCCGCACCAGGTTGTCCGGCAGCTCATCGACGATGGTGTCGACGCGCACGCCGTACTTGCCCTGGCTGAAGTACTGGTCGGTGAGCTCGGTGCGCACGTCCTCCAGCACGGAGCGGTTGAAGGTCTTGCCGGTGGCAAGGCCGATGCCGCGCAATGAGGTGGTGAGGTCCTCGGTCTTGATGTCCTTGTTGCCCTTGATCTCGAAGCTCTCGATGGTGGGCCGCTCCTGCACCACCACCACCAGCGCCGAATCCACGCGCCGCAGCTCCACGGTGCGGAAGAAGCCCGTGTCGTTCAGGGCGTGCAGCGCCTCGCGCACGCGCTGCGGGGTGAGCTCGTCGCCGATGTTCACCGGCAGGTAGTTGTACACCGAACCTTCGGACACGCGCTGCAGGCCGACCACCCGGATGTCGCCCACCGTGAAACGGCTCGCGTCCGAGGGCGTCTGCGACCACGCAACCGGTGCCACCGCCAGGGCCACCAGGGCCCGGATCAACGTCTTTCGCTTCATGTCAGCCGAATTGCCGCAGGATGTCGTTGTAGAGCGCCGCGCCCATCAGCAGCACCAGCATGCCGATGCCCAGCTGCTGGCCCAGCACCTGGGCCCGTTCGGACAGGGGACTGCCCTTGATCCACTCGATCACCTGGTAGACCACCTGGCCGCCATCGAGGATGGGGACGGGCAGCAGGTTGATGAAACCCAGGCTCAGGCTGATGAGCACGAGGAAGGAGAGGAAGGTGGCCGGGCCGCTGCGCGCCGACTCGCCGGCGAACTCCGCGATGGTCAGCGGACCGGAGAGGTTCTTCAGCGAGACCTGGCCGCGCAGCATGCGCCAGAACACCTTGGCCTGCAGTTCGGTCATGCGCCAGGACTCCGCGGTGCCCATCGCCAGCGACTCCAGGGGGCCCAGGCGGGTATGGCGCTGCATGGAGGCCGGCAGCGGTTGCGGTGCGGCCGCGATGCCGATGCGCCCGATGGTGCGACCGCCCTCCTCGATCGCGGGCACCTGCACCCGCAGGCGCTGCCGTGCGCCGTCGCGCAGGATGGTGAGTTCCACGTCCTCGCCGCCCCGCGGCGCGATCAGCAGGCGCGCGGACTCGAAATCCTCCACGGCACGATCGTCCACCGCCAGCAGCTCATCGCCGGCCTGGAGGCCGGCCGCTTCGGCGGCACTGCCCTGGATGACCTGTTCGATGCGCGCGGGCTGCACGGGCCGCCAGAATCCGAATCCCAGGCCCGTGAGCAGGTTCTCCGGCTCGGTGAGGCGACGGCGCTCGGCCGCATCGGTGACGTGCAGCAGGACCACCCGCTCAGCGCCATCCTCGTTGCGCAGCGACAGCTGCACGCGACCATCGGAGGTCATGCCTTCCAGCAGGCCGATCACCACGTCCTTCTGTCCGGCGGCGGGCCGGCCGTCGAGGGCGAGGATCTCATCGCCGCTGGCAAGCCCGGCCTGCGCGGCGGGCGAATCAGGCACGACCTTGCCCACCACGGCGCGCACTTCACTCACGCCGTTGATCCAGAAAAGGCCCCACAGCAGCAGGATGGCAAAGATGATGTTGAAGGCCGGCCCGGCCAGCAGCACCAGGATGCGCTGCCAGTGCGGCCGCCGGTTGAAGGCTCGCGGCAGCTCGCGCGGATCGACCGGTCCCTCGCGCTCATCCAGCAGCTTCACGTAGCCGCCCAGCGGGATGGCGGCGATCACGTATTCCACCTGGTCGGCGTCGCGGCCACGGCGGGTCCACAGCGCCTTGCCGAAGCCCACCGAGAAGCGCAGCACCTTGAAGCCGAGCTTGCGCGCCACCCAGAAGTGGCCGAACTCGTGCACGGTGACCAATACGCCCACCGCGACCAGGAAGGCCAGCAGATGCTGCCAGGACAGGCTCATCTCAGGCCCTCGCCGCGTGGCGCGCCACGCATTGCGTTGCCAGCGCCCGGGCGCGGGCATCGGCCGCCAGCACCCCGGCAAGCTCCTGCACCTGGTTCACCCTGCCCCAGCCCTTCATCACTGCCGCACACGTCTCCGCGATGCCCATGAAATCCAGTTGTCCCGCCAGGAATGCCTCCACCGCCACCTCGTTGGCCGCGTTCAGCGCAGCTGGCATCTCGCCCCCCGCGCGCGCGGCCTCTGTGGCCAGGGCCAGGCAGGGAAAGCGGCCCGTGTCCGGTGCCTCGAAATCCAGCCTCCCCACGCGCAGCAGGTCGAGGAATTGTACACCGGAGGCGATGCGTTCCGGCCACGCCAGGGCGTGGGCGATGGGCGTGCGCATGTCGGGGGAACCCAGCTGCGCCAGCACCGAGCCATCCTCGTACTCGACCAGTGAATGCACCACGCTCTGTCGATGGATCACCACCTCGATGCGCTCCGCCGGCAGGCCGAACAGCAGCGCCGCCTCGATCAGCTCCAGCCCCTTGTTCATCAGGGTGGCCGAGTCGACCGAGATCTTGCGCCCCATGCTCCATACTGGATGAGCACAGGCCTGATCCGGGGTTACATTTTCGAGAGCGGCAGCTGACCAGTCCCTGAACGGGCCACCGGAAGCGGTCAGGAGGATGCGGCGCACGCCAGCCGGCTCCTGGCCCAGCGGGCTGGGCTGGGGCAGGCACTGGAAGATGGCGTTGTGTTCGCTGTCCACGGGAATGATCCGGGCGCCCGAGCGCTGCGCCGCGGCCAGCACCAGGTGGCCGGCCATCACCAGCGCTTCCTTGTTGGCGATCAGCAGACGCTTGGCTGCACCGGCCGCCGCCAGGGTGGAAGGCAGGCCGGCGGCGCCAACGATGGCCGCGACCACGCAGTCCACTTCCGGCAACGTGGCAAGCACGGTGGCGGCATCGGCACCGGCGTGCACCTGCGCGTTCACGCCGGCCAGCGACAGGCGCTGGCGCAATTCCCCGGCCAGGCCGGCATCGGCGATGGCCACATGCGCGGGGCGGAATTCCGCCGCCTGCCGCACCAGCAGTTCCAGGTTGCGGCGGGCCAGCAGCGCGATCACCCGGAAGCGGCCGGGATGCGCACGCAGCACCGCAAGCGTGTTCTCGCCGATGCTGCCGGTGGACCCCAGCACGGCGATGCCCTGCGGCGTTGTCATCCCTGCAGCCCCGGCAGCAGCTCGACGCCCAGCATCAGTACCGGCGCCGCGGCCAGCAGGCTGTCGAAACGATCGAGCACGCCCCCATGGCCGGGAATCAGGCTGCCGCTGTCCTTCACGCCGGCGAAACGCTTGGCGAGGCTTTCGGTGAGGTCACCGACCACGGAATAGATGCCGGCCACCAGCGTCACGGCCAGCAGGGGCAACAGGGGCAGTTCCCGCCAGGCCGCGATGGCCAGCGCCAGCAGCGCGCACACCGCAAGGCCACCCCACAATCCCGCCCAGGTCTTGCCCGGCGAGACAGCAGGCGCCAGGCGCGTGGCGCCCCAGCGGCGGCCCGCGAAATAGGCACCGCTGTCGGCCAGCCACACGATCAGCAGTGCATAGACCACCGCGTGGTCGCCACGCGGCCAGTCCAGCCGCATGCGCACCAGCGCCAGCCAGGCGAAGGACAGGGCCAGGAGGCCCGCGATGCCGATCAGCGCGCGGCTGGTGCGGCGGCTCGCAAACAGCCAGATGGCCGCCATCGACCAGCAGAGGAAGGCCGCCAGCAGCACGACCTTCAGGCCGCCCGGCGTGGCGCTGGCCTGCCACCACAGCCCGCCGAGCAGCACGGTGGACACGATGAACAGCGCGCGCGCGCCAACGCCCGGCCCCAGCAGCGCCGACCACTCCCAGGCCGCCGCCAGGATGACCAGCGACAGCGCCACGGCCGACCAGGCTGGCGACAGGAACAGCACCGCTGACAGCAGCAGTGCGGCAATGAAAATGGCCGACACCACCCGCGTGCCGGTCACGGGGCGACTCCTGCCTGCGCGGCGGTGAGGCCGTAGCGACGCTGGCGCGTGGCAAAGAATTCCAGCGCAGCGGCAAAGTCTGGCGCGGCGAAGTCCGGCCACAGCACGTCGCAGAAATACAGCTCCGTGTAGGCCAGGTTCCACAGCAGGAAGTTGCTGATGCGCTTCTCGCCTCCCGTGCGGATGAAGAGGTCCGGGTCAGGCAGTGCGCCGAGCTGCAAGGCGCCGCCGAAGGCTTCGGCGGTGATGTCACCGGCGCGCAGCTCGCCGGCGGCACAGCGCGCGGCCATCTGGCGCGCCGCATTCACGATGTCCCATCGGCCGCCGTATCCCACGGCAACCTGGCACTGCAGGGCGGAGTTGCCCGCGGTACGCGCCTCCGCCGAGCTCATGCGTGCCTGCAGCCGCACCGGGAAGCCCTGCCGGTCGCCGATGAAACGCACGCGCACGCCATTCTCGTGCAGTTCGTCTATCTCGCTGTCCAGCGCCTCCACGAACAGGCCCATCAGCGCACCGACCTCCTCGCTGGGCCGGCCCCAGTTCTCGCTGCTGAAGGCGAACAGCGTGAGCGCGCCGATGCGCCGTTTCATGCACTCGCGGATGCACATGCGCACGGGCTCCACGCCCTGCTTGTGGCCGGCCTGGCGCGGCAGGCCACGGGCGTTGGCCCAGCGGCCATTGCCGTCCATGATGATCGCGATGTGACGCGGCAGCGTCATGGCCCGGCAGGCAGGAGAGACGCGCGGGCGCGCCTCAGACCTGCATGATCTCCTTTTCCTTCGCCGCCAGCACCTGGTCGATGTCGGCCACGGCCTTGTCGGTGATCTTCTGGATCTCCTCGGCGCCACGCCGTTCATCGTCCTGGGAGATCAGTTTCTCCTTCAGGGCTTCCTTGATGCCGGCGATGGCATCGCGCCGCACGTTGCGCACGGACACGCGGGCATTCTCGGCATCAGCGCGCACCACTTTCAGGATGTCCTTGCGGCGCTCCTCGGTGAGCGGCGGCAGCGGAATGCGGATCACCGTGCCGGCGGTGTTGGGATTCAGGTGCAGGTCCGACTTGTGGATGGCCTTCTCGATGGCCCCCACCATGGACTTGTCCCAGGGCGTCACCACCAGGGTGCGGCCCTCCTCCACGCCGATGTTGGCCACCTGGTTCAGGGGCGACTCGGCGCCGTAGAACTCCACCTTGAGCCCCTCGATGAGGCTGGGATGCGCGCGGCCGGTGCGCAGCTTCTTCAGGTCGTTCTGGAAGCTCTGGATGCACTTCTGCATGCGCTCGGTGGCATCGGCCTTGATGTCGTTGATCATGGCGTATCGGTCCTTCGGGTCAGTCGTTGCTTACCAGCGTACCCACATTCTCGCCGCGCACAACCCGTGGCAGGTCGCCGGGGTTATGCAGGTTGAACACCCGCAAGGGGATGTGGTTGTCGCGGCACAGGACGATGGCCGTGGCGTCCATCACGCCCAGGCGGTCATCCAGCACGCGGTCGTAGCTGAGTTTCTCGTAGCGGGTGGCCGCCGGGTTCTTCACCGGGTCGTCCGAATACACGCCGTTGACCTTGGTGGCCTTCAGCAGCAGGTCGGCCTCGATCTCGATGGCGCGCAGCGAGGCGGCCGAATCGGTGGTGAAGAAGGGATTGCCGGTGCCGGCGGCGAAGATCACGATGCGCCCCTTCTCCAGGTGGCGCACGGCGCGGCGGCGGATGTAGTCCTCGCACACCTCGTTGATGCGGATGGCCGACATCACGCGGGCATGGGCGCCGGCGGACTCGATGGCATCCTGCATGGCCAGGGAGTTCATCACCGTGGCCAGCATGCCCATCTGGTCGGCGGTGACGCGGTCCATGCCGGCCCGGGCCAGGCCCGCCCCGCGGAAGATGTTGCCGCCGCCGATCACCACCGCCACCTCGACGCCGGTGGCGGAAACCTCCACCAGCTCGGCGGCCACGCGCTTCAACATGGCCGGATCGATGCCGTACTCGGCCGTGCCGAGCAGGGCCTCACCGGACAGCTTCACCAGGATGCGCTTGTACCGGACTGCACTCATTCATCGACTCCAGATTCAAAAAAATCCCCGCCGGAGCGGGGATTTGATGATCATGCCTGAATATTACTTCGGGCCCTCGTCCTTTTTGAGGCCCGCCTGGCTCATCACCTCGGCGACGAAGTCGTCCTGCTTCTTCTCGATGCCCGCGCCCACCTCCAGGCGCGCATAGCGGGTGACCTTCGCCTTGGCGCCGGCCAGCAGCTTCTCGATGGAGACCTTGTCGTCCTTCACGAACGGCTGGCCCAGCAGGGTGATCTCGTTCAGCCACTTGTTGAGGCCGCCCTCGACGATCTTGACGAGGATGTTCTCGGGCTTGCCCTTGTTCTTCTCGTCGTTCTTGAGCATCTCGACCCGGATGTCGCGTTCCTTGGCCCGGTCGGCCTCGGGGACGTCGCTGGCGGCGAGATACAGCGGATTGCTGGCAGCCACGTGCATGGCGAGGTCCTTCGCCAGCTGGGCGTCGCCGCCCTCGACGGCCACCAGCGAGCCGATGCGCGTGCCGTGCAGGTAGGTGCCCAGCAGGTCGCTGGACTCGACCCGCTCGAAGCGGCGCACCGAGATGTTCTCGCCGATCTTCGCGATCAGCGCGCGGCGCCTCTCGTCGATGGTCTCCCCGGAGGCCAGCTTCAGGGCCGACAGGGCCTCGACGCTGGCGGGATTGCCGGCCAGGGCCACGGCGGCGACTTCCTTCGCGAAGCCCGTGAAGTCATCACCGCGCGCGACGAAGTCGGTCTCGCAGTTGATCTCCACCAGCACCGCCGCCTTGCCGTCGGCGGAGGTGGCGGAGGTGATCACGCCCTCGGCGGCCACGCGCGAGGCCTTCTTGTCGGCCTTGGCCAGGCCCTGCTTGCGCATCAGCTCGGCGGCGGCATCCAGGTCGCCATGGGTTTCCACCAGCGCCTTCTTGCACTCCATCATGCCGGCGCCGGTGCGCTCGCGCAGCTGGCGGACGGTTTCTGCAGTGACGCTCATCAGCGGGCACCCCCGCGACGCGCGCCACCTGCCGGGCCGGAGGAGCGGCGACGGGTGGTGCCGATCTGCTCCTTGCCGCCTTCCGGCGCAGCCACCACCGGCTCGTCCAGCTCGGCTTCGGCCACCGGCGCGGCCGGGGCATTGGCTTCGGCTTCCACGGCAGCGGCGCGGGCCGGCTTGCGGCGCACGGCCGCCTGCGGGCGCGGGCGGCCACGGGAGGGCGCGCGGCGCGGGGCGCCGGATTCGTCGAGCTCGACGAAGTCATCCTCGCCCACCATCACCTGCGGCGTGGCGGCCTTGCCCTCGAGCACGGCATCGGCCACGGCCGACGCGTAGAGGCTGATGGCGCGCATGGCGTCATCATTGCCGGGGATCACGTAGTCCACGCCCTGGGGCGAGCAGTTGGTGTCGACAACGGCCACCACGGGGATGCCGAGCTTGTTGGATTCATTGAGCGCGATGCGCTCGTGGCCCACGTCGATCACGAAGATCACGTCGGGCAGCGTGGCCATGTGCTTGATGCCGCCCAGGCTCTTCTCGAGCTTGTCCATCTCGCGGCGCAGCTGCAGGGCTTCCTTCTTGCTGCGCTTGTCGAGCGCGCCGGACTCCGACAGCTCGCTGAGCTCCATCAGGCGCTTGATCGACTGGCGGATGGTCTTGAAGTTGGTGAGCATGCCGCCGGGCCAGCGCTGGTTCACGAAGGGCATGCCGCAGCGGGCCGCTTCCTTCTGGATGGCCTCGCGGGCCGAGCGCTTGGTGCCGACGAACAAAAGCGTGCCGCCATCGGCAACCACGCTCTTGACGAAGTTCATCGCCTCCGCGAACAGCGGCTGCGTCTTCTCAAGGTTGATGATGTGGATGCGGTTGCGTTCCCCGAAGATGTACTGGGCCATCCGGGGGTTCCAGAAACGGGTCTGGTGTCCGAAATGGACGCCCGCTTCCAGCATCTGTCGCATGGACACTGCTGCCATGGTCAATTCCTCATTGTGTTCGGGTTGGGGGCCTGGCGCGGATCCCTGGCGGCGATCCCCTCCTTCCGGAAGGAACACCCGGCCGCCAGTGTCGAAACGCGCAGGGATTGGTTTGCCAAAAAAGGCCGCGCTTTATACCATGAAGTTCCTGCCCGAACAATGTGTTAGGCCCACCCGGGCCAGCGAGTCCAGCACCCCGTGCCCATCACCATCAAGTCCCCGGAAGAACAGGAAAAAATGCGCGTCGCCGGACGCCTGGCCGCCGACGTGCTCGACATGATCGGCGAGCACGTGAAGCCCGGCGTCACCACCGACGAGCTTGACCGCCTCTGCCACGACTACATTGTGCAGGTGCAGAAGGCCGTCCCCGCCAACGTGGGCTACAACGGCTTCCCCAAGACCATCTGCACCTCGGTCAACCACGTCGTCTGCCACGGCATTCCCAACGACCGCAAGCTGGCCTCCGGCGACATCATCAACATCGACGTCACGGTGATCCGCGACGGCTTCCACGGTGACACCAGCCGCATGTACTTCGCCGGCAAGCCGCCGGTGCTGGCCGAGCGGCTTGCGCGCGTCACCCACGAAGCCATGTGGGAAGGCATCCGGCAGGTACGCCCCGGCGCCACGCTGGGCGACATCGGTTTCGCCATCCAGTCACATGCCGAGGGCGAGGGATTCTCCGTGGTGCGCGAGTACTGCGGCCACGGCATCGGACGCATCTACCACGAGGAACCGCAGGTCCTGCACTACGGCAAGCCCGGCAGCGGCGTGGTGCTGCGCGAGGGCATGACCTTCACCATCGAGCCGATGATCAACGCCGGCAAGCGCCACGTCCAGCTGCTGAAGGATGGCTGGACGGTGGTCACCAAGGACCATTCGCTGTCGGCGCAGTGGGAGCACACGGTGCTGGTCACCGCCACCGGCGTGGAAGTGCTCACGCTGGGCGCGGAAGGCCGCGCCGCCACGGCCCGGGTGGCCTGATGGTCTCCATGCAGCAGGCCTCGCTCGAGGAAGAGGAGACGCCTGTCCCCAGTGCCGAGCTCCCCGCCTGGCCGCTCCTTGAACAACTCCCGGACCGCCTGGGCGAGGGACAGTACTCCCGCGAGGTCTGCCGCAGCCTGCTGCGCACGGCGCAGGAGGAACTGCAGGCGCGTTTCCTGGCCGAGGAAAGCGTCGAAACGCTGGTGCGTTCCCGGGCGCTGTTCATCGATGCGCTGCTCACCGCCACGTGGCACCACATGCTCTCGCCCCCCCTGGCCGCGGAGCTGGCGCTGCTGGCCGTGGGCGGCTACGGGCGCGGCGAACTGCACCCGGCTTCGGATGTGGACATCCTCGTGCTCACGCCCGCCAACCGCGCGCTGTCGGCGGTGGAGCGCGGGCAACTTGAAAACCTGATCACCTTCCTGTGGGACATCGGGCTGGAAGTCGGCCACAGCGTGCGCAGCGCGCCGCAATGCGCCGAGGAGGCCATAGCCGACGTGGGCGTGATGACCACGCTGCTGGAGGCGCGGCAGCTCACCGGCTCCGCCGACCTTGCCAGTGACATGCGCGAGGCGCTCTCGCCGGGGAAGGTGTGGCCCTCGGACCGCTTCTTCGAAGCCAAGCTGGCCGAGCAGCGTGACCGGCACCTGAAGGCCAACGACACCGCCTACAACCTCGAACCCAATGTGAAGAACGGCCCCGGGGGCCTGCGCGACCTGCAGACCATCGGCTGGGTGGCCAAGCGGCACTTCGGCGCGCAGAGCCTCGACGAGCTGGTGGAAAAGGGTTTCCTCACGCCGGCGGAGCTGCGCAAGCTCAAGCAGGCGCAGGCCTTCCTGTGGAAGGTGCGCTTCGGCCTGCACGTGCTCACCGGCCGCCACGAGGACCGGCTGCTGTTCGACCACCAGATCAAGCTGGCCAAGACCTTCGGCTACGAGGATGCCAGCTACACGCTGGCGGTGGAGCAGCTGATGCAGCGCTACTACCGCACTGTGCTCGACGTGAGTTTCCTCAACGAGCTGCTGCTGCAGGCCTTCCGCGACGTGATCCTGCCCGGCGACGCCACCCCGCAGGTGCTCAACGCGCGCTTCCAGATCCGGAACGAATACCTGGAGACCACCAGCCCCGACATGTTCGCGCGCTACCCGGCGGCGCTGCTGGAGCTGTTCGTGCTGCTGCAGCAGAACCCCCAGGTGCGCGGCGTCAGCGCCAACACCATGCGCGCGGTGGCGCGGCACCTGTGGCTGGTCGACGAGGAGTTCCGCCAGAATCCGCGCAACCACCGCCTGTTCCTGGACATCCTGCGCGCGCCGGCCGGCGTGACGCACGAACTCAGGCGCATGAACACCTATGGCGTGCTCGGGCGCTACATCCCTGCCTTCGGCCGCATCGTCGGCCGCATGCAGTACGACCTGTTCCACGCCTACACGGTGGATGCGCACACGCTGTTCGTGGTGAGCAACCTGCGCCGCCTGGCGCTGCCGAAGTTCGACCACGAGATGCCGAAGCTGTCTTCCATCATGCAGCAGCTTCCCAAGCAGGAGATCATCTACCTGGCGGCGCTGTTCCATGACATCGCCAAGGGCCGCGGCGGCGACCACTCCGAGCTGGGCGCCGTGGATGCCGAGGCATTCTGCCTCGAGCAGGGACTCTCCCCCTACGACGCGCGCCTGGTGGCCTGGCTGGTGAAGCACCACCTCACCATGTCGATCACCGCGCAGAAGAAGGACACGGGCGATCCGGCCGTCATCAACGACTTCGCGCGCCTGGTGGGCGACGAGACGCGGCTGGACTACCTTTACCTGCTCACCTGCGCCGACGTGCGCGGCACCAATCCGCAGCTGTGGAATTCCTGGAAGGCCTCGCTGTTCCACGACTTCTACGAGAGCGTGCGCGCGGCACTGCGTCGCGGCCTGGAAAGCCCGCTCGACGAGGACCAGCTCATCGAGGAGAACCGGCAGGCCGCGCAGGCGCTGCTGGCCCCGCGCCGCATCGAGGAGGCGGACATCCAGCGCATCTGGGGACAGCTGTCGAAGTCTTTCTTCCTGCGCCACTCACCCGAGGAAATCGCCTGGTTCACCGGGCTGTGCGCCGAGCGCGACGGCGGCGCCGACGAACCGCTGGTGGCGCTGCACCCGCACAGCGAGCGCGGCACCACTTCGGTGCTCATCTATGCCCCGCACCGCCGGCACGGGTTCGCACGCGCCACGGCCGTACTCGACCAGCAGGGCCTGACGATTGTCGATGCGCGCATCACGCCGGCTGCGAACGGCTTCTCGCTCGACCTCTACCACGTGCTGGAAGACAACGGCAGGCCGGTCACCGATGCCGAACGCATCGCTGACCTGGAGCGGCTGCTGTGGAACTCGCTGCGCCGGCCCGAAGAAACCCCTACCCAGGTGTCGCGCCGCGCGCCGCGCCAGGTGCGCATGTTCAACACGCCCACCCGCGTCACCATCACGCGCGACCTGCGCAACAACCGCTCGGCGCTGGAGCTGGTGGCGGGCGACCGCCCCGGCCTGCTCAGCGACGTGGGCAAGGTGCTGTGGGAGGAGCGCGTGGACCTGCAGGGCGCGCGCATCAGCACCATCGGCGAGCGCGCCGAGGACGTGTTCTATGTGACCGATACCAGCCAGCAGCCGCTGGATGAAGGTGTCGCCACACAGCTCAAGGAACGCCTCGTCGCCGCCCTGACCCGTCCGGCCTGACCCGGGGGCGCAGGCATGAATCCGGGTTTCCAGCGGCTGGCCGCCTATCCGTTCGAGCGCCTGGCCGCGCTCAAGCAGCGGCTCACGCCCCCGGCACGCCTCCCGCATATCCCGCTTTCCATCGGCGAGCCGAAGCACGCACCGCCGGCGTTCGTCATCGACACGCTGCGCAATGCGCTGGGCGAGCTCGGCAGCTATCCGGCCACGCGTGGCCTGCCGGAACTGCGCACCGCGGCGGCGCGCTGGCTGGAGCGGCGCTTCGCCCTCCCCGCCGGCAGCGTGGATCCCGACGCCAGCGTGCTGCCGGTGAACGGCACGCGCGAGGCGCTGTTCGCCATCGTGCAGGCCGTGGTGGATTCCCGCCGCCCCGGCCCGCCGCCCGTGGTCGCGATGCCCAATCCCGGCTACCAGATCTACGAGGGCGCGGCGCTGCTGGCCGGCGCCGCGCCTTTCTACATGAACACCACCGCGGCAAACGGCTTCCTGCCCGACCTTGCCGCGGTGCCCGCGGAAGTCTGGCAACGCTGCCAGCTGCTGTTCCTGTGCAGCCCGGCCAACCCGGTCGGCGCGGTGATGGACCTGGCCTTCCTGCAGCAGGCGCTGCGGCTGGCCGAGGAGCACGACTTCATCATCGCCTCGGATGAATGCTACGCGGACCTTTTCGATGACGAATCCGCGCCCCCGCCCTCGTTGTTGACCGCGGCGGCTGCCATGGGCAACACGGCATTCAGGCGCTGCCTCACCTTCCACTCGCTCTCCAAGCGCTCCAGCCTGCCCGGCCTGCGCTCGGGCCTGGTGGCCGGTGATGCGGCACTGGTCGCGCCCTTCCTGCTTTATCGCACCTACCATGGCTGCGCCATGCCTATCCCCACGCAGAAGGCCAGCATCGCGGCCTGGAGCGAGGATGGCCACGTGGCCGCCAACCGCGCGCTGTACCGGCAGAAGTACGACGCCGTCGTGCCGCTGCTGCAGCCGGTGGTGCAAACGCAGCGCCCGGCCGGAGGTTTCTACCTCTGGCTGCCGGTGGGAGGGGATGACGAGGCATTCACCGCCGACCTGTTTGCCCACTGCAACATTACCGTGGTGCCCGGTTCCTACCTGGCGCGCGCCACGCCGGAGGGCAACCCCGGCAGCGGTTACGTGCGCATCTCGCTCGTTGCGCCGCTGGAGGAATGCGTGCAGGCTGCCACCCGCATCCACGATTTCCTTTTGACCCGGAAGAGCCCAAGCCCATGACCGAAGCCCTGCGCAAGACCATCGAAACCGCGTTCGAGAAGCGCGCCGAGATCAGCCCCGCCACCATCCAGCCTGCGCTGCGCCAGGCGATCGAGGACGCCATCGGCCTGCTCGACTCCGGCAAGGCCCGCGTGGCCGCAAGGCAGGGTGAAAACTGGGTGGTCAACGAATGGCTGAAGAAGGCCGTGCTGCTGTCCTTCCGCGCCAATGACAACGCACCCATCGAAGCCGGCGCGCTGCGCTACTACGACAAGGTGCCGCTGAAGTTCTCCAACCAGTCGGCCGAGGAGCTGCGCGCCGGTGGCGTGCGCGTGGTGCCCACTGCCACCGCGCGTCGCGGTGCCTACATCGCGCCCAACGTGGTGCTGATGCCCTCCTACGTGAACATCGGCGCCTACGTCGACAGCGGCACCATGGTCGACACCTGGGCCACGGTGGGTTCCTGCGCGCAGATCGGCAGGAACGTGCACCTGTCCGGCGGCGTGGGCATCGGCGGCGTGCTCGAGCCGCTGCAGGCCTCCCCCACCATCATCGAGGACAACTGCTTCATCGGCGCGCGCTCCGAGGTGGTCGAGGGCGTGATCGTTGGTGAGGGCTCGGTGATCTCCATGGGCGTGTACATCGGCCAGAGCACGAAGATCTACGACCGCACCACCGGCACGATCAGCTACGGCCGCGTGCCGCCGGGATCGGTGGTGGTGCCGGGCAACCTGCCCAGCGCCGACGGCAAGTACAGCCTCTACTGCGCCGTGATCGTCAAGCGCGTCGACGCCAGCACGCGCGCGAAGACCTCGATCAACGAGCTGTTGCGCGCCACCGACTGAGGCGGCTCAGGCCAGGGGCCGGTTCTCCCGGCGCTGCCGCCCGGCCATGGCCCCCGGGTCGTGCGGACCCTCGGCAAACTCCTCGATCATCTTGCGGTTGAAGGCGGGGATGTCCGCCGGCTTGCGGCTGGTGACCAGTCCGCGGTCCGTGACCACTTCCTCGTCCACCCAGCGCGCGCCGGCGTTGATGAGGTCGGTGCGGATGGACGGCCAGGAGGTGACCTTGCGGCCGCGCACCCCGTCGGCCTCGATCAGCGTCCAGGGACCATGGCAGATGGCGGCGATGGGCTTGCCGGCCTCGACGAAGGCCCGCACGAAGGTGATCGCCTCGGGCATGGCCCGCAGCTGGTCCGGGTTGGCGACGCCGCCGGGCAGCAGCAGCGCATCGAAGTCCGCGGCATCCGCCTGCGACAGCGGCACGTCCACCGCCACCGATTCGCCCTTGTCATGGTGCTTCCAGCCCTGCACCTGCCCTTGCGCGGGCGACACCACCCGGGTCTGTGCACCGGCGGCGTCCAGCGCCTGCCGCGGCTCCAGCAACTCGGACTGCTCGAAGCCCTCCGCCGCCAGGATCGCGATCCTCTTGCCTTCCAGGGTGGCCATGGCTGCTTCTCCTCGCACAGGTTGGAAACGGCGAGTTCACGGCATGGTGCCCCGCAAGCGCTGTAGGTCGATGCCGGGCATGCCCGTCGGAGCGGGGCGACGCGACCTCCCTAGCCGATGCGCCCGGTGATGTAGTCCTCGGTCATGCGGTGCCGCGGATTGGTGAAGATCCTGTCCGTCGCGCCCACCTCGATGAGCTCGCCCAGGTGGAAATAGGCGGTGCGCTGGGAGACGCGCGCGGCCTGCTGCATGGAGTGCGTGACGATCACGATGGCGTAGCTGGCGCGCAGCTCGTCGATCAGCTCCTCGATGCGCGCGGTGGCGATGGGGTCCAGCGCCGAGCAGGGTTCATCCATCAGGATCACCTCCGGGTTCACGGCAATGGTGCGCGCGATGCACAGGCGCTGCTGCTGGCCGCCGGAAAGGCTGGTGCCCGGCTGCTCCAGCCTGTCCTTCACTTCTTCCCACAGGCCGGCACGCTGCAGGCTGGTGGTGACGATCTCGTCCAGCTCCACGCGGTCGGCCGCCAGGCCATGGATGCGCGGCCCGTAGGCCACGTTCTCGTAGATGGACTTGGGAAAGGGATTGGGCTTCTGGAACACCATGCCGACGCGGGCGCGCAGGGGCACCACGTCCTGGCGACGGTCGTAGATGTCCACGCCCTCCAGCTCGATGCGGCCGGTGACGCGCGCGCCCTCGATGGTGTCGTTCATGCGGTTCAGGCACCTGAGGAAGGTGGACTTGCCGCAGCCCGAGGGCCCGATCATCGCCAGCACCTGGTTGCGGCCGATGTCGATGCTCACGTCATGGATGGCGCGCTTCTCGCCGTAGTACACGTTGACGTCGCGCGCCTGGATCAGCGGGTTGTCCACCACGACGCTGCCCACGGTCTTCAGGTCGGCACCCACCGGCAGGACCTTTGACGGCGCGAATGAAACATCTGCGGACATGCGGTCTGTTCCCTCTTGTATTACCAGCGGCGCTGGAAGCGGTTGCGCAGGATGACGGCGGTGGCGTTCATCACCATGAGGAAGCCCAGCAGCACCATGATGGCCGCGGAGGTGCGCTCCTGGAACGCACGCTCCGGACTGTCGGCCCACAGGAAAACCTGCACCGGCAGCGCCGTGGCCGGGTCGGTGATGGAGCGCGGCACGTCCACGATGAAGGCCACCATGCCGATCATCAGCAGCGGCGCGGTCTCGCCCAGCGCGCGCGCCATGCCGATGATGGCGCCGGTGAGCATCCCCGGCATCGCCAGCGGCAGCACGTGATGCATCACCATCTGCAGCTTCGAGGCGCCCACGCTGAGGGCGGCCTCGCGGATCGAGGGTGGCACCGCCTGCAGCGCCGCGCGGCTGGCGATGATGATGGTGGGCAGCGTCAGCAGGGTGAGCACCAGCCCGCCGACCAGCGGCGCCGAACGGGGCATGCCGAACAGGTTGAGGAACACCGCCAGGCCGAGCAGGCCGAACACGATGGACGGCACGGCGGCCAGGTTGTTGATGTTCACCTCGATCAGGTCGGTCCAGCGGTTGCGGGAGGCGAACTCCTCCAGGTAGATCGCCGCGGCCACGCCCAGCGGAAAGGACAGCAGCAGCGTCACCCCCAGCGTCAGCAGCGAGCCGACCAGGGCACCCAGCACGCCGGCCTGCTCCGGGTCGCGGGAATCCCCCTGCGTGAAGAAGCCGGTGTTGAAGGCTTGCGCGAGCCGCCCCTGCTCCACCAGCGCATCCACCCATCCGAGCTGCTGGTCGGAAAGCGCGCGGCGGTCCTCCGGCAGGTTGCGATCGATGTGGCCCTTGAGCAGCTGGTCCACCTTCGCGCTGGCCAGGAAGGTCACCTCGGCACGCGTGCCGATGAGGCCGGGATCGGCCAGCACCTGCCGCTGCAGGACGAAGGGTGAGGCATTGCCCACCAGCTCGTTCAGCGCGCGGCTGGCCGCCCTGCCCTCGACGCCCGCGAACTGCTCGCGCAATGCGTTGCGGACCAGCGTGGCGTAGTTGGCATCGGCCAGCACCTGCGGGTCGCGCGAGCCGGCCGGGTCGATCACCTCCGGGTCGTAGTACACCGGCAACACCAGTTCGGCCTGCCGGAACGCGGAAATGCCGCGGCTGAAGATGCTGCCGAACAGGAACAGCACGCAGGCCACGCCCGTGAGCACCGCGAACAACCCCAGTGCACGGAACCGTCGCTCTGCGCGGTGGCGCCGCGCCAGGCTCTTCTCCACCAGGCCGCGGGTGTGTGCATGCGGTTGCCTACTCATACTGCTCCCGGTAGCGGCGCACGATGTAGAGGGCCAGCGCGTTCAGCGCCAGCGTCACCAGGAACAGCACCAGCCCCAGTGCGAAGGCGGCCAGCGTGCGAGCGCTGTCGAATTCCTGGTCGCCCGTGAGCAGGGTGACGATCTGCACGGTGACCGTGGTCACCGCCTCGAGGGGATTGAGGGTGAGGTTTGCGGCCAGGCCCGCGGCCATCACCACGATCATGGTCTCGCCGATGGCGCGCGAGACGGCCAGCAGCACCCCGCCCACGATGCCGGGCAGCGCCGCCCGCAGCACCACCTGCCGGATGGCCTCCGAACGCGTCGCGCCCAGCGCGTAGGCGCCATCGCGCAGCGACTGCGGCACGGCGCTGATCATGTCGTCGGCCAGCGAGGACACGAAGGGAATGATCATCACGCCCATCACCAGCCCTGCCGCCAGCGCGCTCTCGGAAGCCACGGTGAGGCCCAGCGACTCTCCCAGGCCGCGCAGCGCCGGACCGACGGTGAGCGCGGCAAAAAATCCGTACACCACGGTCGGAATGCCGGCCAGCACCTCCAGCATGGGTTTGGCCCATGCCCGGAAGCGCCGCGACGCGTACTCGGCGAGGTAGATGGCCGCCAGCAGGCCGAGGGGCACGGCGATGAGCATGGCGATGCCGGAGATCATCAGCGTGCCAAGGAACAGCGGCACGGCGCCGAAGCTGCCGGAAGAGGCAACCTGGTCCTCGCGCAGGGCGATCTGGGGGCTCCACTTCAAGCCGAACAGGAACTCGTGCACCGGCACCGTGCGGAAGAACAGCACCGACTCGTAGACCACCGACATCACGATGCCCAGGGTCACGAACACGGCCAGGGAGGCCGCGGCCAGCAGCAATCCCTGCCCCATGCGCTCCACCAGGTTGCGGGCCCTGAGCGCAGGAGCGATGCGTGCCAGCACGATGGCAATCGCCACCGTGCCCAGCGCCAGGACCACGCCCGTGAGCGCGCGGGCGGAAACCGCCTTGAGGCCCTGGTAGCGCTCGGCCACCTGCCGCACCTCGGGCGCCAGCGAGTCCAGCGGCAAGATGCCGGCAAGGACATTGTGCACGTCGTTCATCAGCAGGCCCGCCTGGCCCGGATCCGCCCCCGCCCCGCCGATGCCGGAGAGCACCAGCGAGGTGAGGATGCGGTCCTGGAACGCCAGCCACCCCGCCAGCACCACAAGGCACGGCAGGCCGCACCACAGCGCGGCCAGCAGCCCGTAGTACCGCGGCAGCGAGTGCAGCCTGCGGATGCCGCGCCCGCCGCCCACCAGGGCCAGCGAGCGCGACCTTCCCAGCCAGTATCCGGTTGCCGCCAGGGCGGCGATCACCAGCAACAGCGTACCTGCAGGCATCGCTTCAGAACTTGAAGTTCAGGTCGAGCTGCAGGCGCTTGTAGTCACGGCTGCGCACCGCGCCGACGCCCGCGACGTTGGCTGCCACGTCCACGTTGGTCTCGCCGAAGTGCCAGGTCGCATTCGCCGTCCAGTTGCGGGCGATGGCATAGGCCGCGCGCACCACATGGCCGCGGTAGTCGCTGTTGCCGCCGCCCAGGTCGGAGTCGATGAACTGGGCAAACACGGCGTCCTTGTCCACCCTCTGGTAGAAGTATCCAACCTCCCAGCTGCCCGGGTTCGACGCGCGGCCCCAGCTGAAGCCCGTGCTCAGCGCAGTGTCGAGTCCATTGCCTGCCGCATCGTTGCGGATGTAGTCGGCGAACAGCGTGAGCGGCCGGCCACCCACCGGGCGGGTGTATTCGACGATGCCCTCCAGGAGGTTGTAGTCGAATGCCAGGCAGGTGGTGGCGCCACCGATGCACCCGGTGGTCGTCGTGGTGTTGCCGTAGGCGTTGCCGCCATGGAAGGGATTGCGGTAGCGCACGCTGTTGAAGTCGAACACGCCGGCCGCCAGCATCAGCTGCCCTTCGCCAGGCTTCACCTTCACGCCCACCTGCGCGCCAGCCATGCTGCTCTCGCCGCTGGCCGAGCGCTCTTCCAGGTGGTTGTAGAAGGCGCTGGCAAACAGCCCGCCGCGCGACCAGTTCACGGCCAGGCCCTCGGGGTTCACATCACCATCGAACAGCACACTGCTGCCGGCGCGCACCCAGGGATATTTCATCTTCCCGCCGGTGAACTTCAGTTCCGGCGTCGCCCGCCACTGCACGTAGGCGAGGTCGATGAGCAGGTCCTTGCGGGAGTTTTCCCCTCCCAGCGTCTGGTTGGACGACCGGGGGTCGTTGCCCTCGGAGCTCGCCAGTCCAAGCTCCGTGCTCACGGTGCTGTTCACCTTTGCCACGAAGCCGACCCGCATCCGGATGCGATCGCGGGTGCGCCCGGGGGTGTACTGCTGGTCAATCAGCTCGTAGCGGTATCGGAAGTCGCCCTTGAAGGTGAAGCTGGAAACCCAGTCGGGGATGCTGGCCCCGCCGCTGGATTCGCCGGCCATCGCGCCACCGGCCAGGGTCGCGGCCGCCACGGCCGCACAGATCCTCAGGTTTGTCTGGTTCATGTTTCTCTCGGCTTTCACTTGATCTGCCCCAGCACCGTGGCACGCACCTGCGCCAGCTCCGCGGGAGGCAATGGCACGAGCCCCCGGTCGGCGAGATATCCCTCGGCGCCCATGGAGCGCTCGCTCACGTATTCGGTGATGAACTCGCGCAGGCCGGGGATCACTCCCAGGTGCGCCTTTTTCACGTAGATGAACAGGGGCCGCGAAACGGGATATTTCGACCCCGCGATGTTCTCGAACGTCGGCGCCACGCCTTCCACCGCCGCCCCCTGGATCTGGCTGACGTTCTCCTCGAGGAAGCTGTAGCCGAAGATGCCCAGCGCCCGCGGATTGGCCTCCAGCTTCTGCACGATGAGGTTGTCGTTCTCGCCGGCCTCCACGAAGGCGCCGTCCTCGCGGATGGCGTGGCAGATGCCCTTGAAGCGGGCCTCGTCGGTGTCCTTCAGCGCCTTCACCCAGTCGAAGGCCTGGCAGCCCGGCTCCATCACCAGCTCCAGGAAGGCATCGCGCGTGCCGGAGGTGGGTGGCGGCCCCAGCACCTCGATCCGCTCGGGCGGCAGCGAGCGGTCGATCTGGTCCCAGCTGCGGTAGGGATTGGCGAGCAGCGCGCCCGGCCGGGCCGGATCCGGCACCTGGCGTGCCAGCGCCAGGAACAGCTGCTGGCGCGTCAGGCGGTAAGTCTTGCCCTTCCTGGAGTTGGCCACGACAATTCCGTCGTAGCCCACCTTGACCTCGATGACCTCCCTCACACCTGCCTTCGAGCACGCCTCGACCTCGCCGGCCTTGATGGCGCGCGAGGCATTGACGACGTCGGGATGCTGAACACCCACGCCGGCGCAGAACAGCTTGATGCCGCCGCCCGTCCCGGTGCTCTCCACCTTGGGCGTCCGGAAGCGCCCCGCCCGGCCGAACTGCTCGGCCACCGCGGTGGTGAAGGGATAGACAGTGGACGAGCCGACCACCGAGACATGGTCGCGCACGGTCTGGGCCGGGGCCGGGGATGCGGCCAGCGCCGTGGCGAGCAGCGCGGCGGCCAGTGGGGTCATTCGGTTCATGCAATTCCCTCCTTCGGGGATGGTGTCTGTCAGGCCTCTGTTGCAGGCCGCACCTTACGAACCGAATGTTTCAATCCCGTTGCAGGCCGCCGGGAAACCACCGCTGCCGTGCGCCGCTGATTGCCTGTATTCTCGCCGCCTGGCACTTCCGATTTTTTCGCAACCGCCCCCAGGAACCCGACCAAATTGCAGAACTCCGACACGCTGCGGCTGACGCAGGACCTCATCTCCCGGGCCTCCGTGACCCCGACTGACCTGGGCTGCCAGCAGCTGATGATGGATCGCCTGGCCGCGGTGGGTTTCCGCAACGAGCGGCTGAACTTCGGCAGCGTGGAGAATTTCTGGTCGAAGCATGGCGAAGGCGGCCCGGTGCTGTGCTTTGCCGGCCATACCGACGTCGTGCCCACCGGCCCGCTGGAAGAGTGGAAGTCCGATCCCTTCAAGCCCACCGTGCGTGATGGCCGCCTCTACGGCCGCGGCGCCGCCGACATGAAGAGCGGTCTGGCCGCCATGGTCACGGCCGCCGAGGCCTTCGTGCGCGAGTGCCCCAACCACAAGGGCACCATCGCCTTCCTGATCACCAGCGACGAGGAAGGCCCGTCGGTGGACGGCACCAAGCGCGTGGTCGAGGAGCTCAAGGCGCGCGGCGAGCGCATCGACTGGTGCATCGTCGGCGAGCCCTCCAGCGAGCAGCGCGTGGGCGACACCATCAAGATCGGCCGCCGCGGCTCCTACAGCGGCCGCCTCACCGTGCACGGCGTGCAGGGCCACGTGGCCTACCCACAGCTGGCGGTGAACCCCGTGCACACCCTGGCGCCGGCGCTGGCCGAGCTCACCACGCATGTGTGGGACCAGGGCAATGCCCACTTCCAGCCCACCACCTTCCAGATCTCCAACCTCAACGCCGGCACCGGCGCGCCGAACGTGATTCCCGGGGAGCTGAAGGCCCGCTTCAACCTGCGTTACAACACCGAGCAGACGCAGGAGCAGCTGCGCCGCACGGTCGAGGGCATCCTCGACCGCCACGGCGTGAAGTACACCATCGAGTGGTATGTGTCCGGCGAGCCGTTCTACACGCCGCCGGGGCCGCTGTCAGACGCCGTGTGCGCGGCGGTGGAGGCCGTGACCGGCCAGGCGCCGAAGCTCTCGACCGGCGGCGGCACCTCCGACGGTCGCTTCATCGCCAGGATGGGCACGCAGGTGGTGGAGCTGGGCGTGACCAACGCCACCATCCACAAGGTCAACGAGTCTGTGGCGCTCGAGGAAATCGACGCCCTGCACCAGATGTACCTGGAAGCGTTGCGGCGCCTGCTCGGCTAGGTCCCAGGTCAGGCCGCGGCGGCGCGCCGCGGCCAGTTCACCAGCACGCCCAGCGTGCCCAGCAGCAGCGACCAGAGCAGCACCCAGGCGGGCATGGCCAGTCCCAGGAAGGACCAGTCGACGTTGGCGCAATCCCCCGGCGCGCTGAGCACCTTGCGGATGACCTCGAAGACCGGGTTGATCTCGAGCATCCACTCCAGCGAGGCGCCGCAGGACGCATAGGTGCCCGGCGGCTGCGCCTGCACGTAGACGTGGCGACCGGCCACGCCGGCAGCGATGGCAGTGGCCACGACCACCAGCGCCACCGAGGTGAAGCCGCCCCAGCGGCCCCGGGACAGCGACAGTCCCGCCGACACCACCAGTGCCACGCCCAGCGAAATCACGCCGAAACGCTGGAACATGCACAGCGGACAGGGCTGGTAGCCCATGAAGTATTGCGTGAACAGCGCATAGCCGTAGAGCCCGAAACACACGGCCGCGCCGGCCAGGTTGGCAAGCACACGGTGGCTGCGCAGCCACGCAAGCAGACCCATCTTCATCTCCCGGATTTCCCCCGCGGGTCAGCGGGTTTCGCCGCCGAATTCCCGCTCCACGTCTTCCAGGCGAGTATGGCGCACATCCTTGCCGTGCACCATGAAGATCACGTATTCGCTGATGTTCTTCGCATGGTCGCCGACGCGCTCCAGCGCCCGCACCACCCACATCACGTCCAGCGCGCGGCGGATGTTGCGCGGGTCCTCCATCATGAAGGTGATGGCCTGGCGCTGGATGGCCTCGTACTCCTCGTCGACGCTGCGGTCGCGGCGTGCCACCTCCAGCGCGGCGCGTGTGTCCAGCCGCGCGAAGGCGTCCAGCGCGTCATGCACCATGCCGGAGACGATGCGGCCCATGTGCTTGACCTCGCGGTAGCGTCCCTCCGGACGCTCCACGGCCGCCAGCCGCGAGGCGATGTTGCCGATCTTCTCGGCTTCGTCGCCGATGCGCTCGAGGTCGGTGATGGTCTTGATCACCGCGACGATCAGCCGCAGGTCGCCAGCCGCCGGGCTGCGCGTGGCGAGGATGCGGCTGCATTCCTCGTCGATGACCACCTCCATGGCATTGACCTTCAGGTCATCGATGGCCAGGGATTCCCCCAGCGGCCCGTCCCCTTCCACCAGGGCGGTGATCGCCCTGGCCAGGCACTCTTCCACGAGCCCCCCCATGGCCAGCACGCGCGAGCGCACCAGCTCCAGGTCCTCATTGAAGCGCCGCGATATGTGATGCGTCAGGTCTGCGGCATCCATTCCTGTCCTCCAGGTTGGCCGAATGGGAGTTCGCGTCGCCCCCCGCCAGCACGCGCCGTGCGGGAAAGACACAGGTGAATACGCTGCCCTTGCCGGGTTCGCTGCGGACCTCGAGCTGCGCACCGTGGTGCTGCAGCACATGTTTCACGATGGCGAGGCCAAGGCCGGTGCCGCCGGCAGAGCGGGCACGGCCGGGATCCACGCGGTAGAAACGCTCGGTGAGCCTCGGCAGGTGCTCGGCGGCAATGCCGGGGCCGGTGTCGTGCACCTCGAAACGCGCCTGGCCCTGCCCGTCCATCCGCCAGCAGATTCGTACCCTGCCGGTGGCGGGCGTGTACTTCACAGCGTTGTCCACCAGGTTGAAGAAGGCTGAATGCAGTTCCTTCTCCTCCCCGCGCAGGCCCGCCTGCGTCTCCAGCACCAGCTCCACTTCGGGGTGCACGGGACGGGCCTGCACGTCCCTGCACAGCTGCGTGGTGACCGCGGGCACGTCAACGCGACCGCCCTCCACTTCGCCGGCAATGGCATCGAGGCGCGAGAGCTCCAGCAGGTCGCTGACCAGGCTGTTCATGCGCTGGGACTGGCGCTGCATCTCGGCCAGAGGGCCGCGCAGTGCCGGATCCAGGTCCTCCTCCTGCAGCAGCGTCTCCAGGTAGCCGGTGAACACCGTCAGCGGCGAACGCAGCTCATGCGAGGCATTGGCCACGAAGTCGCGGCGCACCGCCTCCAGCGCCACCTGGCGCGAAATGTCACGCACGAGGATGAGCCGCTGTTCGCCGCCGTGGGGCACGGCCTGGATCGACAGGTGAACACCGGGGTCACCGCACACGATGACCAATGGTTCCCCGTTGTGTGACTCGTCCAGGTAGCGTGCCAGCGCGGGTTCACGTACCAGGTTGGCCAGCCGCAGGCCACGGTCGGTGCCACGTCGCAGGCCAAGCTGCTGGCCGGCGGTGCGGTTGAACCAGAGGATGTCGCCCTGCGAATTGAGGATCAGCACGCCATCGGGCATGGTCGCCGTAGCCCGGCGCAGGTCGCGGAATACCTCCAGCATGCGCTGCTTGTGGTGACGCTTGCGACGATGCAGGCGCACCACGCGCGCCACCACCTCGCCCCAGACGCCTGGCGCGTCCGGGGGATCAAGCCGGCCGCGGTCGCGCAGCCAGCGATCCAGCCGGTGCAGTTGCAGGAGCTGCCAGGCCAGCATGGCGCACAGCGCCAGCACCAATCCCAGGGCGATGTTGTCCAGCAGCCAGCCGGTGAGCAGCCCGGCCAGCAGCGCCAGGCCCAGTCGCGCCAGCACGAACCAGGCGGCGCGCGCCGTGCTCACCCGGCCGGCTCCCGCACCGAGAAGCAGTAGCCGCTGCCGCGCACGGTCTGGATGAGGCGGTCGAGCGAAACCGCCTCAAGTGCCTTGCGCAGGCGGCGGATGTGCACATCGATGGTGCGCTCCTCCACCTCGGTGTTCCCGCCCCAGACCCGGTCGAGCAGCTGGGCGCGCGTGTAGACCCGCTCCGGGTTCAGCATCAGGAATTCCAGCATGCGGTATTCGGTGGGCCCCAGTGCTATGTCGATGCCGCCTGCGGAAACCCGGTGCGCGGCGCGGTCCATGGCCAGGCCGCCCAGCTCCATCATCTCATCCGCGGCACCAGCTCGGCGCAGCACGGCATTGATACGCGAGAGCAGCTCGCGCGGCGAGAAGGGCTTGGTGACGTAGTCGTCGGCGCCGCCATCCAGACCGGCTATCTTGTCGCGTTCGGAAGCCCGCGCCGTGAGCATGATCACCGGCAGGTCGCGGGTGGCGGATTCGCGCTTGATCTGCCGCGTGAGCTCCAGCCCGCTCTGGTCCGGCAGCATCCAGTCCACCAACACCAGGTCCGGACGCGCGTCGGCGATCTGCACACGCGCGCTGCGGCAGTCCTCCGCCTCGCGCACCTCGTGGCCGGCGCGCCGCAGGGCGAAGGCAATCATCTCGCGGATGGGCTGCTCATCCTCGACGACCAGTATCTGGGTCACGGCTCCTGTCCATCGGCTG
>CBFGXE010000012.1:0-79360 GCA_965652645.1 uncultured bacterium | reverse complement strand
CAAGCAGCCGGCGCGCCACACCCTGCCCCATCAGGCTGTCGTCCACTTCCGTGTGGTCGACGATGACCAGCGATGCATTGGCGCGACTGTGGGTCATTTCAGCAAGACGCCTGCCCTCGCGGTTGCAGAAGAATGCACCACGATGGCCGGTTTCCTCATGGGCGATGCCCTCGACCGCTGGCTCGTGCTGGTCCATGACTTTTCCCGTGTTCCAATGCACCGCGGCCGGTCAGAACCTCCAGCCCAGGCCCAGCGTGACCTCAGCGCCATGCAGGGATTCGTCGAACTGGTTCACCAGCTTGTCGATGAAGCGGTAACGCGCATCCAGGCGCACCAGCAGCCGGTCGGCAAGTGCGTACTTGATGCCGCCGCCCGCATTGAGGGTGACGCCCTCATCGTCGTCGATCGACACCGCGTTGCCACCCACGCTGCCCTGCAGCGGGCGCTCCAGGTCCGCGAAAGCATAACCCACGCCGGCCGTCAGGTATGGCGTCAGCCGCGAGTCGCTGCGGAAGTTCCACACCGCATTGATGTCGGCGGTGTACACGTCGATGTCCACGTCGCCGCCGACGGCGCGGGTTACCTTGCTCGGGTTGAAACCCAGCGAACCCTCCAGCGCAAAGTCCCGGGTGAAGTTGTAGGCGTAACGCAAGCCGGCGACGAAGTCGTCATCCAGCTGCGGCACCGTGCCCGACACCGGCTCGTCGGTGAGATCATTGCCGAACAGTGCACCGGCATGCACGCCGATCTCGCTGCGTCCCTCCACCTGCTGCGCCGTGGCCGGCACCGCACCCAGCAGCAGCGCGCCGGCCACCGCAAATCCCACGACCTGACTTGTCTTCTTGCTCATCTGCGTTCTCCTTGAAAAACCTGGTTGGCGGCGCAGGGCGCCCTGGTTCACAAGGTAGGGATGCAGCCGGCATTTCCATATTGGCCTGATGGCCATGCCAGGCCTCCCCCGTTCGGCAGAGGGCGGGATGGCACCAATGGTCACCCGGCATGCTCCACCGGGGCAGCCGCTTGCCGAAGTACCGATTGGGGAAGTCGCCAAGCCGTGAGTTATGCGGCATCCTGCGAAGCCGCAATCAGCCGGCAATCGAGGCGTGGGAGATGACGATCAGGTCCGAAGACGTTGTGGTGGGGCTCAAGCGCACAGGAAACATCACGCGCGGCAGGCCGATCGTCGTCACGCAGCACTGAACAGGCGGAGAAGATTGATGGACCTGTCACCCGCCAACACGGCGCCAACGGCGCCCATCCGCAACGTGGCCGTGATCGGCACGGGCGTGATCGGCGCCAGCTGGTGCACCTGCTTTCTCGCACATGGCTTCAGGGTCATGGCTACCGACCCGGCGCCCGGCGCCGAACAGCGCCTGCGCGAGCAGGTGGCGCGACAGTGGCCCGATGCCGTGGCACTGGGCGCCGCCACGGGCAGCGATCCCGCCCAGCTGCAGTTCTGCGCCGACGCGCGCGAGGCCGCGGCCCAGGCCGACTTCGTGCAGGAGAATGGACCGGAGCGGCTGGAGTTCAAGCGCGAGATGTTCGCGCTGCTCGACCAGGTGGCACCGGCGCATGCCATCCTCGCCAGCAGTTCCTCCGGCATTCCGGCCTCGGAATTCCAGACCGCCTGCAGCCGCCCGGAGCGCGTGCTCATCGGCCACCCCTTCAACCCGCCGCACCTGATCCCGCTGGTGGAAGTGGTGGGCGGACGGCTCACTTCCGCGCACACGGTGCGCACGGCACTGGACTTCTACCGCGCCGCGGGCCGCAAGCCCATCTCCCTGCACAAGGAGCTCAAGGGTTTCGTCACCAACCGCCTGCAGGCGGCGCTGTGGCGCGAGGCCTATGGCCTGGTGCACGCCGGGGTGGCGACGGTGGAAGACATCGATGCCGCGATCGCCAACGGCCCCGGCCTGCGCTGGGCGATCCGCGGCCCCTTCGCCACGCAGTCCCTGTCGGGCGGCGAGGGCGGGCTGGGCCATCTCCTCGATCACCTGGGGCCGCCCATGGATGACTACTGGCAGGACCTGTTCCCCACGCGCCTCACCGATGAGGTGAAGCGCGCCGTGCTCGACAGCGCCGAACAGCAGATGGGCGAATGGGACATGGCCTCGGTGGCGCGCGAACGCGACCGCATGCTGGTGGCCCTGCTGCAACTGAAGGCGAAGCTGGCGGACCAGGGAGGATAGGCCATGCGACGCAGGCTCTGCATCACGGCCCAGCTGCTGCTGCTCGCAGGCTACACCGCCCTTCTCCCGGCTGCGGCACCCACCACGGATGCGGCCATGCTGCGCGACATCGAGCAGCAGCAGGCGCGCGCGGCCATTGCCGGTGACCGTGCCGCGCTGGAACGTTTTTTCGCTCCCTCGTTCGTGCTGGTGAATCCCGACGGCCTCAGAGTGACCCGGGCGGAACTGCTGGCCCTGCTCACCGGAGGCGGCCCATCGCCCTACGCCTCGGCCTCCTATGAAACCGAGGATGTGACAGTGCGCGAGGACGTGGCCTACACCGTGGGACTGGAAACGGTGGTGTTCAGCGCCGACGTGCAGGGAATGCCGGGCGCCCGGCCGGGACAGAGGGTGCAGCGGCGCATCACCCATGTTTGGGAGCGCCAGGCCGGGCAATGGCGCCTGGTGCATCGGCATGCGAGCAATGTGGTGCCGCGCTAGCGACGCGGCCCTTATCAGCGGATTCCTACAGACAATCCGTCACTGGACCTACGGGCGGCCCGGCCCGGCGTGCCTAGAGTGCACCGGTCATAACTTTGTGTCCAAACCAAAGTTGCCGGAGCCCTCTCGGACAGGATGAGGGCTCCGGAAATTTTTTCCCTGCCCTAGACGATGGAGTGCGACAGCTTGTTGTAGTGCGCCCACATGCTCTTGTGGGCGTCATACAGCGCCTTGTCAGGATCGGCCCAGGTGCGCGGCAGGTCGCCCAGCAGGTTGGCGCGCTGCATGTCCTCGGTGGTGAAGCCCTTGCGCATGGCCTCGGACACGCGCTCGAACATGCCCTTCAGCGCCTCGGTCTCCGTGCCCACCTCGGCGCGCGAGATCACGCCGCCCGTGGCGGCGACGATCCTTGTCTGTGCATCGCCCCTGGCCTGCAGCAGCTCATGGGCGTCGATGCGGCCGCCCACCCAGCCGCCTTCATACCAGCAGATCAGGGGGTCCGAGACCGGCGCCACCGCGTCTCCCACGGCCAGCACGTTGGAATCCTTGAACCACACGTAGAGGTCGCCGTCGGTGTGCGGCTGCTGCAGGTAGCCGTATTCGATGCGCTCACCGCCGAAGGTGAGTTCCTTCCTGCCAAGGTAGAACACCCCGGTGGGCACGGCCGCCTTGTCGCGCGCCGGCAGGTAGCGGTCTTCCATGGGCATGTACTGCGGCACGCGCATGCGCTGCGCGGCCTTGGCGTGGGCGATGAGCCTCGCGCCGGTGGCGGCAAAGGCATCGTTGCCGCCGGTACTGGCCTCGTGCCAGTGGGTGTTGATGACGGTGGTGACGGGCGCCTCGCCCGCGAAGCCGCGAAGTTCGCCCTGCAATGCGGCGGTGGCGCCGGGCGCGCCGGTATCCACCAGCAGCAGGCCCTCATCACCGCGCAGCGCGAGCACGTTGCTGCCCACCCCGCTCACCAGCAGCAGGCGCTCGCCCAGCTGCGTGACGGCAGGCGTGTATTTCACGGCCTTTGCCCCGCTGCCCCGCGCCGCGCCGCCCTGCGTGGCGCAGCCCACCAGCGACAGGCCGGCAGTCGCACCCAGCGCCAGTCGCAGCGCATCGCGCCGGTTCAGGTTCCGACGCACGCTCACACTCCCGCGATGAAGCCGGTGCTGTCGCCGAGCTTGTCGCGCGCAATGCCCAGCTTGTTGAGCACGGTGAGGTGCAGGTTGGCGATGGGCGTGCGATCCGGGGGCACGATGTGGCGGCCGCCTTTCAGCTTGCCATTGCCGCCGCCGACCAGGATCACCGGCAGCGGGTAGTTGTTGTGGCGGTCGCTGTTGCTCATGTTCGAGCCGTACATGAAGATCGAGTGGTCGAGCAGCGAGCCGTCGCCATCGGGCGTGGCGGCCATCTTGTCGAGGAACTTCGCGAACTGCTCCATGTGCCAGGTCTGCACCCGGGTGAGTTTCTCCAGCCGGTCGCGGTCATTGGCATGGTGCGAGAGCGGATGGAAGGAATCCGGCACGTTGATGAAAGGATAGTTCCGGTTCGTGCCCTCGGCCACCATGATGTAGGAAACCACGCGGGTCAGGTTGGCCTGGTAGGCCAGGGCGACCAGGTCGAACATCAGGTTCACCTGCTCGTCGAAGGCGTCGAGCTGGCCCACCGGTGCGTCCGGCAGCTTCACGCTCGACAGATCGCGCGCCTTGGCCTTCTCCAGCCGGCGCTCGATCTCGCGCACTGTCTCCAGGTAGCTGTCGAGCACGCGCCGGTCTTCCGGGCCCACCTCGGCGCGCAGCGACTTCGTGCGCTCGGCGATCAGGTCGAGGATGCTGGTGGTCTGGCGCGAGATCAGCGCACGCTCGGCGTCGGTGTCACCTTCGCCGAAGAGCTGCAGGAACACCTTGCGCGGATTGAACTCCATGGGCAGCGGCGTGTGCGCGTCGCGGAACGACAGCGTGGTGCTGTAGAAACCGCCGCCGGCCGCGGCCTGGATGGTGGTTTCGGCCGCCAGCTCCAGCGAGGGCAGCGCGGTTTCCTGGCCGATGGCGCCGGCGATCACCTGGTCGAGGGTGATGGCCATGTTGGCGCCCGGCGTGCCTCCGGGCGGGCGCACGGCCGACAGCCAGGTGGCCGGGTTCAGCGTATGCACCGAACCTGCGCTGGCCGCGTTCTCCAGGTTGGCGAAGGAGATCACCTGCTGCTTGTGCTTCTCAAGCGGCTTCATGATGCGGTTCAGCGTGAAGTTCGCGCCCTCGCCCGAGGGCGTCCAGGCGTCCACTTCCTTGCCGAACGGCGTGTTGTCCATGATGGCGCCGTGCGGGATGTAGAAGAACCCGACGCGCGGCCTGGGCACCGCGGCGGTCTTCTCCATGGCCGTGGCCGCGGGAATCATCGCATCCAGCAGGGGCAGCGCCAGCGACACACCCATGCCCTTCAGCGTGGCACGGCGGGAAATGTGCTTCTTGGTGAGGAACATCGCTCGACTCCTACTGTGCCGGGTGGACCTGCGCCACCGTGGACTGCTGTGCGGGATGCGGCGGACCCTGCAGGCGGAAGGCGTCGGAATTGGCGACGGCCTGCACCAGGTCGAAGAACCGGTAGTTGCCCGCCGCGGTATCGCGCACGATCTGCCGCACCTGCGGCATGTCATGCGCCTCCACCTCGCGGCCGGTGGCATACATCATCAGCTTCTGCGTGATCGACCAGACGAACTGCTCGGGACGACGGGCCAGCGCCTCGCGCAGCTCCACCACGCCGTTGATCGGGGTGCCGTCGGGCAGCACGCTGGTGGCGTCGATGGGCTGGCGCGAGTCGCTCTCGCGCGTGCGCCAGGCGCCGATGGCGTCGAAGTTCTCCATCGCCAGGCCCAGCGGGTCGATCACGCCGTGGCACTGGTTGCAGCTCTGCACCGAGCGGTGCACCTCGAGCCGCTTGCGCAGCGTGGTGCCCTGCTCGCCTTCCTTGGGGGCGAGGTTGGTCTCCACGCCCGGCGGCGGCGGCGTGGGCGCGGTGCCGATCAGGCGCTCGAGGATCCACGCGCCGCGCAGCACCGGCGAGGTGCGGTCGGCATAGGAGGTGCGCAGCAGCACGGCCGCCTTGCCGAGTACGCCGTAGCGGGCCGGGTCGGCCAGCTGCACGCGGCGGAACTGCTGGCCATTGATGCCGCGGATGCCGTAGTGCGAGGCCAGGCGCTGGTTGAGGTAGGTGTAGTCCGCGTCCAGCAGGTCGAGCACGGTGTTGTTCTGCAGCAGCACCTCGCCGAGGAACAGGCGGATTTCGGTGCTGAAATCGCTGCGCAGTGACTCGTTGAAGCCGCGGAAGATGTTGGTGTCCGGATCCACGGCCTTCAGGTCATCGACGTTGAGCCAGCGCATCGCGAAGCCATCCACCAGCGCCATGGCCCGCTGGTCGGCCAGCATGCGCAGCACCTGCTGCTGGTAGACGTTGCGATCGCCGAGCTTGCCTTCCACTGCGAGCTGGCGCAGCTCGTCGTCGGGCACGTCGCTCCAGATGAAGAACGCCAGGCGCGAGGCCAGCTCGAGGTCGGAGAGCGGATAGGGCGCGTGGCCATCGCCGCGCGGCGCGATCACGCGATAGAGGAAGTCGGGACTGGAGAGCGTGCCCATCACGATTTCCTGCACGCCTCCGTCGAAGTGGCCGATTTCCTTGCGACCGGACTCGAAGAAGGTCATCAGGCGGGAGACGTCGGCATCGGTGGCCGGCCGGCGGTAGGCGCGCGTGGCCAGCTCGCGTGCGATGCGCGTGGCGCAGGGCTTTTCCTCCGCGGCGTTCTTCGGGTAGCACACGAAGATGCGGTCGCGGCTGGGCGAACTGCTGAGCGTCACCTCGCCGAAGGGCCCGGCGATCTCTACGTTCGGCGCGATGCCGCCACCGCCACCGCCGCCGCGGCCACCACCGAAGCCGCCGCCGATGGTGTCGTCCGACAGCACGCGCGAGCGCTCCACGGCGGTGACGATGATCTGGTGGGTGCCGGAGGTGGCGCGGAAGGGGATGTTCTGGAAACGCGACATCACCTTGTCGCGGCCGGGCTGCGCCTCCTTGTCGACGACGCCCAGGTCTTCCTTGCCGCCCAGGTCGCCGCGGAAGATCTCCTTGCCGTCGAGCATCACGACGATGGTGCGGCGGAACAGCGAGGCATTCGGATAGAGGCCGCCGGTGAGGTCATTGACGATGCTGAGGCGGTATTCGCCATCCGCGGGGAAGAAATGCGTGATCTTCGTGCCGCCGGCGCTGCCCGGCGGCATCTTGCCGCCCTCGGACTGCGCCGAGGTGTAGAGCGTCTTGCCCAGCTTGGCCTGCGGATCGCCCACGGCGCGCCGCGCGATGTAGCGTGCGGCGCCGATGTACTGGTCGAGGAAGGACGGCGACACGGTGAGCACCGCGGCGATGTTGTCGAAACCTTCCATCTCGATTTCGGGCGGAAGCAGGTCTTCCACCTTGATCTCCACGCCCAGCAGCGTGCGCACGGCATTGGCGTATTCGGTGCGGTTGAGGCGCTGCGCGGTGACGTAGCCGGCGCGCGGGGTCTCGCGGCGGGCATCGAGGCTGGTCTCCAGCCACTGCACGATGCCGTCGAGCTCGGCCTGCGGGGGCTGCTTGCTGCCCGGGGGCGGCATCAGGTGGCCGCGCAGCTTGCGCGCCACTTTTTCCCACACGTCGATTTCGTGGGGGACATCGGCCTCGGTGTAGGCGTCGAAGGCCACGCCACCGGCCCAGTCAGTGGAGTTGTGGCAGTCGCCGCAGTAGGTCTCGATGGCCGCCCAGTGGGAGGGGGCGGGCGCGGCCGCCTGCGCGCAGGCGGGGCCGCAGGCCAGCACGGCCACTGCCGCACTCAAGAAACGCTTGGACACAATCCCCATACCCCTTGGATCAAGCACTGCCGGGCCCGTTCCCCGTTGATTTTAGTCGGGTCCGTCGGGTTGGACTGCCCAAACTGCAACAGTTCCCTATAATTCCGGGGTTTGACCTGCCCCAACTGACCGGACTTCCCCCAAGTGAGCAAGCAAGATACCCATTTCTTCAATGTTTTCAGCGTCGTCCTTGGACTGCTGGTCGCCTTCGCGATCCTGGTCTTCGCGCTGGCCCGGTATGTGGGCAAGGAACAGAACGCCTCCGTACAGCAGGATCCGCTGCTGCAGCAGACCGTGGCGGAGCGGGTATCGGGGGCCGCGCGGGTGGCGGTGGCGGGGCAGGACAATGCGGCGCTGAAGATAGCGCCGGTGACGCAGGTGGCCTCGGGCGCTGCGGCCGTGGTACTCGAGACCGGCGAGCAGGTCTACAAGGTCGCCTGCGTGGCCTGCCATGACGCGGGCCTGCTGAGCGCGCCCAGGCTTGGCGATGCGGCGAATTGGGCACCGCGCCGTGCACAGGGCATCAATACGCTATACGAACACGCCATCAAGGGTTTCACCGGCAAGAGCGGCAACGCGATGCCTGCGAAGGGCGGCCGCACTGATCTCAGCGACGACCTGGTGAAGAAGGCCGTCGATTACATGCTGGAAAAGCTCTAGTCCGCGTGGCCGGCCAGCTGCCGGCCTCCTCTCCCCTTATTCCTCCAGCCGCAGCGACAGCGCCTCCGCGATGTCGCCCGGCTGTATGCCGTCCCGGTCAGCGAGGTCGGCAATGGTGCGCGCCACGCGCAGGATGCGGTGCTGCCCGCGCGCTGAAGTGCCGCGCTTTTCCGCAGCCCTCGCCAACAGGTTCAGTCCTTTCTGATCAGCCCGGCAATGGCGCAGGGTATCCGCGGACGACAGCCTGCCGTTGAGGCATCCCTGGCGCCGCATCTGCCGCTCACGCACGCGACACACCAGCGCCCGCGCCCGGGCGGTGGTCATCTCTGCGGCGGCCGGTTCCCCCTCTTGTGCTGCTTCATCCCGCGCCGGTGCATCGGCCACCAGCGTCGCCGCATCCACCTGCGCCAGGCGCAGTTGCAGGTCGATGCGATCGAGCAGCGGTCCGGAAATGCGGGCGCGGTAACGCTCCACCTGCGCCACCTGGCAGCGGCAGGCAGGAGCCACCAGCCCGTGGCGCCCGCAGGGACAGGGATTCATCGCCGCCACCAGCAGGAATGATGCGGGAAACTCCGCCCGCCGGTTGGCGCGCACCACATTCACGCGTCCGGATTCCAGCGGTTCGCGCAGTGATTCGAGCACCCGCCGGTCGAATTCCGGCAGCTCGTCGAGGAAGAGCACGCCATGGTGCGCGAGGCTCACCTCCCCGGGTTGCACGGCCATTCCGCCGCCGACGATGGCATGGGCCGAGGCCGTGTGGTGAGGCGCGCGGAACGGCGGCGTGGCAGGCCAGCGTGCCCTGCCCGGCGTCGCGCCAGGTATGGATTGCGCCACTGCCGTGATGGCCGCGACTTCCAGCGCCTCGTCGTGGGTCAGCGGCGGCAACAGGCCGGGCAGGCGCTGCGCCAGCATGGTCTTGCCGGAGCCTGGCGGACCGAGCATCAGGAGGCTGTGCGCCCCGGCTGCGGCAATGAGCAGCGCGCGCTTGGCGTGGTGCTGGCCCCGCACGTCGGCCAGCTCGTGCACCGGCGCGTGATCCACCGGCAGTGCCGCCGGAACTTCAGCGGCCATGTCGGGGGCGCCCTCTTCTTCCACCAGCTCGCGCAGGTGTCGCAGTCCGCGGGCCCCGGCATCGGCCGCGCGCACCTCGGGCAGGTTGCAGGCCGGCACGACCACGCCGTGTCCGCCGCGACGCGCATGCAACGCCGCCAGCAGCAGCCCCGGCACCGGCTTGAGCTCACCGGTGAGCGCCAGCTCGCCGTAGAACTCGGTGCACGCCAGCTCGAAGCGCGGCTCGGCCTGCCCCGAGGCCAGCAGGATGCCCAGCGCCACGGGCAGGTCGAAACGCCCGCCCTCCTTCGGGAGGTCGGCCGGCGCAAGGTTGACCGTGATGCGCCCGGCCGGCAGCTCGAAGCCGCAGGTGGCAAGGGCTGCGCGCACGCGCTCGCGGCTTTCTTTCACCGCCGCGGCCGGCAGCCCGACGATGGTGAAGGTGGGCAGGCCGCTGCCCAGGTGCACCTCCACCGTGACCTGCGGGGCGGCCAGGCCCACCTGCGCGCGACTGAAGACCCGGGCGAATCCCATGCACCCACTGTGGCCGGGCAAGCCGCCCGCCGGGGCGCGGTTAATTGCCGGAACCGGGCAGATTAGCCCGAGGTGCCGGCCGACCCGGCTCCCTGCTGCCGTTCCAGCGCGGCCACCCGGGCTTCCAGCGTGGCGATCAGTTCCCGGCTGCGCTCCAGCACCCGCGCCTGGGCATCGAATTCCTCGCGCGACACCAGGTCGAGGCGGCGCGTGGCATCGCGCAGCACCCGGCTGGCATGGGCCTCCACGTCCCCCTTCAGCGCCTGCAAGGAGGCCGGCAGGTTCTCGGTGAGCTGGCGCACCAGTCCGTTCACGTCCAGTTTGTCGATCATGGGCTCTCCGCGACGGTCATGCACCACGGTGGTGCACCAACTTCGTGCAAGTGTCCAACACTGTGCAGCCCCGTGGCGCGCTGGTCCTTTTGGACCGCGCTATCCGGCGTGTGACCCGTGGCACGGTTTCTGCACTGGTCCCTTGGGCGCTGAACCGGTGGTTCAGAGCGTTCGCTAGACCAGGCAATGGATACCAACAAGGCTCGCTGCGTTGCGACATGTACGCCATGAAGATCATCACTGCGATCGTCCGGCCATTCAAGCTGGACGAGATGCGGCATGCCATCGCCCAACTGGGGGTGCAGGGCGTGACGGTGACCGAAGTGCATGAAGCAGAGCACGGGCCGCGGGCCAAGGTCGAGATCGCCGTCGACGATGCCATCGTCGAGCCGGTGCTCGAGGCCATAGCCAACATCTCGCGAACGGGCCGGAACGGCGATGGAAAGATACTTGTTGGAAATCTGGAACAGGCCATTCGAATCCGCACCGGCGAGACCGGAACAGCGGCAACTTAAGAACAGCTGGGAGTCGCATATGCGCATTGATCTCGCCTCGATAACTTCCTCGCGATGGGCGCGCGGAACACTGCTTGCTTCGCTGGCACTGCTGCCGGCGCTTGCCGGCGCACAGGAAGCAGAACCGACGCCGGAAAAAGGCGATACCGCCTGGATGATGGTCTGCACGCTGCTGGTCATCATGATGGCCGTGCCCGGCCTTGCACTCTTCTACGGCGGCATGGTGCGCGCCAAGAACATGCTGTCGGTTTCCATGCAGGTGTTCTGTGTGTTCTCGCTGCTGGTGGTGATGTGGGTCATCTACGGCTACAGCCTGGCCTTCAACGGCACCGGCGCATGGATCGGTGACTTCAGCCGGTTGTTCCTGTCAGGAATAACGGCGGACACCAACGCCGCCACCTTCACCGATGGCGTGGTCATCCCCGAGTACGTGTTCGTCGCCTTCCAGGCCACGTTCGCGGCCATCACCACGGCGCTGGCGGTCGGCGGCTTCGCCGAGCGCACCAAGTTCAGCGCGGTGCTGCTGTTCGCGGTGCTCTGGTTCACCTTCTCCTACCTGCCGATCGCCCGCGCGGTGTGGTTCACCGAGGGCTGGCTGTTCAAGGCCGGTGCGCTGGACTACGCAGGCGGCACGGTGGTGCACATCAATGCCGGTATCGCGGGCCTGGTGGGCGCGCTGGTTGTCGGCAAGCGCACGGGCTACGGCAAGGTGGCCATGCCGCCGCACAACCTGCCCTACGTGATGATCGGCGCCTCGCTGCTGTGGGTTGGCTGGTACGGCTTCAACGTGGGCTCCGGCCTCGAGGCCAACAACGGCGCCGGCCTGGTGTTCCTCAACACCTTCGTCTGCACCGCCACGGCCGTGATGGCCTGGACCTTCGGTGAGTGGATCTTCCGCGGCAAGCCCACCATGCTGGGTGCGGCCTCGGGCGCGGTGGCAGGCCTCGTGGCGATCACCCCGTCCTGCGGCGTGCTCTCCCCGTCGGGCTCGATCATCCTCGGCATCGTCGCGGGCCTGGTCTGCCTCTGGGCGGTAGCCGGCCTGAAGAAGGCGCTGGGCTACGACGACTCGCTGGACGTGTTCGGTGTGCACGCCGTGGGCGGCATCGTGGGCGCCCTGGCCTGCGCCATCCTCGGCCACGCCTCGCTGGGCGGCCAGGGCTTCGAACCCTCGATGGGCGCGCAGTTCCTGATCCAGCTGAAGGGTGTGCTCTTCGCGGTGTTCTGGTCCGGCATCGTGACCGCGATCATCTTCTACGTGATCAAGTTCACCATCGGACTGCGCCCCTCCGAAGAGGTGGAGCGTGAGGGCCTGGACGTCGCCGAGCACGGCGAGCGGGCCTACGACTGATCGACAACCCCCTTCCCCCTTGAGGGAAGCAGCCCCGGCGACCTCGCGGTTGCCGGGGCTTTTTCTTTGCGTAGACTGGTCATAAGGAACCTGTGAATCCGGTCACAGGGCGGGGCCGGCGGTCAGGGCGATACTCCGGCCGGAGAGGGCACCATGCGCAAGATCATCACCTTTACTGCCGCCACCCTGCTGATGGCCAGCGCCTTCGGCGCCGGCGAGGTCTATCGCTGGCGGGGCGCCGATGGCGCCTGGCATTACGCCGACCAGCCGCGCCCCGGCGCCGAGCTGGTGCGCAGCACGGGCTCGCGCACCGAGGCTGTCGCCGAAGTGCCGGCACAGGATCCAGCGCCGGCAACCCCGGCCGCCGAGCCGGTTGCCAATGATCCGGAACCGCTGCCGGTGAGCGACGCAGTGGCCGAAGAGGTGCGCGCCGCCGCCGATGCCGCCAAGGCCGAGCAATGCAAGCAGCTGGAGACCGCCTACCAGGAAGCCCTGCGGGCGCGCAGCATCTATCGCACCGACGAGCAGGGCAAGCGCGTGTACCTCACCAGCGCCGAGATCGATCGCGCCCGGCTCGAGGCCCGCGCTGCCCGCGACCTGGCCTGCGGACCGAACTGACGCCGCTTCGCCGGTAACGGCGAATGAAGCCCCTGCTGCTGCCGGATTTCTGCGCACCGCGCGCGGTGCTGCTGGTGCTCACCATCGTGGCGCTCACCGCGCTGCTGCTCACCCTGGCATCACCCGGCCCTGGCCCCGGCTTCTGGGGCGACCTTGCACGAAGGCTGCTGTTCCTCATCTGGGTGGGATTGCCGGGCGCGGCACTGCTGTGCGTGCTGCGCGGGCGCATTGCGCAATTCTCCGCCCCTGCGGGCGCGGCCCTGGTGATGGGCCTGCTGCTGCTCGTGGTGGCAGGCATTTCCGAAGCCGCATGGTGGATCCTCAGCAGCCCGCAGATGAACCCGGATGCGCTGCTCGGCCGGCTCAGGGTGGACCACGGCACCTTCCTCGCCCGCAACCTGGCCATCGGCTTCATCGTGGGCCTGCTGGTGCTGCGCTACACCTACGTGACACAGCAGTGGCGGCTCAATGTGGAAGCCCAGGCGCGCTCGCGCGCGGACGCGCTGCAGGCGCGCATCCGCCCGCATTTCCTCTACAACAGCATGAACACCATCGCCGCGCTCACGCGCAGCGACCCGGCGCGCGCCGAGGAAGCCGTGCTCGACCTCACCGAGCTGTTCCGCGCCAGCCTCGACGAGGAGCGCAGCCTGATCACGCTCGCCGAGGAGCTGGACAATGCGCGCGCCTACGTGCGCATCGAGCAGCTGCGCATGGGCTCGCGCCTGGCCGTGGCGTGGAACGTGGATGCGCTGCCCATGCAGGCGCGCATTCCCGCCCTCACGCTGCAGCCGCTGCTCGAAAACGCCATCCTGCACGGCGTGGCGCAGCTGGCGCAGGGCGGCGAGGTGCATATCGGCGGCAGTGCCAATGAAGGCATGATGCTGCTGCGCGTGCGCAATCCGCTGCCGCTGGAAGGCGAACCGCGCGCCGGCCACGGCATCGCGCTGGACAACATCCGCGAACGGCTGGAGCTGCTGCACGGCCGCCGTGCCAGCGTCACCGCGGGGCGCGAGGGCGACGAGTTCGTGGTGCAGCTGCGCTTCCCGGTGATTGAAGCCCCGCCGGCAAACGCGGGATGATGGGCCGTGACCCTGAAGGCCCTGATCGTCGATGACGAACCCCTCGCGCGCGCGCGCCTCGGCGCCCTGCTGCGCGAGCTGGACCAGGTGGAGGTGGTCGGCGAAGCCGGCGATGCCACCGAAACCCTGCAGCAGCTTGAACGGCTTGCCCCGGACATCCTTTACCTCGACGTGCGCATGCCCGGCATGTCGGGACTCGAGCTGGCACGGCACCTGGCCCGCCTGCCCGACCCGCCGGCCATCGTGTTCACCACGGCGCATGGCGAGCACGCCATGGAGGCCTTCGAGGCCGAGGCGGTGGGCTACCTGCTGAAGCCCGTGCGCAAGGAGAAACTCGCGGCCGCCACCGAACGGGCGCAGAAGCTTTCCGTGCGCAAGCTGGCCGCGGTGACCGCGCCGGAACAGCGCACCCACCTGCCGGTGCGACATCGCGAGGGCATCCGCCTGCTGCGGGTCGAGGATGTCATCTGCCTGCTGGCCGAGCAGAAATACACCGCCGTGCACCACAGCGGCGGCGTGGACCTGGTGGAAGACTCGCTGCGGCAACTGGAGAACGAGTTCGGCGCGCGTTTCCTGCGCGTGCATCGCGCAGCCCTGGTGAACCGCGACTTCCTGGAGGCCATCGAACGGCAGTCCGATGGCAGTTACCTGGCAAGGGTGCGCGGCATGGCCGGGCCGCTGGCGGTGAGCCGGCGGCTGGCCGGGGAACTGAAGGCACGCCTGTAAGGTATCCTTGCGCGCAGGATGCGCTTCGACTTCACCAAGATGCACGGCGCGGGCAACGACTTCATCGTGCTCGATGCGCCCGCGCGCGACGGCCTCGTGCTCACGCCCGCGCAGTGGCGCCAGCTTGCCGACCGCCGCACCGGCATCGGCTTCGACCAGGCGCTGGTGCTCGAGCCGCCGCGCAGCGGCGACACCGCGGCCTTCTACCGCATCTTCAATGCCGACGGCAGCGAGGTGGAACAATGCGGCAACGGCGTGCGCTGCCTCGCCGACCTGCTGCGCCGTCGCGGCGTCCCGCACGATGGCACGGTGCGCCTGGGCAGTCCGGCCGGCCTCATCGAGGCGAAGCTGGGTGAGGTCGGCCGCGCCGCGGTGGACATGGGCGAGCCTGTCTTCACGCCGGCATCGGTGGACTTCGATGCCGCGGGGCAGCCCGGTCCGCGCTACTTCATCGACCTGCCGGACGGGCGTGTGGAATTCGCCATCGCCTCAATGGGCAATCCGCACGCCGTGCTCGACGTGGCTGATGTGGACAGCGCCCCGGTGGCCGGGGTGGGCCCCGCACTGGAAAGCCATCCCCGCTTCCGCCAGCGTGTGAACGTGGGCTTCCGCCAGGTCGTGGATCGCGGCCACGTGAGGCTGCGCGTGTTCGAGCGCGGCGTGGGAGAAACCCTGGCCTGTGGCACCGGCGCCTGCGCGGCCGTGGCCACCGGCATCCTCGCCGGCCAGCTCGATACGGAAGTGAAGGTGCAGCTGCCCGGCGGCCTGCTGGTGGCACGCTGGAACGGACCCGGCACGCATCTTTGGCTGGAAGGTCCCGCTGCAGTATCTTTCACCGGCCAGTTCGAACTCTGATCATCCCGAGGTTCAAAACCCCACTCATGAGCACATCCCCTGCCCGCGGCGCGATCACCCTGACCGAAGATGACATCGCGGGATGGCTCCGGGTCCACCCAGATTTCTTCCAGCGCAACGGCGAGCTGCTGGCCACGCTGCGCGTGCCGCATGCCACCGGCGGGGCAGTGTCACTGATCGAGCGGCAGATCGAGCTGCTGCGCGAGAAGAACCAGAACGCCGACGCGCGCTTCAACGAGCTGGTGCAGATCGCGCGCGCCAACGAGCAGCTCACGGCGAAGATCCACCGTTTCACGCGCCGGCTGATGCGCGCGGCCACGCGCCGCGCCATCCACACGCAGATCGAGCTGGGCCTGCGCGAGGACTTCGACGTCACGCACTCGGTGCTGCTGCTGCTGGGCAGCGGCGCCGACACCGGCGGGCTGCGTTTCGTGCGCCACATCCCCGCCAGCGATCCGGAGATGGCGGCCTTCGACTCGCTGTTCACCTCGGGCAAGCCCCGCTGCGGCCAGGTGCGCGACTCGCTGCGCGAGTTCCTGTTCGGCGCCGACGCGGGCGGCGTGGGTTCGGTGGCGCTGGTGCCGCTGGTCGATGACACGCCCATCGGCCTGCTGGCGCTGGCCAGCCATGAGAACCAGCGCTTCCATCCCGGCATGAGCACCGACTTCCTGGCGCTGCTGGGCGAGCTCATCAGCGATGCGCTGGCGCGCGACTGACCAGCCGCCCTGCCCGGGGCCCGCGGCCGCGCCGTGAGTCCCGAGGCCGCGCAGGCGCGCGCGCAGTTCCTGCAGCGGCTCACGCAGGAGCGCCGGCTTTCGGCCCACACCCGCAGCGCCTATGAGCGCGACCTGACGGCCCTGGCCGGCTGGTGTGACCGCCAGGGCCTCACCGGATGGAGTGAGCTCGACCACGGCCACATCCGCCTGTTCAGCGCCCACAGCCATGCAGCGGGCCTGGCGCCGCGCAGCATCCAGCGCCGTCTGTCGGCGGTGCGCTCGTTCTATGCCTTCCTGCAACGCGAGGGGCTGTGCGACCGCAATCCGGCCGCCGACGTGCGCGCGCCGAAGGCGCCACGGCGGCTGCCGCGCACCGTGGATGCGGACCTGATGCAGAAGGTGCTGGAACCCGCCCCTGGCGAAGGCGTGGATGGGGGGGACCCGGTGCTTGCGCAGCGCGACCTGGCCATCATGGAGCTGCTCTATTCCTCCGGCCTGCGCCTTTCGGAACTGGTTTCGCTGGACCTCACCCGCCTCGACCTCGCCGCCCGGCTGGTCACTGTCCTGGGCAAGGGCCGCCGCGAACGCATCGTGCCCGTGGGAGGCAAGGCAGTGGAGGCGCTCAGGCGCTGGCTGGCGTCACGAGGTGGCCTGGCGGCGGCCGGCGAGCCGGCGGTATTCGTGGGTCGCAATGGTCGCCGGCTGGGCGCACGCGCCATCCAGATGCGCCTGGCGGCGTTCGCCCGCCGCCACGGCCTGCCGGTGCGGCTGCACCCCCACCTCTTCCGGCATTCCTTCGCCTCGCACCTGCTGGAGTCCAGCCACGACCTCAGGGGCGTGCAGGAGCTGCTGGGGCACGCCAACCTCTCCACCACCCAGATCTACACCCACCTTGATTTCCAGCACCTGGCCCACACGTATGACAAGGTGCACCCCCGCGCGCGCCGCGTGAAGCGCGGCTGACCCCCGACCCAGGAGCCCCATGACCGAACGATTCGACCCCCACAGCACCACCATCCTGGCGGTCCGCCGCGGCGGCAAGCTGGCGCTGGGCGGTGACGGCCAGGTGACCCTGGGCAACACCGTGATGAAGGGCAATGCCCGCAAGGTGCGCCGCCTCTACGAGGGCAAGGTGCTGGCCGGCTTCGCCGGCGGCACCGCGGACGCCTTCACGCTGTTCGAGCGCTTCGAGGGCAAGCTCACCAAGTTCGGCAACCTCACCCGCGCCGCCATCGAGCTGGCCAAGGACTGGCGTTCGGACCGCTACCTGCGGCGCCTGGAGGCGCTGCTGCTGGTAGGTGATCCGGACCATCTCTACGTGATCTCCGGCAATGGCGACGTGATAGAACCCGAGCAGCCGCTGGCCGCGATCGGCTCGGGCGGTCCCTTCGCCCAGTCCGCCGCGCGCGCGCTGTTTGAGAACACCGAGCTGCCGGCCCGCGAGATCGTCGAAAGGAGCCTGGGAATCGCCGCCGATGTCTGCATCTACACCAATCGCAACCTCACCATCGAGGAGCTGCCATGAGCCAGCCTGCGATTGCCCGTCCCCAGCCGCTGCCGGAGGCCGCGCACATGACCCCGCGTGAGATCGTGGCCGAGCTCGACAAGCACATCGTTGGCCAGCAGGCCGCCAAGCGCGCCGTGGCCATTGCGCTGCGCAACCGCTGGCGGCGCATGCAGATCGCCGAGCCGCTGCGGCAGGAGATCACGCCCAAGAACATCCTGATGATCGGCCCCACCGGCTGTGGCAAGACCGAGATCGCCCGCCGCCTGGCGCGGCTGGCCAATGCGCCCTTCGTGAAGGTGGAGGCCACCAAGTTCACCGAGGTGGGTTACGTGGGCCGCGAGGTGGATTCCATCATCAAGGAACTGGCCGACGTGGCCGTGAAGATGACGCGCGAGGAGGAGAAGGCCCGCGTGCGCGAGCGCGCCGCCGATGCCGCCGAGGAGCGCATCCTCGATGCGCTGCTGCCCCGCCCGCGCGCGGCCATGGGCTTCTCCACCGATGAGCCGCGCGAACCCGCCGGCCAGGGTGCGGAGACCCGCCAGCGCTTCCGCAAGATGCTGCGCGAGGGCGCGCTGGATGATCGCGAGATCGAGCTGGAGCTCTCCGCCATGCCGATGGGCGTGGAGATCATGGCCCCGCCGGGCATGGAGGAGATGCAGCAGCAGCTCTCGCAGATGTTCAGCAACCTGGGGCAGGGCCGCACGAAGACCCGGCGCCTGAAGGTGCGCGAGGCGCAGAAGCTGCTGCTCGATGAGGAGGCCGGCAAGCTGGTGAACGAGGAGGAGATCCGCGCCCGCGCGCTCTCCAACGCCGAGCAGAACGGCATCGTGTTCATCGACGAGATCGACAAGATCGCCCGCCGCCAGGACACCATGGGCGCGGACGTGTCACGCGAGGGCGTGCAGCGCGACCTGCTGCCGCTGGTCGAAGGCTGCACGGTGTCGACGAAGTACGGGGCGATCAAGACCGACCACATCCTGTTCATCGCCTCCGGGGCCTTCCACATGTCGAAGCCCTCGGACCTGATCCCCGAGCTGCAGGGCCGCCTGCCCATCCGGGTGGAGCTGGAGGCCCTCACGGCCGATGACTTCGTGCGCATCCTCACCGAGCCGGATGCCGCGCTGACCGCGCAGTACAAGGCCCTGCTGGGCACGGAGTCGGTGGGGCTGGAGTTCACGCCGGACGGGGTGCGGCGCATCGCCGAGGTGGCCTGGCAGGTCAACGAACGCACCGAGAACATCGGCGCCCGGCGCCTGCACACGGTGATGGAGCGGCTGCTGGATGCGGCCTCCTACGAGGCCGCCGACAAGGCGGGCGAGACGGTGACCGTGGATGCGGGTTATGTCGACCAACACCTGACGGCGCTGGCGAAGGACGAGGACCTCAGCCGCTACATCCTGTAGCGGCGCGGGTCTTGCTGCGGTGCAGCAGGCCTGGGTTCAGGCCTTGGCCTTGCGGGCCGGACGGGCGGCGGACTTGGCCGGCGCACGCGCGGCGGGAGCGGCAGCGGGCTTGCCACCGGCCTTCTTCGCCTTCGGATCCTTCGGCCGCGACTTGCCGAACGAGCCGGCGTAGATCTTGCCGCGGCGGGTCCTGCGATCACCTTTTCCCACGTGTATCTCCCAAGCAGTTCGTAAAGGCCGCGCAGTCTAGGAAACGCCGCACGGACTGTCCACAATGCCCCGGAGATGCAGGATCAGGACGTGGAAAAAAGAAAGGCCGGACTTCATGTCCGGCCGAACTTTGACAAGACCCCCATTGGCTCGATGCTTTCCCCAAGCGCCGAACCGCGGGCGATCATGCGCCAGCTATGACCAGAAAGCTAGTCTTTCGGGCAACAGAATTGGTCGTTTAGCAACCCGCGTGCCGAAAACGCAGCGTATCGAATAGATTTAAATTGCCGCGGCAGTGTTTAATGGACAGGTGATGGAACAGAACACGGGAATAACGGACTTCGGCTTCGAGCAGGTGCCCTGGTCCGAGAAGGCGCGGCGCGTGCGGGGCGTGTTCGACTCGGTCGCGGGCAACTACGACCTGATGAACGACCTGATGTCGGCGGGCACGCACCGGCTGTGGAAGCGCTTCACGCTGTCGTGCACCAACCTCAGGCCCGGACAGCGCGCACTGGATGTGGCCGGCGGCACCGGCGATCTCTCGCTGGGCATGCTGAAGCAGGTGGGCGAGCAGGGTCTGGTGGTACTCACCGACATCAATCGCGAGATGCTGCGGCGTGGACGCGACCGCCTCATTGATGCCGGGTTCGTTGCCAACTCGCGCGTGGTGCAGGCGAACGCGGAGTGCCTGCCGTTCCGCCCCGGCTACTTTGACTGCGTCACCATCGGCTTCGGCCTGCGCAACGTGACGGACAAGGCCGCGGCATTGCGCTCGATGCGCAGCGTGCTGCGGCCCGGCGGCCAGCTCATCGTGCTGGAATTCTCGCAGCTTGCGGTGCCGGCATTGCGACCGCTCTACGATGCCTACTCCTTCCGCGTGCTGCCCCTGCTCGGCAAGGTGGTGGCCAATGATGCGGACAGCTACCGCTACCTCGCCGAGTCCATCCGCAAGCATCCGGACCAGGAGACGCTGCTTGGCATGATGCGCGATGCGGGCCTCGAGAACTGCAGCTACCAGAACCTATCCGGCGGCGTGGTCGCGGTGCACCGCGGTTACGTGTACTGATGCTCACCGAACGACTGCAGCACCTGATCGACGCCCAGGTCGAAGGCTCGCCGCGCGCCCGCGAACTGCTGTCGCAGCTGGAAGGCCGGCGCATGCGCGTGGTGGTGCGCCATTCTCCCTGGGAGGTCACGGCCCACGCCGACGGCGGGCGACTGCAGCTGCGGCGCGGCGACACCACCGGGGCGGAAGTGACCCTTTCCGGCACGCCACTGTCGATGCTGGCGCTGCTGCGGGCGGATGATCCGGCGGCGGTGATCCGCCGCGGCGACGTGACGCTCACCGGTGATGCCGAGGCCGGCGCCCGCTTCCAGGAGCTGGCCATGCTGCTGCGTCCCGACATCGAGGCGGGACTGGCGCGGGTGATCGGCGACGTGCCCGCCTTCGGCATCGGCTCGCTGGTGCGCAAGGCGCTGGACTTCGGCCGCGCCAGCGTGAACACCCAGGCGGCGAACGTGGGCGAATACCTGGCCCACGAGAAGCGCTTGCTGGTGCCCGAAGCCGAGGCGCGGCAGTTCATCGAGGGCGTGGACATGCTGCGCGAACATGTGGACCGGCTCGCGGCGCGCATCGCGGCGCTGGAATCGCGGGGGAAGGCACCGTGAAGCTGCGCGTGCTCGCCCGGCTCATCGCCATCCAGCGCGCCCTCGCCCGCCACGGGCTGATCGAATTCGCGCGCGGCACCGGCGTGCATGGCCGGCTGCGGCTGATCGAGGCCGTCTCGCCCTGGCTGTGGTTCCAGTCGCGGCGCGACGGCACCCGCGGCGCCCGCCTGCGCGAGGCGCTGGTGGAGCTGGGGCCGGTGTTCGTGAAGTTCGGGCAGGCCATCTCCACGCGCCGCGACCTGCTGCCGGCCGACATCGCCGACGAGCTGGTGAAGCTGCAGGACCGCGTGCCGCCCTTCGACGGCGAACTGGCGCGGCGCCTGGCCGAGGAGGCACTGGGGCAGCCCCTCGACTCCGTGTTCAGTCACTTCGACACCGTGCCGCTGGCCGCGGCGTCCATCGCGCAGGTGCATGCCGCCACGCTCACCGACGGGCGGGAAGTGATCGTGAAGATCCTGCGCCCCGGCATGCGCGAGGTGATCGCGCGGGACATCGAGGTACTCCATGCCCTGGCGCGTCATGCCGCGCGCCATTCTGCCGAGGCCGCGCGCCTGCGTCCGGTGGACGTGGTACGCGAATACGAGCGCACCATCCTCGACGAGCTGGACCTGATGCGCGAGGCGGCCAACGCCGCGCACCTGAAGCGCAACTTCGCCGGCGACCCGCGCCTGCACGTACCCGAGGTGTACTGGGACCTGTGCCGCGACAACGTGATGGTGATGGAGCGCATCCACGGCATTCCCATCGGCGACATCGATCGCCTGCGCGCGCTGGGCGTGGACTTCCGCCGGCTGTCGGAGAACGGCGTGGCCATCTTCTTCACGCAGGTGTTCCGGCACAATTTCTTCCACGCCGACATGCATCCCGGCAACATCTTCGTGATTGCCGATGACCCGGCCGAGCCGCGCTACGCGGCGGTGGACTTCGGCATCGTCGGCACGCTGGATGCGCGGGACCAGGACTACCTGGCGCAGAACTTCCTCGCCGTGTTCGACCGCGACTACCGCCGCGTGGCGGTGCTGCACGTGGAGTCCGGCTGGGTGCCGCATGACATCCGCGTGGAGGAGATGGAGTCGGCCATCCGCACCATCTGCGAGCCCATCTTCGACCGGCCGCTGAAGGACATCTCCTTCTCGGTGGTGCTGCTGCGGCTGTTCGAGGCGCTCAGGCGCTTTGATGCGCGCATCCAGCCGCAGCTGCTGCTGCTGCAGAAGACCATGTTCAACATCGAGGGACTGGGGCGGCAGCTGTATCCCGAGCTGGACATCTGGAAGACGGCCAGCCCCATCCTGCGCGAGTGGATGCGCGAGAAGCACCACCCGGTGAACGTGGCGCGGCGGCTGTGGAAGCAGATGCCGGAGCTGCTGGCGGCGCTGGAGCATTCACCGCTGGCGGTGCGCCAGACGGTGGTGGAGGCGGCGCGGCCGCGACCGTCGGGGTCGGGCTTTGCGGCGGACGCGCACCGGCAGGAGGAACTGCGCGGGGCGCAGCGGCGGGCGGGCGCGGGAGCGCAGGTGGCGGCGGCGCTGGTGCTGCTGTCCGGCGTGATCTGGCTGGCCGCGCGCACCGAGCCGCGGTGGATCGGCTGGGTGCTCGCGGCCGGCGGGACGCTCTGGCTGCTGCGGCGGACCTGGAAGGGACGCTAGTTCATGATCCTGCGCCGGTGGATCAGCCACTCCCCATCGCGTTTCACCAGCTCATCCTCATACCTGCCCTGCGCGGCGATGCGGAAGCTGTACATGTCCGGCCCGCCGTTCACCGTCATCCAGTAGGAGCGATGGGTGGCGGTGGTCGGGCTGGTGATGTCGATGACGGCATTGGTCATCACGTGGTGCATGCTGGGCGGCGGATCGTTGGCGGGATCATCGTCGGCCGAGCGCTTCGCGCGGTCGGCCACCATGTCGGTGATCACCTTGCTGATCTCCGCGCGGCCGCGGTAGACGGTGTCTTCCATCGAGAATTCGGCATCCTCGGTGAAGGCCGAGGCGTAGACCTCCGCATCGAAGGTATCCAGCCCCGTGGAGTAGCGCACCAGCGTGGTCTCGATGGCCTGGCGGTCGAGGTAATTCTGCACCGCCCCCTGGTCACCGGATGATGTGCCGCACCCGGCCAGGCTGGCGGCGACGGCAAGGAGGCTGATGCGCACGGCGCGATCGATGTTCATGTCTTTGTGGTTCCCCTGAAGAGGCGCAGGCGCCAGCCTGGCCGGTTGTCGTGGTGGAAGCCTTGCTTCCGGAGCGCAGTCTCGCGCCAATGGCCGGACTGCGCCACCACTCGCGAGGCGACCGCACCGGTTCCGGGGTGTGGACGCAGGTCGCGGCTGGCCCTCCTCCGCGGGGGTGATAACCGCTCCCGCGCGGGCTCCTTCATCGCGTTGTTGCGGCCCTGCGGTCCACCAGTAGAGTCATTGGCGCATCAGTCCGCACGTTTTCCGGGGGAATCGACATGAGAATCTTCAAGGCATCCGTCCTGCTGGCCGCCCTGCTGGGCACCGCGGTGGCTTCGGCCGCCGGCATCGATGGCAAGTGGGCCGGGACGGTCGGCCAGTCCGAGATCACCTTCGAGTTCAAGTCCCAGGGTGAGAAGGTCACCGGCACGCTGGACAACGCCGCCCAGCCGGGACCGGTGGAGCTGAAGGACCTGAAGGTGAAGGGCGACGAGGTTTCCTTCCACGTGCTGCGCAACCTGAACAATGCGGAGACCAAGGTGGAGTGGACCGGCAAGCTGGTCGGCGATGAACTGAAGCTGCAGCGCGGCGCCGTGGCCGGCAACGCGGTGGCCGAGGTGGTGGCCAAGCGGGTGAAATAGCCCGACCCGCACCGTCCCTTGCACTTCAGGAGTGGTGGTCCGTCCGCGGCCCGGCTGCCGGGCCGCCACTTCCCAGCTCACGCGCGATGCGCTCCTGCACCGCGCGCGCGGCAACCTCCAGCGGGCTGTTCCGGTACCCATGCCGGGCATAGGACAGCAGGAAACTCAACCAGGTCGCGCCGCGGCGGTACTGTCCGACGTGCACCAGCTCATGGCCCAGCAGGGCCAGGCCCCTGGCCGTATGGGGCGCATAGGTCCCGGGACGGAAATACACATGGTTGCCACGCGCGATGCCGATGTAACGGCGCGGCAGGTAACGCGGCACGACGCCCTCATGGATACGCGCGCAATCCAGGTCTGCCTGCGGAATGTAGGGCCGCAGCGCCTGCATCTCGCGGTCCGTGAGAGGCCGCGCGTTTGAAGTGCCCCTCGCCCGGTCAGCGGGCGTGCGCATTCAGCGACGCCCCCGCGCGCCAGGCAAACCACGCCACCGCGCTGCCGGCCAGCGAGATCAGGGCCAGGTGCTGCAGGTTGCCGTCGAGCATGGGCGCCACCATGCCCATCACGACGGCGCCGATGCCCAGCGCCACGAACGACTGCACCGAGGCGGCCGCGCCGCGTGCCTCCGGGTGCATGTCGATCATCTCCAGCGACAGCACCGGATAGGTGAGCTGCGCGCCCAGGGCCATGGCGAACCACAGCACCTGCACGAAGAAGATGGGCACCTCGCCCGGCAGCGCATGCGCCAGCGCACCGATGCCCGCCGAGGCACACAGCAGCGCAAAGCCGATGCGCAGCTGCATGTCGCGTTCCACGGTGCCGGCCATGCGGCCGCTCATGAACGAGGAGATCATGAAGCCGGCCACGATGGGCAGGAAGATGTAGTGGAACTGCGTTTCCTTCAGCCCCCACACGTCCAGGATGATGGCGGGCGCCGAGCCCACGTAGATGAACAGCGAGGCAATGGCCAGCGCGGCCGACACCGCCAGCAGGAAGAACGCCGGGCCGGTGGCCACCCGCCAGCAGTTGCCGATCAGGGGACCCACGCGGAAGGGCGTGCGGCGTTCGGGCGGATGGGTCTCCGGCAGCAGCAGGCTGCAGGTGACCATCAACACGCCGCCCATCACCACCAGCATGCCGAACACCCAGCGCCAGCCCAGCGACACATGCACCCAGCCGCCGATCACCGGTGCGATGGCCGGCGCCAGCGAGAATACCAGCATCATGCTGCTCATCAGTTTCTGCGCGTTCGGCCCGTCGAACATGTCGCGCACCACCGCGCGCGCCACGGTGGGACCGATGCCGGCCGCCAGCCCCTGCAGCACGCGGCAGAACAGCAGCGCACCGAAGCTGGGTGCGAGGAAACAGCCGACCGAACCTGCGGTATAGAGCACCAGTCCGCCGATCACCACGCGCCGCCGCCCCAGCGCATCGGACAGCGGCCCGTGCACCAGCGCAAAGCAGGCGAAGGGCAGCAGGTAGGCGGTGATGATCTGCTGCACCTTCCAGTCGCTGATGCCGTATTCCTCCGCGATGGTCGGAAAGGACGGCAGGAAGGTGTCGATGGACAGCGGACTGATCATCGACAGGCTGGCGAGCATCAACGTGATGCCCAACGCGGGTGCGCCGCGTGAATTGGCGATCCGGATTCTCAAGGTGGCCCCAGGGCGGAAAGCCTACTTTCCGCCGCGCAGGCGCCGCAACAGTCCGGCCGGCGAGTCTCCTTTCTCCATGGCTTCGATAACCGCAGATCCCACCACCACGCCATCCACATGCGGGGCCAGGGCCGCCACCTGGGCATGCTCGCGGATGCCGAACCCCGCGCACACAGGCACGGGGGACAGCGTGCGCACGCGATCGAGGTAGTCCAGCACCTCCTTCGCCACCCCGCCGCTGCCGGTGCTCACCGAACGGCCCGTGGTGCCGGTCATCGAGACGGCGTACACGAAACCTTGCGCGCTGCGGCAAAGCTGGGTGAGGCGCTCCGGCGGCGTGACCGGCGTGACCATGCGGATCATCGCCAGTCCGTGCTGGCCCAGCGCGTGCTCGAACTGCGCACTTTCCTCGATCGGCAGGTCGGGCACGATGAAACCGCAGATGCCCGCCGCCGCGGCGTCGGCCGCCAGCTTCGGCAGGCCGTAGGCCAGCATGGGATTGAAGTAGCCCATGAACACCAGCTTCGCCTTCAGCTTCGGCATGGACTTCAGCGTGTCGAGGATCCACGCCAGGCTCACGCCCTGCGCCAGGGCCGCGAAGCTCGAGCGCTGGATGGTGACGCCGTCGGCCATGGGATCGGTGAACGGCACGCCGATCTCCACCACGTCGGCCTCTTCCGCCAGCGCGATCAGGTCGTCGCGGAAATTCTCCTTCGACGGGAAACCCGCGGTGAGGAAGGCCACCAGCGCCACGCGCTCGCGCCGCACGTTGCGCAGCGTTTCGGCCAGCTGCTGTGCCGGGGCCTGGCTCATGCTGCCCCCTTGCCGGCCAGCAGCGTGGACTGCAGCGTCGGCATGTCCTTGTCGCCACGACCGGAAAGGCCGACCAGGATGCGCTTGCCGGGATAACGCTTCGCCAGCTCGCGCGCGCCCCACAGGGCATGCGCGCTCTCCAGCGCAGGCAGCACACCTTCAAAGGTGCTGCACTCCTCCACGCAATCCAGCGCGTCCTTGTCCAGCGCCATCAAGTATTCAGCGCGGCCGATGTCGCGCAGCAGCGCGTGTTCGGGGCCGACGCCGGAGTAGTCGAGGCCGGCGGACACCGAGTGCGTCTCCTGCACCTGGCCATCCTCGTCCTGCAGCAACAGCGAATACGTGCCGTGCAGCACGCCGGGGCGGCCGGTGGCCATGCGCGCGGCGTTGTCGCCCAGGCCCGGACCACGACCACCCGCCTCCACGCCGTAGATCTTCACCGACGCGTCGCCGAGGAAGGCATGGAACAGGCCGATGGCATTGGAGCCACCACCCACGCAGGCCACCAGCACATCGGGAAGCCCGCCAGTGCGCTGCTGGATCTGCGCGCGCGCCTCGCGGCCTATCACGGCCTGCAGTTCGCGCACCAGGTAGGGATAGGGATGCGGACCCAGCGCCGATCCCAGGCAGTAATAGGTGTTGTCCGGATCGGAAACCCAGTCGCGGAAGGCCTCGTCGATGGCCGCACGCAGCGTGCGGTCGCCACTGGTCACCGGCACGACGTTGGTGCCCATCAGCCGCATGCGGCCCACGTTTGGCGCCTGGCGCGCCATGTCCACCTCGCCCATGTACACGGTGCAGGGCAGGCCCACGCGCGCACAGGCTGCTGCCGTGGCCACGCCGTGCTGGCCGGCGCCCGTCTCGGCCACGATGCGCTTCGCGCCCATGCGCCGCGCCAGGATCACCTGGCCCAGCGAGTTGTTGATCTTGTGGGCGCCGGTGTGCGCCAGGTCCTCGCGCTTGAACCAGATCTCCGCGCCCCAGCGGCGGCTGAGGTTGCGCATCGGCGACAGCGCGGTGGGTCGACCCACCCAGTCGCGCAGCTCGCCGGCCAGCTCGGCGCGGAAGTCATCCGAAGGAAGGATGTCCTTCACCGCGGCGGCCAGCCGGTCGAAGGCCGGCACCAGCGTCTCGGGAATGTAGCGCCCGCCATAGGGACCAAAACGTCCGTTGGCGTCGGGCAGCCTGCCGGCCAGCAGTTCCGCCAGCAGGCGTTCCGCATCGGCCTTGTTCACAGCATTCATGTCAGCTCTCCCATGCCGGCGCGCGCGAAGGCGCCGCGCGCACGGTCCACAAAATCCCTGATCAGCGCCGGGCTCTTGCGGCCCGGCGCCTCTTCCACGCCACTGGAGACATCCACGCCGAAGGGCATCACGGCGGCGATGGCCTCCTCCACGTTGGCCGGCGACAGCCCGCCGGCCAGGATCAGCTCGCTGCGCGCGGCCAAGGTGCGCGCGGCACTCCAGTCCGCCACCTTGCCCGTGCCGCTCCTGGGTCCCTCGAAAAGGATGCGGCGACCCTTCAGGTCATCCGCCACCTGCGCGGCGGGCGCGCCGCGCAACACCGGCCACACTTCAATGCCCGCGGGCATCTCGTGGCGCTGCAGGTCCCCGAGGTCCGTCTGCCAGGCATCAGGCCGGAAGGTGTGGACGATCTCCTCCAGTACCTCGACGGCCGGATGCTGCGTCACCGCCACGCACAACGCACGCCCGCGCGCGGGACGCGCCAGCGCCGCGGCCTGCGCCGGCGTCACCTGCCGCACCGAGGGCGCGAACACGAAACCGATGGCATCCGCGCCCGCCTCCAGCGCCGCGGCCACGGCGCGCGTGTCGGTCATGCCGCAGATCTTGATGAAGGCCATCAGCGGGCCCCGCGTCCGGCGGCAATCATGTCCTTGAGCAAGGTTGCCGGATCCGGCGCCGTCATCAACGCGCTGCCGACCAGCGCCATACCGTAGCCGGCGCGCGCCAGGCGCGCGGCGTCGGCGGCATCGGCCACGCCGCTCTCGGCCACGCGCGGCACGCCGGTGGGCAGCAGGCCCACCAGTTCCTCAAGCCTGCCCGGCACCACCTTCAACGTCACCAGGTCACGGCTGTTGATGCCCAGCAGCAGCGGCACCTTGCGGCCGGAATGCGCGTCGAGCAGATCGCGCGCCACGCGGATGTCGGCCTCGTCGAAGGTCTCGATCAGCACGAACAGGCCGAGCTTCGCGGCGGCCTCGATGAGGGCATCCAGCTCCGCCCGCTGCAGCATGCGCACGATGATGAGGATGCCGCCGGCACCCGCGAGCCGCGCCTCGGCCACCTGGTAGGGATCGACCAGGAAATCCTTGCGCATGGCCGGCACCCGGCCGGCCGACTGCAGGGCGCGCGCCGCCTGCTCCAGGTGGTCCAGCGAACCCTCGAAGCGCTCCGGTTCGGTGAGCACGGACACGGCCGCGGCACCGGCGCGGGCATAGGAGGTGACACGCGCCTGCACATCTTCATCGCCGCCCTTCAGCTGCCCCACCGCGGGCGAGCGCAGCTTCACCTCGGCGATGAGGTCAAAACCCTGTTCCGAAAGCCGCAGCCGTGACGGCGGCGGCGAACTCTCGGCCCAGCGCCACACTTCGGTATCGCTGTGCAGCCGGCGCGCTTCCTCGACCCGGCGGCGGCTGGAAGCTGCCATGCTGGCGAGGAAGTCAGCGCTCACGATGCCCCCGTGCCGCGCGCGAAGGCCGCCAGCTTCGCCAGCAGGCTGCTGGCGCGGCCGTCGTCGATGGCGGCGGCCGCCATGCGCGCTGCCTCGGCGGGTCCCGCGGCGCGGCCCGACACTTCAAGCGCCAGCGCGGCGCTGAGCACCAGCGCATCACGGTGCGCGCTGAACTCCTCGCCGCGCAGCACGCGCGTCATCGCCGCGGCGTTGTGCGCGGCGTCGGCACCTTGCAGGGCGACCTCGGCGCAGATCTCCATGCCGTATTCGCGCGGATCGCGGCGCAGTTCGGTCACGCTGCCCGGTCGCACGTCCAGCAGCAGGAAGGGACCCAGTGGCGTGGGTTCATCCCAGCCACCGCTGCCGTGCACGATGAAGGCGCGCTGCAGTGGCATGCCCGACATGGCCTCGGCCATGAGTCGCGCGGTGGGTTCGTTGAAGGCGCCGATCACGTGGAACGGCGGTTCGGCGGGATTGGAAAGCGGCCCCAGGATGTTGAACACGGTGCGCACGCCCATTGCCGTGCGCACGGGACCGATGGCCTTCATCGCCGGGTGGTAATGCGGCGCGAAGAGGAAGGTGAAACCCGTGGCGGCCAGGCATTCAGCCGCGCGCGTTTCATCCAGCGGCAGCTTCAGCCCCAGTGCCTCCAGCACGTCGGCGCTGCCGGCCTTGCTCGACACCGAACGGTTGCCATGCTTCACCACCGGCAGGCCCGCGGCCGCGGTGAGCAGCGAGGCACCGGTGGAGATGTTGAAGCTGCCGGACTTGTCGCCGCCGGTGCCAACGATGTCCACTGCCGCCAGGTTGCGGTCGATGGCCGGGCGGCGCGCCAGCGAACGCATGCCCAGCGCGAAGCCGCGCAGTTCCCCGGGCGTGATGCCCTTGGCGCGCACCGCCGCCAGCAGTGCGCCGGCCAGCGCCGGCGGCAGCTCGGCGTCGGTGAGCCCGATGAGCAGTTCGCGCGCCTCATCGGTCGTGAGCGAGCGATGTTCCAGCAGCGCATCCAGCCGCGCGCGCATCGTGGCGAGGTCCGCGCCCATGCTCATCCCTCCTGCCCGCGCAGCGGCGAAGTCAGCCTGAGGAAGTTGCCCATCAGCTGCGGACCCTGCGGGGTGAGCACGCTCTCCGGGTGGAACTGCACGCCCTCGATGGCGTACTTGCGGTGGCGCACGCCCATGATCTCGCCCTCGGCGGTCGAGGCCGTCACCTCCAGCTCCCCGGGCATGGTGCCCGGCTCGGCGATCAGCGAGTGGTAGCGGCCCACTTCCGCCGGCTGGGGCAGGCCCTCGAACAGCGTCCTGCCGTCATGTTTCACCAGCGAGGTCTTGCCGTGCATCAGGCGCGGCGCGCGCACCACGTCGCCGCCGAACACCTCCACGATGGACTGGTGGCCCAGGCACACGCCGAAGATGGGCAGCTTGCCGGCGAAGGCCTCGATCATCGCCATCGACACGCCCGCGTCGCGCGGCGTGCCGGGGCCCGGCGAGATGCACAGGTGGGAGATGTCCATGCGCTGCGCCTGGTCGACGGTGACCTCGTCGTTGCGCAGCACGCGCACGTCGGCGCCCAGCACCAGGAAGGCCTGCACCAGGTTGTAGGTGAAGGAGTCGTAGTTGTCGATCAGCAGCAGGCGCGGCTGGTTGGGCTTGCTCATAGACCGTCCTGTGCCAGGGACAGCGCGCTGCGCAGCGCGGCACTCTTGGCGAACACTTCGTTGAACTCGGATTCAGGGTTGCTGTCGGCGACGATGCCGGCGCCGGCCTGGTAGCTGTACTGGTCACCCTCGAACACCAGCGTGCGGATGGTGATGGCCTGGTCCATGTCGCCCTGCGCGCCGAAGTAACCGATGGTGCCGCCGTAGAGGCCGCGGTCCACCGGCTCCAGCTCCTCGATGATCTGCATGGCGCGAACCTTCGGCGCGCCCACCAGGGTGCCGGCGGGGAAGGTGGCCGCAAAGAGGTCGAAGGCATCACGGTCAGGCGCCAGCGTGCCGTGCACGCCGCTGACGATGTGCATCACGTGGCTGTAGCGCTCGATCACGCGGTAGGGATTCACCTGCACGCTGCCGGCGGCGGCCACGCGACCCAGGTCGTTGCGGGCCAGGTCCACCAGCATCACGTGCTCGGCGTTCTCCTTGGGGTCGGCAAGGAGGCGGCGCTCGTTGGCCAGGTCCGCTTCGGGGTCGGCCATGCGCGGCAGCGTGCCGGCAATGGGCCTGAGCTCCGCGCGCCCGCCCTTGAGCTTCACCAGCGCCTCGGGCGAGGAGCCCACCACCGTCACGCCACCCAGCGTGCAGTAGTACATGTAGGGCGAGGGATTGATGAGGCGCAGCGCGCGATACACCTGGAAGGGATCCAGCTGGTGTTTGCCGGAGAACCTGGAGGACAGCACCAGCTGGTACACGTCGCCCGCGGCGATGTACTCCTGCGCGCGGCGCACGCCGGCCATGTAGTCCTCGCGGCCCAGCGACACGACAGGATCGCTGAAGCCCTTCTGCACGCGCGGGAACACGAGCCCGCCGCGCAGCGCCGCGATCACCTCCCTGCGCAGCACCTGGCGCTCGGCCTCGGTGCCGGCATGCAGCAACGCGATGCCACGGGTGAGGTGGTCGAACACCAGCAGCGACTGCGGTGCCACGTAGTGCAGCACCGGCGCCTCGGGCCGGCGCGCATGGCGCATGGGCAGGCGCTCGAAGAAACGCACCACGTCATAGGCGGTAAAGCCCACCAGGCCACCGGCCAGCGGCATGCCCGGCAGTTCCGGCTGCGGCCGCGGCGCCCGGGCCAGTGCCTCGCGCAGGCGCAGCAGCAGGCCTTCCCTGGATTCGGGCACCGGATACACGTTGCCGCCGATGGTCAGCGCGCGGGCATCCAGCCTGACTTCCAGGCCCTCGCCGAAGCCGATGAACGAATAGCGCGCCAGGCGCTCGCCACCCTCCACGCTTTCCAGCAGGAAGCGCGGGCGGAAGGAGGCCAGCTTGGCAAACGCCGATACCGGCGTGTCCAGGTCCCCTGCGATATCGAATGGCGGTTTCAGAAAATTTCCCCTGCTTGAGATCTTGCGGACAACAAAAAACCCATCCCGGTTGTGCCGGAGATGGGTTCTGGTGTTCGAGTCTTGGCTTGTCTAGACGCGCAACAGACGACCAGCACCCCGCTCCGTCAGGAGAGGGGCCACCACCAGCGCGGTGCTGCGAGGGACGTCTTCATCTGGCCAGTATGGCCAGAGGCTTCCGGGGGCGTCAAGTCAGCGGCCTGGGCCGCGGCCGGGGGCAACTACTGGAACGTTCCGGCGTGCCCAAACCCCGCCCCGCGCAGCTCATCCGGGCGTGCCGCCTCCGTAAATGATGACCGAGAGCATGCGGATGGGGGTCTTCAGCAGCTTCTCGGGGCCATGCGGCAGGTCGCCCCGGAAGGTGAGCGTGTCGCCCGGCTTCAGCAGGAAGGTCTCGTTGCCGTGGCGGTAGCGCAGCGAACCCTCCAGCACGTGGATGAACTCGGTGCCGGCGTGCTCAAACTCGGGGAACAGCTCGCTCTTGTCGGTGAGCGTGACGAGGAAGGGCTCGAAGACCTTGCGCGGGCCACGGTCGGAGGCCAGCAGGTGGTAGGTGTGCCCGCGGCGGGTGCCGCGGCGGACCACCTCCAGCCCCTCCCCCTTGCGCACCAGCTGCGCGTCGCTGGTCACCTGGTCCGGATCGCGCAGCAGCGCGGCGCAGCTGGTGCCCAGCGCATCGGCCAGCGCGGCCAGGGTGTCGAGGCTGGGTGAGACATCGCCATGCTCGAGCCGGCTGAGCATCGCCGGACTGATGGCGGCCGAGCCGGCCAGTTCGGCCAGCGTCAGGCCCTGGGCGGCCCGCAGGCGCTTCACGGTGGCGCCCACCTGCGTTACCAGCCCAGGCAATGGTCGGTCCCTGCTACTTTTACTCATACGCAAAATCCTTGACCACAAGTAAAACACGAACTAAGAATCGTCACCAGCATGGCATGGCGACTTCTGAAGATCGGGCTCTCTTCCAGGTACCGCGAACCGCGCATGTTCCGCCAGCCGGAACGCCTGGCACCAGCCTATGACGTGGTGATCATCGGCGGCGGCGGGCACGGCCTGGCCTGCGCCTACCACCTCGCCAGCCGCCACGGCATCCGCAACATCGCCGTGCTCGAAAAGGGCTACATCGGCAGCGGCAATACCGGCCGCAACACCACCATCATCCGCTCCAACTACCTCACGCCCGAGGGCGTGCGGTTCTACGACCGCAGCGTGCAGATCTGGCGCGACCTGGGCGTGGAGCTGGACATCAACCTGTTCTACTCCACGCGCGGCCACTACACGCTGGCGCACACCGACGCCACGCTGCGCACGCTGCGCTGGCGCGCCGAGGTGAACAAGCACCTGGACGTGGACTCGCGCATGGTGGGGCCGGAGGAAATCGCCCGCGCGCTGCCCATGATGGACATGACCGCGGGCGGACACGCCCCCATCCTCGGCGCGCTGCTGCATGCGCCGGGCGCCGTGGCGCGGCATGACGCGGTGGCCTGGGGCTACGCGCGCGCGGCGGAGCGGCTGGGGGTGGAAATCCACCAGCAGACCGAGGTGCTGGGCATCGACGTGGCCGGCGGCCACGTCACCGGCGTGCGCACCACCGCGGGCGACATCGCCACGCGTTGCGTGGTGTCGGCGGTGGCCGGCTACACGCCGCGCATCCTGAAGATGCTGGAGCTCACCAGCCCCATCTACGTGCATCCGCTGCAGGCCATGGTGTCCGAGCCGCTGAAGCCCTGGCTGGATCCCATCATCGTCTCCGGCTCGCTGCATGTGTACGTGTCGCAGACGGCGCGCGGCGAGCTGGTGATGGGTGCCTCGCTGGATCCGCGCGAACTGCACATGACACGCTCGACGCGCGAATTCACCACCGACCTGGCGCAGCACATGCTCGACCTTTTCCCCTTCCTCGCCGGCGTGAAGGTGAACCGGCAGTGGGCGGGACTGGCCGACATGACGCCGGACTTCGCGCCCATCATGGGCGTGACGCCAGTGGGCGGGTTCTTCCTCGATGCCGGCTGGGGCACCTGGGGCTTCAAGGCCACGCCGGTGTGCGGCGAGACCATGGCCGCCACCGTGGCCACGGGCCGCAACCATGAGCTGATCCAGTCCTTCGACTGGGGGCGCTTCGAGCGCTTCGAACTCACCGGCGAGAAAGGCGCCGCTTCGGTGGGGCACTGATGAAGCTCGTCCCCTGCCCGCTCAATGGCCTGCGTCCCGCCGATGAATTCGTGTATGGCGGCGAGGTGCGGCCGATGCCCGACCCGGCGGCCACCGATGATGCGGCCTGGGCGCGCCATGTGTTCCACCGCAGCGGCGTGCCCGGCATGAAACGCGAGTGGTGGTGCCACACGCCGTCGGGCTACTGGTTCATCGCCGAACGCGACACGGCCACGGATGAATTCGTCGCCAGCTACCCGGCATCGAGACTCAGGGAGCTGAACCCGTGATGCGCCGCCTGCCACAGCCGGTGCCTGGCGAGTGGATCGACCGCGCCCTGCCCTTGCGCATGCAGTTCGAGGGCCGGGGCATCGATGCGTTCCAGGGCGACACGCTCAGCTCCGCGCTGGCGGCCGCGGGCGTGATGGTCACCGCGCGCAGCTTCAAGTACCACCGGCCGCGCGGCGTGTTTTCGGCGGCGGGCCACGACGCCAACAACCTCTTCCAGATCGGGAGCGAGCCCAACCAGCGCGGCGACGCCATCCTGGCGCGCCATGGTCTGGAGTTCAGCGCCGTGAACACGCGCGGGGGGGTGGCGCGCGACCGGGCCGCGGCCATGGGGCTGCTGTCGCGTTTCCTTCCGGTGGGCTTCTACTACAAGGCCTTCATCGGGCGCCGCGGCTTTCCCTGGTTCGAGCGCGCCATCCGCGCCTTCAGTGGCCTGGGCGTGGTGCAGCCGGACGCCAGGCAGGCGTTGCGTCGGAGGGAATACGCACACTGCGAGGTGGCTGTGGTCGGCGCGGGCGTGGCGGGGCTTTCCGCCGCGCTGGCCGCCGCGGAGGCAGGCGCCCGGCGCGTGGTGCTGGTGGAAGAGTCGCAGCAGGCTGGTGGGCGCGGCCTGTGGCAGGCGCGCACCCGCGCCGCGGAGGCTGCCCGCTGCCGCGGGCTGATCGCCGCCGTGCGCGCCAGCAAGTCCATCGAGTTGCGCACCAGCAGCAGCGTGGTGGGTTGTTATGCCGACCATGAGCTGGCCATCTCGCGCATCGATCGCGAGGATGGCGGACTCACGCTGCTGCGCGCCGGCGCCGTGGTGCTGGCCACAGGCTGCATCGAGCAGCCGGCGGTGTTCCGCAACAACGACCTGCCCGGCATCCTGCTGGGCAGCGCCGCGCAGCGCCTGCTGTATCGCTACGGCATCAGCGTGGGCGAGCGCATCGCCATCCTGGGCGCCAATGAGGAAGCCGTGGCGTTGGCGCTGGACCTCACCTCGCATGGCCTCGCGGTCACCGATTTCATCGTGCCCGCCGACTCGCCGCTGCGCGGCACGGCGCTGCCGGAAGACATGCTGCGCGCGGCCGGCGTGCGCGTGCACACCGAAGTCACCGGCATCGCGGCGCAGTCCGGTTCCGGTGGTGCACTGGCCGGCGTCGAGCTGGAAGGCAGCGCCTGGTCGCGGGTGGAATGCGATGCGCTGCTGCTCTCCACCGGCTGGATGCCGGCCCTGCACCTGGCCCTGCAGCGCGGCGCCACGGTGCGCTTCGACACGCAAACTGGACAGCACATGCCGGGCGCGCTGCCTGCCGGAATGTTCGTGGCGGGCAGCGCCAATGGCTGCTTCGCGATGGACGCCAGGGCGCGCGACGGCGCCACCGCCGGCGCCAGCGCGGCAATGCACGCCGCCGGGTCGCGGGGAACATCCACCGCCACGCGCGTGCGCGACACCCATTCACATTCCCATCCCGCGCCGCTGTTTGCCGGCGGCGGCAAGGAGTTCGTCGACCTGGACGAAGACCTCACGCTGGCCGACCTCGCCAACGCCGCGCAGGAAGGATTCGACAGCGTCGAGCTGCTGAAACGCTACAGCACCGTGGGCATGGGTCCCTCGCAGGGCAAGCTTTCGAACCTCAACGCCGCGCGCCAGCTCGCGCGTGTCACCCGGCGCGAGCTGCCATCGCTGGGGCTCACCACCGCGCGCCCACCCTGGCAGCCGGTGAGCCTCGGCGCCCTGGCCGGGGCCCGCTTCTCGCCGCTGCGCCGCTCGGCACTGGATGCCTGGCATGAGGCCCACCATGCGGTGTGGATGCCGGCCGGCGCCTGGCGCAGGCCGGCGCACTACGGCGGTGTTGGCGCCGGTGCCAGCGCCGCCATCGAGCGCGAGGTCGCTGCCGTGCGCGGCGCGGTGGGCCTGGTCGACGTCTCGACCCTGGGCAAGATCGAGGTGATGGGGCCGGATGCCGGCGTGCTGCTTGACCGCATCTACACCGGCCTGCTCAGCAACCTCGCACCCGGCCGCACGCGTTACGGCCTGATGCTGGATGAAGCCGGCACCGTGGTGGACGACGGCGTGGTGATGCGCCTGGCCAATGGCCGCTTCTACCTGACCACCACCACCGGCGCGAGCACGACGGTGTACCGCGAACTGCAGCGGCGCGTGGCCGAGTGGGGCCTGGACTGCACGCTGCACAACCTCACCGGCCACATGGCGGCGATGAACCTGGCCGGTCCGCGCGCGCGCCAGGTCCTGGCGCGCTGCACGGACCGGCCGCTGGATGACACCTCATTCCCCTACCTGGCGCTGCGCGAGATGCCGGTGGCCGGCGTTGCGGCGCGCATGGCGCGCGTCGGTTTCGTGGGCGAGACGGGCTTCGAGATCCACGTGCCCTTCGCGCAGGCGCAGGCGGTGTGGGAAGCGCTGGTCGAGGCCGGCCGGCCACACGGCCTGCTGCCCTTCGGCGTGGAGGCACAGCGCGTGCTGCGCCTGGAGAAGGGCCACATCATCGTGGGCCAGGACACCGACGGCGTCACCAATCCGCTGGAAGCCGGCATGGCGCGACTGCTGCGCCTGGACAAGCCATTCTTCGTGGGCCAGCGCAGCCTCGCCATCCTCGGCCGGCGTGGCGATCGCCAGCGGCTGGCCGGATTTGCACTTGATGCCGCGCGGGCGCCGCTGGCCGAGTCCCACCTGGCCATCGAGGATGGCCGCATCGTCGGACGCATCACCAGCGTCGCGTATTCGGCGACGCTGGGCCGCACGATCGGACTGGCCTTGCTGGCGCCCGCGCATGCGGCCTTCGGACAACGCCTGATGTTCCGCGACGACACCGGCACGCTGCACGCCGCGCAGGTAGTCGGGACGCCCTTCTATGACCCGCAGAACCTGCGGCAGCGGGAGGAGGTGGCATGAGCGCCGCCCACTCCGCTTGCATCGAGGTGCAGGGCGTGGCGCGAGTGCAGGCCCGCCGCTGGGGCGTGAAGGGTCCAGGCGCCGTGGCCTGGCTGCAGCAATGCGGCATTGCCGTGCCTGGCGCGCCCAACCGCGTGGTGCATTGGCGGGGCGGCCGCTGCCTGCGCCTGGGCCACAGCGAATTCCTCATTGAGCAGGACGACTCCGCTGCCGCGCCCCTGCTGCCGGACGAAGCCCCCGCGGATGCCAATGCCTGGGTCCTGCTGCGCAGCGACTGCAGCGTGGTGCTCGCCGGCCATCCCTGGCCCGCCGCGCTGGCCCAGGGCTGCTCCTTCGACTTCGAACGCCTGCGCACCGAACCGGACCTGGTGGTGATGACGCTGTTCGCCGGCATCAGCGGCACCTTCGTGCGCGAGCCTTCCGGCACCGATACAACCCTGCCGCTGCGGCTGTGGTGCGACGCCAGCCATGCCGCCTTCCTCGAGCAATGCCTGCAGCAGATTGCCGCCCCCTGCCCCCCTGGAGACCGAGAATGAAAGCCGAAGAACTCCTCAATCGCCTGCGCGCCGAAGGTATCCGCTATGTGCTCGCCCAGTTCGTGGACATCCATGGGGCAGCCAAGGCCAAATCCGTGCCGGTGGAGCATCTCTCGATGGTGCTCAACGAAGGCGCGGGATTTGCCGGGTTCGCGCTGTGGGGCTTCGGCATGGGACCGCATGGCCCGGATTACATGGCTGTGGGTGATCCGGCCACCCTGAAGATTCTGCCGTGGATGCCCGGCCATGCCCGCATCGTCTGCAATGGCACGGTGAAGGGCGAACCCTGGCCCTACTGCTCGCGCGTGGCCCTGCAGCGCCAGGTGGACCGGCTGGCAAAAGAGGGCCTCACGCTCTACACCGGCATCGAGCCGGAGTTCATGCTGCTTTCGCGCGGCGCCGACGGCCACCTCGCCCCCCACGACACTTCCGACGGTCTGGAAAAGCCCTGCTACGACTACAAGGGCCTCTCGCGCGCCAGCGTGTTCCTCGACGAGCTGGTCAGCGGCCTGCGCGCCACGGGCGTGGACGTGTACCAGATCGACCACGAGGACGCGAACGGCCAGTTCGAGGTGAACTTCACCTATTCGGACGCCCTCACCTCCGCCGACAACTTCACGCTGGTGAAGATGGCGGTGAGCGAGCTGGCGCGGCGCCACGGCATGGTGGGCAGCTTCATGCCCAAGCCCTTCTCCAACCGCACCGGCAGCGGCGCGCATTTCCACATCTCGCTGGGCAATGCCACGACGAAGAACCTGTTCCACGACGATGCCGATCCTCAGGGGCTGGCGCTGTCGGAGATGGGCTATTTCTTCCTCGGCGGCCTGCTGCACCATGCCCGCGCGCTGGCGGCGGTGTGCGCGCCCACCGTGAACTCCTACAAGCGCCTCGTCGTGGGACGCGCGCTGTCGGGCGCCACCTGGGCGCCGGCGTACATCGCCTATGGCGACAACAACCGCACCGGCTGCGTGCGCATCCCCGGCGGAAGGCTGGAGCTGCGCCTGCCGGATGCCGGCTGCAATCCCTATCTGGTGGCCGCCGTCATCGCCGCGGCCGGCATGGACGGCGTGAAACGCCGGCTGCATCCCGGGCCCATGAACAACAGCAACCTGTACGAGGCCACGCCGGAGGAACTGCAGGCGCACGGCATCGGGCTGCTGCCGCAGAACCTGCTGGAGGCGATCACCGCGCTGGAGCAGGACGAGGTGGTGCAGGACGGACTGGGAGCGGAACTGGCCGCCGAATTCATCACGCTCAAGCGCATGGAGTGGACCGAGTACGCACGGCATGTCTCGGACTGGGAGTCCCGCCGTTACCTGGAGTTCTTCTGATGTGTGGCATCGTCGGATTGTTGTTGAAGAAGCCGGAGTGGGACGGGCGCCTCGGCGAGCTGCTGGTGCCCATGCTCACCGGCATGACCGAGCGGGGACCGGACTCGGCGGGCCTGGCCGTGTATGCGTCCTCCCCCGTGCCGCAGCTGAAGCTCAGCCTGTTCCAGCTTGACGGCGAGGCGGACTGGGCCGCGTTCCTGCGCGGCCTCACGGCCGCGATTCCCGGCGAGCATGCGCTGCAGGACTCCGGGCGCCACGCCATCCTCACCACCAGCGCACCGCTGGAAAAGGTGAAACGCCACCTGGAGGCCGCGACCCCCGGCCTGGTGCTGCTCTCGCAGGGCCATCGCATTGCGCTGTACAAGGACACGGGCGCACCGGCCGACATCGCCGAACGCTATGGCTTCCGCGGCCTCTCCGGCAGCCACGCCGTGGGCCACACGCGCATGGCCACCGAGTCCGCCGTGACGCCCGCGCATGCGCACCCCTTCACCGCGGGCGAGGACTTCTGCCTGGTGCACAATGGCTCGCTGTCCAATCCCTATGAGGTGCGGCGCAAGCTCGAGCCGCTGGGCATCCGCTTCGACACGGACAACGACACCGAGGCCGCCTGCCGCTTCCTTGAGTGGCGCACGCGCGAGGGCGATGACATCGAGGCCGCCATCGAACGCGGCTTCACAGAGCTCGACGGCTTCTTCACCTTCCTGATCGGCACGCGCAATGGCCTGTCGCTGGTGCGCGATCCCTTCGCCTGCAAGCCGGCCATCGTGGCCGAGACCGACGACTACGTGGCCGTGTCCTCGGAGTTCCGCTCGCTGGCCCACCTGCCGGGCGTGGACCGGGCGAAGCTCTTCGAACCGCAACCCCGCACCATCTACCACTGGGAGCGCACATGAGCGTGGTGCCGATGGAGTTCGACCTGGCGCGCGACCAGGGCGTGCGCGCGCTGAACAGCTGGCTGCACCAGAATGCCGGGCCCAATCCGCCTGCGGTGCGCGTGACCAGCCCCGACGGCGCGCACAACATCGCGGTGGGCGCCAACGCCCCCTTCGACATCGAAGTGATGGGCCATGCCGGCTACTACGTGGGCGGCATGAACCAGCAGGCCCGCATCACCGTGCACGGCAACGCCGGCACGGGAGCAGCCGAAAACATGATGAGCGGCGAGGTGCGCATCAAGGGTTTCGCTTCCAATGGCGCGGGCGCCTCGGCGCATGGCGGCCTGCTGGTCATCGAAGGGGATGCCTCGCTGCGCTGTGGCATCTCGCTGAAGGGCGGTGACATCGTGGTGGGCGGCAGCGTGGGCAGCTTCTCCGCCTTCATGGCGCAGGCCGGCCGGCTGGTGGTCTGCGGCGACGCCGGCGACGCGCTGGGCGACTCGCTGTACGAGGCCGTCATCTACGTGAAGGGCAAGGTGGCTTCCCTCGGCGCCGATGCCCGCTTCGAGCCCATGACGGAGGCCGACACCGCTGCGCTGCGCGACCTGCTGGCGCGGGCCGGCTTCGCGCATGACCCGCAACAGTTCCGCAAGGTGGCCTCGGCCCGCGGCCTCTACCACTGGAACGCCGACGCCAACCAGGAGTACTGACCGTGGAAGAATCCGCCACCTTCGATCGCCACACGATCGACTACATCCAGCGCGCCTCGGCCACCGGCCTGTACGAGATCCGCGGCATGGGCGCCAAGCGCCGCCTGCCGCACTTCGATGACCTGGTGATGCTGGGAGCATCCATGTCGCGTTATCCGCTGGAGGGTTATCGCGAGAAGTGCAGCACGAAGACCGTGCTGGGCACGCGCTTCGCCACCAGGCCGCTGGAGCTGGACATCCCCATCACCATCGCCGGCATGAGCTTTGGCGCGCTGTCGGCCAACGTGAAGGAAGCCCTGGGTCGCGCGGCCACCGCCGTGGGCACCTCCACCACCACCGGCGACGGCGGCATGACCAATGAGGAGCGGCTGTCCTCGAAACACCTGGTCTACCAGTGCCTACCCTCGCGCTACGGGTTCAATCCCGACGACCTGCGCCGCGCCGACGCCATCGAGGTGGTGATCGGACAGGGTGCCAAGCCCGGCGGCGGCGGCATGCTGCTGGGCCAGAAGGTGAACCCGCGCGTGGCGAAGATGCGCACGCTGCCGGAGGGCGTGGACCAGCGTTCGGCCTCGCGCCACCCGGACTGGACGGGCCCGGACGACCTGGCCATCAAGATCCGCGAGCTGCGCGAGATCACCGACTGGGAGAAACCCATCTACGTGAAGGTGGGTGCCACCCGCACTTTCCACGACGTGAAGCTGGCCGTGCATTCCGGCGCCGACGTGGTGGTGGTGGATGGCATGCAGGGCGGCACCGCCGCCACGCAGCTCACCTTCATCGAGCACGTGGGCATCCCGACGCTGGCCGCCGTGCGCCAGGCCGCCGATGCGCTGGAAGACCTCAACATGACCGGCGTGGTGCAGCTCATCGTCTCCGGCGGCATCCGCTCCGGCGCCGACGCGGCCAAGGCGCTGGCGCTGGGCGCCGATGCGGTCTCCATCGGCCAGGGCATCCTCGTCTCGCTGGGCTGCAATAGTTCGACGTACATGCAGCAAGGCCAGCATGTGGAGGCCACCGCGGACTACGCCGCGCTCGGCACCCGGCCGGGCTTCTGCCACCACTGCCACACCGGCCGCTGCCCCGTGGGCGTGACCACGCAGGACCCGGTACTGGAACAGCGGCTGGAGGTGGAGACCGGCGCCCGCCGCGTGCGCAACTACCTGAAGACCCTGACCATGGAACTGACCACGCTGGCGCGCGCCTGCGGCAAGCAGGACGTGCACCACCTGGAGCGGGAGGACCTGGTGGCGCTCACCGTCGAGGCGGCGGCCATGGCCGGCGTGCCGCTGGCCGGCACGCAGTGGATCCCGGGGAGGACCGGCGCGTACTGAGGCAGGCTGAGCGGGGCGCCAGGGCTTCCATTATGCTTGGCGACCCGCGCAAGGCCTGCCCATGACAACAGACTACGAGAAGCTCGGCGCCTTCTACCTCGGCAAGGTGTTTGATCCCGCCACGGGCAACACCGCCGAGGAAGCGCTGCTCTACGACTCCCGTGACCTGACCACCCATGCGGTGTGCGTGGGCATGACCGGCAGCGGCAAGACCGGGTTGTGCCTGTCGCTGCTCGAGGAAGCAGCCATCGATGGCGTCCCGGCCATCTGCATTGATCCCAAGGGCGACCTGGGCAACCTGCTGCTGACCTTCCCGGCGCTGGCGCCGCAGGATTTCGCAGGCTGGGTGGATGCCGGGGAGGCCGCGCGGCGCAACCTTTCCATTGAACAGTACGCAGCGCGCGTGGCCGAGCAGTGGCGCGGCGGCTTGGCCGAGTGGGACCAGCCGCCAGAGCGTATCGGCCGGCTGCGCGATGCGGTGGACATTGCCATCTACACCCCCGGCGCCGACAGCGGGCTGCCGCTTTCGATCCTGCAGTCGCTGGCTCCGCCGCCGGCGGAACTGCTGGCGGATGCCGGCGCGCTTGCCGAACGCATCGGCTCGGTGGTGTCGGGCCTCCTGGCCCTGCTGGGCCGCGATGCCGATCCCCTGAAGAGCCGCGACCACATCCTGTTGTCGAACATCCTGGGCCAGGCATGGGGCGCCGGGCAGTCGCTCGACCTCGCAGGCCTCGTGGCCGCGGTACAGAAGCCGCCGCTGCAGAAGCTGGGCGCGCTGGACCTGGAGACCTTCTTCCCGGCGAAGGACCGGATGGAGCTGGCGCTGGCCATCAACGGCCTGCTGGCATCGCCCCGCTTTGCCTCGTGGACCCGCGGCGAGCCACTGGATGCGCAGCGCCTGCTGTTCACCCCCGAGGGCAAACCCCGCATCGCCATCATCTCCATCGCGCATCTCTCCGATGCCGAGCGCATGTTCGTGGTGACGCTGCTGCTCAACGAGGTGATTGGCTGGATGCGGCGCCAGAGCGGCACCTCCTCGCTGCGCGCCATCCTCTACATGGACGAGATCTTCGGCTACTTCCCGCCCACGGCGAACCCGCCGTCGAAGCAGCCCATGCTGACGCTGTTGAAGCAGGCGCGCGCCTATGGGCTGGGCGTGGTGCTGGCCACGCAGAACCCGGTGGACCTGGACTACAAGGGACTGGGCAACACCGGCACCTGGCTGATCGGACGCCTGCAAACCGAACGCGACCGCGACCGGCTGCTGGACGGCCTGAGCGCCGCCATCGCCGGCAACGGCCCCACGCGCGAGCAGCTTGCAAGCCTGCTGGCCGCGCTGACGCAGCGCGTGTTCCTGATGCGCAACGTGAACGACGATGCGCCGGTGCTGCTGAAGAGCCGTTGGGCGCTGTCGTACCTGCGTGGACCGCTGACGCCGGCGGAGATCTCGCGGCTGATGGCGCCGCGCAAGCAGGCCGGGGCGGCACCGGCCGCCACCGCATCGGTCACGGCAACGGCCGGCGTCGCGGCAACCAGCATGCGTCCCCTGTTGCCGCCCGATGTCAACGAGGCCTTCCTGCCCGTGCAGGGCGCTGCCGACGGCATCACCTACCGCCCCGGCGTGCTCGCCTCGGCCAAGTTGCACTATGTGGACAAACCCGCCGGCATCGACGCCTGGCACACCGTGAACCTCGCCGCGCCATTCGACGATTCCGGCAACGAGGTGCTGTGGGCCGAGGCCACCACGCTGGCCACGCCCTCGACGCCTGAGCCGGTGCCCGGCGCCGACTTCGCCGAGCCGCCCGCCGCCGCGCTGCGCGCCGCCAGCTACACGCGTTGGGGCAAGGCGCTCGCCGCCCACCTCTATGAACACCAGCGCCTCACGCTCCTTTCCTGCGATGCGCTGAAGCAGGTGTCGCAGCCGGGCGAGAGCGAGGGCGACTTCCGCGCCCGCCTGCAGCTCGCCGCGCGCGAGAAGCGCGATGCCGATGCGGAGAAGCTGCGGCAGAAATACGCCCCGAAGCTGGCTGCGCTGCAGGAGCAGAAGCGGCGCGCCCTGCACAAGGTGGAAACCGAGCGCAGCCAGGCCTCGCAGCAGAAGCTGAACACCGCCCTGTCGGTGGGCGCCACCATCCTGGGCGCCTTCCTCGGCCGCAAGGCCGTGTCCGCCTCCAGCATCGGCCGCGCCACCACCGCCGCGCGCAGCGCCTCGCGCATCGGCCGCGAAGCCGCCGACGTGGCGCGGGCGGAGGAATCCGCCGAGGTCATCGAGAAGAAGCTGGCCGACCTTGCCACCGAACTGGAGTCGGCCATCGCCGGCCTTGATGCAACGCTGGATGCGCGCAATATCCCGCTGCGCGGGATCGCACTCACGCCCCGCAAATCAGACCTCGCCGTGGGCCATGTTTCCCTGCTGTGGACGCCCTGGCGCAAGGGCGCCGATGGTTTTCCCGTGGAGGCCTGCTGATGCCGTCTTTCGATACTGTCTCGGAACTGGATGGCCACGAAGTCACCAACGCGGTGGACCAGGCCAACCGCGAACTGGAGCAGCGCTTCGACTTCCGCGGCACCGGCGCGCGCTTCGAGCGCGAGGCGAAGGAACCCTTCGTGATCACCATGAAGGCCCAGGCCGAGGTGCAGCTGAAGCAGATGCTCGACATCCTGGGCCTGCGCCTGGCCAAGCGCGGCGTCGACGTCACCTGCATGGAAGTGAAGGACGTGGACAAGAACCTCGGCGGCGCCCGCCAGATCGTGGTGCTCAAGCACGGCATCGACAAGGACAACGGGCGGGAGATCGTCAGGAAGCTGAAGGAATCGGGCCTGAAGGTGCAGGCGCAGATCCAGGGCGACAAGGTGCGTGTGACTGGCAAGAAGAAGGACGACCTGCAGGCCGCGATGGCGCTGCTGCGCAAGGTGGAACTGGGCGTGCCGCTGCAGTTCCAGAATTTCCGCGACGACTGACCGCCCGGCGGGTCGCCGGGCTTTGGCTAGAATGCCACGCTTCCTCCTCGCATCGCCGGGCACCCTTCCATCATGACCAGCCAGACCACAGCCATCGACTCCCTGCTTTCGCGCACTTCCCTGGCGGGAGCCTTCATGCAGGCGCCCGCTCCCAGCGACCAGGAGCTGGAGCTCATCCTCGGCGCCGCCCAGCGGGCCTCGGACCACGGCCGCCTGCGTCCCTGGCGCTTCTGGGTGGTGAGGCCCGAGCACTACGAAGTGTTCTTCGACCGCCTCGCCGCGGCCGCCACCCGCGTGGGCGGCGATCCCGCGCGCTACGAGATGAACCGCGAGAAGTACCGCCTCACTGCACGCGCCCCGCTGCTGGTGGTGGCCGCAGCGAAGATCAACACGGCACACAAGGTGCCCGCCATCGAGCAGGCCTTCGCCGCGGCGGGCGCCACGCAGCTGGTGCTCAACGCGGCCCATGCGCTGGGTTACGGCGCCTACCTGTTCTCGGGACTGGGCGTGTTCGACGCCACGTTCAAGTCCGGGTTCGGGCTGGGCGAGGACGATCACCTCATCGGGTTTGTCTGCCTGGGGACAGCCGCCGGCCCGGGCAAGCCCGGCCCCAGCGCGGACCAGGCCGTCAGAGATGGATTGAAACTCACGGTGAAACAATGGGAGCCTTGATTCCAGTAATTGGTTCAGCTCTATTTGGACTGACGTCTAACCATTGACGTTGTGTCAGTCGCTGACGTAACGTAACATACGTGAGCGAGCTGACAGCACGTAGGCAGGAAGAAAAGGACCGCCGCCGCAACGAGATCCTCGATGCGGCGGCGGCCACTGCCGCAGAGTCCGGATTCCAGTCCATCACCATGGACCAGGTGGCCCGCCGGGCCCGCCTCTCCCGCGCCCTCCTTTACGTCTACTTCGAAGACAGGCACGCCCTGCACCTGGCTCTTTGCGAACGCGCGATGGAACTGCTGCTGGAACGCTTCGAGGCAGCCACGCGCGATGTACCCACGGGCCTGGGCCGGCTGGAGGCCATGGGAAGCGCATACGTGCGCTTCGCACGCGAGCTCCCCGTGTACTTCCAGGCGCTGGCGCTGCTTGAGGCACGCGCGCCCGAGGATGTGGAGAAGCACCACCGCTGCATCGAGCTCGGCAATGTGTGCCACCAGAACATGACCCAGGCCATCCGCGATGGCATCGCCGACGGTTCCATCCGCCAGGACCTGGGTTCCCCCGACGCCACGGCCATCGCGCTGTGGGGTTTCATGCATGGCGTGATCCAGATTGCCAATACCAAGGGCGGCCTGCTGGTGAAGCGCAATACCGATACGCTGCAGCTGTACGAGCAGGCGCTCGCGCTGATGCGGCGTGCCATGAGCACGGCCCCGTGAACCGCACGCGCACGGCAGGGATGCTGGCGCTGCTGCCGCTGCTCGCGGCCACCGATGTCATCGCCTCCCAGTCCGTGCGCGACGCCGCCACGGTGGCCGAGGAATACGTGGCCATTGCCCTGCAGGACAATCTCGCACTGCAGGGACAGGGGCTGGAGGTGGAACGCGCCGAGGCAGCTCTGGATGCGGCCCGTGCGCGTTTCTTCCCGGAGCTCGCGCTGCAGGCGCGCTACACCCGCGCCGATGGCGGCCGGGAATTCGAGGTGCCGCTCGGCACGCTGCTGAATCCCGCCTACCAGACGCTGAACGAACTGCTGGAGGCGCAGGGAGAGCCACCCCGCTTCTCCCCGCTGCCGGACCAGGCCATTCCCTTCCAGCGCGAACGCGAACAGGACACGCGCGTCACGCTGCGCCAGCCGCTCTACCAGCCGGCCATTCCCGCTGCGGCCAGGGCGCAGCGCGAGCTGCTGCGTGGCGCGCGTGCCGGCGAGGAAGTGTTGCGGCGGCGGCTGCGCCGCGATGTCTGGCTGGGCTACCTCGACTGGCTGAAGGCGCTGCGCGGAGGCGAGGTGCTGCGCGCCACGGCCGAGGTGCTCGAGGAAAACCTGCGCATCAACGAGTCGATGTTCAGCAACGGGCGCGTCACCGAGGACCAGGTACTGCGCGCCCGCACCGAACAGCTGGCGATCACGCAGCAATTGCGCGAGAACGCCGCGCAGGTGGACCAGGCGCGCAGCTACGTGAACTTCCTGCTCAACCGCCCGCTGTCCACGCCGCTGGAGGATGCGCCCGTGCCGGCCCTGGACCTGCCTGCCGTCAGCGGCGCCCCGCGTCCCGAACTGGAACAGGCCGACGCGCAGGGCATGGCGGCTGGCGAACTGCATCGTGCGGCCCGGGCGGCGCTGAAGCCCTCGCTGTCGCTGGGCATCGACGCCGGCACGCAGGGCAAGGACTGGGACCTGGGCCCCGGCTACAACTATCTTTCCGCCTCGGTGGTGCTGAGCTGGAAGTTCTTCGACGGCGGCGCCAGCCGCGCCGAGGCCGAACGCGCGCGTCTCGCAACGCGCCAGGCCCGCCTGCAGCAGGAATCCCTGGTGCGCCAGATCAGCCTGGAACAACAGCAGGCAGCCGACCGGCTGGCCTCCGCCACCGACTCCATCGCCGTGGCCGAGGCCCGGGCCGAAGCCGCACGCGCGGCGCAGCGCATCGCCACGCGCAAGCGCGACGCCGGCACGATCAGCCAGGTGGAGTACCTCGACGCGAGCACGGCACTCACATCGGCCGAGCTGGCGCTCAACATGACCCGTTTCGAGGTGCTGCAACGACGCATCGAGATGCAGTACGCGGCCGGTGAATCCCCCGGCCTGTCCACCAGCAGGGAATCCCCGCCATGAATCCACCGCCCCTTCCGCCTGCACCGCTGCGTGCCGCGCAACTGGCCGCGATGGCAGGCCTGGTGCTGCTCCTCCCCGGCTGCGGCCGCGAGCCGGAAGCAGCTGCGCCGCAAATCACGCCCGTGCGCGTGGAGGAAGTGCAGGCAGGGCCGGCCGTGCCGCCCATCGAGACCACCGGCATCATCGCCGCGCGCGACGAGCTGCGACTCTCCTTCAAGATCGGTGGACTGGTGCAGCAGGTCGGCGTGCGTGAAGGCGACACCGTGAAGCGCGGCCAGGTGCTGGCGCGACTGGATCCCACCGAGATCGCCGCACAGGTCGAGCAGGCGCGGCAACTGGCGGAAAAGGCCGAACGCGACCTCGCGCGCGGCGAGGCACTGCACGCGGACCAGGTGATTCCGCTGGAGCAGTTGCAGAACCTGCGCACGCAGGCCGAGGTGGCGCGCGCGCAATACCAGGCGGCGCGCTTCAACGAGGCCAGCGCCACCATCACCGCGCCGGGCGATGGCGTGGTGCTGCGGCGGCTGGTGGAGGAGCGCGAGAACGCCGCACCCGGACAGGTGGTGCTGGTGCTGGGACGACAGGACAGCGGCTACGTGGTGCGCCTCGCCGTGGCCGACCGGCACGTGGTGCGCATCCGTCGCGGCGATGCCGTCTCGTTGACGCTCGACGCCTGGCCCGGCGAGCGATTCGCCGCCGAGGTGACGCAGGTGGCGAGTGCCGCGGATCCCGCCACCGGGCTCTTCGCCATCGAGGCGCAGCTCGCCCCCAACTCCCGTGCGCTGGTGAGCGGCCTTGTCGGCCGCGCCAGCATCGTGCCGGGAGATGCGGCCGCCACGCTGCCCTATGTGCCCGTGGGCGCCGTGCTCGAGGGCAATGGTGACTCGGCAGCCGTGTTCATCGCCGATGGCGCGGTGGCGCGCCGCCGCGAAGTGAAGGTGGCCTTCATCACCGGCCAGGGCGTGGCCATCCGCGAGGGGCTGGCGCCGGGCGAGCGCATCATCACCGCCGGCGCGCCCTACGTGGACGACGGCGATCCCATCGACGTGAAGCCGTAACGGCGCCGGGATGAACCCCATCGAATTCCCCATCCGCCGCCACCAGTTCACGCTGGTGGCCTTCCTGTGCGTGGCGGCGCTGGGGATCACCTCATTCCTCGGCATGCCGCGCGAGGAGGACCCCTACATCAAGGCCCCGGGCTTCCTCGTCACCGGCATCTACCCGGGCGCGGACCCGGTGGACCTGGAGCGGGAATTCGCCAAGCCGGTAGAGGACCGCATCGCCGAACTGGATGACGTCAGCCGCATCGAGACCACCATTGGCGACGGCGTGGCGGTGGTGGCAGTGGAGTTCGAGGCCCACACCGACGTCGACCGCAAGACCGACGAGATCACGCGCGAGGTCAACGCCCTGCGGCCGCAGTTGCCCGCGGCCATCCGCCAGATCGAAGTGGAGCGCTGGGGCCCGACGCAGGTGAACATCGTGCAGCTCGCGCTGGTGTCGCCGGATGCGCCCTACGCCGAACTGGAAGACGCGGCAAAGGACCTGGAGGATGTGCTCAAGGCCGTGGATGGCGTGCGCAGCACCGCTTCCTGGGCCTACCCGGAGCGCGAGGTGCGCGTGCAGCTCGACCCGGTGCGCATGGAGCGCATGCGCGTCACGCCGGCGCTGGTGGCGCAGGCCATCCAGGCCACCAATTCCAGCCTGCCCGCCGGCGTGGTCGACCTCGACACGCGCAGCTTCAGCGTGCAGACCGGCGGCGGCTACGACAGCATCGAGGCGGTGCGCACCACGGTGATCCGCACCGCTGGCGGCCAGACCGTGCGCGTGGGCGACGTGGCCGATGTGTCCTGGAACGAGGCGCAGCACACGCACCTGGGCCGCTACCGCGGCGAACGCGCCGTGTTTGCCACGGCCACGCTGCAGCCGGGAAACAATATCATCGCCGTGCAGGAACGCATCGATGCCGCGCTCGACCAGTTCGAGCCCACGCTGCCGGCGCGCATCAGGCTGGAACGGGGCTTTGCGCAGAGCCGCAACGTGGCCAGCCGCCTGCAGAGGTTGTACACCGACTTCGGCATCGCCATCGGGCTGGTGCTGATCACCCTGCTGCCGCTGGGCCTGCGGGCAGCGGGCATAGTGATGCTGGCCGTGCCGCTGTCCATCGCCATCGGCATGGCCTCGCTGCACCTGCTGGGTTATTCGCTGAACCAGATCACCATCGCCGGCTTCGTGCTGTCGCTGGGACTGCTGGTGGATGATTCCATCGTGGTGGTGGAGAACATCGCCCGCCACTTGCGCATGGGGCATTCGCGCACCGAGGCCGCCATCCTCGGCACGAAGCAGATCCTGGAAGCGCTGCTGGGCTGCACCGCGGCGCTGGTGCTGGCCTTCGTGCCACTGGCGGTGCTGCCGGGCATCCCCGGCATGTTCATCCGCGTGCTGCCGGTGACCATCATCTCCACGGCGCTCGGTTCACTGTTCGTGGCCCTGTTCTTCATTCCCTTCCTCGCCAGCCGCGTGCTGGGGCGGGGCAATACGCAGGGCGAGCCGGAGCACAACAAGCTGCTGGAACGGGTGATGGGCGTGATCCACCGCTACTACCGCCCGGCGCTGCACTACTGCCTGGCGCGGCCGCGCGCCACCGTGGCGGTGTCGCTGGGCGGCGCGCTGCTGCTGACGTTGCTGCTGGTGCCGGCGGTGGGCAGCAGCCTCTTCCCCAAGGCCGACACGCCGCAGTTCCTCATCGGCATCAGCACGCCCAACGGCAGCAGCCTGGCCGAGACCGACCGCGCCCTGCGTTACACCGAGGAGGTGCTCGGCCGGCATGAGGAAGTACGCGGCTGGTTCGCCAACCTGGGGCATGGCAATCCGCAGATCTACTACAACCACATGGTCACCAACGACGCGTCGAACCGCGCCGAGGTGTTCGTGCAGCTGCACGAGTTCGACGCGCGGCGCACGCCGCGGCTGCTGGATGCGCTGCGCAGCGAATTCGCCACCTTTCCCGGCGCGAAGATCACGGTGAACGAGTTCCTGCAGGGCGAGCCGCTGTCGGCGCCCGTGGCGGTGCGCATCCTGGGCGAGGACCTGGAGCAGCTTGAGGAACTCGCGGCCGAAGTGCAGGGCCTGATCGAATCCGTGCCCGGGACCCGCGACGTCACCAATCCGCTGCGCGTGGCACGCACCAATCTCGAGCTGGCACCCGATCCAGAGAAGGCAGCGCTGCTGGGCGTGCCGATGGCCGGCTTCGACCAGGCGCTGCGACTGGCGCTGGCGGGCCAGTCGGTGGGCAGCTTCCGCGCCGACGATGGCGAGCAGTACGGCATCGTGCTGCGCTCGGCCACCGGTGGCCGCGCGGACTGGACCACGCTGCAGGAAGCGCGCATTCCCAACCTGGAGGGCCGGCTGCTGCCGGTGGACCAGCTCGCCGAGCTGAAATTCGCGGCTGCTCCCACGCGCATCCAGCGCTTCGACCGGCAGCGTGCCGTGACCATCGACTCGCAGGTGGCCACGGGCTACAACACCGCGGCGGTGACAGCCGAAGTGGTGAAGAAGCTCGATGCCTTCGACTGGCCGCGCGGCTATCGCTATCGCCTGGGTGGCGAGGCCGAGGCGGGCGCCAAGGCCTTTGGCGGCATCGGCATCGCCATCATCGTGGCGCTGTTCGGCATCTTCGCCATCCTGGTGCTGGAGTTCGGCGACTTCCGCTCCACGCTGATCGTGCTCACGGTGGTGCCGCTGGGCGCCGTAGGCGCGCTGCTGATGCTGCTCATCACCGGCTACACGCTCTCCTTCACCGCGGCAGTGGGCCTGGTGGCGCTGCTGGGCATCGAGATCAAGAACTCCATCCTGCTCGTGGACTTCACCAACCAGCTGCGTGAACAGGGCACCAGCCTCGACGAGGCCATCGAGCAGGCCGGCGAGATCCGCTTCCTGCCCATCCTGCTCACCTCGGCCACGGCCATTGGCGGACTGATGCCCCTGGCCGTACAGGGATCGGGCCTGTATTCGCCCATGGCCTGGACCATCATCGGCGGACTGATCGCCTCCACGGTGCTGGCGCGGCTGGTGACGCCGGTGGTCTACAAGCTGTTCCCGCCGGCGATCCGCACCACCGGCTGATAGCGCCCCAGGTCGCAGTTTCGGGTGAGGTCGCCAATCAGCGCACCGCCTTCCGATAGAATCAGCCTATGGCCGACCTGAAGCTCAAGGACCTGCGCTACCTCGTGGCGGTGGCCGACACGCGCCACTTCGGCCAGGCCGCGGCGCGCTGCTTCGTGAGCCAGCCCACCCTCTCGGCCCAGATCAAGAAGCTGGAGGACTACCTCGGCGTGCAGCTCATCGAGCGGCATCCGCGGCGCATCGCCCTCACCGAGGCGGGCACGCAGGTGGTGGCGCGCGCACGGCGCATCATCGAGGCCAGCGACGAGATCGTCGCGCTCGCGGAAACGCGGCGCGATCCGCTGGCCGGCCGGCTGCGCATGGCACTGCTGCCCACCATCGGGCCCTACCTGCTGCCGCTGGTGGCCACGCGCATCCGTCGCAAGCTGCCGCGGCTGGAGCTGCTGCTGTACGAATACCAGACCGGCCCGATGCTCGACCACCTGCATGCCGGCGACATCGACGTGGGCATCCTCGCCCTGCCGGTCTCCTCCGAAGGACTCAGCGAGCGGCGCCTGTTCGACGAACCCTTCATGGTGGCGGTGCCGGAGCAGCATGAGCTGGCGCGTCGCCGCAGCGTGAAGGCCACCGACCTCAATGGTGAAACCCTGCTGCTGCTGGAAGACGGCCACTGCCTGCGCGAGCAGGCGCTGGACATCTGCGCACGCACCGACGCGCAGGAGAAGCAGGACTTCCGCGCCACCTCGCTGGAGACCCTGCGGCAGATGGTGGCCTCGGGCGGCGGCATCACGTTGCTGCCGCAGCTGGCCAGCACCGGTGCCTATGGCAACGCGCGCGGCGTCGCCATCATCCCCTTTGCCAGTCCCGCCCCGGTGCGCCACATCGGCGCGCTGTGGCGCCGCACTTCCGCCCGCGGTGCGGCCATCGCCGCCGTGTGCGACGTGATCGCCGAAACCGCGATGAAGCAGGTCGCGGCGTGAGCCACGGCGCCGACGTCTCCGTCTACGACCGCCTGGTCTGGCCGGAAGGACAGGTGGAGCAGTGGCTGGCCACCGGCGAGCACCGGCGCGAGCTTGTCGCCTACTTCGGCGAGGGCGAGTACGAGAAGCTGCGTATGCTGGCCATTGCGGCTGCAGCCATCACGCCTGATCCACGGCGCATCGTGTTTTTCCTGCCGGGCATCATGGGCACGCAACTGGCGCTGCCGCGCGATCGCCCCACGCCGGACAACCTCCTGTGGCTGGATCCCACCGACATCCAGGACGGCCGGCTGTCGCTGCTGGCCGTGCCGGGAGAGAACCTGATTGTCACCGGCGCCATGCCCTATACCTGGCTGCCGCTGAAGCTGGCGCTGCATGCCGCGGGCTTCACGATGCGCGGTTTCGCCTATGACTGGCGGCGGGACCTGTCCGAATCCGCGGCGGCATTCGCGCGCGAACTGGCTGAATGCCCGGAGGGCGAGATCAGCGTGGTCGGCCACAGCATGGGTGGCCTGGTGGCACACGCTGCGCTGGCTTCAGATGCCGGCGACCGGGTGCGCATGCTGGTGACGCTCGGCACGCCGCATGGCGGATCGTTCGCGCCGGTGCAGGCCGTGCGCGGCGTCTATCCACTGGTGCGGCGCCTGGCACAGCTGGACCCCGCGCACACGCCCGAGGCCCTGGCGCGCGATGTGTTCTCCAGCTTCCACAGCCTCTACCAGATGCTGCCGCGTGACCACCATCCCGACCTCATTGAACCACGCAACTGGCCGCGCAGCGGGCCACAGCCCAATGCCACCCTGCTGGCGCGCGCGCCACTGTTCAATCCGGGCGGCTCCGATCCGCGCATCCAGGCCATCGCAGGCCACGGCTTCCTCACCACGGTGGGTGTGGCTGAGGTCGGCGAGGAGTTCTGGTACCGCTATGAATACAGCGGCGACGGCACCGTGCCGGTGACCCGCGCCACGCTGCGCGGAAGCCCGGCGTGGTACTGCCCCGTCGCGCACAACGAGCTGCCTCGCGATGCCGGCGTGCAGGCTGCAGTGGTCGACCTGTTGTCCGGACGCCGGCCGGCGCTGGCCACCGCACCGCCAGCGCAACAGGACCAGCCCGTGAGTGCGTCGGACAGCGAGATGCGCCGCCAGCTCAACGGAAAACTCGACTGGGCAGGGATGGATCCGGACCAGAGGCGCACCTTCCTCGACTCACTGAACGCCCCGCCGCCGCAGGCCAGCCATGCATCCTGAATCCACCATGCGCGAGAAGTCCTTCCGCTACTGCATGCTGATCGGCGCGGCGGCATTGCTCGCCGTGTCGCTGTATTACTTCATCCGCTACGGCGTGGTGCTGAACGTGGCGCTGGCCAACAGCACCATCACGCCGGCATTGCAGGCCTCGATCCGCGCGCTGTGGCTGGCATTTGCCTGCCAGGCCCTGCTGGTTGGTGCGCTGTACGCGCTGGTGGCCTTCCGGCCGCAATCGGTGTCGCGCGAGGTGATCGTGATCTTCGGCCTGCTGCAGCTGGTCGAGGCCGTGCTGCTGTTCCACTTCGCCGGCGTGCTGTGGATGGCCACGCTGCTGGTGGTGGTCTCCGCCTGCGTGATGGTGGGCGCCGTGCTCTGGCCCAGCGCCCTGCCGCCGGAGGCGGATGTTCCATCCGCCCCCGCTGCCGTTACACCAGCTCCGGAGGAGCCTCGCTGACGCTGGCGGCGCCACCGGTCACGATGCGCGCCAGTCCCAGCGCTTCCGGCAGCACCTGCTCCGCATAGAAGCGGCAGGTCACCAGCTTCTGCCGGTAGAAGTCATCCGCGGCGTCGGTTGCCCCTTCGGCAATGCGTGCCGCGCGCGCCATCAGGCAGCCGGAGACCACCAGCCCGCACAACTTCAGGTAGGGCACCGCCACCGACTGCGCCAGCTGTTGTCCCCTGGACTGCAGCTCCAGCACCGCCGCCGTGGCGTCGCGCAGCAGTCCGAGTCCCTCGATGGCCGCGGTGCGCGCGGCCGCCGCAGCCGCGCCGTTGGCACCGGCACCCTCGAGTTCGGCCAGCAGGTCGGTGATGAGCGCGGTCATCGCCGCGCCCCGGTCACGGCCCAGCTTGCGTCCGGTGAGGTCGTTGGCCTGGATGCCGGTGGTGCCCTCATAGATGGAGGTGATGCGCACGTCGCGCAGGAATTGCGCGGCGCCGGTCTCCTCCACATAACCCATGCCGCCGTGCACCTGCACGCCGGTGGAAGTGACCTCGATGGCGGTCTCCGTGCACCAGGCCTTCACGACGGGAATCAGCAGCTCCGCGCGCGCCAGCGATGCCTGGCGCGCCGCCTCGTCCGGCAGGTGCTGGCCCTTGTCCAGCTCCAGCGCCGCGAAGTTGCACAGCGCGCGCATGGCCTCGGTGCGCGCCTTCATCGACAGCAGCATGCGGCGCACGTCCGGATGCACGATGATCGGCACGGGGGAGGGTTTGCCGTCCACCCTGCCCTGCAGGCGGGTGCGCGCCCACTCCAGCGCGCGCTGCAGGGCGCGCTCGGACTGTGCCACGCCCTGTACGCCCACCGACAGACGCGCGGCATTCATCATGATGAACATGAACGACAGGCCGGCGTGCGGCGGACCGAGCAGGTAGCCGATGGCCCCTTCCTTCTCGCCGAAGCTCATCACGCAGGTGGGGCTGGCATGGATGCCCAGCTTGTGTTCGATGGAGATGCAGCGCACGTCATTGCGCTCGCCGCGCGAACCATCGGGATTGATGAGGTACTTGGGCACGCAGAACAGCGAGATGCCCTTCACGCCTTCCGGCGCGCCATCCAGCCGCGCCAGCACCAGGTGGATGATGTTGTCGGTAAGGTCGTGCTCGCCGTAGGTGATGAAGATCTTCTGGCCGAACAGGCGGTAGTGGTCCCCCTCGGGCACCGCGCGGGTGCGCAGCAGCGCCAGGTCCGACCCGGCCTGCGGCTCGGTGAGGTTCATGGTGCCCATCCACTCGCCGCTGACCAGCTTCGGCAGCACCAGCGCCTTCTGCTCCCCGGTGGCCGAGGCCGAAATGGCCTCCACGGCACCGCGCGCCAGCGAGGTGCCGAGGAAGAAGGCCATGTTGCCGGCGAACATCAGCTCCTCGACGGCCGAGTTCACCAGCTGCGGCATGCCCTGGCCGCCCAGCTCCGGATCGATGGAAAGCTGCGCCCAGCCGGCCTCGGCGTAGGCCTGGTAGGCCTCGCGGAAACCCTTGGGCATCACCACGCCTTCCGGCGTCCAGCGCGCCCCTTCCCTATCCCCGGTCGCGTTGAGCGGGTCCAGGACATTTTGGGCGAATTTGCCTGCCTCTTCGACGATGTTGTCGGCCAGTTCGCGAGAATAGCCTGCCTCGGGATAGATCTCGGGCAGCACGGCCTCGCTCCCCAGCAGCTCGTGCATCACGAACTGCAGGTCGCGTAGCGGGGGTTGGTACATGGTCACTCCGGGGTGCGGCGGGGGGTGCCGGGCGCCTCGGGCGCCCCGGCAAGGGCGGGCACTATATTCGCCGCGAGGAAATCAATGAAGCTGCGCACTTCCGGCGACTGTGCGCGGGCCGCAGGGGCCACCGCAGTGAGCTCCACGGCGTCGGCGACCTTCCATTCCGGCAGCAGCCGCACCAGGCGCTTCATCGCCAGCCCGTTGCGGCACATGAATTCCGGCAGGGCGCCAATGCCCAGGCCCGCCGCCACCGCCGCATGCAGCGCCGCGAGGTCCTGCGCCACCAGGCGCGGGGTGCCGGGCACCGTGACGCTGCCGCCGTCCTTGGCCAGCCTGAGCGACGCGTCGGGGCGGCTGCCAGCCCACAGCAATGCATGCTGGGCCAGTTCGCTGGGGGATTCGGGCACCTTCCTGCCCGTCAGGTACTGCGGCGCGGCGCAAAGGATCATCGGTGGCGTGCCCAGGGAGCTGGCCACCTCGCCCTCGGCCAGGCGCCCGTCGGCCCGCAGCTCGACGTCGAAATCCGCCCCCGCGGCCACCTCATCGGCATTCAGCAGCCTCAGGGTGACACCGGGGAATCGCTCCAGGAACCGCGGCACCAGCGGCGCCACCAGCAGCCGCCCGAAGCCCTGGTCGATGGCCACCCGAAGCTGGGCGCCCTCGGCCACCGGCTGCAGGGCAGCCCTTGCGGCCTCCACCTCCAGTGCCACGCGCTGGCAGTGCGCCAGGATGGCCTTGCCGGCCGGCGTGAGGCCGATGCGCCGGGTGGTCCGCTCCAGCAGCCGGGCGCCCAGGGCCCGCTCCAGCGACGCCACGGCCCGGCTGACGCGCACTTTCGGCACGTGCAGGCGCCTGGCGGCGGCGGTGAATCCGTTGTGTTCGACGACCTGGGCAAAGACCGCCATCTCATCGGCAATCATCAGGGAGTGATGCATGTGCGTCACCAATGGGGCAGTTGATGCCGCCTATTGTAGCGCTCCAGTTGGAATTCGCAGCCTGCGGGGTGCGTCACGGCGATTCCGGGTCGCTGCCCTGACACTACCGGGCATGAGCGGCGGCGCAGACACCACGATCAAGACCATGCGCACCAAGATCGCCGAGTCCGCGCTCCTGGTGGGCGAGGCGCTGGCCGGCAGCAAGGTGCGCCGCCTGTCGCTCCACGATGCCACCGGGCAGACAGTCTGGAACAGCGGCATCCCCCTCGACACCGGCGAACAGGGGTTCGTGCTCGATGCACTGGACTCCTTCGCGCTGGAACCCTCGCGGCTGACCTTTGAACGCGACACCAGCGAACCGGTGGGCCTCGTGGCCTACGCCGCACGCGACCCGCGGGGTGCCTTGCATGGCGCGGTGCTGATCGACGTGGAGTTCGCCTCGCTGAGTGGCCGTTCCGGCGAGCGCACCGTGCCTGCGCGGCTGGATCGCCTGCTGCGCCAGCTGGCGCTGCGGCTGGACGGTGCCGCGCCGCCGGTCAGCGTGCCGCAGGGAGCGGGCTTCAATGGCCAGCCCCTCACGCTGTACGTGCAGCAGCTGCAGAAGCTGGGCGGGTCCGGACGCACGCGGCGCTACGAAGTGCTCCTGCGCAGCATCGCCTCTTCCTCCGGCAAGCCCGAACTGCCACAGGCGCTGGTGGTGGAAGCCGAACAACCGAATTCCGGCGGCCAACTCGACCGCGCCGTGCTCGCGGAACTGTGCCGCTGGCTGATCCAGCATCGCTCGCAGTTCGAACTGGAACCGGCCGCGTTCTCGATCAACCTCTCCACCGGCGCGCTGCTCGACAGCGCCTTCCCCGCCTTCGTGGCACGCACGCTGCGCGAGGCGCGACTGAACCCGCGGCTCATCGGTTTCGAGATCCGCGAGCAGCAGTGCCGCGCGTTCCCCGGCGCCGTGCAGGATTTCGTCGCCCGCTGCGAGGCCATCGGCTGCTACGTGGTGCTGGACGACTTCACCTTCCACTCCGACGTGCTGGGCCTGCTGCGGGCCCGCGCCGTGCGCATGCTGAAGATCTGTCCCAGCCTCACGCTGGAAGGCCTGCGCGACAAGGTCTCGCAGGCCCAGGTGGCGGCCATCTCGCAGGGTTCGCGCGTGCTGGGCATCCACAGCGCCGCCAAGCGCATCGAATCACCGCAGGCGCGCCAGTGGCTGGCCGCGGTGGGCATCGAGTTTGCCCAGGGCTACCTGTTCGAGAGCCCGGTGCCGCTGTCGGAGCTGGGCGCAGCGCGCCTGGCCGAACCGCTGGCGCGCTAGTCTTTCCGCGCTACCAGCTGTAGCGAACCCGGTAACGCACGGTGCGGCTGCCGTTCCTGGGCACCTGCGCCTTGAAGAGGATGGTGCGGGCGTCCTCCTTCTCGAAACCCTGGCTGCTGGAGAGGATCTGCCAGTCGCTCCAGCGGAACAGGAACTCGCGCACCTGCACCTCCACGTCGGTGTCCTTGTGGTTGCGCAGGGTGACCTCGACCTCCTCCTCCATCCAGCGCGCGCGCGAATCGCTGCGGAAGTCCACCTGCTTGCGCTCGCCGACCACGTCGAAGGCCGAACCCAGCTTCACCCGCACCTGCTCGTCACGCGGCGTGTGGCCGATGGCATCCTCGCCGATGAACTCCAGCGAGCTGTCGGCCGGGTCCAGGCGCGACACGCGCACCCGCCCTGCCGGCAAGGGAATGCCAAGCCCGGAAGCCCGGTCGTTGCGGAACTGCAGGTAGGTATCCACCTTGCCATCGCCGGTGAAGGGGAAGTTCGGATCCTCGAAGCGCCCGCCACCAAAACCCATGGCCGCGGTGTTGGCGAATACCAGCAGGCGCTGCGCCGGCACCTTGCGCGCCTGGTCGAACAGCTCGATCTGCTTGGTGGAATTGTCCGGCAGCGTGGTGCGACGGCCAAGGGAGTAGAGGTGGAACTCGTCGAAGGCCTGCTCCTGGAATCCCCCATCCACGAGTGTCAGCGTGCGCTCCATGGCGGCCCGTGCCGGACGCGCCGGCTGCACGCGGTTCACGTCACCGGCGATCAGCTTCAGGCGGGCTTCCGGATACGTGGCGCCGGACTGGTTGATGATGCTTACCCAGGCCGAGAGGTCGACGGTGCCGTTGCTGGCATCGCGGCCATCGCTGAAGATCAGGTTGTAGTCGGCCCACCACGTGATGCCGCCTGTCTGGTAGGTGACTCGCGCACGATGGGTGCCAGCGCGCTGCGAGGAGATGTCCCACAGCAGCGTGGGCCGCGTGATGAGGCCACCTGGCAGGTCCGGGAACTGCAGCGCAGAGTAGTCGCGCAGCGCGGTGATGTTGCCGTCGGCACCGCGCAGCACCAGGCCATCCACCGACGACAGCAGCGTGCCCGAGGTGGTGGTCGTGCCACCCTGTTGCGTGCGTTCCACCGTCAGCGGCTGGTCGATGAACTTCAGGAGCAGCTTGTCGGTGCTCACCAGGTCGAACTGGAAGTTCTGCTCCAGCACGCGCGCCTGCGGGTCGGTGAGCGAGGTGAAGGTCACGGTGGTGGGATCAATGAGCGCGGCCACGTCGGTGAAACGCAGCTGCGAACGGCCCTGGCCGAGCTGCACCTCGCGTTCCGTGCGCACCATGGCATAGCCGGGCACGCCCATGGCCTGCGGAGTGCCCTGGCCCGGCAGCGGACGGTAATACTCGGGCGGAATCGCTCCCGGCCGCGCCGAACTGTAGATGGTGATGGCCGTATCCGGCGCCGCAGCGGGGGACGTTGCCGGAGCCGCGGCCTGCACGGCCGCGCCCACCGCGAAGCCGGCCGCGGTGACGGCGGACAGCGACAGGTGGATGGCGGGTGACTTGGCGCTCTGTTTGGACATGAGGGATTCCCCGGCGTGGCAAAGTGTGACTGTGGTCGCATCGGGTCGGGATGCAAGATGCACGATACACCGAAATGGACGCCACCTTTATCCAGCAGAACCAGATCATCGAGCGCTACCTGATGGGCAAGCTGCCGCTGAAGGGCGCGCAGGATTTCGAACGCTGGTGCCGCGAAAATCCGGACACCGTTGCGCAGCTCGGATTGTCGGACCGCATCAATTCGGCGCTGCGCCTGCTGGACGCAGCCGGGGAACCGCTGCCCTGGACAGAAAAGCCGCTGGCTGCGTGGCAGAAGCTGCCGGTGGTTGCAGGCATTGCTGCAGTGGCGGTCATTGGCGTGATTGCCGCGCTGATGCTGTTCTCTTCGGTGCAGGAGAAGGACGCCACAATCGCAAGGTTGCAGAAGGCAGTCGCCGACCAGCCGCTGGACCCCCTGCAGGGCACCCGCGCACTCGTCGTCGAACTCTCCCGCCAGGGCCCCGTGAACCGCAGCGCCGTGACCATCGGTGGCAGCCGCGCCGAGCTCGCGGACTTCAAGTTCGATGTGTCCTGGTCGAAGTACAACCAGTACATCGTCACCATCGACCGGGTCGACCAGGGACGTGTCGCGGTGATCAACAACCTGGCGCGCGATTCCAACGGCCACCTGCGGCTGGGAATCAACACTTCGGCGCTCGGGCCAGGCGACTACACCGTGCAGGTGGAAGGACTGGACCTGCGGCGGGGCACCGCACCTCAGGGATGGACCCGCTTCAGCGTCGCCCGCCAGGGCGGCGCCTTCTGATCAACCCTGGCGCAGCGTCTGCATGGGCGGCAGCGCCAGCGCCGAGCGCGTGGCCAGCCAGCCCGCGCCGCAGACCAGCACGGCGCCAGCCAGGCCGCCCATGATCCAGAGCAGCGGGTCCGGCCCCCAGGGAATCTCCAGCATGTAGCGGGCGATCAACCAGGCGCCGGCGGATGCCGCCGCGGTCGCCACGATGCCGGCCATCAACCCCACGCCCGCGAATTCCACCAGCACGCCGGTGCGCACGGTACGGCGCGAGGCGCCCAGCGTGCGCAGCATCGCGCTTTCGTAGCGGCGTTCGTCGCGCGTGGACTGCACCGCCGCCAGCAGCACCACCACGCCGGCGAGCAGCGTGAAAAGGAACACGCTTTGCACGGCCAGCACCGCCTGGTCGATGATGGAACGCACCTGCGCGAGCAGGTCGTCCATGTCGAAGATCGATACGCCGGGGAACGCGCGCACGAGTTCGGCCACCGCCGCCGGATCCTCCGGCCGGAAACGCGCGCTGCCCATCCATGTGCCGGCAGTACCTTCCAGCAGGCCCGGCGGGAACATCAGGAAGAAGTTCGGCTGCAGGCTATCCCACTGCACACGGCGGAAGCTGCTCACCGTCACGTCCACCAGCTCGCCGGCCACATCGAAGGTCAGGCGGTCGCCCAGTGCCAGCGGGATGGACTCCTGCATGTCGGTGGCCACGGAAACCAGCGGCTGGCCATGTTCCTCCGCGGTGAACCAGTGGCCTGCGGTGACTTCGTTGTCAGGGCCGATCTCGGCCGACCAGGTGAGATTCTGCTCGCGGCTGGCCAGCCCCTCGCCCCGCGGTGTCAGGAAATGCCGCTCGGTCACCGGCTCTTCATTGATGGCCACCATGCGGCCGCGGATCATGGGCAGCATGCGCGTCATTTCGCCGCCCTGGCGGGCGAGCAGCGCCCGGAAGTCCTCGCGCTCCTCCGACGGGATGTTCACGAAGAAGTAGTTCGGCGCATCCGTCGGCAGGCGCGCGCGCCAGTCATCGACCAGGTCACCGCGGATGATGGTCAGCATCAGCAGTGCGGACAACCCCATTCCCAGCGCCACGATCTGCACGATGCTCTCCGCACGACGGCGTGCGAGGTTGGCGATGCCGTAACGCCACGCAGCGCCCATGCCACCGCGCAGGCGGCCCGCCAGCGTCACCAGGACCCAGCCCGCCACCGCCAGCAGGCCCAGCGCCACCGCCAGTCCCGCAATGAATCCCAGCGAAATGCCCAGGTCGCCGGTCACCCAGTGGATGAGCAGGGCGATGGCCAGCACCGCCGGGCCATAGGCCAGCACCGTGCCGAGCTGCGGCGGGCCGATATCACGCCGCAGCACGCGAATGGCCGGCACACGTGACAGCTGCAGCATGGAAGGCAGGGCAAAGCCGGTCAGCAGCAGCACCGCGGTGACGAAACCCATGGCCACCGGCTGCCAGCCGGCGGCCGGCAGCTCCGTCGGAATCAACCCCTGCAGCAGCGCCAGCAAGCCCTGCTGGGCCAGGAATCCCGCCAGCGCGCCGGACAGCGTGGCCACCAGCGCAATGCATACCAGTTGCGCGAGGCTGATGGTGAGCACCATGGCCTGTGAGGCGCCCAGGGTTTTGAGCAACGCGGCAAGGTCGAGGTGGCGCTTTACATACCGGCGCGCCGTCATGGCGATGGCCACCGCGCACAACAGCACCCCGGCCAGGCTGGCGAGAAGAAGGAAGCGGCCGGCGCGCACGCTGGCGCTGTTCACTTCCGGACTGGCCTCGGCGATGTCGCGCAGGCGCTCCGCGGTGGTCTTGTTGGCATCGAGCCAGGTGGAGAACTCCCGCACGATGGGGGGCTCGCCGGAATACAGGGCGGCGTAGCGGGCGCGACTGCCCGGCTGCAGCAGCCGGGTGGCGGCAAGGTCGGCCTCGTTCATCAGCAGCGAGGGCGCGAGGTCGGAAAAGCCGGAACCCTGGTCGGGTCGCGCGATCAGCACGCGAGCCACGCGCAGCGTGATCTCACCCACCGACAGCTCATCGCCCACCCGCGCGTCCAGCGCCGCAAGCAGCCGGGAGTCCGGCCAGATCTCACCTTGCACCGGGATGCCTGTGGCGGGGGAAGCCGCGCCGAATGGCTGCTCCGCCACGCGCACACGGCCACGCAGCGGATATCCCTCGGTGACCGCATGGACATTGGCCAGCTGCGTACGGTCGCCGTTCAGCACCACCGACAGGGTCGAGGTGACGCGGACATGGCGCAGGCCGCGCCGCGCCGCTTCCTCATCATGTGAGCTGCCGATGGGATCGGCGGAAACCAGCCGCAGGTCCGCGCCCAGCACTTCGCTGGCCTGCAGGCGCATGGCACGTTCGATGCGGTCGACCAGGAAGCCCACGCCCGTGAGCGCCGTGACCGCGACGAACAGCGCCAGGAACAACACTGCCAGATCGCCGGACCGCCACTCCCGGGCCAGCGTTCTCAGACCCAGCGACAGCGCCGCACGCATGTCAGACCAGCCGGCCTGCAGACATCGTGAGACGCCGCTGGCAGCGCTCCGCCAGCTGCGCCTCGTGCGTGACCAGCACCAGTGTCGTTCCCGATTCGCGGTTCAGGTCGAAGAGCAGTCGCGTGATGCTCTCTCCTGTTGCCGTGTCGAGATTGCCGGTGGGTTCGTCGGCAAACAGCACGGCGGGCCTCGTCACCGAGGCACGAGCCAGCGCCACACGCTGCTGCTCGCCACCGGAGAGTTGCCTGGGGTAATGCCCCATGCGAGCGCCGAGCCCCACGCGGTCGAGCATCGCGCCCGCGGCCTGTGCCGCATTGCCCCCACCGGCCAGTTCCAGCGGCAACATCACGTTTTCCAGTGCGGTGAGCGAAGGGACCAGGTGGAAGGCCTGGAACACGAAGCCCACGCGGTTGGCGCGCAATGCCGCACGCGCGTCCTCATCGAGGCTGGTCAGTTCCTGCCCATCCAGCCAGATCTGCCCGGTCGTGGGCACGTCCAGCCCGGCGAGCATTGCCAGCAGCGTGGATTTGCCGGCACCGGATGCGCCGACCAGCGCCACGGTCTCTCCAGCTGCGATCTGCAGCGAAACCTGGCTGACAATGGTCAGTTCGCCCTCCGGACTGCTAACCTTTCTGGTGAGATCCCTGGCTTCGAGAACGGTTTTGCGATCCATCCGGATTCTGCTGCTCGCGCTGTTGTCGATTGGTGTGGCCGCCGCCGCCGCGCCCCGCGAACGTACCCTGCTGGTCTTCGGCGACAGCCTCAGTGCGGCCTATGGACTGCGGGCCGACGAGGGCTGGGTGGCCCAGTTGCAGAAACGGCTTGCCCAGCAAGGGTACGGGTACCGTGTGGTTAACGCCAGCGTCAGCGGCGAGACCACCGCCGGGGGACGGGCGCGACTGGCGCGTGCCATCGAAACACACCAGCCGCAGCTGGTGATCCTGGAGCTTGGCGCCAATGACGGCCTGCGCGGGCTGCCGGTAAAGGACGCCCGCGAAAATCTCTCGGCGATGATCGGCAGCGCCAGGCAGGCCAGGGCAAAGGTGCTGCTTGCGGGAATCATGCTGCCTCCCAACTATGGCACCCGCTACGCGAACGACTTCGCCGCCATGTATCCCGCGTTGTCGGAGGAGCATGGCGTGCCGCTGGTTCCCTTCCTGCTCGATGGCGTGGCGCTCGAAACGCGCTACATGCAGGCCGACGGCCTGCACCCCAATGCCGCCGGCCAGCCCCTGGTGCTGGAGAACGTGTGGAAACACCTCAAGCCCCTGCTGGAGCGCTGACCGTGGTCGATCGCATATGGCTGAAGTCCTACCCGCCGGGAGTTCCGTACGACATTGATCCGTCCGCCCACGCGTCGCTGACCGAAGTGATCGGCGATGCCATGCGGCGCTATGCGGACAAGCCGGCCTACATCCTGCTGGGCCATTCGGTCACCTATCGCGAGGTGGACGCCATGTCGGCCGCCTTCGCCTCCTGGTTGCAGGCCCAGGGTCTCCAGAAGGGCGATCGCATCGCGCTGATGCTTCCCAACGTGCTGCAGTATCCAGTGGCCATGTTCGGCGCCCAGCGCGCCGGGCTGGTGGTGGTCAACACCAATCCGCTCTATACCGCCGATGAACTGCGGCACCAGATGCGTGACTCCGGGGCGACCTGCATCGTTGTGCTGGAGAACTTCGCCCATGTAGTGCAGCAGGTATTGCCCGACACGCAGTTGAAGCATGTGGTGGTGACGGGCGTCGGCGACCTGCTGCCAGCCCTGAAGGGCGGCGTCGTCAATTTCGTGCTGCGCCATGTGAAGCGCGAGGTGCCGTCGTGGAACATTTCCGGCGCGCAACAGTTCAGGGCAGTGATGCGTGCGCACCGGGGCAAGCAGCCGTTGCCGGTGGCGCTGGGTCCGGAGGACCTCGCCTTCCTGCAATACACCGGCGGAACCACCGGCGTCGCGAAGGGCGCGATGCTTTCACATGGCAACATGGTCGCCAACCTGCTGCAGGCGGAGGCCTGGTTCCGGCAGATTGCCCTCGACAACGCCACGTTCTACTTCGCGCTGCCGCTGTATCACATCTTTTCACTGCTCGCGAACTGCCTGCTCACCCTGCGCCGCGGCGGCGTGGGCATCCTCGTGCCCAATCCACGCGATTTCCGCGGATTCGTGAAGCTGCTGAAGAAATATCCCCCGAACTGCTTCCTGGGCGTGAACACCCTTTTCAATGCGCTGATGAATACGCCAGGGTTCGGGCGCATCGATTTCAGCAAGCTTGCGGCGACCGTAGGGGGCGGCATGGCCGTGCAGGCTGCAGTCGCCAGGCGCTGGCTCGAGCTTACGGGAAAGCCCCTGAGCCAGGGATGGGGCCTTACCGAAACTTCTCCCGTGGTGGCCGTCTGTCGCCTGAAGGACACCGAGTTCACCGGCGCGGTCGGGCTGCCTGTCCCGTCCACGGAAGTCACTGCCCGCGACGATGATGGCCGCGACCTGGGACTGAATGCTTCCGGGGAAATCTGCGTTCGCGGCCCCCAGGTCATGAAGGGCTACTGGAACCGGCCGGAAGAGACTGCCAAGGTGATGCTCCCGGACGGATGGCTGCGCACGGGCGATATCGGACGCATCGACGACGCCGGCTTCGTCTTCCTGGAGGACCGCAAGAAGGACATGATCACGGTGTCCGGGTTCAAGGTCTATCCGAACGAGATCGAGGACGTCGCAGCGCGCCATCCCGGGGTGTTTGAATGCGCAGCGATTGGCGTTCCGGATGAGAGATCCGGGGAAATCGTGGCGCTTTACGTGGTGAAAAAGGATCCTGCGCTCACCGCGGAAGAGCTGATCTCATTCATGCGCAAGCATGTGACATCGTACAAGGTTCCCCGGCACGTGCATTTCCGCACGGAACTGCCGAAGACGAATGTGGGGAAGATTCTCAGGCGGGCGTTGAGGGAGGAGAAATAGTCTTTCGTCGAGAGCTCGGCTGAAGACTTTTCTTGGCACTGACTATACGGGCCGAAGCGCCCCACTCGATTTCGTCGCCAAGGTACGCGACGACCTGTACGCCAGCCACGACACCCCGGCGCTTAGCGCGAAGCATCCGACGGGACTTTCCGAGCCTTCTCTGCTCCATCCAATCGTCCACTGCCTGTAGATACGCCACCCCCTGTTCCCTCGTGAAATTTGCGAAAGACTTTCGGTCAGTTGGATCAAGATCCGAAACATAGGCATATCTTTCAATTAGGGGTTCGCGACGACCGGTGTGGGTAGTATTTCTCCTCATTGTGCAAAAGAGGCGAACTACAGACCTCACAAGGTGCTCTACCACAAAAGCGTCATTCTGGGTTATCGTCCCCGCTTCTTCCGCAGGGAGATAGCGGCCATCCGGAATTCGAGTTATTAATCCAGCTTCTTTGAGAAATCTGATGATCGATTCGACATCGGCTTCCTTATGAAGCCCCAAGATGAGCGCCCGAATGCTGCCCTTCCCCTTTCTTAGATGCAAAGGACGAGGCGTGGCGTCGATATCTGAAATCAATTTACTCTCGCGGTGCCATGCTCGGAGCAAGTCCGCTGAAACATCACCGTTTTGGAGGTAGCGCCCATCTTGATATTTTGGGCGGTGACTAGTGCGAAGTTGACGAGTGTTTCTGAGTCCTCTTTTGAATGCGTCCTCGATTGCCGCATCTGAGACACCGACTCTCGCCATGAATTCGACGACAGTGCCAAGCAGCATCCGCTGCAACTCCCTCGACATGATTTTCCCTGTCCTCATTCTTGGCAACTCCCTCGTCACTATCACTCGACTATATTTCTAGTTCTTCTGTAACCATCATCACCCTGGCCCTGCTCACCTTCGCCGCCTGTCGCTTGCTAGCCGGAGACTCAACAGAGGCAGCGACACCGGACGCTTGAATACTAGCCAAGAATGCTGAGAGCCTTTCTGATGTTCTCTTGTGGAGAAGGAGGCGCCCTTTCTCGGAGGCAGATGGATAGGACACCTCTACGTTGATTGTTCGAAGCGAAGCGGGCGCCGCACCTCTCGGCCCTCTAAGCAATTCTGTCAGTGATCGGGCAAGAGCATTTAGACGAGCCTCTTCCCGCGTTTTTCTAACAGCTCGCCGCAAGGAAACGCACCCATCCCTGATCGACACTAGCTCATGACGCAACATTTCCCTCAGTATCGCCTTATGCGGAAGATCTCCCCCGTACTTACGTACAAGCGATTGGAACGTATCTCCTCGGCCCGAAATGAGAAGGCGGCTCGGACCTCGTTTGCCATCCGCGAACCTGGGATCCGACGTCCACCCGTCGACCACTTTCTCAATGCGGTCGGGCCTTACAGGTAAGGCTGGGAGAGTCTGCTGCGCGAATTTCCGCACTTGCGGCCTAGTAAGCCCTGTCATGGCAGCTACGGATGACTGGTTGATCCGCTCATTTCCGAGTTTTGCGGATGCGGACGCTGCTTGAAAGAATGCGAGACGCATCATGGCTGCGAACTGAGAATTCTTGATTCCTGCAGCCAAGAGGAATTCGGCGAACGCCGACAGGAAGTCAATCAAGGGAGTTCCAACCTCAGGCGTCCTGGGAGCACGTCTTTTCGACATGTTGGGCAAGGGACTACTTCTTCGGACGCTTGGGCATGGCTATTGTCAGTCACGCCTCAGAGACTGAGGCAAGCTGCATTTCTCTAGAATTCAGCAAGTAACTCCTTGAGGCAAAAAAAAAAACGCCGCCCACAGGGCGGCGTTTTGCGGATAACTAAGGTGATACTGAAAATCAGCTGCCCGTAGCGCCGGTGCCAATCTGACGGCTACCAGTGGCTCCCGTGCCGATCTGGCGGCTGCCGGTAGCGCCGGTGCCAATCTGACGGCTGCCCGTAGCGCCGGTGCCGATCTGACGGCTACCAGTGGCCCCAGTTCCGATCTGGCGGCTACCGGTGGCTCCCGTGCCAATCTGACGGCTGCCCGTAGCGCCGGTGCCGATCTGACGGCTACCCGTAGCGCCGGTGCCGATCTGGCGGCTGCCAGTGGCGCCAGTGCCGATTTGCCGCAAGGACTGAGCGGATCCGCCCGATGCAACTGCAGAAGTATCAGCGATCTGCCTTCCCTGCTTTTCGCCTGCAACTGCAGTAGAACCCAGCGCGACAGCAACAATCAGCGAGCCCAAAGAAACGGAGAACGACTTATTAGTCATAATTCTTGCTCCAGACACGTGCGCAGTCCCGGATTCCGCCCATCCGTGACGTGCGTCACATAAGGGACAGCTTATGTAACGTATTGGGCAACTTATGTGACGAAGATCACTTCGTCAAGAGGATATGGTAAAAGAATTCCTGCCTAGTCAGGAATACTAGGCTTCTTAAGGCCAGTACGCTCGGGCGTACTAGTCCAAGGGATCGGCGATTCTGAACGTCTTTCCATCAACGAAGTCAATGGCGTGGTGTCATACGGCTCGGCCACGTGATGAAAAACAGTAAGCCCCGTCGGCACTCGCTTAGCCGGTTCGGTCCAGTGCACCTTGCTGCTACTGATCCAGTCATCAATGTCGTTGAGGAGCTTTTGAACCTTCTCTTTCAACAGCGCTTCAAATTCAGGCAGCGCATACTCCGGCAAGTCATCTTCAATAACTGAGCGTTGCAGTCTCTTGCCGCTCATCGTGTCCGCCCTAATGTTATGCAGGATCGTATTGGCAAGATCCGTCATGGCAGACCCGAAGTACTCAAGCGCTTGAGGAGTCAAGACGTCTGAGAAAACCATCGTTCGTGCAACTGGCCTGAAATGCCGGCTCCCAACTGGCTTGACTATCCCCCAATCAACCATGTCGCGAACGACTGCCGCGGGATTGGCGGATGGGTCAGCTCGATACACCAGTACGCTCAGGTTCTTCCCTGGAGTGGTCTCCAGATCCAATTCAAGGGGAAGTCCATATGGGCCGATGTACTCATTATCGGTACACCAAAGGAACAGCACTTCAGAGATGATCGCTGCGTTTGTCGACTCCGGCGGCGCCAACAACCTCGGATCATCAATAAACCGGTTCACATCCGCCAGCGGAACCTCCGTGTAGTCGGAGATCATCGCCCGCGTCAGAGGTCCCTCATGCCCCGGGATCTTGTCCCGCACCGCCGCCTCCACATAGGCACCCTTCAGAACCTCGCGAAACTCCAGGTAAGGCACTCCGGCCTTCAGCAGGATCCTGATCATCGGCTTCAGGATCTTGCGGAAGGAGAAGATCAGCTGGGCCCGGGCAGCATCGCGTAGACGCATCGTCAACTCCTCTCGGCAGGCAGGAAGATGCGATCGTGCTCGACGATGGCATAGCGATCGGTCATGCCGGCGACATAGTCCGCCACGGCGCGCGCGCGGCCGGCGGGCCCGCGCTCGGCTTCCAGCCGCTGGGCGGCAGCGCGGTGCTCATCGGGCATCAAATGCAGGTCCTCCATGAACACGCGGAACAGGTCCGAGACAACGGCACGCGCCTTGCGGGTCATGCGCTGCACGCGATAGTGACGGTAAAGATGGTCGCGCAGGAAGGCCTTCAGCTCCAGGTGCTCCGCCCGCATGGCCTCCCCCATCAGGATCAGCGGCCCACCGGCGGCGCGCACCGCATCAATGTCGGCCGGTGCCGCGTCGCGCAGCTTGGCAGCACTGTGCTCGATCAGGTCAACGACAATGCCGTTGATCATGCGGCGCACGACCTCATGGATCAGGCGCCTGCCTGAAATGCCGGGATATTGCGCCTCCACGGCGCGAAGCGGGCGGCCGAAGATGGGCACTTCGCGAAGCGACGCCAGGTCCAGCAGCTCCGCCCGCAGTCCATCGTCCACATCATGGTTGTTGTAGGCGATCTCGTCCGCGAGATTCGCGATCTGGGCCTCAAGGCCCGGCTGCGTGCGGTTGATGAACCGCTCTCCCAGTTCACCGAGCTCGCGCGCATTGTTCAGCGAGCAGTGCTTGAGGATGCCCTCGCGGCACTCGAAGGTCAGGTTGAGCCCGGTGAACTCCGGATAGCGCTCCTCCAGCTCATCGACCACGCGCAGCGACTGCATGTTGTGCTCGAAGCCGCCATAGGGGCGCATGCAGGCGTTCAGTGCATCCTGCCCGGCATGGCCGAAGGGCGTGTGGCCGAGGTCGTGCGCCAGGCAGATGGCCTCGGTCAGCGTTTCGTTGAGATCCAGCGCCAGAGCGATGGAGCGGCCGATCTGCGCCACTTCCATCGAGTGGGTAAGGCGCGTGCGGTACATGTCGCCTTCGTGGTTGACGAACACCTGCGTCTTGTAGACCAGGCGCCGGAAGGCCCCGGAGTGCACGATGCGGTCACGATCGCGCTGGAACTCGCCGCGGTATTTCGGCGCGCTCTCCGGGTAGCGGCGTCCCCGCGAATGTTCGTCGTGCGCGGCGTACCGGGCGAGCATGAGTCGTCAGCCGAAGTGGGCGGCCAGGGTGGATTGCAGGGCGTCGTCGGCGTAGTCGGCGGTGAAACGCGCCGCGCCGAGCCGTTCCAGGAGCACCAGGCGGATGCGGCCTGACTTCACCTTCTTGTCCACGCTCATGTAGTCGAGTGCGCGCTGCGCGCCAAGGCGGGGGGCATCCACGGGCAGGCCCAGGCGCGTCAGCAGGCGACGCACACGCTCCACGTCGGCGGCCTGCAGCATGCCGAGCCGGGCGGACATGTCGGCGGCGACCACCATGCCGGCAGCGACGGCCTCGCCGTGCAGCCACTCCGTGTAGCCGGTGCCGGTTTCGATGGCATGCCCGAAGGTGTGGCCGAGGTTGAGCAGTGCCCTGTCGCCGGCCTCCCGTTCGTCGCGGCGGACCACGTCGGCCTTCAGCTCGCAGGAACGATAGATGGCATGCGCCATGGCCTCATCATCAAGCGCCAGCAGCCGGTCGGCGTTGGCCTCGATCCACTCCAGGAACCCGAGGTCGAAGATGAGGCCGTACTTCACCACCTCCGCAAGCCCGGCGCGCAGCTCGCGCGGTGGCAGCGTGCGCAGTGTGGTGGTGTCGGCCACCACCGCGCAGGGCTGGTGGAAGGCCCCGATCATGTTCTTGCCGCCCGGGTGGTTCACGCCGGTCTTGCCGCCGACGGAGGAATCGACCTGGGCAAGAAGCGTGGTAGGCAGCTGTGCGAAGGCCACGCCGCGCTGGTAGCAGGCCGCGGCGAACCCGGCCAAATCGCCCACCACCCCGCCGCCCAGCGCCACGACGATGCAGTCGCGGGCGAAACGGTTGGCCACGGCAACATCCAGCACCTGCTGCAGGTACTCCAGCGTCTTGTATTGCTCGCCGTCCGGCAGGCGCACATCGACGATGCGCCGGTCCGCCAGCGCGCTTCGCACCCGCTCCGCATACAGCGGGGCCACGGTGGTATTGCTGACCAGCAGCAGGTCACGGGCAGGCAGCAGGCGGGCCAGCTGCGGGCCGTCGGAAAGCAGCCCGGGGCCGATCAGGATGGGATAGGAGCGTTCGCCCAGCGAGACAGTGAGAGTGCGCACCAGCGAATTATAGGCGCCGCCGCGCGCTCAGGACGCCTTCTGCAGGCCGAGCTCCCGGAGGATCAGCTCCGCCACCCGCGGCACGCGCCGGTTGTCGGTGGTGAGCGTGATGTCGGCCGTTTCGCGATACAGCGGATCACGCGCCGCCCGCAGCTGCTCGAGCCGTGCCTGCAGGCCCTGGCCGCCATCCTTCAACAGGGGCCTGCCGCGTCCGCTGCCCACCCGCTGCAGCTGGTGCTGGATGGAGGTCTCGAGGAACACCACCACCCCGTTCTGCCTCAGCAGCTCGCGGTTGGCCGGATCGAGGATGGCGCCTCCGCCGGTGGCCAGCACGATGGGCTCGCGCTGGCACAGCTCGGCCAGCACCTGGTGCTCGCGGCGGCGAAAGCCCGCCTCGCCTTCCTCATCGAAGATGTAGGGGATGTCCACGCCGGCGGAGCGCTCGATCTCGGCGTCGCTGTCGATGAACGGCACCGCAAGCAGCCGCCCCAGCTGCTTGCCGACCGCGGTCTTGCCCGTGCCCATCGGTCCGATCAGGTAGATGTTGCGCTTGCCGAGCATGTTGAGCCGGATGATGCCCCAAAACGCATGCGGCCGCCCTTGGGCGGCCGCTGCGCATCAAACGGACCTGCCCGGGGTCAGCGGGTTGAGGTGCCCTCACGCACGATCTTCGGCGTCACGAAGATCAGCAGCTCGTCCTTGTTGTTCACGCGGCTGGTCGACTTGAACAGGTGGCCGAAGATGGGCACGTCACCCAGCAGCGGCACCTTCTTCACCGACTCGCGGCGCTCGGTCTCCAGGATGCCACCCAGCACCACGGTCTGGCCGTCGTTCACGACCACGCGGGTGCGGATCTCGCTGGAGTCGATCGAGGGGATCTGGCCACCGCCGATGCCCACCACCAGCTGGCCGACACGCTCCTTCTGCACGGCGATGTCGAGGATCAGGCGGTTGTCCGGCGTGATCACCGGGGTCACCGACAGCGAGGTCTTCACGTCCTTGAACGACACCGAGGTGGCGCCGCTGGAGGCCGCTTCCTGGTACGGGATTTCCTGTCCCTGCTGGATGATGGCCTCCTGCTGGTTGGTCACGGTCAGCTGCGGGGAGGAGATCACCTCGCCGTTGCCTTCGGACTGCGCTGCGGACAGCTCCAGGTCGACCAGGTAGTCGCTGCCCAGCACGAGGAAGGAGATTGCGCCGGCCGGGCTCGGGGCCGGCAGGTTCACGTTGTAGCGGCCGGGCGCGAACGGGGCGCCACCGGGGAACGCAGCGCCACCGGCGCCGAGGATGTCCTCGTTGGCCAGCGCGGTGCCGGTGCTGGAGATGAAGCCGTCGCCGGTGGTCGTGATGCCGGTGGCGCCGAAGCGCACGCCCAGGTCACGCGAGAAGTCCTCGCTCACGGCCACGATGCGGGCCTCGATGCGCACCTGGCGCACCGGGATGTCCAGCTGCTGCACCAGCTCGCGGATGGCGGTGATGCTCTCGGCCGTATCCTGGATCAGCAGGGAGTTGGTGGCCGAATGCACGGTGATGCTGCCGCGCGGGGAGAGCAGCGAGCTGCCCTCGCCGCCGGTGGAGCGCAACAGCGAGGCGATGTCCCCGGCCTTGCCGAAATTGACCTGCACGAGCTCGGTGCGCAGCGGCGCCAGCTCCTGGATCTCCTTGCGCGCGGCCAGCTGGGCCTTGTCGCGGTTGGCCAGCTCGGCGGTCGGGCCGACGATGATCACGTTGTCGTTGACGCGCTTGTCGAGGCCCTTGAGCTGCAGCACGATGTCCAGGGCATGGTCCCAGGGCACGTTGTTCAGGCTCAGGGTGACGTTGCCACCCACCGAGTCGTTGATGACCATGTTCTTGCCGCCGGTCTCGCCGATCAGCAGCAGCAGGGTGCGGGTGGGAATGTCCTGGAAGGTGGCGTGCAGGCGCTCACCGGTGTAGGTCGGGCGCTCCACGGCGGCCACGCGCGGGGCGCGGCGGGCCTGCACCTCGATCACGTACTGGTCCTCGGCCTGGTAGGCCAGCTGCTCGAAGTCACCGGTGGCATTGATGACCAGCTGCGTGCCATTGGGCGTACCGATGGCGTTGAAGCCCGTCACCGGCGTGGCGAAGTCCATCACGTCGTAGCTGCGGCGCAGCTGCGACGGCAGTTCGGCGCCCACGAAGTCCACCAGCACCTGGTTGCCCTGCTGGCGCAGGTTCACGGGGGTGCGAGGATCACCCAGGCGCACGATCACGCGGCCGGTGCCGTCGGGGGAGCGGCGGAAGTCGATGTTCTGGATGCCGCGGCTCAGGCGCGGCGCGGCGGCGGGGGCCGCACCTGCAGCAGCGGCGGCGGCCGGGGCAGCCGCAGCGGCGCCGGCCTCGCCCAGCGTCACGATGATGCGGTTGCCGTCAACGCGGGTGCTGTAGGCCTGCATGCGGTCCAGGTTCAGCACCAGGCGGGTGCGGCCATCGGCTTCGGCGGCGAGCACGCTGTCCAGGCCGTTGGCGCGCACGTCGATGCGACGCTGCGGCAGGCCCAGCGTGGTGCCGGCAAGGTCCAGCGAGATGCGCGCCGGATTCTCGATGGCAAAGGCGTTCGGCTGCGGCGCCGCGCCACTGGTGGTCAGCACCACCTGCACGCCCTGCGTTCCCAGGGGCTGCACATCCACCGCCTGCAGCGTGTTGGCTGCTGCCGCTGCCGACGCGGCAGGCGCGGCGATCACGGCCAGCGCCGCCAGCATCAGCCGGCACAGCGTCGTGGGAATGGCGATACTACGGTTCATTCGCATCTCTCCTGCCATCATTCGGCCAAGGCCAGCGTGGCCGGGCGTTCAATGAATCCACCAAGACCGTCGGGGATGATCTCGCTCAGGCTGATCCGCGAAGGCTCGACCTTCACGATGCGGCCTTCGTTCTGCCCCATGTAGTTGCCGGGCAGCACGCGGTGCACGAGGCCGTCGCGGGTCTGCACCAGGGCATAGGTACGCCCGCCGATCTGCAGCGTGCCCTTCATCTTCATCGTGTCGAGCGGGAACTGCTCCAGGTACTCGCGGGCGCGGTTGCTGTTGGGCCGCACGCCGGAGCTGGCGCTGCCCGAGCCGCCCGGCACAAACGGGGAGCGCAGGTGCTGCGCCGCGTAGGTGAAGGTCTCCTGCGGCTTGATCTCGGGCAGCGGCTTCACGCCGCCGGGCTGTTCCTGCTTGGTGGTTTCGATGAAGCGCTGGAGGTCGGCGTCCTTGGAGGAACAACCGGCCGCGAACGCCAGCACCAGCAACGGTATTGCTTTCCTGATCATCGGCGCCTGTTGTTCCGGGTGTTGGCCTTCTTCTCGCTCGCCTTGGCCGCCTGTTCCTGTTCGTCCAGGTAGCGGTAGGTGCGCGCTGTGACGTCGAGCTGCAGGTCGTCGCTGCCGCGGCGCGTCGTGATCACCGCGTCGTGCAGCGTGACGATGCGCGGCAGGGCGGCGATGGTGCTGACGAACTCGGCGAGCTGGTGGTAGCCGCCGGTGACGCGGATCTTGATGGGCTGTTCCGCGTAGAAGTCATGCAGCACGACCGACTGCGGCTGGAAGAGTTCCTGCTGCACGATGCCGTTGCCGGACTGGGAGATGTCGCGAAGCAGGTCCGGCATCTCGGAGCTGCCGGGCAGCTGCCGCAGCATGGCCCCGAAGGAGCGCTCGATGTCGGCGAGCTGCTGTTTGTAGAGCTCCAGGTTCACGGCCTTGGCGTGCTTGTCCTTGAACTCCGTGCGCAGCTTGACTTCCTCGTTCTCGTATCGGGCCAGCTCGTCCTTGCTGGAATTCCAGACACCGAACCAGAGCAGCAGGGCGCTGGCGACCACGAAGAAGATGGCGATCGCACCCACCCGGACCGGAAACGGCCAGCGGCCGGGATCCTTCGGGTCGAGCTGTTTGAGTTCTTCAAATGTCATGTGTCGTTCCTGCCGCTTAATTCGCGGCCGCAGGCGCGCTTGCCAGCTCGGCGTTCATCACGAAGTTCTGCCTCTCGATCTTCTCGACGTCTGCCTTCGTGAGCCACTGGGATTCATCGATGGCCTTCATGAAGCTCGAGACGCGCGTGGAGGACTGCGTGACGCCCTGGAACTGGAACTTCCTGCCACTCTGGCGCAGGGAGGTCAGGTACACCCCGTCCGGGATGACCCGGACGAAGGTGTCGAACACATGCACGATCTCCGGCCGCGACTGCTGCAGCTTCTCGATGATCTCCATGCGGGCGATGTGCTGCTGCTTCTGGGCCTCGAGGTCGTTGATCTCCTCGATCTTCTTGTCGAGCACCTTGATCTCGGCCCGCAGCAGGTTGTTGCGGTCCCGCTGCGCGTCGATGGTCTGCTTCATCAGGAACCAGCCGATGCCGGCCACGACCAGCGCGCCCAGGAACGCGCCGAACATGCCGACGGCGAAGGCCTTCTTGCGTTCAGCGCGCTGTTGTTCGCGCCACGGGAGTAGGTTGATGCGTGGCATGTCAGTCGAAGCTCCGCAACGCCAGACCACAGGCGGTCAGCAACGAGGTGGCATCGCGGTGCACGTTCTGGGCACGTGCGCGCGAAGAAATCTTCATCTGGCCAAGGGGATCGCCCTTCTCCGCCTCGATGCCGATGCGGCTCTGCACGACATCGGCCACGCCGGGGATGTTGGCGCAGCCACCGCAGATCAGCACCTTCTCGGGCTGCTCGCGGCCGGTGCCGGAGGCCAGGTAGAACTGCAGCGAGCGGCTGATCTGCTGCGTCATGTCGTCGATGAAGGGATCGAGCACGTCGGTCTGGTAGTTGGCCGGCAGGCCGCCTTCCTTCTTCGAGCGTCCGGCTTCCTCGAGTGAGAGGCCGTAGGTGCGCATGATCTCCTCGGTGAGCTGCTGCCCGCCGAAGGCGAAGTCGCGCGTGTAGATCACCTTGAGGTTCTTCAGCACGCTGAAGGTGGTGGTGCTGGCGCCGAAGTCGACCACCGCCACCACGCGGTCGATGCCGCCGTCGGGCATCTGGTGCGTCATCAGCTTGCAGGCGTTCTCGAGGGCGAAGGCCTCGACGTCGACCACGCGGGCCGACAGGCCGGCCGCGGAGACCGCCGCGCGGCGCTGGTCCACGTTCTCGGTGCGCGAGGCCACCAGCAGCACGTCGTTGGAATCCGCATCGCGCTCGGAGGGGCCGAGCACCTCGAAGTCATAGGCCACCTCTTCCATCGGGAAGGGGATGTACTGGTCGGCCTGCATCTCGACCTGGGCCTCCAGGTCCGCGTCCATCAGGTTGCGCGGCATCTGGATGACCTTGGTGATGGCCGCGTCGCCGTTGATGGCCACGGCCACCTCGCGGGTGCGGGCCCCGGCGCGGCGCACGGCCCGTGCGATGGCCTCGCCGACGGCGTCCGCGTCGACGATGGCCTTCTCGTTCATGGCGTTCTGGGGGGTGGCCTCGGCCGCGTAGGCATCGACCACGTACTGCCCGCCCGACAGGCTCAGTTCGATGAGCTTGATGGACGAAGTCGTAATATCAAGGCCAAGGACCGGGCGGTGCCTGCGCAAATTTAGGAACACAGTTCTCCCTTACCTTTCAGCTAGTTAGGCGCCGAAACGCTTGTCCTGCCTGAATTTTGGCCAACTATAACGCACGAAACGGTTAAATTGAACGCGAAGCCCGGTCCTGCTTTCCGTGAGGCCGTCCGCAGTTCCGGACGGCTGCCGCGGCGGGCATTGTTCAATCACTCCGCGGGAGTGAAACTGCACCCGCAGCCCCTTCCGGCGCAATAAGGGCATGTTAAATCCGTGAACCCCATCCTCCTTCGCTCCCTCCGGTGGGCGGCAATCGGCCTCGGCGGGCTGGTCCTGGTCTTCAGTTTTGCGCTGGCCTGCACCTTCGTTTACCTCGCCCCCTCCCTGCCCACCCGGGACAACATGGACCGGCTGCTGCAGCTGTCGGTGCCGCTGACCGTCTACACGGCCTCAGGGGCCGTAATGGGCCGCATCGGCGAGGAGCGGCGCATCCCCGTGGAGTTCGAGGACATCCCCCTGGTCGTGCGCCAGGCCGTGCTGGCGGCCGAGGATGACCGCTTCTTCGAGCACAAGGGCCTGGACTGGATGGGCGTGGCCCGGGCGGTGTTCAAGACCGCCACCGGCGGCTCCTCCCAGGGCGGCAGCACCATCTCGCAGCAGGCCGCGCGCAACGTGTTCCTGAGCCTGGACCGCACCATGCGGCGCAAGTTGTCGGAAGTCTTCGTCACCTGGCGCATGGAGCGGGATTTCAGCAAGGAAGAGATCCTGGCCATCTACCTGAACAAGATCTTCTTCGGCCAACGCAGCTACGGCATTGCGGCGGCGGCGGAGACTTATTTCGGCAAGCGCCTGGACGAGCTGACGGTGGCGGAGGCGGCGCTGCTGGCCGGCATCATCCAGTCGCCGGCGATACAGAACCCGGTGAGGAGCGTGAAGAACGCGGAGTCGCGTCGCACCTACGTGCTGCGACGGATGGCCGAGCTCGGTTTCATCGACGGGCCCACGCACGAGGCCGCCCGCAACGAACCCATCGTCTCGCGCGACCACGGACAGCTTACCGACGTGGAAGGCGCGTATGTCGTCGAGATGGCGCGCCAGTTCGTGGTGGAACTCGTCGGGGAGCAGGCGCTGAGCGCAGGCTACAAGGTCTACACCACGGTGGATGGTCGTGCACAGGCAGCGGCAAATCGCGCGCTGCGGCTTGGCCTGCTGGACCTGGACCAGCGCAAGGGATACCGCGGACCGCTGGGCAAGGTCGAGCTGCCCGCTGCACCGTCCGACGCCGAACTCGATTCGTTGCTGCGGGATTTCGGGCGCGTGAGCATGCTGGAGCCGGCAGTGGTACTGCAGGTCGCGGCCACGACTGCCGAGATCCACGTCCGCGGCAGGGGCAAGGCGCGCATTGCGTGGGATGGCATGTCCTGGGCGGCAAAGGCAGTGCGCGGGGGTGTCGGCGCGGCACCGAAGAAGGCCGCCGACGTGCTCAAGCGCGGGGAAGTCATACACGTGATTGCCGATGGCCGCGGCAATGCGCGGCTGGCGCAGGTTCCAAAGGCCCAGGGCGCGCTGGTGGCAATGAACCCGGCCGATGGCGCTGTCGTGGCGCTGGTGGGCGGATTCGACTTCTTCGGCAACCAGTACAACCGGGCCGTCCAGGCGAAGCGGCAGCCGGGCTCCAGCTTCAAGCCGTTCCTCTATTCCGCGGCGCTGGAGCATGGCTTCACGCCGGCCACGACCATCTACGACCTGCCCGTGATGGTGGATGACGGGGAGACCGAACAGTCCTGGCGACCGCAGAACTCCGGAGGTGGTTTCGGCGGGCTGATGCGGATGCGTGAGGCACTGGTGCGCTCGCGCAACCTGGTTTCGATCCGCATCCTCCAGGACATCGGCGTCGACAACTTCATCGAGCATGCCTCGCGCTTCGGCTTTGATGCCAGGAGCATGCCGCGCAACCTCACGCTGGCGCTGGGCACCTTGACGGCCACGCCCCTGCAGATGGCCCGCGGTTATTCCGCATTCGCCAACGGCGGCTTCCGGGTCGAGCCGTATTACATCCAGCGCATCGAAGATGCGCACGGCACAGTGGTGTTCCAGGCCGAGCCCTTG
>CBFGXE010000011.1:0-81020 GCA_965652645.1 uncultured bacterium | reverse complement strand
ACTTCGGCAAGATCACCTTCGACGTCGACCAGCGCGGCGAAGTGGGCCTGCTGACCCGCAACATCAAGATCCAGGCGTCCCAGGACGCCGAGCAGTCCTTCTTCGGCGGCCACATCATGGCCATGCCCTCCAGCAGGATGTTCATCGCCGGTGTCGAGCTGCAGCGCATGGGCCAGAACCTGACCCTCGCGCGCTATCCGATCCACTGGCACCTGGTGGGTGATGCCAAGGGCCAGTACATCAAGAACGCAGCCATCCACGACACCTACAACCGCTGCGTGACGGTGCACGGCACCAACTTCCTGCGGGTCGAGAACAACGTGACCTACAACAACGTGGGCCACTGCTTCTTCCTGGAGGACGGCATCGAGCACGGCAACGAGTTCGTGCGCAACCTCGGCATCCAGACCAAGTGCCACACCTCCAAGCCCTGCGTGCCGACCAACCTGGCCGCTGCAGGCGAGAACCGCCCGCAGGGCAACAGCCAGGCCGCCGTCGCGAATGGTGTCGAGGGCGCCGATGCCCTGATCCCCTCCGACAACACGGTGTCGACCTTCTGGGTGACCCACCCGGACAACACCTACATCGACAACGTGGCTGCCGGTTCCGACCAGATCGGCTTCTGGCTGGCCTTCCCCGAGCACCCGATCGGCCAGTTCGAAGGCACGGAGATCAGCAAGAACACCTGGCCGCGCCGGATGCAGATCCGCGAATTCCGCGGCAACGTGGCCCACTCCAACTTCGACGGCATGATGTTCGACCGCGGCCCGAGCCCGACCGGCACCTTCAATGCGGGCGGCAATCCGCACATGGTGTACGAGAACCCGGCCGAGAGGACCGGCCCGAAGGAATCGACCATCCACGACTTCACCTCGTACAAGAACCGCAATGGCGGCATCTGGGCGCGCGGCGAAATGCACGTGTTCCAGAACTACAAGTCGGCGGACAACGCCATCGGCTTCACGCACGCCTACCCGGGCATCCAGCCGGGCGGCGGCCTGTTCACCGTGCGCATGACCAACTCGCTTTTCGTGGGCGAGTCGGAGAACGTCGGCAACCCCCGCACGCCGGAAGAGAAGAAGATCGGCCGCAGCCTGCCGAAGCCGCAGCTGCCGGACTTCCCGATCCGCGGCTACGAGTACTACGACTTCCTGCACACCGTGGAAGACACCACCTTCCGCAACTACCAGGACAACGCCGTGCGCAAGGCCGGCGCCCTGTCCTACCTGCTGTTCACCAGCTTCCCCACCAGCTCGGAGAACTCCATCGAGCGCGTGAAGTTCATCAATGCCAAGCCGGCGCACTTCCCCGAGCAGGAGCGCAAGTGGGGCAATGACAACGGCGGCAGCGCCGGCTGGCGCACGGCGGCGTTCAAGGACGTGGACGGCTCTGCCACCGGCATCAAGGGCGCCTTCATCGTCAACAACATCGGCCTGGTTGGCACCTTCGACGGCTGCCAGGTCAAGCAGACCTGGAACGCTGCGGTCTGCAAGGGCGACATCGGCCGCATGAACGTCGGCGGCGGCGGTGGCGGATTCGGCGGCTTCGGCGGCGGCCCCCGGGGTGGCGGCCGCGGTGCCGGCCCTGGCGCCCCTGCTGGTGCTCCCGGTGCCCCGCGTGGCGGCGCTCCCGGTGCTGGCCCTGGCCCGGGTGCTCCCGGTGCTCCGATGGGGGCGGCCCCCGGCGCGGGTGCTCCCGGCGGATTCGGCGGCGGCGCCCCTGGCGGTCCTCCCGGCGGCTTCGGTGGTGGTGGATTCGGCGGCGGCCCTGGCGGTGCTCCGGCCGGCTTTGGCGGCGGCGCCCCGGGTGGTGGCCGCGGCGGTGGAGCGGCGGCCCCGGCCCAGCCCCCGGTGGTCCTCAGCCGCAAGGGCAAGGAGTTCACCGCGACCGGTGAAACCACGGTCATGGCCAACACCGAGGTCAAGGTGGTCACCGAGCGCACCGAGCTGCCGCTGTCCATCAACCAGCTGGATGCCGGCTCGTGGGTGATCTTCGAGCTGCCCGGCTTCACCAAGGCGGCCTCGGGCACCGAGGTGGGCAGCCTGGATGCGCTGCGCAAGGCCGGCAGCACCTCCTACTACAAGGGCAAGGATGCGCTGTGGGTGAAGCTGGTCTCCAACGGCCCGGGCAATGTTTTCGGCATTCCCGCCCGTGCCAGCGGCGCCGTCGGCGGCGCCACCAGCGTGCAGGTCAGCCGCTAGGCCCTGCCGCGTGACACAAACCCCCGGCTCCGGCCGGGGGTTTTTTTTTGCCCCACGTTATGGCGGATTTCGAATCCCGCCCATCCGCCCCCCGAAATACCGGCCGTCTGCCAATCGCGCTATCCTCTGGCCCTCAGATCCGGGGTCAATAATCAAGTTCGGGGGTCGTTGTCATGAGCAAACCGGTTCGCCGAGTCCTCCTTGCATCGCTGGTTCCAGCGTGCCTGCTGGGCGGCTTGTTCACCGTGGTCCAGGCACAGGATGCCGCATCGCCGGCTGTGAGCCGATGGTCCGACCCCGACACCTGGCCCAACCGCAAGGTACCGGCCGAAGGTGACAAGGTCATCATCGGCAAGGACAAGAACGTGCTGCTCGACGTGAGCCCGCCTGCCCTGGCCGGCCTGTCGATCGACGGCAAGCTCTCCTTCTCCAATGACGCCGACCTTGAGCTGACCACAGAGTGGATCATGCTGCACGGCGAACTCACGATCGGCACCGCCTCGCGCCCCCACACGCGCAACGCGGTCATCACGCTCACCGACAACGTGAAGGGCGAGGACGTGATGGCCGGCATGGGCGATCGCGGCATCATGATCTCCGGCGGCACGCTGAACCTGCACGGCGACCGCACCAATGCCTGGACCAAGCTGGCGAAGACCGCCAGTGCCGGCGCCACCTCGATCGAGGTGCTCAATGCCTCAAGCTGGCGTGCAGGTGACGAGATCATCCTCGCCTCCACCGACTATGACGCCCGCCAGGCCGAGAAGCGCAGGATCACTGCGGTACGCGGCAACACGCTGACGCTCGACCGGCCGCTGCAATACATGCACTTCGGCAAGATCACCCATGGCGTCGACCAGCGCGGCGAGGTGGGCCTCCTCACGCGCAACATCAAGATCCAGGCTTCGGAAGACGCGGCACAGTCGTTCTTCGGCGGCCACATCATGGCCATGCCCTCCAGCAGGATGTTCATCGCCGGTGTCGAGCTGCACCGCATGGGGCAGAACCTCACCCTGGCGCGCTATCCCATCCACTGGCACCTGGTCGGCGACGGCAAGGGCCAGTACATCAGGAACGCGGCCATCCACGACACCTACAACCGCTGCGTGACCGTGCACGGCACGGACAACCTGCAGGTCGAGAACAACGTGACCTACAACAACGTGGGCCACTGTTTCTTCCTCGAGGACGGCATCGAGACGGGCAACCAGTTCGTGCGCAACCTGGCCATCCAGACCAAGTGCCACACCTCCAAGCCCTGCGATCCGACCAACCTCGCGCCGTTCGGGGCCACCGAGACCAAGATCAACTTCGAGACCAGGGGCCAGGACTCCAAGGAAGTGCTGATTCCATCGGACAACACGGTTTCCTCCTTCTGGATCACCAATCCGGACAATGTCTACCGTGACAACGTGGCCGCCGGCTCCGATTCGACGGGCTTCTGGCTCGCCATCCCCGAACACCCGATGGGGCAGTTCGAGGGCACGGAGATCAGCCGGAACACCTGGCCGCGTCGCATGAAGCTGCGCGAGTTCAAGGGCAATGTCGCCCATTCGAACTTCGACGGCTTCATGGGCGACCGCGCCCCGCGTGCCGACGGCAAGTTCGCCGTCGGCGGGTACATCTCCCTTGCCGACCCCAACGATGCGAACAGCGCCCAGGTGGAATCCGTGGTGGAGGATTTCACCGGCTACAAGAACCGCAACAGCGGCATCTGGGCCCGCGGCGAATACCGCCTCTACAAGGGCCTGAAAATGGCCGACAACGGCATCGGCTTCACGCAGGCCTCGGGCAACCTCGGCCGCTCCATCTACACCTCGCGCGTGGTGGACTCGCTGTTCGTGGGCGAGTCCGAGAACACCGGCAACCCCGGCACCGAGGCAGAGAAGAAGGCCGGCCGCAGCCTGCCCTTCCCGCAGCTCGCCGATTTTCCGGTGCGCGGCTACGAGTTCTATGACTTCCACCACGAACTCGACAACATCACCTTCGTGAACTACCAGGACAATGCCACCCGCAAGACGGGCGCGATCTCCTACCTGCTGTTCACCAGCTTCGGCATGAGTTCCAACAACACCGTGGAGCGGGCGAAATTCGTCAACGCCAAGCCGGTGTATTTCCCGCCCATCGAGAACAAGTGGAGCAACGACGACTACGGCAACACCGTCTACAAGACCTCGGTGTTCAACGACAAGGACGGCTCCATCACCGGCAAGAAGAACTCCTACATCGTGAACATCACCGGCATCGATCCGGATGAGGCCTGCGAGGTGAAGCGCTCCTGGAATGCCGTGGTGTGCACCGGTGACGTCGGGCGCATGAACGTGGGCGGTGGCGGCGGCGCCATCGGCTTCGGCGGCTTCGGCGGGGGCGGTCCCGGCGCAGGCGGCCGCGGCGCAGGTGGCCCTCCGGGTGCTGGTCCGCCGCGTGCCGGCGGTCCCGGCGGCGGTGCTCCCAGGGGTGGCGGTCCCGGCGCCGGCGCGCCCAGGGGCGGCGGGCCTGGCCCGGGCGCAGGTCCTGGTGGCGGAGCCCGCGGAGGGGCAACTGCGCAACCGGTTTCCTTGCAGATCGCCCCTGGCGGTGGCCGCATCCGCGGTACGCCTGCCCCCTCCGGTCCGCCGGTGATCCTCAGCCGCAATGGCAAGGAGTTCACCTCCGAAGGTGAAACCAACGTGCGCGCGGGAACCACCTACAAGGTGACCACCGAAAGGCCGTCGGTGAACATCAACGTGAAGGAGCTGGATGCCGGTTCGTGGGTGATGTTCGAGCTGCCGGGCTTCAACACCGCCAATGCCGGCACGGCAGTGGACAGCCTCGACGCCCTGCGCAAGGCCACCGCCACCGCGTACTACAAGGGCAATGGGTCGCTGTGGGTGAAGGTCGTCTCCACCGGCGACCTGCCTGCCAACCAGTCCAGGGGCCCGGGCGCCGGCGACAGCGTGCAGGTCAGCCGGTAAGCGGCGCTGCTTCGACTACTGCCCCCGGCCGCCCGGCCGGGGGCCTGCTCACGACAGAAACTCCGACATGACCGGCCAGCGCCAGGCGCATTCATCCTCATCCCCGGCCGATAGTCCGTCACTGCAGGGATCCGCGCGCGAACGGGAAATCGTCGACGCGAAGGTCATCGTGACCTGCCCCGGGCGCAATTTCGTCACCCTCAGGATCGCCACCCGTTCCGGCGTCAGCGGGCTGGGTGATGCCACGCTCAACGGGCGGGAGCTGGCCGTCGCGGCCTACCTCACCGAGCATGTGGTGCCGAACCTGATCGGCCGCGACGCAGGGCGCATCGAGGACACCTGGCAGTTCCTCTACCGCGGTGCCTACTGGCGGCGCGGGCCCGTGACCATGAGCGCCATTGCGGCGGTGGACGTGGCGCTGTGGGATATCCTCGGAAAGATGGCCGGCATGCCGCTGTACCAGCTGCTCGGCGGCCGCTCGCGCGAGGGCGCGCTGGTCTACGCCCATGCCAATGGCCTGGACATCACCAGCACCAGCGAGGAGGTGGCGCGTTACCGCGAGATGGGCTTCCTGGCCATCCGCGCGCAATGCGGGGTGCCCGGGGTGAAAAAGGCCTATGGCATCTCCAGCGGCGGCAAGCCCTACGAACCCGCCGAGAGCGCACTGCCGCTGGAAACCGTGTGGAACACGCCGCGTTACCTGGAGACCGTGCCGCGCCTGTTCGCCCAACTGCGCGCCGGGCATGGCAACGAGGTCGAGCTGCTGCATGACGTGCACCATCGCCTCACCCCGATCGAGGCTGCGCGCCTGGCACGCGAGCTGGAGCCCTTCCGCCTCTTCTGGCTGGAAGATGCCACGCCGGCCGAGAACCAGGCCTCCTTCGAGCTGATCCGCCGGCACTCCGTGACGCCACTGGCCGTGGGCGAGGTGTTCAATTCCATCTGGGACTGCAAGCACCTCATCGAGCGCCAGCTCATCGACTACATCCGCACGACCATCGTGCATGGCGGGGGCATCACGCACCTGAGGCGCCTGGCGGACTTCGCGGCCCTGCACCAGGTGCGCACCGGCTTCCACGGCGCCACCGACCTCTCGCCGGTGACCATGGGCGCGGCGCTGCATTTCGACACCTGGGTACCGAACTTCGGCATCCAGGAGTACATGTTCCACAGCGAGGAGACCAACGCGGTCTTCCCCCACGACTACGTGTTCCGTGACGGCCGCCTCCACGTGGGCGACACGCCGGGCCATGGCGTCGAGCTCGACGAAAGGCTGGCTGCGAAGTATCCCTACTCGCCGAAGCAGCTTCCCGTGGCCCGTCTGGAAGACGGCACGATGTGGGACTGGTGACGTCGGCGCATGGCACTGCCTTGCGGCGACGGGCGCGTCGTATGTTTCGGGGAAATGCTGCTCAGGCTTTCCCCGCCCGGGCGTGAACTGCCCTTCCAGTCGCCGCAGCTCAACGCGCATTTCGGTGGCGCCGAGGCCAACGTGGCGGCATCGCTGGCCATACTGGGCCATGAAGCCGCCATGGTCAGCGCACTCCCGGACAATGTGCTGGGACATGCGGCGGCCGGAGAACTGCGGCGGCATGGCGTCGATACGCGCGGCATCCACCATGCTGCCGGCCGCATGGGCCTGTATGTGCTGGCTCCCGGCGCCATGTTGCGCCCGGCCGAAGTCACCTACGACCGGACGGGTTCGGTATTCGCGCTGACCGCAACCTACGACTGGCCGCGCCTGCTGCAGGGCGCGCGCTGGTTGCACCTGTCGGGCATCAACCTGGCCCTGGGCGAGGCCACCACGACGGCTGCCCAGAAGGCCGTGCAGGCTGCCCAGGCTGCCGGCGTGGCCGTGTCCTTCGACTGCAACCATCGCGCGAAGCTGTGGGGCACGCGCGCCAGCGAGGCTCCTGCGCTGCTGCGGGCAATGCTCTCCGCCGCCACCCTGGCCTTCGGGGATGCCAGGGACATCGCGCTGGCACTGGGAAATCCGCCGCCAGCCGTCGCGGAAGATGCAACCTTCGAGGCTGCCGCACAGGCGGCCTTCGCCGCCTTTCCACAACTTGAGGCACTGGCCGCCACCGCGCGCCGGCAAAAGGACGTGGACAACCATTCCCTTTCCGGACACCTCGCAACGCGCGAAGGCATGTTGGCTACCCGCGCATATCCCCTGCGCGGCATCCTGGACCGCATCGGAGCAGGTGATGCCTTCGCCGCCGGCCTGCTGCATGGGCTGCTGCGCGGCCTGCCCGCCGGCCAGGCGCTGGAGTTCGCCACGGCCGCCGCCTGCCTGAAGCATTCCGTGCCCGGCGACGTGAACCTGCTGCGCGAGGCCGACATGCTGGCGCTCATGGCCGGTGAAGGCCTGCACGTACGCCGCTGATGGCGCCCGCCGGACCTCCCCGGGCACGCCTCTCCGCGGCCGCCCTGCCCAGCCTGCCGGACGGCGTGCTGCGCCCTGGTTACAACCTGGCGGACATCCGCATCGGCATCGTGCATTTCGGTCCGGGTGCATTCCACCGCGCACACCAGGCGCTGTACCTGGATGACCTGCTGGCCGCACATCCCGCATGGGGCATCTGCGCGGTGTCGCTGCAAAGTGCGGGGGTGCGCGATGCGCTCCGTCCGCAGGATGGCCTGTATACAGTGGCGTTGCTGGCCGAAGAGCCGGTATTTCGCGTGGTGGGATCCCTGCGCGAGCTGCTGTGCGCCCCCGGGGAGCCGCAAGCCGTGCTCACCCGCCTTGCCGACCCGGCGGTGAAGCTGGTGACGCTCACCGTCACCGAGAAGGGTTATTGCCTGGCAGGCGAGGACCTGGACCTGGCGCACCCCGACATCGCGCATGACCTCGCAACACCTGCGACGCCGCGCAGCGCCATCGGCTACCTGTTTGCCGGACTGCGGCTGCGACACGCACGGGGGATCCCCCCATTCACGGTGCTGAGCTGCGACAACCTCGCCGGCAACGGGCATCGCCTGCGCCGTGCCGTGCTGCAATTCGCCAGGCAGGTGGAGCCGGCCCTGGCGGGGTGGATCGAGTCGCAGGTGGCCTTCCCCTGCTCGATGGTCGACAGCATCACCCCGGCCACCGACGATGGGCTGCGCGAGCGTGTCTCGGCAGCCTCGGGCTTCTCCGATGCGTGGCCGGTGCAACGCGAAGCCTTCACCCAGTGGGTGGTGGAGGACCACTTCTGCAATGACCGCCCACCGCTGGAACTCGCCGGCGTCACGCTGAGCAGTGACATCGCAGGCTACGACCGCGCCAAGCTGCGACTGCTCAATGGAGCCCACTCCACCCTTGCCTACCTGGGCACGCTGCTCGGGCTGGAGACCGTCGGCGAGGCCATGCGGTGCGCGCCGCTGGCGCGCTTTGTCGAACGACTGATGCAACGGTCGATCGCGCCGGTCGTCGCGCTGCCGGCAGGCCTGGATGCCGGGCAGTACATCAAGGCCATCCTCGGGCGTTTCCGCAATCCCGCGGTGCGCCACCGGCTGCTGCAGATCGCCTGGGATGGTTCGCAGAAGCTGCCCGTGCGCCTGCTCAGCACCATCGGCGAGGCACTGCGGCAGGGCCGCGCCATCGATGCACCCTGCCTTGCCATCGCCGGGTGGCTGCAATTCGTGCGCCGGCAGGCGCTGGCCGGCGTGGCGCTGGTCGATCCACTGGATGCAACGCTGCGTGCGATCGGATCAACCACCCGCGGGGATGCCGCCCACGACGTGGCGGCTTTCCTGCAACTGGCGGGCGTGTTCGGGGAACTCACCACGGAGCCCGCATTCCGGGCTTCCCTGCAACGCGCCTATGCCTCGCTGGGCGACGGCTCGCCCGCGGCGGTCCTGCGGGCGCTGCAGGCCTCGCTGCCGGACTGGAGCCTGTAGGCCGCCCGGGGCAGGCGGTAAGCCAGGTCCGCGGCCACTTGCGCGGCCTCATCCTCGTCCAGGCGGTGCTCGGCCACCAGCTTTGCCAGCACGGCACAGTCGATGCGCCGCGCCACATCATGGCGCGCCGGGATCGACATGAAGGCGCGCGTGTCGTCGTTGAACCCGATGGTGTTGTAGAAGCCCGCGGAACTGAGCGTCTGCTCGCGAAAGCGCCACATGCCCTCGGGCGAGTCGTGGAACCACCAGGCGGGACCCAGGAAGAGGCAGGGATAGTGCCCGGCCAGCGGCGCCAGCTCGCGCGAATACGCGCTTTCGTCCAGCGTGAACAGCACGAGGCGGAATCCGGCCGCGTTGCCGAAGCGGTCGAGCAAGGGCTTCAGTGCGCGCACGTATTCCGTGGGCAGCGGAATGTCCCCGCCCTTGTCGCGCCCGTAGCCGGTGAACAGGCCGGCGTTGTGGTTGCGGAAACAGCCCGGATGGATCTGCATCACCAGGCCGTCATCCGCGCTCATCGCGGCCATCTCGGTGAGCATCTGCGCACGGAACAGCCCGGCCTCGGCCGCGTCGGCCCTGCCTGCCACCACGCGCGCAAACAGCCGCCGTGCCGCTGCGGCACCCAGGTCGGCCGTGGCGGCGGTGGCGTGGCCATGGTCGGTGGAAGTCGCGCCCATCGAAGCAAAGAAGGCCCGGCGCTGGCGATGCGCGCGCAGGTAGCCATCCCAGTCGTATACGTCCTCGCCGGTGATCTCGCCGAAAGCGCGCAACGCGGCGGGGAACTCCTCGTGCTCCGGGTCGATCACGGCGTCCGGCCGGTAGGCGGTGATCACCCGGCCACGCCAGCCGCTGTCCCGGATGGCCTGGTGCTGCGCCAGCGGATCCAGCGGCCCCTCCGTGGTCGCGATCACCTCGATGTTGAAACGCTCGAACAGCGCCCGCGGCAGGAAGGCAGGCGCCTGCAGCGCGGCGGTGATGGTGTCGTAATAATGGTCGGCGGTGCCGGCCGCAAGACGGGTGCGCAGGCCGAACACATCGTGGAACACATGGTTCAGCCACAGCGCCGAGGGCGTGCCGCGGTAGAGGTGGAAATGGCTGGCGAAGATGCGCCATGCCTCGCGCGGATCCACCGCGGCACGCGAGCCATCCCGGCGCGGAATGCCCAGTGCTTCCAGGGACACTCCCTGGCTGTAGAGCATGCGCACCACGTAGTGGTCGGGCACCAGCAGCAGTTCCGTGGCATTGGCGAAGGGGGCGTTGCCGGCAAACCAGCCCGGATCGGTGTGCCCATGCGGGCTGATGATGGGCAGGTCCCGCACGGCGGCATACAGGCGCCGCGCGATGCCGCGCTGTGCCGGATCGGACGGGAACAGCCGGTCCTCGTGCAGGACCAGGGGCTGGACGGCGGAATCCGTCATGGCAGCCGGTCCTGCGCCATGCCGGCCTCCGCGAGCCGTGCCGGCTGCATGCGCGGCACCAGCAGGTGCACCACCAGCAGCGCAAACAGGTAGGCACTGCCGGCGATGAGGAACAGCGGCACGTAGCTGCCGGTGGCCTGCAGCAGCAGGCCCGTGGCGCTGGCGACGAGCATGCCGCCCACGGCGCCGGCGAATCCCCCGATACCCACGACCGAGCCCACGGCGCGGCGCGGGAACAGGTCGGAGGTAAGTGTGAACACGTTTGCCGACCATCCCTGGTGCCCCGCCGTTGCCAGCCCGATCAGCGCCACCGCCAGCCAGAGGTTGTCGGCCTTCGCGGCGAAGATCACCGGCACCACGCACAGCGCGCACAGCAACATCGCGGTCTTGCGCGCGCGATTGACGCTCCAGCCACGCCTGATGAAGCGGCCGGCAATCCAGCCACCGGCGATGCTGCCCACGTCCGCGAAGACGTAGATGGCGATCAGCGGCGGCCCCAGGCCCAGCAGCGTGAGCCCGTATTCCGCATCGAGGAACTTCGGCAGCCAGAACAGGAAGAACCACCACACCGGATCGGTGAGGAACTTTGCCGCCACGAAGGCCCAGGCCTGCCGGTGGCGCAGCAGGCCCAGCCACGGCAGCCGCACGGTAGTCACCGGCTCGTCCCCGATGTAGGCGCGCTCGGCCGGCGAGAGCTTCGGCTGGCGGTCGGGCGTGCGATACCACAGCAGCCAGGTCACCAGCCATGCCGCACTGAGCACGCTGGTGAACAGGAAGGCCGCCTGCCAGCCAAGCGTCACGGCGATCACCGGCACCAGTGCCGGCGCGACGATGGCGCCGACATTCGAACCCGAATTGAAGACGCCCGTGGCCAGCGCACGCTCGCGTTGCGGAAACCATTCGGCCACGGTCTTGATGGCCGCCGGGAAGTTGCCGGCCTCGCCCAGCCCGAGCGCGAAGCGCGCCACGATGAAGCCGACCACCCCGGTGGCGAGGGCATGGCCCATCGCCGCGAGGCTCCAGATGCCGATGGCCAGGGCGTAGCCGATGCGCGTGCCGAATCGGTCGATCACCGTGCCCGCGCACAGCAGGCCGATGGCATAGGCGGCCTGGAAGGCCATCACGATGTAGCTGTATTCGACCTCGTTCCAGCCGATCTCGTCCTGCAACAGCGGCGCCAGCACGCCGAGCACCTGGCGGTCGATGTAGTTGATGGTGGTGGCCGCCAGCAGCATGGCGCAGATGCGCCAGCGGTACCGGCCGATCCTGCCCGGGGCGGGATCCTGGACGTTTGTTGTTGTTTGCATGTTGCCTTCGCCGGTCGAACGACCGCCGACCCCCCGTCGGCGCAAGCGGTTGAGTCTAGTGCCCTGCCAAGGCAAGTTCCAAGCCGGTCAGCGCCGCGGCAGCTCCTCCCAGGAGCCATAGGAGGGATTTGGCAGCACGAAGTAGCGTGAGCCGAATTCCCCGGGTTCATGCCATTGCTGCGACATGCCGGGGAAATCCTCGATATTGTCGCCCAACCACATGAGCACCTCGAGGGGCGTGGCGCCGCCCGCGCCGGACTGCACGGCGGCGAAGCGGGGATTCTTGTCGGCGGTATCGGTCATGCACAGGATGCGGTCGTAGGTGATGCCCACGCGCCTCAGGTTCTGCTCCGTGTCGCCGCAGGCCTTCTGCTCGCGGTTGGTCACCAGCACCACGCGGCCGCCCAGCCCGCGCACGATGCCAGTGAATCGCGCGGCACCCGGCAGGGCCGGGGCCGACTGGCGCGCGGTCCAGGTGTCCCAGGTGGGCGCGCTGTAGCGACCGAACTCCACCACGTATCCGGAGTTGTCCAGCAGCGTCTCGTCCACGTCGAGGATCACCGCCCAGGTGCCGGGTGCCATCCCCGTCGAACGCGCCCGCAATTCCCGCGCCGCGACCTCGAAGGTCTGCTCGAAGATGGCCTTCAGCTCGGCGGAATTGCGGTACCAGTGCACGGCCCCGGACATGGGCGGATGCGCCTGGCAGGCGGCCAGCCCCGCGAGCAGCATCGCCAGCAGGCCCCGCGCCATCCAGGTTGCCTGGCGCGGCGTCATGCAGTCAGGCCGCAGGTCCCGCCAGCGCGCGTTGCACGTCGGAGCCGGCGGGCTGCTGGAACACGCGCAACCCGAACTCGGGCAGGATGGCATACAGGTGGTCGAAGATATCCGCCTGGATGCCCTCGTATTCCGCCCACTTCGTGCTCGCGGTAAAGCAGTACAGCTCCAGCGGCAGGCCGGTGGGCCCGGGCTGCAGCTGCCGCACCATGCAGGTCATGTCCTGGTTGATCGATGGATGCGACTGCAGGTAGGCCTGCACGTAGGCACGGAAGGTTCCCACATTGGTCACGCGCCGGGTATTCACCGGGTCCTTGCCCGCAGCGAGCAGCCGGCGGTTGTGCTCCTCCAGCTCCGCACGCTTGCGCTCGAGATATCCGTCCAGCAGCGCGATGCGCTGCAGCCGGCCGCGCTCCTCCTCGCTGAGGAAGCGCACCGAGGTCTGGTCAAGGTACAGCGAGCGCTTGATGCGCCGCCCGCCGGATTCAAACATCCCGCGCCAGTTCTTGTAGCTCTCGTTGATGAGCCGCCAGGTGGGGATGGTGGTGATCGTCTTGTCCCAGTTGCGCACCTTCACGGTATGCAGCGAGATGTCGATGACGTCGCCGTCGGCGTGCAGCTGCGGCATCTCGATCCAGTCGCCCACCCGCAGCATGTCGTTGCTGGAGAGCTGCACACTGGCCACCAGCGAGAGCAGCGTGTCCTTGAACACCAGCATCAGCACCGCCGTCATGGCGCCCAGGCCCGACAGCAGCAGCAGCGGATCGCGGTGGAACAGCGTGGCGATGATCAGGATGCCGGCGATCAGCGCGATGCCGATCTTCACCAGCTGCAGGTAACCCTTGATGGGGCGGGCCTGGGCGCGGGCCTCATCCACCCTCTCGTACAGCCAGCCTGCCGCATTGAGCAGACGCCCCAACGCCAGCGCGATGGTGAGCACCACGTAGGCACTGGCCACGCCCCGCACCACCAGCACCAGTGCCTCGGGCAGGCCGGTGACGAAACCGATGCCATGGTGGATCACCAGGGCGGGCGCGGCGTGGGCAAGGCGCGGGATCACGCCATGGTCGATCAGCGCCTCGTACCAGTAGCCCGGCACGCTGCGCAGCGCGCGACCCAGCACGCGCACCAGCACGAACCGGGCGATGACGTCGGAGAGCCAGACCGCGACGGCGAGGAGACCAAGCTGCGCGGCCATCAGCACCCAGGGGCGATCCTGGAGCGCCGCGAACGAAACATCAGACCATTCCATCGGGCGCAGAGTGTAGCGAGTTCCGGCGGCGGATGCGACGCTTCAGGCCGCCGGCGGAGCCCGGAACCGATTCAGCCGCCGTGGTCCTTGATGTGGTTCTGCAGGTATTCGCGGTGGGCGTGGTCCTTCTCTTTCTTGATCAACCTCGCCCTGCCCTGCGCTTCGGCAAGGGCGCGCCCGCGGGTCTTTTCCGTGCTGACCGCGGCAGAGAATGCAAACTGCTTTTCAGGCTCCGCGTCGCCGCAGGCCGGGCACGGCGGCGTCTGGCCCAGTTTCACCACCTGCTCGAATGCATGGCCGCAGCGTCGGCACCTGAAATCGTAGATCGGCATGGCCGGAAGTTTAAGTCAGCAGCCAGCGGACGGTGCAGGCCCCGCGTCCGGGAACCGGGCCGGCCCGGCAATCCCCCGGAAGCGGCCCGGGCATCCGATATACTGCAGGGCCACACTCCTGCCATCCGAAGATCGATGAGCCCCGCGCGCAAGCGACCTCCAGCCCGCAGTTCCCGCAGTTCCCGAAGTCCCGGCCGACCCCGATCCGATGCCTCGCGCAGCGCCATCCTGAAGGCGGCCTACCAGATCCTGCGCGAAAGCGGCTTTGCCGGATTCACCGTGGAGGGCGTGGCCGCGCGCGCCGGCGCCGGCAAGGCCACGATCTACCGCTGGTGGCAGACCAAGGGCAAGCTGGCCATCGAGGCCTTCCTGGTGGCGCTGGCGCCGCAGCTGGATGCGGTGCCCGACACGGGCAGCGCACTGGCCGACCTGCGCGCCCATGTGCATCGCGCCGCCGCCATCTACCGCGGCCGCGCCGGCCCGCTGCTGCGCGAGCTGATCGCCCTCGGCCAGGAAGACCAGGAAACCAGCCGCGTGCTGCGCACCGATTTCGTGGCACCGCGCTACGGCGCGGCGATCCGGCTGCTGCAGCGTGCGCAGGAATCCGGCGAACTGGGTCGCGACGTGGACATCGAGGTGCTGGCCGACGCACTGTGGGGACCCATCTTCCATCGCGTGCTGGTGAGCCGCATGCCCATCGACCGGCCCTACGTCGACCGCTTGCTGGGACTGGTGCTCGACCGGGTGGCCCAGCGGCGCCGCTGAGCCCTCGCCGCTCGCCTCACCGGCGATTACTGCCTATACTGCAATCAAACTGATCGGAGGCCGCCCGCCGCATAGCGACTGCACGGCCACCCGACGCCAACGGGGGTAAGAGAATTGGACCTGCAGCAGTTCAGTGACTGGCTGGCATCGACCGGCTTCAGCCAGGCCATCCAGTCGACCACATGGGCGATCCCCGCCATCCAGTCGGTGCACATCCTGGCCCTGTCGCTGCTGTTCGCGGCCGCGCTGATCATCGCGCTGCGTTTCGTCGGTCGCGGCCTCGCCGCCGAACCGCTGCATGCCATCACGGCGCGCTTCTCGCGGCATATCTGGATCCTGCTGGTGGTGCTGGCCGCAACCGGGCTGCTGCTGATCATCGCCGAGCCGCATCGCACCATCACCAACGCCATGTTCTACGCGAAGATGATCATGTTGCTCATGGTGATCCTGCTCACGCTGTGGCTGGGAGCGGTGTCGCGCCGCCAGCAGCAGCCGGTCTCCGGCCTGCACCGCGCGGGTGCCCTGCTCACGGTGCTGCTGTGGATGGGCATCATGTTCGCCGGCCGCTACATCGCCTACTACGAGTCATTCTGAAATGAACTTCTTCGACTGGCTGCAGAACACCCCGCTCGCCGTCATCGTGGGCGAAAGCTGGTTCCCCTACGTGGAATCCCTGCACGTGATCTTCCTGGCCGCCGTGGCCGGCACCATCTTCACCGTGGATGCCCGCCTGCTCGGGCTGGCCTCGCAGCACCTGCGCGTCACCTACCTGTCGGAGCGGCTGCTGCCACTGACCTGGCTGGCCTTCGCCGGCGCCGCCACCACCGGCATCCTGCTGTTCATGGCCAACGCCGTCTCCTACACCGAGAAGACGCCCTTCCTCATCAAGATGGGCCTGCTCGTGGTGGCCGGCCTCAACATGCTCTATTTCCAGCTCGTCACCTGGCGCAGCGTGGCCAGCTGGGACAACGGCCGCACGCCTGGCGGCGCCCGCGCGGCCGGCGCCATCTCCATGCTGTGCTGGGCCGCGGTGATCGTGTTCGGCCGCTGGATCGGATTCGTCTGAACCGGGCGGCGATCAGCCGCCTTCGTCCGCGGGCGCCGTGTCCGCCGCCATCACCAGCACGGGAATGGCATATACCGCCTCTGCCGCACCATCGGCCTTCAACCGCACCGTGAACTCCGCCAGTCCTTCCTCCGCGGAGGTAACGGTGAGTTCATGCGTGGCCGGCTGACCACCCTGCAGGGCCAGCACACCCGACGCGGGCTGCACCTCGAGGGTGCCCGAGGAAGCGGCAACTTCCAGCGCGGGGATGTCCGTGCCCGCGGACGCGATGAGGCTGACCTTGAAGGGCACGCCCGCCACCGGCCGTGACCCCACCACGAAGGACAGTCGTGCCACGGGCGTGCCGGAGGACGTGAGCACGGCAGCCACGGCATCACTGGCCGCGCTGCGCTCCGAACCGCCGCCGGAACTTGTGGTGGAGGCCGGCTCTTGCGGCGCCGGCCCGTCGTCACAACCGGCCAGCACCAGTGCCAGCGCCAGCATCGCCACGGCTGCAGTCTTCATTTCTGGTCCCTGCAAGGCAGGCGCTCAGGCCCGCATCAGGGGCGGATCATCCAATGCCGGCAGCTGTTCGCGCAACTCATCGATGTGCCGCTCCCAGTAGCGTGGTTCCCCGAACCAGGGGAAGGCCAGAGGGAAGGCAGGGTCATCCCAGCGCTGCGCGATCCAGGCAGCGTGGTTCATCATGCGCGTGGCGCGCAGTGCCTCGATCAGCAGCGCCTCGCCTTCGTCCAGGTGCGCGAACTGCTCGTAGCCATCAAGCAGCTCGCCCCACTCGCGCCGCATCTGCTCCGGCGTGCCGGCAGCAAACATCCACAGGTCCTGCACGGCGGGGCCGGTGAGGCTGTCGTCGAAATCCACGAACAGCGGACCGGTTGCCTGCCAGAGGATGTTGCCGGGGTGGCAGTCCCCGTGGAGCCTCAGGCGCCTCGTGGCACCCACCGACCCATGGCAGGCGGCAATCGCCTGCACCAGTTGCCCCGAGACTTCCGCGTAACGTTCATCCAGTGGCGCGGGCACCAGCCCGAGGCCGAGGATGAGCTCGCGCGCCCGCGCACCCTGCCGCCAGTCGCGCACATCGGGACGATGCCGGAAAGACCGGCGTGCACCCTGGGCGTGCAGGCGGCCCAGCGTCCTGCCAAGCAGTTGCCGGTCGCCGGGACGGTCGAGGTCCGGGCCCGCGCCCGGCCGGCATTCGAACAGGGCGTAGCGGAAGCCGGCATGGCGCAGCAGCGTGGCGCCCTCCACCACCAGCGGCGCTGCCACGGGAAGTTCGGCGCCGGCCAGTTCCAGGGCAAAGGCATGTTCCTCCTGGATCTGTGCATCGCTCCAGCGATCCTCGCGGTAGAACTTCGCCACCACCTGCGTGGCGATCGCGTCACGGGACGCGCGCGCCAGCGGTTCCTCCAGGCCGATCCGGTATACCCTGTTCTCGTAGCTGTTGAGCGGCAGCAGGCGCCCGTCGGCCAGCAGTCCGGCGGCCTCGGCCGCGGCAAGCACCACGTCGGGAGTCAGGGCGGCATAATGATGTGCTGGCACGTTGTCACGAAGGAGATGCGGTGAGCGAGACGATACTGGTTACCGGCGGCGCGGGATACATCGGCAGCCACACGGTACAGCAGCTGCTTGCCCGCGGCGAATCGGTGGTGGTGCTCGACAACCTTTCCACCGGCTTCGCCCGGTCGGTGGCCGGCGTGAAGCTGGTCACCGGCGACGTCGGCGACGCGCAGCTGGTCACGGGCCTGCTCAGGGAACATGGCATCCGCACCGTGGTCCACTTTGCCGCCCACACCATCGTGCCTGAGTCGGTGGCCGACCCGCTCAAGTATTACGGCAACAATACCTGCCAGACACGCAGCCTGCTGGCTGCCTGCGCCGCGGGCGGCGTGAAGCACTTCGTATTCTCTTCCACTGCCGCGGTATACGGCATTCCCGGGTCCGGCCTCGCGGCGGAGGATTCGCAGCTCTCCCCCATCAATCCCTACGGCACCTCCAAGCTGATGTCGGAGTGGATGCTGCGCGACCTGGGCGCGGCCACCGACCTGCGCTACGTGGTGCTGCGTTATTTCAACGTGGCCGGCTCCGATCCGGAGGGACGCATCGGCCAGTCCACGCGCAAGGCCACGCTGCTGGTGAAGGTGGCCTGCGAGGCCAGCGTGGGAAGGCGCGAATCCGTGAGCATCTTCGGCACCGACTATCCCACGCCCGATGGCACCGGCGTGCGCGACTACATACACGTCGTCGACCTCGCCGACGCGCACCTGCTGGCGGTGGACTACCTGCGCGGCGGCGGCCGGTCCGAGACCCTGAACTGCGGCTACGGGCATGGCTACAGCGTGCGCGAGGTACTCGACAGCGTGCAGCGCGTGAGCGGCGCGCCACTGAAGATCGTGGAAATGCCGCGCCGGGCGGGCGATCCACCCAGCCTGGTGGCGAAGTCCGCCCGCATCCGCCAGGTGCTGGGCTGGAAACCGCGGCTGGACAACCTTGATGGCATCGTCGCCAGTTCACTGGACTGGGAGCGCAAGCTGCTGAAGGACCCCTGGTAACGCCGGATGAAGTTGCTGCGGCCGCAATCGCTGAGCTCGCTGGTGCTGCTGGCACTGGCCATCATCGCGCTGCCGCTGATCGCCGCGCTGGTCACCGCCGGCGTGCAACTGCGCCAGCTGGTGACCTCCAGCGAACGCATCATCACCGAGGGCGTGACCGCCACGCGGCGCAGCCAGGAACAGGCTGCGGCCGTCTCCAGCCAGGCCCGGCTGTTCCTGCTGCTCGACCCTGCCACGCTCAACACCTACCAGGACCAGCTGAAGTCCTACATGGACCAGGACGCGCGCCTGGACGAGATCAGCAGCTACCTCTCCGCCTACCTGCGCGACAAGGAGGCACGCGCGGCGCTGGCGGAATTCGATGCGCTGCGGGCGGACATGAGCCGCAGCATCCGCGACGGCAACGCGGTGCCAGCGCAAATCGATGCCGCCTTCGAGCGGCTGCGACGCATCGCCAGCCTTGTTTCCACCCGCATCAACGAGCAGATCGACACGGACACCGCCGACCTGCGCGCCAGCACCGAGCGTGCCCAGACGCTGCTCTTCTGGGGCTTCGTGCCACTGGTGCCGCTCACGGCCATCGCCGTGGTGCTGTTCTCGTTCAAGGTGGTGCGGCCGCTGCGCCAGATCGACCGCGCCATCAGCGAGCTGGGCAGCGGAGCATTGCACCGGAGCATCCAGGTGGCCGGCCCACGCGACATCGAGAAACTCGGCCGGCAGCTGGAATGGCTGCGCCTGAGGCTGCTGGAACTGGCGCAGGAGCGCAACCGCTTCCTGCGGCACATGTCGCATGAGCTGAAGACGCCGCTGGCCAACATCCGCGAGGGCACCGAGCTGCTGATGGATGGCGCGGTGGGCGAACTGCAGGGCGGACAGCGCGAGGTCACCGGCATCCTGCGCGAGAACGGCATCCGCCTGCAGCGCATGATCGAGAACCTGCTGTCCTTCTCGGCCTGGCAGACCAGCAGCGTGGGACTGGAGGTCACCGAGTTCCGCCTGCGCCCCGTGGTGAAGCAGATCATCGAGAACCAGCAGCTGGCCCTGCTCTCCCAGCGCGTGCGGCTGGACGTGAACGTGGAAGACCTGACCGTCTGCGCCGACCGGGGCAAGCTCCGGCTGATCCTGGAAAACCTGCTGTCCAACGCCATCAAGTACACTCCGCGGAGCGGCACCATCCACATCCGCGCCCGCGCCGAGGCCGGGGAGCTGGTCCTGGAGGTCGCCGACAGTGGTCCGGGCATACCCCCGGAGGAACGAAGGCAGGTCTTCGAGGCGTTCTACACCGGCAAGGCGCCGGCGGGTCATATCAAGGGCACCGGCATCGGCCTGTCGGTGGTGATGGAATTCGTCAACGCACATGGCGGGGAAATCGAAATCGTCGATGGACAGTGGCCGGGTGCGCATTTCCGCATCCGCATGCCCCAGCGGGCCACGGAAGGCGGCGCCGGGACGACCGGCAGGGGGTCGACGGCACATGCGGCCTGAGCTCGCCGGCGGCCTGCTGCTGGGCCTGCTGGCCGGCTGCGCCGGCCTGCCCGCCAACCGCACGCCCCCGCCCTCGCCCCCCCAGGTCGTGGAGTCCATCCAGACCACCCAGCTCACCAGCCTGCTGGCGGCGCTGGCCACGGTGGTCGAGGGCACGCCGGCCGAGCAGGCCGAGGAGATCGCACTGGCCCGCGCCGGCTACGAGCAGGCCCGCCAGGGCCCGGCGGCGCTGCGCTACGGCCTGCTGCTGGCCGCCCCGGGCCACCCGGCGCGTGATCCCGTGCAGGCCCAGCAGCTGCTGCGCGAGGCCCTGGTGCGCCCTGAACTGCTGAGCATCAATGAGCGGGCGCTGGGCCGGGTCGAGCTCGAACGCATCACGGCGGAGCTGCTGGCCCGCGCCGAAAACGAGCGGCTGGTGGCCGAGGTGCAGCTGGAACGGGAGCGGCAACGCAATGCGACCGCAAGTGCCGCCATCACGCGACAGCTGCAGGCCGCCAACGAACAGAACGCACAATTGCGCCGTGCGCTCGAGGAGGCGCGCGCCAAACTCGATGCCATTGCCGAACTGGAGCGGCGCCAGGCCGACCGGCCCCCCGCAGGAGCGATACGCGACCCATGATGACCAAGCTGCATTCCCGACCCTCCACTGCCGAGGAGCTACTGTCGTGAGCCCCGCCACCCGCAAGGCAAGGATCCTGATCGTCGATGATGACCCGGGGCTGCTGCGGCTGCTCACCATCCGCCTGCGCGCGGAGAACTACGACGTGGAGGCCGTCGAGGGTGCCTCGCAGGCGCTGGCCGCGGCCACGCGCTTCCGGCCCGACCTGGTCATCTCCGACCTGCGCATGGAACCGGTGGATGGCATCGGCCTGCTGAAGGAACTGCAGAACCGCTGGCCGGGCCTGAAAGTGATCCTGCTCACCGCGCACGGCACCATCCCCGATGCCGTGCAGGCCACGCAGATGGGCGCCTTCGGTTTCCTCACCAAGCCGGTGGACAAGCAGGAGCTGCTGGACCAGATCCAGCGCGCGCTGCGCATCTCCGGCTTCACCGGCAACACCGAGGAATGGCGCGCCGACATCATCACGCGCAGCGCCATCATGGAAGAGCGCCTGGCGCAGGCGCACATGGTGGCCGGCACCGATGCCCGCGTGCTCATCCTGGGCGAGAGCGGCACGGGCAAGGAACTGCTGGCGCGCGCCGTGCACAAGGCCAGCCCGCGCCGCGCCCGTCCGTTCGTGGTGATCCGCTGCACCGGCATCCCGGAGGAGCAGCTCGACATCGAGCTGTTCGGCGCCACGGCATCCACGGGCAAGGAACACAAGGGTGCGCTGGAACAGGCGGAGGGCGGCACCGCGCTGCTCGACGAGATCGGCGAGCTGCCGCCGCGGCTGCAGCAGAAGCTGCTGCGCGCGCTGCAGGAGGAAGCCGTGCGCCCGGCCGGCGCCGAGGCCGCCGTGCCCATCAACACGCGCGTGATCTCCACCACCAGCCACGACCTGCAGGAAGCCTCGGCCACCGGCCGTTTCCGCGAGGACCTCTACTACCGCATCAACGTGGTGCAGATCGAGATGCCGCCGCTGGCGCGCCGGCGCGAGGACATCCCGCTGCTGATCGCCCACTTCCTGGCGCAGATCGCCGCCGAGACCGGCCAGAGGAGCATCTTCCCGCCCGAGGCACTGGAACTGCTCGCCACCGCCGACTGGCCGGGCAATGTGCGCCAGCTGCAGAACCTGGTGCGCCAGGCCGTGGCCATGTCGCAGACGCCCATCGTGCCCGTGGAACTGGTCCAGCAGTCACTGGGTGGTGCGCCCGGACGCCTGCCTTCCTTCGACGAGGCACGCGATGAGTTCACGCGCGGCTACCTGTCGCAGATCCTGCAGATCACCGGCGGCAACGTCAGCCAGGCGGCACGGCTTGCCAAGCGCAACCGCACCGACTTCTACAAGCTGCTGGGAAGGCACCAGCTGGTGCCCGAGGACTTCAAGCAGCGCTGACGGGCAGGCCGCGCGCGCGCCACAGCAGCCAGCCAACCGCGGCGGCCAGCAGCGCCGTGGGTAGCCAGGCCAGTGGCAGCGGGGTGAGGTCGAATGCCAGGGTGCCGCTCTCGACCATGCGCTGCGCGATGAAATAGGCAAGGCCCAGCACCAGGCCAAGTGCCGCGCGCGCGCCACCTTCGGCGGTGCGCAGGAACCCCGTGAGCAGCGGCACCGCCAGCAGCATGGCCAGCGGCACGGCAGCCAGCCGGGCCAGTGCGTTCCAGAAAGCAAAGCGCTGGGCGGTGGCATCCTGCCCTGCCGCTTCCAGCAGCGCCGTGGCCCGGCGCAATCCGCTGAAGGACTGCCGCGCCGGATCGGCGCCGGCCAACTGCAGGAAATCCGTGTCGATGGCCGACTGCAGGCGACGGGAGCCGGGCGCGGCGCGCGACACCATGTCGGTGCCGAATCGCGACTCGGCCAGCCCGCGCAGTTCCCAGGTGCCGTCGGGCAGTGGCTGCGCACCGCTGGCCAGGCCCGCCGCCGCCAGGCGCCGGGGTCCCTCCAGCTCCAACAGCAGGAATCCGCCGTGTGCGTCGGCCCGAAGCAGCAGGTTGCCGTCGCGCAGCCACGCCGAACCCTGCACCAGGTCGGCACTGCCATTGCGCTCCAGCGCGCGGGTGGTACGCGCCGCCTGGGACAGCGGGGGTGCCACCCATTCGGCCACGGCCGCGGCGGCCGGCACCAGCGCGATGCCGGCCAGCGCCACCGACCCTGCGATGCGCGCGATTGAAATCCCGGCGGCGCGCATCACCGTGAACTCGCTGCCACGCGCCAGCTGGCCCAGGCCAAGCAGTGCACCGAGCAGGGCGGCCACGGGCAGGAATTCCAGCGCGGTGCCCGGCAGCTGCAGCATCACGAAGCGCAGGGCCTGCCATTGGCCATAATTGCCCGGCCCCACCCAGCCCTGCTCGTTGACGAACAGGAATATCGCCATCAGCACCAGCAGCACGCCCAGGGACAGTGCGGTGTACCGGGCCAGGCAGAGCACGATGTACCGATCCAGGACGCGCATTGGGCTACACTCTAACCTATCGAATAATGCCGGCCAGAAGCGCCGCGGAGTCCAGCCAAGATGGTGCAGTTCGATACCAGCGAACAGCAGATTGCCCAGGTTTCCACCGACTGCCTTGCCATAGGCCTGTTCGAGGATGATGCGCCCGGAGGCTCCCTGCAGGCGCTGGACCGCGCCACCGGCGGGCTGCTGCGCAAGCTGCGTGCCGCAGGCGACCTGCCCACGCGCGCGGGCGAGACGCAGCTGCTCATCTCTCCCCCCGGCATCCGTGCCCGGCGCCTGCTGGTGGTGGGACTGGGCAAGCGCGCCGACTTCCGCCAGCGCGGCTGGCGCAAGGCAGTCAGCGCGGCGCTGTCGGCAACCCTGAAGACCCGCTCCGCGCACCTGGCCATCGCCATCGCGCAGCCGGAGGCCGACGCCGTCGACGCCTACTACCAGGGCCGCGCGGTTGCCGACCTCACCGGCGTTGCGCTGTACCGGGTCAATGACTTCAAGACGGGCCGCAAGCCGCCCCGCCCGGCGCTCAGGCGCGTCACCCTCGCGGGCCTTGCGGCAGCCGCCCGGCGCGGTGCGCAGCGCGGCTTCGACCACGGCACTGCCGTGGCCGCGGGCCAGGCGCTGCTGCGCGACTTGGGCAACCTGCCCGGCAATGTGTGCACGCCGCGTTACCTGGCGCAGCAGGCCAAGGAGCTGGCGCGCGAACAGCGGGGGCTGAAGGTGCGCGTGCTCGACGAGCCGGCCATCCGTCGCCTGAAGATGGGCTGCCTGCTGTCGGTATCCCGCGGCAGCGCCGAACCGCCGCGTTTCATCGTGCTGGAATACCGTGGGGCGGCCGCCAGGTCGCGTCCGGTGGTGCTGGTGGGCAAGGGCGTCACCTTCGACACCGGCGGCATCTCGCTGAAAGACCCGGCCGCCATGGACGAGATGAAATACGACATGTGCGGTGCGGGCAGCGTGCTGGCCACGCTGCTGGTGGCCGCGCGGCTGAAGCTGCGCATCAATGTCGTGGGCGTGATCGCGGCCGTGGAGAACATGCCCGGCAGCCGCGCCACCAAACCGGGTGACATCGTCAGCAGCGCCGCCGGCAAGACCGTGGAAATCCTCAACACCGATGCGGAAGGCCGGTTGATCCTCTGCGACGCACTGCATTACGCGCGCCGCTTCGACCCGGACGCGGTGATCGACATCGCCACCCTCACCGGCGCCTGCGTGATCGCGCTGGGCCACCACCACACCGGCGTGATGGGCAACGACGATGCCCTCGCCCGCGAGCTGGTTGCCGCCGGTGCGCGCTCCGGCGACCGTGCCTGGCAACTGCCGCTCACCGAGGAATACGCCGAGCAGCTGCGCAGCAACTTTGCCGACATCGCCAACGTGGGTGGCCGCGACGGCGGCGCCATCACGGCCGGCGCCTTCCTTGGACGCTTCACCACGGGCATGAAGTGGGCCCACCTCGACATCGCCGGCACGGCCTGGAATTCCGGCGCCCAGAAGGGTGGCACCGGCCGCCCTGTGCCGCTGCTGGCGGACTTCCTGATCCATCGCGCCGGCGCCGCGAAGGGCTAGTCTCCGTGCGGGCATGGCGGACATCCGTTTCCACACCCTGAACGCCGCGGGCGGTGGCGCCCGCTTCCGCCATGCCTGCAGGCTCATCGAACAGGCGTATCTCGCCGGGGAACGGGTGCTGGTCTGGCTGGAAGACACCAGCTCGGCCGAACGCTTCGACCAGCTGCTGTGGACCTTCAGCGATGGCTCCTTCGTGCCACATGAACCTCCGGGCGGCGATCCGCGCGGCAGCGAAGCGCCCGTGCAACTCTTCAGCGGCGCCACACTGGATGACACCGTGCTGGACGGCGGGTTCACCACGCTGGTCAACCTGCGCGATGCTCCCTCCCGCGAGGCGCTGGGCTTCGCGCGCATCGTGGAAGTGATCGACGGCGACGCTGCCTGCCGCGAGGCCGGCCGCGCGCGCTTCCGTTTCTACCGCGAAGCCGGACACACACCGCAACACCTTGCCGACGAATGAAGACCGAAATGGAAAAGGCCTACGACCCCGCGAGCATCGAACAGCGCCTGTACCGTGAATGGGAAGCCGCCGGGCATTTCGCGCCGCAGGGCAATAGCACGCCCTACTGCATCATGATCCCGCCGCCCAACGTGACCGGCACGCTGCACATGGGCCATGCCTTCCAGGACACCATCATGGATGCCCTGGTCCGCCACCACCGCATGCGCGGCGAGGCCACGCTGTGGCAGGTGGGCACCGACCATGCAGGCATCGCCACGCAGATGGTGGTGGAGCGGCAGCTCAATGCCGCCGGCACCAGCCGCCGCGACCTGGGGCGCGAGGCCTTCGTGCAGCGCGTGTGGGAATGGAAGGCACAGTCCGGCGGCACCATCGCCCAGCAGCTGCGCCGCCTCGGTGCCTCGGTGGACTGGACGCGCGAGCGCTTCACCATGGACGAGGGCCTGTCGGCCGCCGTCACCGAGGTGTTCGTCCGCCTGCACGAGGAAGGACTGGTCTACCGCGGCAAGCGCCTGGTGAACTGGGATCCGGTGCTGCTGACGGCGCTGTCGGACCTGGAGGTGCTGCCCTCCGAGGAGGACGGCAAACTCTGGCACCTGCGTTATCCGCTGGAGGACGGCAGCGGCCACCTGGTCGTGGCCACCACCCGCCCGGAGACGCTGCTGGGCGATGCGGCAGTGGCCGTGCATCCCGAGGATGAGCGCTATCGCCACCTCATCGGCAGGCGCGTGCGCCTGCCCATCGCCGACCGGCTGGTTCCCGTCATTGCCGATGACTTTGTCGACCGCGAGTTCGGCTCCGGCTGCGTGAAGATCACCCCGGCACATGACTTCACCGACAACGAGGTCGGCAGCCGGCACAACCTGCCGCTGCTGAACATCTTCACGCCGGATGCACGCCTCAACGACAACGTGCCCGAAGCGCTGCGTGGCCTGCCGCGCGAGCAGGCGCGCGAGCGCGTGCTTGAACTGCTCACCCGGCTGGGCCTGATCGAACGCATCGAGCCGCACAAGCTGAAGGTTCCGCGCGGCGACCGCAGCGGCGCGGTGCTCGAGCCGCTGCTCACCGACCAGTGGTACGTGCGCATCGCCCCGCTGGCAAAGCCGGCCATCGAAGCCGTGGAATCCGGGCGCGTCCGCTTCGTGCCCGAGAACTGGTCCAGGACCTACTTCGAATGGATGCGCAACATCCACGACTGGTGCATCAGCCGCCAGCTGTGGTGGGGCCACCGCATTCCCGCCTGGTACGACGGGGAAGGCAACTGCTACGTGGCGCGCGACGAGGCCGCCGCCCTGGCGCAGGCCCGCGCGCGCCATGGCCGCGACGTGGCGCTCACGCGCGACCAGGACGTGCTCGACACCTGGTTCTCCTCTGCGCTGTGGCCCTTCTCCACGCTGGGCTGGCCGGAGAAGACGCCGGAGCTGGCGAAGTTCTATCCCGGCAACGTGCTGGTCACAGGCTTCGACATCATCTTCTTCTGGGTCGCCCGCATGATCATGTTCGGCCTGAAGTTCATGGGCGACGTGCCGTTCCGCGAGGTTTACGTTCATGGCCTGGTGCGCGACGGCGAAGGCCAGAAGATGTCCAAGTCCAAGGGCAATGTCATCGACCCGCTGGACATCGTCGATGGCATCACACTCGAGGAACTGGTCAGGAAACGCACCACCGGCCTGATGCAGCCGCACCTTGCGCCATCCATCGAGAAGGCCACGCGCCGGCAGTTCCCGCAGGGCATCGAGGCGCATGGCACCGATGCGCTGCGCTTCACCTTTGCCGCGCTGGCCACGCAGAGCCGCGACATCCGCTTCGAGCTGGGACGCGTTGCCGGCTACCGCAACTTCTGCAACAAGCTGTGGAACGCGGCGCGCTTCGTCCTGATGTCCTGCGAGGGCAAGCAGGTGGCGCCCGCCGGCACGGGCAGCAACCACGTGGTGGACCGCTGGATCGTCTCGCGCTTCGGCGAAGCCATCGCCCGCACCGACGAGGGATTCGCCGCCTACCGCTTCGACCTCGCCACCACCGCGCTGTACGAATTCACCTGGCATGAGTACTGCGACTGGTACCTGGAGCTCACCAAGGCGGTGCTGCAGGGAGATGATGCCGCGCAGGCCGCGGCCACGCGCCGCACGCTGCTGACGGTGCTGGAGGCGCTGCTGCGCGCGCTGCACCCGCTGATGCCCTACATCACCGAGGAGATCTGGCAGCGCATCGCGCCGGTGGCCGGCGTGGGCGGCAGGACCATCATGCTTGAACCGTGGCCGAAGGCCGGCGACTTTGCCGCCGACGCCGGCGCCGCCGCTGACGTGGACTGGATGAAGGGGGTGATCCTCGGCCTGCGCCAGATTCGCGGCGAGATGGACATCAGCCCGTCGCGCCGCCTCTCGCCGCTGGTCACCGGTGCCACCGCGGATGATGCTGCGCGCTTCGCCCGCTACGAGGCGCTGCTCGGCCGCCTGGCCGGCATCGATCCGGTGCGGTTGCTGGCCGGGGGCGAGACCGCCCCGCCATCGGCTTCCGCCGTGGTCGGCAACCTCACGCTGCTGGTGCCCATGCAGGGGCTGATCGACCCGGCCGCGGAGCTGGCGCGCCTGAAGAAGAAGCTGGAGAAGAACCAGCAGGAGATCACGCGCGCCAATGCCAAGCTCGGCAATCCGGGCTTCGTGGCCAATGCGCCGCCCGAAGTGGTGGCCACGGAGCGCGAGCGCATCGCCCAGTTCGAGCAGGTGGGCGAGGCACTGGCGCGCCAGATCCGTATCGTGCAGGAGCTGCTGGGCAGCTAGCCGGTCGAAGGACCGGCCACCCGGGCGGAGAATCCAAGCTCCAGCGCCACGTCGGAACGCGGCCGCGCGATGCACAGCATGACGCTGTCCGGCGGCGGCGCATCAGTGGCGCTGACCACGCGGCCGCTCGGGTATTCGATGGCACCGGCGAGCAGCCGGGCCATGCACGAGCCGCAGCAGCCGAGGCGGCAGCTGTAGGGAGCGTCGACGCCGGCAGCCAGCACCGCATCCAGCAGCAGCTGGTCGCCGCGTGCCGGCAGCGCCTGGCCGCCCGGCCATACATGGACTGTGAATTCAGCAGTCATCGGCGGGCGGCACTCTAGCATCCAAAAGGTGAACCGGAGTCTCGCCCCGCCCGGCGAAATCGGGCAGGCTCTGGGGTCGTCATGACACTACCCCAGGCGCTGCAGGCACTCGACGGCATCATCCTCGGCAAGGGCCATGCCCTGCGCCTGGCCCTGTCCTGCCTGCTCGCCCGCGGGCACCTGCTGATCGAGGACGTGCCCGGCGTCGGCAAGACCACCCTCGCCCACGCCCTGGCGCAGGTGCTGGGCCTGTCGTGGCAGCGCGTGCAGTTCACCAGCGACCTGCTGCCGGCGGACATCCTTGGCGTGTCGGTGTTCGACCGGAACACGCAGCAGTTCGAGTTCCGCCCCGGCCCCGTGTTCACGCAGCTGCTGCTGGCCGACGAGGTCAACCGCGCCAGCCCGCGCACGCAGAGCGCGCTGCTGGAGGCCATGGAAGAGCGGCAGGTAAGCATCGATGGCGCCACGCATGCGCTGCCCGAACCCTTTTTCGTGGTGGCCACGCAGAATCCGCACGAGCAACTCGGCACCTATGCCCTGCCCGAATCGCAGCTCGACCGCTTCCTGATGCGCATCGAGCTGGGTTATCCGGATCCGCGCCATGAACGCACCCTGCTCACGCAGCGCGACCGCCGCGAGTTGCTGGCCGCTGCCCGGCCAGTCCTCGACCCGGCCTCGTTCATCCAGCTGCAGCAGCAGGCTGCCGGCCTGCATGTGTCCGAAGCCGTGATCGAATATGTGCAGCAACTGGTGGCGGCCACGCGCGCGCGCCAGGACCTGCGCCTTGGGCTCTCTCCGCGCGCCGCGCAGGGACTGGTGCGCGCGGCACGCGCCTGGGCGCTGATCGAGGGTCGCGATGCCGTGCTGCCGGATGACGTGCAGGCCGTGTGGCCGGCAGTGGCGCTGCACCGGCTTGAACCGCGCGCGGGATTCACCGAACGCGGCGCGCTGCCGCGCGAGAAGCTGGTGCGCGCCATCCTCGAATCGGTGCCCGTGCCCCGCTGAACTGCCATGCAGTCCGGCCAGGGCAAGCGCGGATTGCGGGCCAGGCTGCGCAGCTGGGCCCTGAAGCGGCAGGGACGGGACGTGCTGCCGCTGACGCTGGCGGCGCGGCGCGTATACATCCTGCCCACGCCGGCCGGATGGACCTTCGGCCTGCTGCTGGCCACCATGTTCATCGCGGGCATGAACTACGGCAATGGCCTGGCGTTGCTGTTCACCTTCTGGCTCGCCGGCTTCGCGCTGGTGGCCATGGTGCAGACCCAGCGCAGCCTCGCCGGCCTCACGCTGCAGGCCACTGCAGTGGATCCAGTGCACGCGGGCGGGCAGCTCACGCTGCGCATCACGGTCAGCGGCAAGGCAGCCCCGCAGGACCTCAGGCTCAGCGCCGACGGCGTGGATTCACCCACCACATCGCCCGATGCCGCACCGGTTGTTGATGAACAGGCGGACAGCGTGAAACTCGTGCTGCCGGCGGCGCGCCGCGGTCGCTGGCACGCCCCGGCACTGCGGCTTTCGTCGGTGGCGCCATTCGGGCTGTTCCGCACCTGGACCTGGCTGTCCATCGGGCTTTCCACCGTCATTTATCCCGCGCCTGCCGGTTCACGGCCGCTGCCGGAAAGCCCGGAGCAGGACAACGGCGGCATGCCGCTGCACCAGGGCATGGACGAGCTGGCCTGGCTGCGCGAATTCCGCGAAGGCGACTCACCGCGCCAGGTGGCATGGAAGGCTTATGCCCGCGGCCAGCCGCTCCTGGTACGGGAATACCATGGCGCCGGCGCGCAGCAGCGCGACTTCGACTACGAAGCGTTGCCGGGACTGGACATGGAAGAGCGACTGTCACAACTCACCCGCTGGATCCTCGATGCCGCCGCGCGCGGCGAAGCCTGGGTACTGCGCCTGCCCGGCACAGCTCCCATGGCCGGCGAAGGCAGCGATCACCTCCACCACTGCCTCACGCGGCTGGCCCTGCATGGACAAGCGGGCTAGCAACTCGCCGCCGCTCTCCGGCGCACCGGCCCGGCTGATGCTGCTGGCCTTTGGCGGCGCGTGCCTGCTGCACGTGGACCGCGCGCCGCCCTGGTGCACGGCGGTGGCAGCGCTCAGCATCCTGGCGTGCTGGCGTGGCGATCTGAAGCGCCTGCCGGCCTGGCTGCGTCTGCCGCTCACGCTGACGGTGGTGGTATTCGTGCTGTTCACCTTCGGCACGCTCAATGGCGTGGCCGCCGGCAGCGCCTTGCTGATAGGCATGGGCGCCATGAAGCTGCTGGAATCACGGACCCATCGCGACGGCGTGGTGGTTACCGTGGTGGCGTTGATCCTGGTCCTGTCGGCCGGGCTGGACCGCCAGGATCTGTGGCGGCTGCCGCTGTTCCTGCTCGTGGCCTGGATGTCACTGGCCGCGATTGCCGCAATGGGCAGCGCGCAGGCCGCAGGTTCCGCGCGGATCGCATTCACGCGCTCCGGCGGCGCCATGCTGTTTGCGGTGCCCTTCGCCGTGCTGGCCTTCATCCTGGTGCCGCGCCTGCCCGGTGCATTGTGGGCGCTGCCCGGCGGCGGACAGGCACAGACCGGCCTGTCCGACGAAATGAGTCCCGGCAGCATCTCGGATCTCGCCGTCTCCGATGCCATCGCCTTCCGCGTGCGCTTCGATGACACCGCACCCCCTCCCCCGCTGCGCTACTGGCGCGGACCGGTGCTGCACGACTTCGACGGCAACACCTGGCGCAACGAGGGCGGTTTCGTGGCCTCGCCGCGCCAGCCGCTGCAATTCCGCGGCAATCGCGTCGGGTACCAGGTGACGCTCGAACCGCATGGCCGCACCTGGCTGTTCGCGCTGGAGACCGCGCAGTCGGTGCAGGGACGACGCAGCTTCCACACCCCTGACGGACAGTTCCTTGCCCAGCGGCCTGTCAACTCAACGCTGATCTACGAGGGGGTGTCGTGGCTGGATGCACGACATGAGGGCTCCCTGCCGACCACGACCCGCCGGCGCGATACGCGCCTGCCGGCCGGGCGCAATCCGCGCACCTTGCAGCTGGCGCGGGACATGCGGGCACAGGCAGATGGCGACGCCGCTTACGCCGCTGCAGTGATGCGCTACTTCGCCACCGGCGGCTTCGAATACACGCTCACGCCGCCCCAACTGGACTACAACTCCGTCGACGACCTGCTGTTCAACACCCGGTTGGGCTTCTGCGGCCACTTCGCCTCGGCCTTCGTCACGTTGATGCGCGCCGCCGGCGTTCCGGCGCGCGTGGTCACAGGCTACCTGGGCGGCACGCTGAATCCCGTGGGCGGCTACTACCTGCTGCGCCAGTCTGATGCGCATGCATGGGCCGAGGTGTGGCTGGAGGGTGAAGGCTGGGTGCGTTTCGATCCCACCGGCGAGGTGGCGCCCGGCCGCCTGCAGCGCGGCCTCAGTGAGCTGCTGCCCGAAACGCGCTCCGCGGCCACCAACCTCGTGCAGCAGACCAGCTGGCTGCGCAACCTGCGCGACCGCTGGGACGCTGCCGGCACCTGGTGGCGCGAGCGCGTGGTGAACTTCAACAGCACCCAGCAGCGCACCCTGCTGGAATGGCTGGGGCTGGGGAACGTCGACTACCGCGGCATGGCTCTGCTGCTCCTGGCAGCCGTGGTGGCCTGGTGTGCGGCGCTGCTGTTCTGGTTGCGCCCACGCACACCGCGCGCCCGCCCGGATGCCGTGGGCCGGACCTGGTCACGCTTCCTGCGGTTGCTGGAACGCCGCGACCTGCCGGTGGCCGCGCACGAGGGACCCGAAGCCATCCGCCATCGTGCACAACGCGCCTTTCCTGCTGCAAGCGCGCCAATCGGGACCTTCGTCCGGCTGTATGCCAGCGTGCGTTTCGGGGCAGGGGAAACACCCGGTGATGCGCGGCACGACGAACTGCGCCGGCACCTGCAGGAAGTAGAACGCGCGCTGCCGGACCTGCGGGGGCGGAATGCGGCCGCGGCTGCCCCGCAGAACGGTTAGCGCGCGTCGGTCTGCGGCAACTGCACGCGCCAGAGCAGCACACCGCCGCCGACGAACAGCAGCAGCAGCGCCAGGATGGACGCGCGCGTGCTGTTGGCCGCCAGCGCCAGCGCGCCCATCAGCGCGGGCCCGAGCACGGTGCCGAACTTGCCAACCATGTTGTAGAAACCAAAGTACTCGGCTGACTTGCCCCCGGGCACGAGGCGTCCATAAAGCGAGCGCGACAGGCTCTGCACTCCGCCCTGCACCAGGCCCAGCGTCGCGGCCATCAGGTAGAACTCCAGCGCCGAGTCGAGGAAGTAGGCCCAGATGGTGATCACGGCGTAGACGGCAAGGCCGATCAGCACGCCGGCGCGCGCGCCCATGCGCTCCCCCACCCGGCCGAAGAGCAGCGCGGCGGGGAACCCGATGAACTGCGTCAGCAGCAGCGCACTCAGCAGGTCGCTGGACTCCAGGCCCAGCGACAGGCCGTAGTTCACCGCCATCTTGATGACGGTGTTCACGCCATCGATGTACAGCCAGTAGGCCAGCAGGAATTGCAGCAGCAGCGGCTGGCTGCGCACTGCACGCGCCGTGGCCATCAGCTCGCGCCAACCCGCGGCCAGCGCGCCGCCCCGTGCGGCTTCACGCGGCGGGCTTTCGTTCACGAACAGCAGCACCGGCAGGGTGAACACCAGCCACCACCCAGCCACCGTCACGAACGACCAGCGCACCGCGGCGGCCGCATCGGGCAGGCCGAACAGCGCCGGCTTCACCACCATGGCCACGTTCACCGCGAACAGCAGCCCGCCGCCGAGGTAGCCCAATGCATAACCGAAGGCGGAGACCCGGTCGTAGTCGCGCGGTTCGGCCACGTCCAGCAGCAGTGCATCGCCAAACACCACCCCGCCATTGAAGCCGATGCTGCCCAGCGCGAACAGCGCGACCGCGGCCAACCACTGCCCCTGCGCCAGGAAGAACAGCGCCAGCGTGGACAGCGTGCCCAGCAGAGTGAACACGAACAGCATGCGGCGGCGCCTGCCGCCACGATCGGCAATGGCGCCGAGGAAGGGCGCAAGCAAGGCGATCACCAGGCCCGCGGCGGCATTGGCATAACCCAGGCGTGCCGTGGTCAGCTCGGTATCCGCCCCGGCGCTCCAGTACTGGCTGAAGAACACCGGGAAGAAACCTGCCATCACCGTGGTGGCGAATGCCGAGTTGCCCCAGTCGTAGAGCCCCCAGCTCAGCACGGGGTGGCGCGCCAGCCACTTCACGGCCGCATCACGCCATGAGCCGGCAATGCCCGCGGATTCACGCGTGGCTCTCGCGGGTCTCGTGGAAGGCCAGGTCCGGCCAGCGTTCCATCGTCAGCGACAGGTTCACCCGCGACGGCGCCAGGTACACCAGCGCCCCGGCGTGGTCCACGGCCAGGTGGTCGTAGGCCTTGGTGCGGAATTCCCCCAGCTTCTTCTCGTCGCCCTGCACCCAGCGCGCGGTCTGCACGCCGATGCCCTCGAAGGCGCATTGCACGCTGTACTCGTCCTGCAGGCGGAAGGCCACCACCTCGAACTGCAGTTGCCCCACTGCACCCAGGATCAGGTCGTTGTTGCGCAACGGACGGAACAGCTGCGTGGCACCCTCCTCGCACAGCTGGCCCAGTCCCTTCTGCAGCGCCTTCATCTTCAGTGGGTCCTTCAGCACCGCGCGGCGGAACAGTTCCGGCGCGAAGTTGGGGATGCCGGTGAAGGCCAGCTTCTCGCCTTCGGTGAAGGTGTCGCCGATGTTGATGGTGCCGTGGTTGTGCAGGCCGATGATGTCGCCGGCCCAGGCCTCCTCCACCGCACTGCGCTCGCCGGCCATGAAGGTCAGCGCGTCGGCGACGCGGATTTCCTTGCTCAGCCGCGGATGGAAGAAGCGCATGCCGGGGGTGTAACGGCCGGAGCACAGGCGCATGAAGGCGATGCGGTCACGGTGCGCCGGGTCCATGTTGGCCTGGATCTTGAACACGAAGCCAGTGAGCTTCGGTTCGGTGGGCTCCACCACGCGCTCGCGCGCCGTGCGCGGCAGCGGCCCCGGCGCGTGTTCGGTGAACGCGCGCAGCAGCTCTTCCACGCCGAAGTTGCTGATGGCCGAACCGAAGAACACCGGCGTCTGCCGGCCGGCCAGGTATTCGGCCACGTCGAACGGCGTGGCCGCGCCGCGCACCAGGTCCACTTCCTCGCGGAAGGCTTCGGCACGGTCGCCGAGGAACACCGTGGCCTCCTCGCTCATCAGGCCGTCGATCACGCGGTTGTCGCCGCGCGTGCCGCGGTCACCCGCCTCGTAGGCGTAGATGCGGTCCTCGGTGAGGTGGTAGATGCCCAGCAGCTCGCGGCCCATGCCGATGGGCCAGGTCACCGGCGCCACGCCCAGCTTCAGCACCTTCTCGATCTCGTCGAGCAGGTCCAGCGGCGCGCGGCCCTCGCGGTCCAGCTTGTTGATGAAGGTCATGATGGGCGTGGCGCGCAGGCGGCACACCTCCATCAGGCGGATGGTGCGCTCCTCCACGCCCTTGGCGCAGTCGATCACCATCAGCGCCGAGTCCACCGCGGTGAGCGTGCGGTAGGTGTCTTCGGAGAAGTCCTCGTGGCCCGGGGTATCCAGCAGGTTCACGATGCGCCCGTTGAAGGGGAACTGCATCACCGAGCTGGTCACGGAGATGCCGCGCTGCTGCTCCAGGCGCATCCAGTCGGAGGTCGCATGGCGGGCGGCCTTGCGGCCCTTCACCGTGCCCGCCAGCTGGATGGCGCCGCCGAAGAGCAGCAGTTTTTCGGTCAGCGTGGTCTTGCCGGCGTCGGGATGCGAGATGATCGCGAAAGTGCGCCGCCGGCTTGCCTGCTGCACTTGCGCAGACTCGGACATTCGGGCTCCTCGAAAAGGCGGCGATTATACCGGCCAGCGAAAAGCCGGCGGGCACTTGATTGCCATGCCGGCGGCCCTGCAGTACCGTCCGGCGGGCCATCACCATCCATTGCAGGAACTGCCAGTGACCAGCCGCCGCGAATTCACGCTTGCCCTGACCGGAACCGCCTTTGCAGGCCTGATGAGCGCGTGCGCCTCCGTGCCTGTCTCCACGGACCCCTCGCGCCGGCCGCGCGCCTACGGCAGCCTTGTGCCCGACCCCATGCGCCTGCTCGACCTGCCGCAGGGCTTCCGCTACCACATCATTTCCTCCTTCGGCGACCGCATGGACGATGGCTTCCTGGTCGGTGACAACGCCGATGGCATGGGTTGCTTCGCGCTGGGCCGCGGCCGCGTCGCGCTGGTACGCAACCATGAGCTGACGGCCTCCCAGCAGGCGCGCGGTCCGCTGGCGCGCAACACCGGGACGGAACCGCCCACCTACGATCGCAACGCCGCCGGCGCCCCGATGCCCGGCGGCACCAGCACCCTGGTCTACGACATGCGCGCGCAGCGCGTGGTGCGGCAGCACGTGAGCCTGCTGGGCACAATCCGCAACTGTGCCGGCGGCATCACGCCCTGGGGCAGCTGGCTGACCTGCGAGGAAGACCTCACCCGCGCCGGCACGCGCGGTGCGAGCCAGGACCACGGCTGGGTATTCGAGGTTCCGGCCGCCGCCACCACCACGGTGCAGCCGGTGCCGCTGAAGGCCCTCGGCCGCTTCAACCACGAGGCCGCCGTGGTGGATCCGCGCACCGGCGTGGTCTACCTCACCGAGGACCGCAACGATGGCCTGCTCTACCGCCTGTTGCCCGATGCGAAGGGCGAGTTGGCCAGGGGTGGCCGGCTGCAGGCGCTGGCCCTGGTCGAGCCCGGCCTCACCGACAGCCGCAACTGGGAAGGCACCACGCTGTCCCAGGGTACCTGGCAGGCTGTGCGCTGGATCGACCTCGACGAAGTCGAGAGTCCCGAGGATGACCTGCGCAAGCGCGGCCATGCCGCCGGCGCAGTGCTGTTCGCGCGCGGCGAAGGCATCCACATGGGCAACGGCGAGGTGTATTTCTGCTGCACCAGTGGCGGCGCGAAGAAGCTCGGCCAGATCATGCGCTATCGCCCGTCGCGCTTCGAGGGCCAGGCCCGTGAGGCCGGCGAGCCGGGCCAGCTGCAGAACTTCTATGAATCCCCGGACATCACGCATTTCAATTTCGGCGACAACCTCACCGTGGCGCCGAATGGCCACCTGGTGGTGTGCGAAGACCAGTACACCGCGAACGTGAACAACCACATCCGCGGCGTGACGCCGCAGGGCCAGACCTACGACATCGCCCGCCTGCATTCGCAGACCGAGCTGGCCGGGGCCTGCTTCTCGCCCGATGGCTCGATCCTGTTCGTGAACATCTACAGCCCGGCGAAGACGCTGGCGATCAGCGGGCCCTGGCGCAAGTTCAGCGCCTGAGGCAGCTCACTCCGGCGCGAGCTGCCGGCGCAGCACCACCGCATCCTCGCGCCCGCCCACGGCCTGGTAGTAGCCGCGGCGTATCCCCACCTGCGAGAAGCCCCGCGCGCGGTAGAGGTTCAGCGCCACGGTGTTCGAGGGCCGCACCTCCAGGAACACCTCGCGCGCACCGGCGGCCCGCGCCTGGTCAAGCAGGTGCTGCAGCAGGCGGCTGCCCAGCCCCCGGCCGCGATCCGCCTCGGCTACGCAGATGTTCAGCACATGCGCCTCGCCGGCACCCGTGCTGAGCACGCCGTATCCCGTGATTTCCCCTTCGGTCTGCACCACGCAGCAGTAATAGCCCGCCCGCAGGCAGTCACGGAAGATGTTCTCGCTCCAGGGAAAGGCGTAGGTCCCGGATTCCAGCAACCCCACCTCCGGCACGTCGGTGGGTTGCATGGCGCGGATCAGGTCCGTCACCGTGTTCAAGCAGGGCTGGTCCCGGCGATGCCGCGGGCGAACTTCAGGTCCTCCCACACCTTGCGCTTCTCGCCCGGGCTGCGCAGCAGGTAGGCGGGATGGTAGGTGACCACCACTGGCGTGCGTGCGCTACCGAAGGCGTGCACGCGGCCACGCAGCCGCCCCACGGGCACGTCGGTGGCCAGGAGGTTCTGCGCGGCCACGCTGCCCACCGCCAGCATGATCGAGGGCTGCAGCAGCGCGATCTGCCGTTCCAGGAAAGGCAGGCACTGCGCCACCTCGTCGGGGGCGGGATTGCGGTTGTCCGGCGGCCGGCACTTGAGCACGTTGGCAATGAAGACCTGCTCGCGCCTGAGGCCGATGGCCAGCAGCATGGCATCCAGCAGCTTGCCGGCGCGGCCCACGAAGGGCTCGCCCTGCCGGTCCTCCTCCGCGCCTGGCGCCTCTCCCACCACCAGCCAGCGCGCGCTGCGGCTGCCCACGCCGAACACGGTGCGCGTGCGGCAGGAGTGCAGCTTGCAGCGCATGCAGCTGGCGACCTCGCCGGCCACGGCGTCCCAAGTGTCGGCCATGGAGGCTGGCAGGACGGCAGGCGGTGCGGGCACCTCGGCGGGCACCGGAGCGTCAGGCCCTGCGATGCGTGGCGCGGGTGGCTGCGCCGGGCGCGGCGGCGGCTCCACCGCCAGTGCACGCCGCTGCCTCCAGTCCGGCACGCCCAGTGCCGCAAGGTAGGCGGCACGGCGTCCCATCAGTGACCGCCTCCGGCAGGCTCCTCACGCCGATGGCCGCGGCGCTTGCGACGCAGCAGCCACACCACGGGGCCGGAGAGCGCGTAGGTGCCGAAGATCAGCAGCAGCGCCCTGGGAGGATCCACCGCGATCAGCACGAACCCCAGCGGCACCAGCAGGAAGGTCATGAAACGCACCGGCCCTTCCAGGTTCAGCTGCTTGAAGCTGTTGTAGCCGAAGCTGCTGACCATCAGCAGGCCGGCGGAGGCTGTGACCAGCGTGGCGAAGATCAGCCCCGGCAGGCCGGGCGCGCGCCAGACGCTGGCCGCCCAGATGAATGCCGACACGATGGCCGCCGCCGACGGACTGGGAAGGCCCTCGAAGAAACGCTTGTCCTGCGTGGCATGGCGCGTGTTGAAGCGCGCCAGGCGCATCGCCGCGCAGGCGGCATAGAGGAAGGCGGCCGCCCAGCCGATGCGGCCCCAGGCCGCGCCGTATTCGAACAGCCGCGCCACGCCCCACTGGTAGGCCACGATGGCCGGCGCCACGCCGAAGGAGACCATGTCGGCCAGGCTGTCGAACTCCTTGCCGAAGGCGCTCTCGGTGCGCGTCATGCGCGCCACGCGCCCATCCAGCGTGTCGAACAGCATGGCGGCGAACACGGCGAAGCCGGCACGGTGGTAGTTGCCGTCGATGGCCGCGACGATGGCGTAGAAACCGGAAAACAGGCAGCCGGTGGTGAACAGGTTCGGCAGCAGGTAGATGGCCCTGCTGCGCGGCCGGCTTTCAGGATCGGGGGATTCCATAGATTGCGGTCATCATAGGGCTGCGCCACCCCCGCCACAACGGCGCAGGTCCGGTCGGCCTGCTAGACTGTCGCGTCCTTTCCCACGCGATCCTCAAGCCCCACAGCCGCATGCGCCTGTCACGCTACCCGGTCAATACCGCCAAGGAATCTCCCGCCGATGCCGAGGTCGTCAGCCACAAGCTGATGCTGCGCGCCGGCCTCATCCGCCGCCTCGCCGCCGGCATCTACACCTGGATGCCGCTGGGCCTGCGTGCCGTGCGCAAGGTCGAGGCCATCATCCGCGAGGAGATGAACCGCGCCGGCGCGCTGGAACTGCTGATGCCCGCCGTGCAGCCGGCCGAACTGTGGCAGGAGTCCGGGCGCTGGGACCAGTACGGCCCTGAACTGCTGCGCCTGAAGGACCGCCACGAGCGCGACTTCGTGATCGGTCCCACCCATGAGGAAGTGATCACCGACATCGCGCGACGCGAGCTGAAGAGCTACCGCCAGCTGCCGGTGAACTTCTACCAGGTGCAGACCAAGTTCCGCGACGAGATCCGCCCCCGCTTCGGCGTGATGCGCGGCCGCGAGTTCCTGATGAAGGATGCCTACTCCTTCCACGCCGACCAGGCCTCCCTGGCAGAAGGCTATGCGGCCATGAAGGCCGCCTACATGCGCATGTTCGAGCGCATGGGGCTCGCCTTCCGTGCGGTGCGTGCCGACACCGGCGCCATCGGCGGCAGTGCATCGGAGGAATTCCAGGTGCTGGCAGACTCCGGCGAGGATGCCATCGCGGTCTCCGACGCCGATGACTACGCCGCCAACCTCGAGCTGGCTTCCACGCCGGCCTTTGACGGCCGGCGTGCGCCGGCCACGCAGGCGATGGCGCAGGTGGCCACGCCAGGCGCGAAGACCATTGCCGAAGTCTGCGCACTGCTGGAGGTGCCGGCCGACCGCTGCGTGAAGACCCTGGTGGTCGAGGGCAGCGACGGCGGCGTGGTGGCGCTGGTGCTGCGCGGCGACCATGAACTCAACGCCGTGAAGGCGCAGAAGGTCGCCGGCGTGGCCAGCCCCCTGCGCATGGCCAGCGCCGCGCGCATCAAGGAGGCCACCGGCACCGAAATCGGCTTCCTGGGACCGGTGGGCCTGCCCTGCCGCGTCGTCGTGGACCATGCCGCCGCGGCACTGGCCGACTTCGTCTGCGGTGCCAATGCCACCGATGCGCACCTCACCGGGGTGAACTGGGGGCGCGATCTTCCGGAACCCGAAAGCGCCGACCTGCGCAACGTGGTCGACGGCGACCCCTCGCCCTCCGGCAAGGGCCGGCTGACCATCCGCCGCGGCATCGAGGTGGGCCACATATTCCAGCTCGGCCGCAAGTACAGCGAGACCCTGAAGCTCACCGTGCTCGACCCGGCGGGCAAGGACCTCACTCCCCTGATGGGCTGTTATGGCATAGGTGTGACGCGCATCGTGGCGGCGGCCATTGAACAGAATCATGATGAAAAGGGCATCATCTGGCCTGAACCCATCGCCCCCCATACCGTGCTGCTGGTCACCCTCAACCACGATCGCTCCGAGGCTGTCCGCAACGCCGCAGACGGCCTGTACGCGGCTTTCAACGACGCCGGCATCGACGTGCTCTATGACGACCGCGATGCGCGCCCCGGGGTGAAGTTCGCCGACGCGGAGCTGCTGGGCATTCCCCACTGCATCGTGGTGGGCGACCGCGGGCTGGCCTCCGGGCGGCTGGAATACCGCAACCGGCGCAGTGGCGAGAACACGGAGATCCCTGCCGATGACGTGGTCGCGGAAGTCCGCCGCAGGCTGGCGCGCTAGCCTCGCGCTGCTGCTGCTGCTGGCCTGCGCCGGTGCCGCGCAGGCCCAGGCGCAGCGCGATCCCGAATTGCGCGCCATCCTCGAGAAGGCGGTAGCCAGCTCCCCCTGCTTCGCCGACAAATACGACTCGGCCGTCTGGTTCGCATTGATGGAGCCCAGGCTGCGGCGCATCGTGCCCGATGCCACCGAGCGGATGCTGATCCTGGAGACCGCCTACTGCGAGGCCCACCGGCCGGGCGAGAAGCGCCTGCCGCCTGGCCTGATCCTGGCCATCATCGACGTGGAAAGCCGCTTCGACCGGTGGGCAGTGTCCAGCGCCGGCGCCGTCGGACTGATGCAGATCATGCCGTTCTGGCCGCAAGAGCTGGGCATGGAACGCCACCAGCTGGTGCAGATCGAAGCCAACATGCGCATGGGCTGCGCCATCCTGCGCCACTACCTGGAGCGCGAGAAGAACGACCTCGGCAAGGCGCTGGCGCGCTACAACGGCAGCGTCGGGCGCCGCAAGTATCCGGACACCGTGGTGCAACGCTGGACCACCCGCTGGAATGGCGCCGATGACCTCGGCACGGCCACGGCGCAGCGCTGATCCCCAGATGGCCCGCCAACCCGAAGCCGAGATCCTCGTCGTCTACTACTCGCGCCAGGGCAGCACGGCCCAGCTGGCGCGCCAGGTGTGCCGCGGCATAGAGTCCGTGGCCGGCGCACGCGCCCGGCTGCGCGGCGTCGCGCCGGTATCGGCGGAGAACGAGCGACCGCACAGGTTGGTGCCGGACGAAGGCGCTCCCTGGGCGAGCCTGGACGACCTGCGCGCCTGCGATGGCCTGGTGCTCGGCAGTCCCACCCGCTTCGGCAACATGGCCGCGCCGCTGAAGCATTTCCTCGACCAGACCTCCAGCCTCTGGCTGGAGGGCGCGCTGGCCGGCAAGCCCGCGGCGGTGTTCACTTCCACGCAGACCATGCATGGCGGCCAGGAAAGCACGCTGCTGTCGATGCTGCTGCCGCTGCTCCACCACGGCATGGTGTGCATCGGCATTCCGTACACCGAGCCGCTGCTCAGTACCACTCGCAGCGGCGGTACGCCCTATGGCGCCTCGCACGTGGTGTCGGCCGCCGGCGGTGCCGACCTGTCCGATGATGAAATCACCCTGGCGCAATCGCTGGGCCGGCGCATTGCCGGGCTGGCCCTGAAACTGCGCCAGCGCGACTGACGCGCGTCCGCATCCCGGCGCGCCCCCTGCCCCTCAGGGGGCATCTCCCAGCACGCTGCGGATGAAGGGCAGCGTCAGCGGCCGCTTCGCCTCCAGCGAGGCCGCATCCAGCCGCTCCAGGATCTGCGACAGGCTGGCCATGTCCCGCGCGAAGCGCCGTTGCAGGTAGTGCACGGCATCCTCGGGCAGCTGGATGCCGCGCGCCGCGGCGCGCGCCAGCAGGGCACTGCGCTGCTGGGCCTCATCCAGCGGCCGCAGCGCGAAGTGCGGCATGGCGGCCAGGCGGGACCGGAGGTCCGGCAGCACCAGCGGCAGGTCCACCGCCGGCATGCGCGCCGCCACGGCGATGCGCGTGCCGGCAGCCATGCATTCGTTGTACAGCGAGAACAACTGCTGCTCCCAGAGCATCTCGCCGGCGATGGCCTCCGGATCATCGATGGCCAGCAGCGGCAGGCCGGCCAGCCCTTCCAGTGCCTCCGGCGCCAGCGCGCGCAACGTGCGCAGCGGCAGGTAGGCTGCGCCGGCGCAGGCGGCGCACATGGCCTGCAGCAGGTGCGACTTGCCGGACGCCTCGATGCCGTGCAGGTAGAGCAGGGAATCAGTGCCGGCAGCCAGCGCCTGCGACGCCGCCAGCGCCTGGCCATTGGCGCCGGTGAGGAAACTCTCGAAGAGCGCGCGATCCTGCAACCGCACGCCCAGGGGTAACTGCCTCACGTGGCGGCGATCCGCGCGAAGGCGCGCTGCAGGAAGCGGCCCACGTAGTCGACGCCGCTCACCAGGGTGGTCAGCACCACCACCGCGGCCAGCACCTCGATCAGGCCGCGCGGCGGAAACCCGCTGGCGCTGGCCAGGATCAGGGCCAGCAGGTAGGCCATCTGCATCGCGGTGTTCACCTTGCTGATAGCGGTGGGCCGGCCATGCAGCGGCCCGAACCAGAGGCGGAAGATCAGCGCCCCGACCCCGATGGTGACATCGCGCGCGATGGCCACGGCCGCCACCCACCAGGGCGCAATGTCCAGCCAGGCCGCGGTGATGAACACGGACATCAAGAGCAGCTTGTCGGCGGCGGGATCCAGGAAGCGGCCCAGGTCGGAGGTCCAGCCGAAGCGCTTGGCCAGGTAGCCGTCCAGTCCGTCGGAAACCGCCGCCAGCGTGAACAGCACCAGGATGCCGGCCTGCTCGCCGCGGAGCATGGCCAGCACCAGGGGCGGGATCAGCGCAATGCGGAAGAAACAGAGGATGTTGGGCAGGTGGCGCATGGCGTGGGCGCGGCCAGGGCACGGCGAAAAGTCCTATACAATATCGCAAAGCTTTCCCCAGGACGAACCATGCAGCCAACAAGCGGCATCAGCTACCGCGACGCGGGCGTCGACATCGACGCCGGAGACGAGCTGGTCGAGCGCATCAAGCCCGTCGTCAAACGAACCCTGCGACCGGAGGTGCTGGCCGGCGTCGGCGGTTTCGGCGCACTGGTCTCCCTGCCGCAACGCTACCGCGAGCCGGTGCTGGTCTCCGGCACCGACGGCGTGGGCACCAAGCTGCGCCTGGCCATCGACACCAACCGCCACGAGCGCATCGGCATCGACCTGGTGGCCATGTGCGTGAACGACGTGGCCGTGCAGGGCGCCGAGCCGCTGTTTTTCCTCGACTACTACGCCACGGGCAAGCTGTCGGTGGACGTGGCCGAGAAGGTCGTCGCCGGCATCGCGGAAGGATGCCTGCAGGCCGGGTGCGCGCTGGTGGGCGGCGAAACCGCCGAGATGCCCGGCATGTACCACGGCGGCGATTACGACCTGGCCGGCTTCTGCGTCGGCGTGGTGGAGCGCAGCCAGGTGCTGGACGGAACGCGCGTGAAGGCCGGTGACGCCATCATCGGCATGGCTTCCTCCGGCGTGCACTCCAACGGCTTTTCCCTGGTGCGCAAGCTCATCGCCGTGGCCGGGGCCGATGCGGGCACGCAGCTGGAAGGCCGGCCGCTGTTCGACCGCCTGCTCGAGCCCACCCGCATCTACGTGAAGAGCATGCTGAAGCTGGCAGCCGCCCTGCCCGTCTCGGCCTTTGCGCACATCACCGGCGGCGGCCTCACCGACAACATCCCGCGCGTGCTGCCGGATGGCCTGGAAGCCAGGCTGCAACGCCCGGGCTGGCATCGCGACCCGGTGTTCGACTGGCTGGCCACGACCGGCCGCATCACGCCCGCGGAGATGTACCGCACCTTCAACTGCGGCATCGGCATGGTGGCCGTGGTGCCCGCCGCCCATGCGGATGAAGCCCTGGCACTGCTGCGCGACGCCGGCGAGCAGGCCTCGCTGATCGGCGAGATCCGCACCGGAAACGCCGGTGTCGTCATCGAGGACTGATCCCCTGCCGCGGCTGGCGGTGCTGATCTCCGGCGGCGGCAGCAACATGGTGGCCATTGCCCGCGCCTGCCGCGAGGGACGGATTCCCGCGCGCATCACGCTGGTGCTCTCCGATGTTCCCGAGGCCGCCGGACTGGAGCGCGCGCGCGAGCTGGGACTGCCTGCCGTGGTGGTGGATCGCCGCGCCCTGCTGCGCGACGGGCGGCCGGACCGGCAGGCCTTCGAGGCCGTGGTGGAACGCGAGATCGAATCCAGTGGCGCCGACTACGTCATCCTCGCCGGCTTCATGCGCGTGCTGTCCGCGCCCCTCGTCGACCGCTACCGCGGACGCATGCTCAACATCCACCCTTCGCTGCTGCCCAGGCACAAGGGCCTTGATACCCATGCGCGCGCGCTGGCCGCTGGCGACGCCGAACACGGCGCCAGCGTGCATTTCGTCACGCCGGAGCTGGACGGCGGCCCGCTGGTCGCGCAAGGCCCCGTGCCGGTGCTCCCGGGCGACACGGTTGCCACCCTTTCAGCCCGGGTTCATGCTCGTGAACACATCCTCTATCCCATGGTGACCGCATGGCTGGCCAGTGGACGACTGCAGTGGAACGGGGGCAACCCCACGCTGGATGGCGCCCCGCTGGCGCAGCCGGTGAGGATCGCGTGATGCTGCGCATCGCCGCCCTGCTGCTCGCCCTGCTGCTGCCCGGCCTCGCCGCCGCTGCCGACCTGGCCCCGTTCAAGGCCACCTACGCCATCCGCTGGAACGGCATGTCCGCGGGCACCGGCCACCTCCAGCTGCAGAAGCTGGACGGCGGGCGCTGGTCCTATGAATCACGCATCCAGTCGCGCGGCCTGTTCCGCCTCGCCATTCCCTCCAATCAGGCGTCGAAGAGCGTGTTCCGCATCGTCGATGGCCGGGTGGTGCCCGAGTCATTCACCTCCGACGAGAACTCCCAGTCGCTGACCTTCGACTGGCAGGGCGGCCGCGTCACCGGCACCGTCAATCGCAAGCGGGTGGACCTGCCCATCCAGCCGGGCCTGCTGGATACCCTGTCGGTGCAGGTGGCCCTGATGCAGGAACTGCTTTCCGAGCGCATGCCCGCGCGCTTCGTGCTCGTGGACGAGGACCGCATCAAGGACTACCTCTATGCGGTGGAAGGCAGCGAGCTCATCGACTCGGTGGCCGGCAAGCATCGCGCCGATATCTTCAGCAGCCGCCGCCCCGGCTCGCGCAAGGCCACCCTTTTCTGGTGCGCGCCGGAACTCGGCTACATGCCGCTGAAGGTGGAGCGGCGCAACGGGCGCGACGTCGAGTGGTCGATGACCCTCACCGCGCTGGAGCGCTGAGCCGCCTCAGGCCTTCGGCAGCGTCACGCCCACCTGGCCCTGGTATTTTCCGCCGCGATCGCGGTAGGACGTGGCGCACACCTCGTCGGACTCGAAGAACAGCATCTGCGCCACGCCCTCGTTGGCGTACACCTTGGCCGGCAGCGGCGTGGTGTTCGAGAACTCCAGCGTCACGTGCCCCTCCCACTCCGGCTCCAGCGGCGTGACGTTCACGATGATGCCGCAGCGGGCGTAGGTGGACTTGCCCAGGCACACCACCAGCACATTGCGGGGGATGCGGAAGTACTCCACCGTGCGCGCCAGCGCGAAGGAGTTCGGCGGGATGATGCACACGTCGGATTCCACGTCGACGAAGCTCTGCGGGTCGAACTTCTTCGGGTCGACGATGGTGCTGTTGATGTTGGTGAACACCTTGAACTCGCGCGCGCAGCGCACGTCGTAGCCGTAGCTGGAGGTGCCGTAGGAGACGATGCGCGCCCCGCCGGACTCGCGCACCTGGCCGGCCTCGAAGGGTTCGATCATGCGATGGGATTCCGCCATGCGGCGGATCCAGTGGTCGGACTTGATGCTCATGAAGCTCTCTCGACGACGACGCCGGGGAATGTGCCGCTGCGATCGCGCGGCCTGGCGGCCAGCACCCCGGCGGTGCGACGTGCCAGTTCGACATAGGCGCGGCCGCGCGCGGAATCCGGCGCGGCCAGCACGGTGGGCCTGCCGGTCCCGGATTCCTCGCGGATGCGGGTGTCCAGCGGCAGCCGGCCCAGCAGCGCCACGCCGCACTCGGCGGCCAGCGCCTCGCCGCCGCCACTGCCGAAGATGGCATCTTCGTGGCCGCAGTTCGTGCACACATGCGTGGCCATGTTCTCCACCACGCCCAGCACGCCCACGGACACCTTCTCGAACATGCGCAGCCCCTTGCGGGCATCGGCCACGGCGATCTCCTGCGGCGTGGTCACGATCACGGCGCCGGCCACCGGCACCTTCTGCGCCAGCGTGAGCTGCAGGTCGCCGGTGCCCGGCGGCAGGTCGAGCACCAGGTAATCCAGCTCCCCCCACTCCGTGCCGGTGAGCAGCTGCGTGAGGGCCTGGGTGACCATGGGGCCGCGCCAGATGGCAGGTTGCGCGGCATCGATCAGCAGGCCGATGGACATCAGCTTCAGGCCGTGGGCCTGCACCGGAATGATGCGTTGGTCGCGGGTGGCCGGCCTGGTGCCCTCCGCCACGCCCATGAGCAGCGGCTGGCTGGGGCCGTAGATGTCCGCATCGAGCAGGCCCACCCGCGCCCCCATTGCCGCCCAGGCCGCGGCCAGGTTGGCCGCCACGGTTGACTTGCCAACCCCGCCCTTCGCCGACCCGACAGCCACGATGTTGCGTATGCCCGCCAGAGGCTTCAGGGGCCGCTGCACGGCCTGGGTGGGGATGTCCGCCACCAGTTCCAGTTCGAGCCTGGGCGGCCTTCCTGTGCGCTGCAGCACGCCTTCCAGCAGGGGCTGGAGGACAGGGGTGTAGCCGCCCACGGGAACGGGCAGCACCAGCGACAGGCGCAGGGTGTCCGCGTCCAGCTGCAGCGAGCGGATGGCCTTGAGTTCCGCAAGGGTGCTGCCGGTGGCCGGTTCACGTACGGGCAGCAGGGCATCGCGTACGGCCTGCTCGGATTCGGTCATGGGGAATTTTTTCCGCCGGATGGAAGCTGGGAAGTCTTTCGCAATTCTATCAGTGACCGCCGCATTGCAACCGGCGCGTTGGGGCCCTGTGGCATACTCCGGGGGTTCAAAACAACAGGAATTTTGCGGCCCCTGCCAGTGATCGGCTTCTTCTCGAATCTGCGCGCGGACCGGCTGATCACGCAGATCAAGTCGACCGACAAGCCCCTGGGGGAAGAGACCCTCAAGTCGGTGGCCCGCCTGAAGAGCGTGGGCGCGGCCGCCATCGAACCTGTGATCCTCGCCCTGGGCGACGCCGACAAGAATGCCACCGTGGCCCTGGTCGACGTGCTGTCGCACCTGGTCAGCAACAAGACCTTCCCGCAATACGTGCAGGGCCTGCGCGACGGCAACTCGCGCATCGCACAGGGCATCGGCTGGGCGCTGTCCTCGGCCCGCAACTTCGCCCCGCACCTGCTGCTTGACGCCCTCAACAACAAGGACGTGCCCAAGGCGGCGCTGCTGGAGGCCATCCAGGCCCACAAGGACCGCTTCAGCCTGCGCGAGCTGCTCACCGCCGCCTACAACCAGGAGCCCAACGAGAAGGCCGCCCTGTTCCGCATCATCTCCGACATCGCCACGCCGGAGACCGCCAACGAGCTGGTGTCGCGCCTCGACGGCAAGGACCCGATCGCGCGGATGCACATCATCAACATCCTCGCCAGGTTCAACCGCACCGAGATCAAGCGCGCGCTGCAGGGCCAGCTGCGCGACAACAACAAGATGATCCGCGCCGCCGCGCTGGGCGCGCTGGCCCGCATGGACGGACCGGTCGACGCCGCAGCGGTGTGCCAGCTGCTGCGCGACCCGGAAATCGACGTGCAGAACCGCGCCATCGACGTGCTGATCCGCGCCAACGACCCGGAGACCATCAAGCACCTGATCCCGGTGCTCAAGGACGAGAACGAATACGCCCGCCGCGCCGCGGTGGAGGTGCTCAACGAGATCGGCGACGCCCGCTCGGTGAAGTTCCTGCTCGAGGCCATCAAGGACGATGACTGGTGGGTGCGCAGCCGCGCCGGCGACGCGCTGGGCAAGATCGGTGGCCCGAAGGTCATCGACGCGGTGCTGCAGCTGGCGCGCGACAAGGACGAGGACATCCGCCGCGCCGCCATCGAGATCCTCAACCAGACCAAGGACGAGCGGGCCATCAGCCACCTGATCGAGGCCACGCGCGACAAGGACTGGTGGGTGTCCGAACGCTCCGTGGACGCGCTGGCCGCCATCGGCAGCAAGCGCGCCCTGCCCCGCCTGCTGGAGATGCTGGGCACGACGCCGGTGCGCTCGCTGCCCGTGGTCGTGCGCGCCGTCGGCAAGCTTGGCGAGGGCCGCAACGTGGAGCAGCTGCTGCCACTGCTGCAGCGGCCCGAGAAGGAACTGCGGGTGGAGGCCATGCACGCGCTGGCGGCCATCGCCGACGACAAACGCTGCGAACACGTGCGCCTGCAGCTGCAGGCCCAGACGCAGGTGCCCGACCCGGGCGTCGCCGATGCGGCGCAGGCCGCCCTGCGCGAACTGGCCTCGCGCATGGAGGGCACCGGCGCCACGCAGGTGATGAGCGGCTCGCGCGCCCTCTCCGGCTCCGACCTCGCCCGCTCGGTGCCGATGGAAGAATCCGACGTGAAGCCCATGCTCCACGACGTGGAGGAGCAGGCCGCCGCCGGCAAGCTCAAGCTCGACATCACCACCCTGAAGAACGGCGACATGCTCGAGGGCCGCTACCGGTTCATCGAGCGCATCGGCAAGGGCGCCTTCGGCACCGTGCTGCTGATGGAAGACACCGTGGTGGACGACCGCCTCATCCTCAAGTTCCTCAACCCGAACGTGGCCGAGGACGAGGAGATGATGAAGCGCTTCGTGCACGAGCTGCGCTACTCGCGCAAGATCACGCACCAGAACGTCATCCGCATCTACGACTTCCTGCAGATCCAGGGCAATTACGCCATCTCGATGGAGTACTTCCCCTCCCACACGCTGGGCGCGGAAGTGGTCAACGAGCAGCCCATCGAGACGAAGAAGGCGGTCAAGTACGCCATCGACATGTGCACCGGCATGGCCGTGGCGCACAAGGTGGGCATCATCCACCGCGACCTGAAGCCGGCCAACGTGCTGATCAACAACGAGGGCCTGCTGAAGATCGTGGACTTCGGCGTGGCTGCCGCGCACCGCGAGGGCGACACCCAGCTCACCAAGACCGGCTACGTGATTGGCTCCCCGAAATACATGGCGCCCGAGCAGATCCTGGGCCGCAAGGTGGACGAGCGGGCCGACATCTATGCCGTGGGCGTGATCATGTACGAGATGTTCACCGGCGTGCCGCCCTACGCCCGGGGCGACCACATGGCCGTGATGTACCAGCACGTGCAGGGCAAGGCCCGGCCGCCGCAGGAGCTGAACCCGAAGCTGCCGCCGGGGCTGGCCGAGCTGATCACCAGGGCCATGGCGGTGGACAAGACCAAGCGCTTCCAGTCCATGGATGAGATGCGGGTAGCACTCGAACGCTTTGCATGACGTAAACTGGCGTTTATGGCCCGCATAGACGCGTTCCTGAAACTGGGCACCCAGCAGGGCTGCTCCGACATCCACCTGGCCGTGGGCGTGCCGCCGATGCTGCGCATGTACGGCGACCTGGTGCCCATCAAGTTCAGGGACCTGCGCGACACGGAGCTGGAGGGATACCTCACCGAGATCCTCACGCCCTCCCAGGCGGAGCATTTCTCCCGGGGCAACGACGTGGACTTCTCCTACGTCTCCACCGACGGCGGGCGTTTCCGCGTCAATGTGTTCCGCAAGGAAACCGGCATCGGGGCGGTGTTCCGCACCATCCCCACCGAGATTCCCACCCTCGACAAGCTGGGCCTGCCGCCCATTGTCAGGAAGCTCTGCGACTACCACCAGGGCATGATCCTGGTGACCGGCGCCACCGGCTCGGGCAAGTCCACCACGCTGGCGGCGATGATCGACTACCTCAACGGCACCCGGAAGCTGAACATCATCAGCCTCGAGGACCCGATCGAGTTCGTGCACCGGAGCAAGAACTGCCAGGTGATCCAGCGCGAGCTGGGCACCCACCTGCCCTCCTTCGCGGAAGGGGTGCGCGCCGCGATGCGCGAGGACCCGGACGTGATCCTGGTCGGCGAGATGCGCGACGCGGAGACCATCTCGATGGCCATGACCGCCGCCGAGACCGGCCACCTGGTGCTGGGCACGCTGCACACCACGGGCGCGGTGAAGACCATCGACCGCATCATCGACGCCCTGCCCATCGAGGAGCGCGAGCAGACCAAGAGCTTCCTGTCGCAGAGCCTGCTGGCCGTGGTCACGCAGGTGCTGTGCAAGACGGTGGACAACCAGGGCCGCAAGGCTGTCTGCGAGGTGATGGTGATGACCAAGGCCATCGCCAAGCTCATCCAGACCGACCAGACGCACCAGATTCCGGCGCAGGTCCAGATGGGCAAGGAGTTCGGCATGCAGCTGCTCGACCAGGCGCTGCTGGCCGCCGTGCAGGCCAAGGAGATCGATCCGGACCACGCCTACCTGTTCGCCAACGACAAGCGCGTGCTGCAGAAGTACGTCACCGACACCAGCCTGCTGCCCAAGCTCGACCTGGCCGCGACGCAGTCCGGCCCCGGCGCGGGTGCCTGAGCGACCCATGGCGAAGATCGACGAGTTCCTCACCGAGGTGATGAAGCGCCGGGGGTCCGACCTGCATTTCATTGCCGGCGACCCGCCGCGCATCCGCTTGTGGGGCGACCTCTCGCCGCTGCGGGGCGAGCCCATGCCGGCAGACTTCGTGCGCGAGGCGCTGCTGGAGATCATGCCGCAGAAGGCGAAGGACCGCTTCGACAAGCATGACGGCGCGGATTTCGCCTACACCCTGGGCGAGCTGGGCCGCTTCCGCGTCAACGTGATGCGGCAGTTGAACGGCATGGGCGCCGTGTTCCGCGCCATCCCGTCCAAGGCCCTGAGCATGGACGAGCTGAAGCTGCCCGACGCCGTGCGCAACCTGGCGCGTGCGAACAACGGGCTGATCCTCGTCACCGGCAAGACCGGCTCGGGCAAGTCCACCACGCTGGCGGCGATGATCGATGACATCAACAAGCGCGACAAGGGACACATCCTCACCATCGAGGATCCCATCGAGTTCGTGCACCAGCGGCGCAACTGCCTGATCAGCCAGCGCGAGATCGGCGTGCACGCACAGAACTTCGCGCAGGCGCTGCATTCGGCCCTGCGCGAGGACCCGGACGTGATCCTGGTGGGCGAAATGCGCGACCTGGAGACCATCAGCATCGCCGTCACGGCGGCGGAGATGGGCATCCTGGTGATGGGCACGCTGCACACCAACGGCGCCGCGCAGACCGTCGACCGCATCATCAACGTGTTCCCGGCCGACAAGCAGTCGCATGTGCGCACCATGCTGTCGACCTCGCTGCGCGGGGTGATCTCGCAGCAGCTGCTGCAACGCTCCGACAAGCAGGGACGGGTGGCGGCGCTGGAAATCCTGGTGAACAACTCCGCGGTGGCCAACCTGATCCGCCAGGGCAAGCTCGACCAGCTGGAGAACACCATGCAGTCCGGCGCGGCCAGCGGCATGCGCACCATGGACAGTTCCATCCAGGCGCTCTACGACCAGCGCCAGATCACCGGCAAGGAGGCCTACAAGAAAGCCATAGCCAAGTCCCGCTTCGAGGCGGTGAAGGACCAGGGTTGAGCCAGAAACGCAGGATTCTCGTCACCAGCGCGCTGCCGTACGCGAACGGCCCGCTGCACCTTGGGCACATGATCGAGGCGGTGCAGACCGACATCTGGTGCCGCTTCCAGCGGGCGCGCGGCCACGACTGCATCTACGTGTGTGCCGAGGACTGCCACGGCACGCCCATCATGATCCGCGCGCGCCAGGACGGCATCACGCCCGAGCAGCTCATCGCCGCGGCGGCGGCCGATCACCAGCGCGACTACGCCGGCTTCGGCATCGCCTTCGACCACTTCCACTCCACCCACTCGGAGGAGAACCGGCGGCTCGCCACCGAGCTGTACCAGCGCCTGGTGGCGCGAGGCTCGATCGCCCGCCGCACCATCCGGCAGGCCTACGACGAACAGGCGGGCATGTTCCTGCCCGACCGCTTCGTGCGCGGCACCTGCCCCCGCTGCGATACGCCTGACCAGTACGGGGATTCCTGCGAGAACTGCGGGGCCACCTACTCCCCGGTCGACCTGAAGGACGCCGTTTCCACCGTCAGCGGCACCCGGCCGGTGCTGCGCGACTCCGAGCACCTGTTCTTCCGCCTCGGCGACTACGAGCAGGACCTGCGCGAGTGGCTGGCGGGCAATGGCCTGCAGGACGCCGTGCGCGCCAAGCTCGACGAATGGTTCAAGGTCGGGCTTTCCGACTGGGACATCTCGCGCGACGCACCCTACTTCGGTTTCGAGATCCCGGATGCGCCGGGCAAATACTTCTACGTCTGGTTCGACGCGCCCATCGGCTACATGGGCAGCTTCGCGGCGCTGGCGGCGAAGCGCGGGCTGGACTTCGATGCCTACTGGAAGGCCGGCGCCACCACCGAACTGCACCACTTCATCGGCAAGGACATCAGCTACTTCCACACGCTGTTCTGGCCGGCGGTGCTGCACGGCGCAGGCTGCCGCCGTCCCACCGGCGTGCACGTGCACGGGTTCCTCAATGTCGACGGACAGAAGATGTCCAAGTCGCGGGGCACGTTCATCACGGCCCGCCGCTACCTCGACCTGCTGCCCGCCGACCACCTGCGCTACTACTTCGCCGCCAAGCTGAGCAACGGGCTGGACGACATCGACTTCAGCCTTGCCGACTTCACCGCGCGCGTGAATTCCGACGTGGTCGGCAAGCTGGTGAACATCGCCAGCCGCTGCGCGCCGTTCATCGGCAAGGCCGGTGGATCGCTGGCAGATGCCCTGCCCGACCCCGCCCTGTACGCGGAATTCACCGCCGCCAGCGGGACGGTGGCGGGGTTGTTCGAGTCACGCGACTACGCCGGCGCCATCCGCGAGATCATGCAACTGGCCGATCGCGCGAACCAGTACGTGGACCACCACAAGCCCTGGACCCTGGCCAGGGACCCGGCCCGCCTGCCCGAGGCACACGCCGTGGCCACGCAGGGCATCAACCTGTTCCGCGTGCTGATGACCTGGCTGGCCCCGGTGATGCCCGGCGTCGCGGCCGCGGCCGAGGGCTGGCTGGGCGCCGGCACGCTGTCGCGCTGGGACGGCGTGGCCGAGCCGCTGCCGGCCCGTCCGCTCGGCCAGTATCCGCAGCTCGCCACGCGCGTTGATCCCGCGGTGGTGAAGCGGCTCATCGCCCGGAATCCCGCGGCCCCGGAAAAGCCCGCCGCCGCAACCCCTGTCACGAAAAAGGCTTCCATGGAAAACAAGACCGCCCCCGCCGCCGCGCCCACCCACATCGGCATCGAGGATTTCGCGAAGCTCGACCTGCGCGCCGCGAAGGTGCTGGAGGCCTCGCGCGTGGAGGGCTCCGACAAGCTGCTGCAGCTGAAGCTCGACCTGGGCACCGAACAGCGCAATGTCTTCTCGGGCATCGCCGCCTGTTACAAACCGGAAGACCTCGTCGGCCGCTTCGTGGTGATGATCGCCAACCTCGCGCCGCGCAAGATGCGCTTCGGGGTCTCCGAGGGCATGGTGCTGTGCGCCAGCGACAAGAGCGGCGATGGACAGGGTGTGTTCGTGCTCACGGTGGACGAGGGCGTGAAGCCGGGCATGAAGGTCAGCTGAACCGGGGTAACCCGGAGCAATGAAACCCGAGGCGGTCAAGGCGCTCTACGCCGCGCTGCGCGACGCCAACCCCGAACCCCGCAGCGAGCTGGAATTCAGCACGCCCTTCGAGCTGCTGGTGGCGGTGATCCTCTCCGCGCAGGCCACCGACCGCAGCGTCAACGTGGCCACGCGGCGGCTGTACCCGGTGGCCAATACGCCGGCGGCCATCCTGGCCCTGGGCATCGAGGGCATCACGCCCTGCATCCGCCACATCGGCCTGTGGGCCACCAAGGCGAAGAACGTCATCGAGACCTGCCGGCTGCTCATCGAGCGCCACGGCGGTGAGGTGCCGCGCGAGCGCGAGGCGCTGGAGGCCTTGCCCGGCGTGGGCCGCAAGACCGCCAACGTCGTGCTCAACGTGGCCTTCGGCGAACCCACGCTGGCGGTGGACACCCACGTGTTCCGCGTGGCCAACCGCACCGGGCTGGCGAGGGGCAAGACGCCCGTGGCGGTGGAACAGAAGCTGCTGCAGGCCACGCCACCGCAATTCCTGCAGCATGCGCACCACTGGCTGATCCTGCACGGCCGCTACATCTGCCTGGCGCGCCGCCCGCGCTGCTACGAGTGCGTGATCAGCGCGTATTGCGCCTTCCGTCCCAAGACCCCCGCGCCCTGACCCGCGGGCGCTACACTGCCCCCATGATGTTCGCCAACTCCAGCCGCGAGGAGCTGCGCCGCCGCTATGTCACCGCCTGGCGGCGCCGCCGCGAGGGCCTGCCACTGGAACCGCTGGATGCCCAGATCGCCGACGTCATCGCGCTGCATCCGGAATACCAGCCGATGCTGGAGGCCCCGGACGCACTGACGCGCGACTTCACCGTCGAGCAGGGTGGCGTGAATCCCTTCCTGCACCTGGGACTGCACCTGGGCCTGCGTGAACAGATCGCCACAGACCGTCCCGCCGGCATCCGCCAACTCCATGCGCAGCTGGCGCAGCGCCTCGGGGATGCGCACCAGGCAGAGCACCGGATGGTGGATGTGCTGGCCGAGACCTTGTGGGAGGCACAGCGCGCAGGGCTGCCGCCGGACGAGCGGGCCTACCTGGAAAAGCTGGTGCGGTTGTCGTCGCGACGCACCGGTTGAGAAGGCGCCTACCTGGGTCGGCTCCGGTTGGTCGGGGCGGGGCCGAGCTCATCGGCGTGCACGTAGCCGACGGTGTGGGCCTGCTGCAGGTAGACCTGGGCCCACTCGCCGCTGCGCGACAACTCCCAGGCGCGCTCGCGCGCCGCTGCCGACACGAGGACCTCCGAGGCCAGGTCGGGAGCGCTGTGCACCCGGGTGGCGTCCAGCAGCCTTGCGGAAGGCAGCCTGCGCAGCACCAGCGCAAGGCTGCGCTCCGCATCCGCATGGCCGTTGCGCAGGGACCGGGCTAGCCAGTACACGGCGCGCCTGTCATCGCGCTCCACGCCCTCGCCGAGCGCATACATGACGCCGAGGCTGTTCTCGGCGTAGGCATACCCCTGCTCCGCTGCCCGTTGCCACCACATCACCGCCTGCGCGTTGTCGCGCTTGACTCCGCGGCCTTCGCGATAGGCATTGCCCAGGAAGAATTGGGCCCAGCCGGAGCCCTGATCGGCGGCCCGCCGCAGCCAGACCACGGCCTCCGGCAGGTCCTGCTCCACGCTATCGCCCAGCCACAGCGCAAGTCCCAGGTTCGCCTGCGCCGTTGCCATTCCCTGCCTGGCAGCCTTGCGATACCACTCCACGGCCTCCGCCGGGTTCCGTTCCACGCCGTCGCCGGACTCCAGCGCCACGCCCAGGCTGTTCTGCGCCTCGGCCACCCCGAGGATGGCGGCGCGGCGATACCAGTAGGCCGCGCGTTCACTGTCCTGAAGCACGATCTCGCCATCGGCATGGATGTTGGCGAGCAGGAGCTGCGCCTCGGTGGAATCCTGTTCCGCAGCGCGCCCGATCCAGTCCAGTGCCGCGTCGACATCGCGCGGCACGCCCAGGCCGCGCAGGTAGAGGGTGCCGAGGAACAACTGCGCTGTGGCGTCGCCCTGCCTGGCCAGCGGGCGCACCAGCTCCACGGCGGACGCATGTTCGCCGCTGCGCACGAGCCACGCTGCGCGGACGACGCGGGCGATGGGTTCTTCTGCCTGGGATGCAGGATCCGGCGGGCTGATGGAATCCTGGGCCTGTGCCATCGCTGCCAGCAGCACCAAGCCTGCTGCGGCACCGGCCCATCGCAACCTGCCCACCATCCCCGCGGCAGTGACCTTCATGGCTTCAGCTCATTCGTGCCCACTTGATCAGGGTGCCGAAGCTCGGCGGCTTGCCGTGCATCAACAGCCCGACGCGGAATACTTTTGCCGCAAACCACACGGCAATGCAAGCACCGACAATGCTGACGGCCAGCGACGCCAGCACCTGCCACACAGGCGGCGGCGAGGTGGAGGCCAGCCGCGCCATCATGATGAAGCCATTGATGGGCGGGATGAAGCTGGCAGTCAGGGCAAAGGTGGAATCCGGCGCATTGCCCACCATGGGCGTGGCGATGTAGGGAACCATCATCAGGATCATCACCGGTCCCATCAGCGACTGCGCGTCGGCCATCTGGCTCACGGCCGCACCGATGGACATCATCAGCGCACCGAACACCAGGTAGGCGGTGAGGAAAAACAGGAACAGCCACACCACCATCATCGGGTCGATCAGGCCCAGCAACGCGAACTGCATCAGGGCCAGCAGGCCCAGGCCGACGTACACGGCCATGGTGACCAGGCCGACACCAAGCTGGCCCAGCAGCTTGCCCCACATCAGCTCCAGCGACGAGGCGGCTGCCAGCAGCACCTCGACCACGCGGCTGGACTTCTCCTCCACGGTGGAGGTCATCAGCCCCTGGCCGCCGATCATGATGCCCATGAACAGCAGGATGCCCATGATGAAGGGCAGCAGCCGGTTGAGGCCCTGCGCGTTGCGCTCCTGGCCGCTGGAATAGACCACGCGCGTGTCGGGGTTCTGCAGGAAGGTGGCAGCGGTGATCACTTCCGGATCCAGGCCGCGCGCGCGAAGGCGTTCGGTGATCAGCGCAGGGCGCACTGCGCCCTTGAGGAGGTTTTCGGCGTCGGCCGGCAGGTTGCGCGGCGCGAAGAACGAATAGCCTGCATAGGTGCCGTCGCCCCTGCCCTCGACGGCCGCGGCCTCGAGCAGCACCAGCGCGCGCCGCTGCAGCTTGTCGCCACCGGCCTGCAGCCAGGCCTTGCCTTCCTCCTCGGTGGTTTCGCCCGGCAAAGGCGTCAGGGTGAAGCGCGGCATTGCCGGCAGCGCCTCGGGCAGCGAGGTGCGCGAAGGCACGTCGGCCCCCACCTGCTCTGCCGCCTGGCGACGGCTGGCTTCGCGGCGCCCGGCGATGGCCTCGGCGGAAAGCTCCGCGCCCAGCCGTGCCGCGAACCCGCTGGCACTGCGGTCGATCACCGCCACCTCCACGTCCACCTGTGCGCCGCGATTGGCCATCAGCTTCGGCAGCACCACCAGGATGGCCGTCAGCAGCAGCGGCATCACCAGCACGCCGAACAGGAATCCCTTGCTGGCCACGGTGACGAAGAACTCCCGTGCCGCCACCAGCCTGATCCGGTGCAATGTCCCGCTCATGCCACGGCTCCCGTCAGTCCCTGCAGGTGTTCGCGCAGCGCCTGTTCGGATTCGGCGCCGCCGCGCACGATGTCCACGAACATGTCCTCGAGCCTCAGGCGTGCAATCTCCGCCCGCGCGGGCACCACGCGGGCCGCAGCCTCGCGGATCACCGCCGCGGGATTTGTGCCCGCTGCCAGCCGCAGCTCGAATTCATCACCGCGGCGCTGCACCGAGACCACCCCCGGCAGCGCATGCAGCGCGCCGCCATCGGCGCCCGCTTCCAGCGGCTCGAACAGCACGCGCGTGGTGTCAAACCGGCGGCGCAACTTCGACATCGACTCGTCGAGCACCTTGCTGCCGTGGTGGATCATGACCACGCGGTCGCACAGCTCCTCGGCCTGCGCCATCACGTGGGTGGAGAAGAGGATGGTGGTGCCGCGGCGCTTCTCCTCCGCGATCACCTCCTTCAGCAGGCGCACGCTCACCGGGTCGAGCCCGCTGAAGGGTTCGTCGAGGATGAGCAGCTCCGGCCGGTGCAGGATGGTGGCGACGAACTGCACCCGCTGCAGCATGCCCTTGGACATGTCCTCGCACTTGCGCTTCTCGACCTCGCCCAGGCCCAGCCGGCCAAGCAGGTCGCGCGCGCGCTCCTGCGCCACGTCCGGGGGCACACCCTTGAGGCCGGCCAGGTACTTGAGGAACGCGCCCACCGTCATCTTGCGGTAGACACCGCGCTCCTCCGGCAGGTAGCCGATGCGGTCCTTGGCTTCCAGCGCGGACGGACGACCGAGCACCTCCACCGAACCTGAATCCGGGAAGAGGATGGACATGATGATGCGGATGGTGGTGCTCTTGCCGGCGCCACTGGGACCGATCAGGCCGCAGGTCTGGCCACGCGGAATGGCAAGGTCGAGCGCCGCCACGGCACGCTGGCTGCCGAAGCTCTTCTCCACCGCCTGCAGTCTGGCTGCGTCCACTGCGCCTCCCTGTAGTTGCGGGCGGTTTGTCTCCCCCCGGAGGGGAAACTTACAGCATCAGCCCTTCTTCGGCATGTACAGGTCGGTCAGCGTGCCTTCCAGCGCCTCGGCAGTCATGCCGATCGATTCCGACAGCGTCGGGTGCGGGTGGATGGTCAGGCCCACGTCGGCGGCGTCCGCGCCCAGCTCGATGGCCAGCGCCACCTCGGCAATCAGCTCGCCGGCATTGGGACCCACGATGCCACCACCGATCACGCGGTTGCTGGCCGCATCGACGATGAGCTTGGTGAAGCCTTCGTCCCGTCCCAGCGACAGGGAGCGGCCACTGGCCGCCCAGGGGAACGCGGCCTTCCGGATGCCGCGGCCGTCGCGCTTCGCCTGCGCCTCGGTGACGCCCACCCAGGCCACTTCCGGATCGGTGTAGGCCACGGAGGGGATCACGCGCGCATCGAAGTACGCCTTGTGCCCGGCGGCCACCTCGGCGGCCACCTTGGCCTCATGCGTGGCCTTGTGGGCGAGCATGGGCTGGCCGACGATGTCGCCGATGGCGAAGATGCCCGGCACGTTGGTGCGCATCTGCCTGTCCACGGGGATGAAGCCGCGCTCGTTGACCTCGACGCCGGCGGCCTCGCAGTTGATCAGGCGGCCGTTGGGCACGCGGCCCACGGCCACCAGCACGCGGTCGTAGACGGCGGTGCTGGTCTCGCCGGCCTTGTTCTCGAAGGTCACGCGCAGGCCCTCGGGCAGTGCCTCGACTTTCGTGGACTTCGTGCCCAGCAGGATCTGCTCGTAGCGACCCTTCAGCCGCTTCTCCAGCGGCTTCACGAGGTCCGGGTCGGCGCCCGGCATCAGCTGGTCGCCCAGCTCCACCACGGTGATCTTCGCGCCCAGCGCGTCATACACGCAGGCCATCTCCAGGCCGATGATGCCGCCGCCGACCACCAGCATGCGCTGCGGAATGCCCTGCAGCTCCAGCGCGCCGGTGGAATCGATCACGCGCGGGTCATCGGGAATGAACGGCAGCTTCACCGGCTCGGAGCCGGCGGCGATGATGCATTGCTCGAATCCGAGCAGCGACCTGGAGCCGTCTGCGGCAGTGATCTCCAGCACGCGGCTACCCAGGAAGCGCGCGGTGCCGCGCACCACCTCGACCTTGCGCTGTTTGGCCAGCATCACCAGGCCGCCGGTGAGGCGCTTCACCACGCCCTGCTTCCAGCCGCGCAGCTTGTCGAGGTCCACCTCCGGCTTGCCGAAGGAGACGCCATGCGCGCCCATGGCGTGGGCCTCGTCGATCACCTTGGCCGCATGGAGCAAAGCCTTGGAGGGAATGCAACCCACGTTGAGGCAGACGCCGCCCAGGGATTCCCAACGCTCCACCAGCACCACCTGCAGGCCGAGGTCGGCAGCGCGGAAGGCGGCGGTGTAGCCGCCGGGGCCGGCGCCGAGCACCACGAGCTGCGCCTTGCGGTCTGGCGTGGGGCCGGGAGGCATCTGTGGCTGTTCCACGCGCGCCGGCGCATGCGGGGGAGGCGTTGCGGCGGACCTGGGCGCCTGCGCGTCAGCAGGCGCGGCGCTGGCCGCGGGTGCAGCGCCGGCATTGCCCGCAGGGGCCGTCGTGGCGGCAGCCGCCGGCTTCGCAGCGCTGGCATCAGCCGTCACGCGCGCGATCACCGTGCCCTTGCGAACCTTGTCGCCAGCCTTCACCAGCGCCGCTGCCAGCGTGCCGGCCACTGTCGAAGGTACGTCCATGGTCGCCTTCTCGGTTTCCAGCGTGACCAGGGGCGTGTCCACCTCGATGGCATCGCCCGGCTTGACCAGCACCTCGACCACGGAGACTTCATCGAAGTTGCCGAGGTCCGGGACCGCGACTTCAACCTCGCTCATGGCGTCCCCGCCAGCAGCGTGGCCGGCTCGGCCAGCAGCTTCGACAGGTGCACGGCAAAGCGCGCGCCCTGCGCGCCATCGATCACGCGATGGTCATAAGACAACGACAGCGGCAGCATGTGGCGCGGCGCGAAGGCCTTGCCGTCCCACACCGGCTTCGTCTGCGTGCGCGAGACGCCGAGGATGGCCACCTCCGGCGCGTTGATGATGGGCGTGAAGGCCGTGCCGCCAATGCCGCCCAGGCTGGAGATCGTGAAGCAGCCGCCCTGCATCTCGGCGCCCTTCAGTGTGCCCTTGCGGGCGCGGTCGGAAAGGTCGCCCAGCGCGCGCGCGATGCCGAACACGTCGAGCTGGTCGGCGTTCCGTATCACGGGCACCAGCAGGCCCTGCGGCGTATCCGCCGCGAAGCCGATATGGAAATACTTCTTGAATACCAGGTTCTCGCCGTCCAGCGAGGCGTTGAAGGCTGGAAACTCCTGCAGCGCCAGCACCACGGCGCGCACGATGAACGCCAGCGGCGTCACCTTCACGCCGGTCGCGGCGGCCTTCTCCTTCAGCTTCGCGCGCTCGGCCTCCAGGTCGGTGATGTCCGCCTCGTCAAACTGCGTGACATGCGGCACGTTGACCCAGGATGCATGCAGGCGCGGGCCGGAGATCTTCTGGATCCGTCCCAGCGGCTTGACCTCCACCGGGCCAAACTTCGCGAAGTCGACCTTGGGCACCTGCGGCAGCGCGGGCCCCTGGGCCACCGCGCCGCTGAGCATGGCCTTCACCCAGGCCTTCACGTCCTCGTGCGTGATGCGGCCGCGCTGGCCGGAACCCTTCACCCGTCCCAGGTCCACGCCCAGCTCGCGTGCAAGCTTGCGCACCGAGGGACCGGCATGCGCAGTGCTGAAGCCGGCCTCGTTCACCGGCGGCAGCGTGGCGGGCCGCGCCGGCTGGGCCGGGGCGGACGCGCTGCGCGGGGCGGCCGCAGCAGGCGCCGCGGGGGCAGCGGATGCCGCGGTCTGTGCTGCGGGCTCGGGGGCAGCGGGAGCAGCCACCGCGCCACTGAGCGTTACAACGCGCGAGCCTGGCCCCACCTTGCCACCGGCCTGCACATGCACGGCCTCCACCGTGCCGGCGGCGGTGGAAGGCACGTCCATGGTGGCCTTGTCGGTTTCCAGCGTGACCAGCGGCGTGTCGACCTCGACCTTGTCGCCCGGCTTCACCAGCACCTCGATCACGCCGACTTCGGTGAAGTTGCCCATGTCGGGCACCACGACGTCGACGTTGGCCGGGGCAGCCGCTGCGGCAGGAGCCGCAGCCGCCGGCGCGCTGGCCGGAGCCGCAGCCGGGGCGGAAGCTGCGGCCGGCGCAGCCGCCTCGCCGCTGCCGCGCAGGGTCACCACAAGCGATCCCTCGGACACCTTGCCCCCGACCTGCACGTGCACGGTTTCCACCGTGCCGGCGGCGCTGGACGGCACGTCCATCGTGGCCTTCTCGGTTTCCAGCGTGATCAGCGGCGTGTCCACCTCGACGCGGTCGCCGGGCTTCACCAGCACCTCGATGACGCCGACCTCGGAGAAGTTGCCGAGGTCTGGCACGCGCACTTCAATGCTCTGCGACATCAGCGTGCCCTTCCTCAGGAGTTCAGCGGGTTGGCCTTGGCGGAATCGATGCCGAGCTTCTCCACCGCCTCCACCAGCGCCTTGCGGGTCACCTTGCCGTCATCCGCCAGTGCCTTCAGCGCGGCGAGCACGATGTAGCGGCGGTCCACCTCGAAGTGGTGGCGCAGCGCGGAGCGTCCGTCGCTGCGACCGAAGCCGTCGGTGCCCAGCGTGACGTAGCGGCCACCCACCCACTGGCGGACCTGGTCGGGCACGGTGCGCATGTTGTCGGTGGCGGCGACCACGGCGGATTCCAGGTCGCCGAACAGCTGCGCCACGTAGGGCACCGCCGCCTTGCGCTCCGGATGCAGCAGGTTCTCGCGTTCCACCAGCAGCGCCTCGCGGCGCAGCTCGCTGAAGCTGGTCACCGAATACACGTCGGCGGCCACCTTGTATTCGTTCTCGAGGATTTCCGCCGCGGCCAGCACCTCGCGCAGGATGGTGCCGGAGCCCAGCAGCGTGGCGCGGACCTTGGGCTTGCCACCCTTCTTCAGCAGGTAGGCGCCCTTCAGGATGCCTTCCTCCGCGCCCTCCGGCATGGCCGGCTGCACGTAGTTCTCGTTCATCACCGACAGGTAATAGAAGATGTTCTGCTGCTCCACGTACATCTTCTTCATGCCGTCGTGGATGATCACGGCCAGCTCGTAGGCATAGGCCGGATCGTAGGCGCGGCAGTTGGGCACGGTGGTAGCCACCAGCTGGCTGTGGCCGTCCTGGTGCTGCAGGCCCTCGCCGGCCAGCGTGGTGCGGCCGGCCGTGGCGCCCAGCAGGAAGCCGCGCGCCTGGATGTCGCCGGCGGCCCAGATGAAGTCGCCCACGCGCTGGAAGCCGAACATCGAGTAATAGATGTAGAACGGCACCATGGCCTGCCGGTGGTTCGCATAGGCCGTGCCCGCCGCGATCCACGAGCACAATGAGCCGGCCTCGTTGATGCCCTCCTCGAGCATCTGGCCCTTCCTGTCCTCCTTGTAGGACATCAGCTGGTCCGCATCCTGCGGCGTGTAGAGCTGGCCCACGGCGGAGTAGATGCCGATCTGGCGGAACAGGCCTTCCATGCCGAAGGTGCGCGCCTCGTCCGGCACGATGGGCACGATGTTCCTGCCGATGTTCTTGTCCTTCAGCAGCGCGGTGAGGATGCGCACGAAGGCCATGGTGGTGGAGATCTCGCGATCTCCCGTGCCATCGAGCAGTGCCTTGAAGGTGTCGAGCGGCGGAATGGCCAGCGGCGCCACGTCGGTGTTGCGCGCGGGCAGGTAGCCGCCCAGCGCCTCGCGGCGGGCCTTCAGGTAGCGGATCTCCTCGCTGTCTTCCGGTGGCTTCACGAAGCGGAAGTTGGCGATGTCCTCGTCGCTGAGCGTCACGCCCAGGTTGGTGCGGAAGCTGGTGAGCGACTCCGCGTCCATCTTCTTCTGCTGGTGGGCAACCATCTGGCCCTCGGCAGCCTTGCCGAGGCCGAAACCCTTCACGGTGTGCGCGAGGATCACGGTGGGACGGCCCTTGTGCGCGACGGCGGCGGCATAGGCCGCATACACCTTCTGCGCGTCGTGGCCGCCACGCTTCAGGCGCCAGATGTCGTCGTCGGACATGTTGGCCACCATGGCGGCGGCTTCCGGGTGCTTGCCGAAGAAATGCTCGCGCGTGTAGGCGCCGCCCTTGGCCTTGTAGTTCTGGTACTCGCCGTCGACCGTGGTCTCCATCAGCTGGCGCAGCACGCCATTGCGGTCCTTGGCCAGCAGCGGATCCCAGCGGCGGCCCCACAACACCTTGATCACGTTCCAGCCGGCGCCGACGAAGGCGGCCTCCAGCTCCTGCACGATCTTGCCGTTGCCGCGCACCGGGCCGTCGAGGCGCTGCAGGTTGCAGTTCACCACGAAGATGAGGTTGTCCAGGCCCTCGCGCACCGGCATGGTGAGCTGGCCCATCGACTCCGGCTCGTCCATCTCGCCGTCGCCACAGAAGCACCACACCTTGCGGTCGGAGGCCGGCGTGAGTCCACGGTTCTCCATGTAGCGGATGAAGCGCGCCTGGTAGATGGCCATCATCGGCCCCAGGCCCATCGACACGGTGGGGAACTGCCAGAAGTCCGGCATCAGCCAGGGATGCGGATAGGAGGACAGGCCCCCGCCGCCCACTTCCTGGCGGAACTTCTTCAGGTTGTTCTCGGACAGGCGTCCCTCGAGGAAGGCGCGTGCATACACGCCGGGAGAGCTGTGGCCCTGCATGAACACCAGGTCACCCGGGTGCCTGTCGGAGGCGGCCCGCCAGAAATGGTTGAAACCCACTTCGTACAGCGTGGCCGAGGAGGCATAGCTGGCCAGGTGGCCGCCGTATTCGCTGGACTGCTTGTTGGCCTGCTGCACCATCGCCACGGCATTCCAGCGCATGTACGCCTCGAGCCGTTTCTCCAGCGCACGATCGCCCGGATACGCGGGCTCCTGGTCCACCGGGATGGTGTTCACATAGGGTGTGTTGAGCCGCGGCGCCAGCGGCGCGCCGGAGCGACGGGCGCGATCCAGCAACTGCTCAAGGAGATAGTGGGCCCGCCCTGCTCCGGCGGCCCGGATCACCGAGTCGATCGACTCAAGCCATTCGCGGGTTTCTTCGGGGTCCTGGTCCTGGATGTTCTGGACGTCAGTCATTGGTCCTGCCTCGGGAAGGCGCCCCTCAATCGGGAAAAAAGTCAACAGTGGCGCTGTGCTACGATGCCAGGGCGGCCTGTTTTGGACGCGCGCGATCATCCGGCTTTAGCCTTGTTCGGTCAAGCAAACCCCCGCCACGACATGCCCCCTTTTCGCCCGACGCATCCCTGCGGCAACAAAGCCGGACAGGGGCAGCAACTGCTATGGACCGACTGATCCTCCGCACTCCCGATGACTGGCACCTGCACCTGCGCGATGGCGCGCAGCTGGCGGCAGTGCTGCCTCACACCGCGCGGCAATTCCGCCGCGCCATCGTCATGCCGAACCTGGTGCCGCCGGTCACCAGCACGGCGCAGGCCGGCGCCTATCGCGAGCGCATCCTCGCCGCCCTGCCTGCCGGCTCCCGCTTCGAGCCGCTGATGACGCTTTACCTGACGGACCGTACGGATCCGGCGGAGATCGGCAGGGCCCGCGCCAGCGGCTTCGTGCATGGCTGCAAGCTCTACCCGGCCGGAGCGACCACAAATTCCGATGCCGGTGTCACCGACATCCGCCGCATCGACGCGGTGCTTGAGGCCATGGCCGGCGTTGGCATGCCGCTGCTGGTACACGGCGAGGTCACGCGGCCCGAGGTGGATGTGTTCGACCGCGAGGCGCGCTTCATCGATGACGTGCTGTTGCCCCTGCGGGTGCGCCTGCCGGCGCTGCGCATCGTCTTCGAGCATGTCACCACCGCCGCGGCGGTCGAGTTCGTGCGCTCCCAGGCCAGCGGCGTGGCCGCCACCATCACCCCGCAGCACCTGCTGATGAACCGCAACGCACTTTTCCAGGGCGGCATCCGGCCGCACCACTACTGCCTGCCGGTGCTCAAGCGCGAGCGCGACCGCGTCGCCCTCAACGAGGCCATCGCGGCCGGCGACCCGCGTTTCTTCCTCGGCACCGACAGCGCACCCCATGCCAGGAACGCCAAGGAACAGGCCTGCGGCTGCGCGGGAATCTTTTCGGCGCCGATCGCGCTGGAGCTGTACTGCGAGGCCTTCGAGGCCGCCGGCGCCCTGCACCACCTGCAGGCCTTTGCCAGCGAATCCGGCGCCCGCTTCTACGGCCTGCCGCTCAACGAAGGCACGGTAACGCTGGAACGCAGCGACTGGCCGGTGCCCGACAGCTACCCGTATGCCGACCAGGCCATCGTGCCGTTGCGTGCAGGCGGCAACACAAGCTGGCACCTGGCCACCGAAGCCTGATGAGCAGCAATCCCGGCCTGTGCGCGAAGCGCTTCCGCGGCTTCCTGCCCGTGGTCGTCGACGTGGAAACGGGCGGCTTCCACGCCCGCACCGATGCACTGCTGGAAATCGCCGCGGTGATGATCGACATCGCGCCCGACGGCCGCGTCAGCCGTGGCGAAAGCCACTGCTTCCACGTGAAGCCCTTCGAGGGCGCCCGCCTGGATCCCGCCTCGCTTGAAGTCAACGGCATCGACCCCTGGCATCCCCTGCGTCCGGCCCTCGACGAAGCCGAAGCCCTGCAGCGCATCTTCCGCGAGATCCGCACCGCCATCCGCAACCACGGCTGCCGGCGCGCCATCCTCGTGGGCCACAACGCCGCGTTTGACCTGGGTTTCGTGAATGCCGCGGTCGAGCGTACCGGCATCAAGCGCAACCCCTTCCACCCCTTCTCCTGCTTCGACACGGCCACGCTTGCCGGCGCCGCATTGGGACAGACGGTGCTCGCCCGCGCGGTGCAACTCGCCGACATCGCCTGGGACCACCGCGAAGCCCACTCGGCCCGCTACGACGCCGAGCGCACGGCAGACCTCTTCTGCCACGTAAGCAACCTGCTGCACGACAGCTTCACGCGTTCGGAGGAGAAGGCGCGTGCAATGGGATGGAAGGACGGGATGCCCGCGCCGGTGGACCTGGTGGGCGAAGAATAAGAACGGCTGATTGACCTGGGACGCGGGCGCGGCGAAGCCGCTTCGTGGTCGGATCGCAGGTCCTGCTGCGATCGACCAGCGGCATCAGGCGGTGGCTTTCGCGCCGGCCTCTTCGATCAGCTTCCCGAGTTCGCCACTCTGCAGCATCTGCATCGCGATGTCGCAGCCGCCGATCAGCTCGCCGTTCACGTAAAGCTGCGGGTAGGTCGGCCAGTTGGAGAACTTCTTCAGCTCGTCGCGCAGCTCCAGGTCCTCGAAGATGTTCACGGCGTGGTACTTCGCACCAACGTGCTTGAGGATGGCCACGGTCTGGGCCGAGAAGCCGCACTGCGGGAAGTCGGGGGTGCCCTTCATGAACAGCACCACGGGCTGGGCGGAAATGTGCTGCTTGATGCGCTCGGTTACATCCATCGGGATACCTTTTTCGGGCAGTCGCGCGAATCGCGCTGTTCACACTGGGCCTTCGACCCGCCCCCGCCGATGATGGCGGCGGCGCAACCATGCAGGCCGCCGCAGACGAGGAGCAGGGCCACCAGTGCGCGTTTCATGTTTGAATTATGGGGGTTGCCCCCCTATTCTTCAAACGCTTGAACCCTGATATTCCAAGCGAAGTCGCCCGGGCGCTGGCCGAAGACATCGGGCCCGGCGACGTCACCGCCGCCCTGGTTCCGGCCTCCCAGCGCGCCCGCGCCACCCTGATCACCCGCGAGCCCATCGTGCTATGCGGCATGGCGTGGCTGGACGAGACCTTCCACCAGCTCGATCCTTCCATCGCAGTACGCTGGCATGTGCGCGACGGCGAGGAGCCCGGCGCCACCGCGGTGCTGTGCGAAATCGAGGGTCCGGCACGCCCCATCCTCACGGGCGAGCGCTGCGCGCTGAACTTCGTGCAGACACTGTCGGGCACAGCCACGGTCACGCGCCGCTACGTTGACGCGGTGGCAGGCACGGACTGCCAGATCCTCGATACCCGCAAGACCCTGCCGGGACTGCGCCTGGCGCAGAAATACGCCGTGCGCTGCGGCGGCGGTTCCAACCACCGCCTCGGCCTGTACGACATGGTGCTCATCAAGGAGAACCACGCCATCGCTGCCGGCGGCATCGACGCGGCCATCCGCGCCGCGCGCGAGGCCAGCCCCGGCGTGCCGGTGGAGGTCGAGGTGGAGACGCTGCAGGAATTCCGCGTGGCGCTGGCGGCGGAGCCCGAGGTGATCATGCTGGATGAATTCAGCCATGCCGACCTGCTCACCGCCGTGGCGGAGCGCAAGGCCAGTGGCAGGGGCACGCGGCTGGAGGTATCCGGCGGCGTGGACCTGAAGTCCATCCGCTCCATCGCCGGCACCGGGGTGGACTACATCTCGGTGGGCGCCCTCACCAAGCACGTGACCGCGGCCGACCTTTCGCTGCGCTTCCAGCCCCTGTAATCGCGGGTCCGCGCGGGCGGACGCTGCCGCTCAGGCCTGCGGGGTGCTCTTGGCCAGGCGGCTGGGCTGCGCGATGCCATAGCCCTGGGCGTAGTCCACCCCCAGGCTGCGCAGCATCTCGATGATCTCGGCCGTCTCGGCAAACTCCGCGATCACCAGCTTGCCGGTGAGGTGGCCGATCTCGGTGATGGAAGTCACCATCGCGCGGTCGATGTTGTCGTCCAGCATGCCGCGCACGAAGCTGCCGTCGATCTTCAGGTAGTCGACGGGGAACTGCTTCAGGTACTTGAACGAGGAATGCCCGGTGCCGAAGTCATCCAGCGCGAAGCGACAGCCCAGTTCCTTCAGCGAGCGGATGAAGCGGTTGGCCTGCGACAGGCTGGCCACCGCCGAGGTCTCGGTGATCTCGAAGCAGATCTTCGAGGCGTCGATGCCGCTGGTGGCCAGGCGCTCGATGACGAAGGGCAGGAACTTGTCGTCGCCAAGGCTCTGGCCGGAGAGGTTGATGGCGCACATGGAAAGCTTCTCGCGCTCGTCGGCCTCGGAGACCAGCCAGCGCAGCGTGTTCTCCACCACCCAGCGGTCGATGGCAGGGGTGATGTTGTAACGTTCCGCGGCGGCGATGAAATGATCCGGGGAGACGATCTTGCCGGTCTCGTCGCGCATGCGCACCAGGATCTCGTAGTGCTCGCCTGCCTCCTGCGCCTGCAGCGGGGCGATGGGCATGCGGAACAGCTCGAAACGTCCCTCGTCCAGCGCCGCGCCGATGCGCGCCGCCCACTGCGTCTCGCGCCGGCGGCGCATCAGCTCGATATCGTTCTCGGCGAAGCTGTAGACGCGGTTCCTGCCCTGCTCCTTGGCCGCGCCGCAGGCGCCCTCGGCGGCGGAAAGGATGGAGGCCACATCCTCGTTGTCGGCAGTGATGGGCACCACGCCCACGCTGCAGGAGAGCTTGAAGACGCGCTCGTCCCACTCGAAGCGGAAATTCTTCACCGCTTCGCGCAGCACCTCGGCGGTGCGCAGGGCGTCATCCAGCGACGTGCCCTCCAGCAGCACGCCGTACTCATCGCCACCCAGCCGCGCCAGCGTGTCGCGCCAGCGGATCTTGGATTTCAGCAGCGCACCGATCTGGCCGAGCAGCGTGTCGCCGGCGGCGTGCCCGCAGGAATCATTGATGATCTTGAACTGGTCGAGGTCCAGGTGGCAGAGCGCGAATGAGCCTTCCTGCGCGCGGGCGCTCTTCAGGCAGCGCTCGATCCGGTTCTCGAATTCGCGCCGGTTCACCAGGCCCGTGAGCGCGTCATGGCTGGCGTGGTAGGAGAGCTTGCGGTTCAGCTCCCGGCTCTCGCTCACGTCGTGGAACACCAGCACCGCGCCCACCACCTTGCCGGCGCCGTCGCGGATGGGCGCCGCGGTGGAATCCACGTACAGCTCGTTGCCGTCGCGGCGGATCATCAGCACCGGGCGGCTGGACTTGGCCGGCCGCATGCGGCGGATGCAGCCGGTGAGCGGGTTTTCCAGAGGCTCGCAGGTCTCCTCGTGGAAGGCGCGGAACACCTCGTCCACGTTGCGCCCCATCGCATCCTCGAGGCGCCAGCCGGTGAGCGTCTCGGCCACCGGGTTGATGTAGTCGATCAGGGAATCGGCATCGGTGGTGATCACGCCATCGCCGATGGCCTGCAGCGTGATCTGTGCACTTTCCTTCTCGCGGAACAGCGCCTCCTCGTAGAGCTTGCGCTCGGTGATGTCCAGCTCCACGCCGATCAGGCGCTGCAGCCGGCCATCCTTGTCGATGCGGCCCTTGGCGCGGCTGATCACCCAGCGGTACTCGCCGCTGCTGTGGCGCATGCGGTGCACGCTCTCGAAGATGGGTGCGGCCCCGGAGACGTGGCGGAACATTGCATCCTGCACGCGCGAGAGGTCGTCCGGGTGCACCATGCCGCGCCAGTCGACACTCTCGCCGGGCTTCAGGTGCGAGTAGCCCATCATCTCCTTCCAGCGATCGGTGACGTACAGGCGCTTCTGGTCGAAGTCGAAATCCCACAGCCCTTCATTGGAGGCGGCGTCGAGCAGCTCGGCGCGTTCGGAGAGTTCCACCAGGCGCGTGCGCGTCGCCAGGCGCTCCAGTCCCGATGCAATGCTGGCGCCGATGAGCTTCAGCAGCAGCAGGGGATCCCCTTCCCAGCTGGTCGGGCTGCCCGCCTGCGCCAGCGCCAGGATGCCGGCGGGCTTCTGCTGCATCTGCAATGCCACCACCAGCATGGACCTGAGGCCCAGCGCCGCGACCTGGGTTGCGTCCTGCATTCCCTCCCGGCCGGGACTGTGGGTGTCGCGGTAGGTGGTGAAACGCAGGTGATCGAAACGCGAGGCCAGGAAGGGGAAATCCTGCAGGGCCATGCCGTCCAGGGCCTCGCCCGTGAAGTCCACTCCCTCGCCCCGGGCGAGGATGAGCTTCTCGAACCGCTCCCCGGCGCCATCCAGCGTGGCCAGGAAGGCCACTTCGACGCCAGCGGCGTTCCTCAGGACCTCAAGGCCGGCGGCAACCATTTCATCGGAATCCGGCTCCCGCAGGTTCTGCAGGTCGATCGCGGCCTTGATGAACTCGATGTCGATGCCGAGGACCGGCCCGGTGCGCTCCAGCCAGGCCGGGTTGGCGAACACATCCGTCAGGGCGCCTGCTTCGAGCGGGGTGACCTTGCCGGCGCGGGACACGATGTGTTTTCTCCGATGCCGCGGCGGACCGTCGCGGCCACAAGCCTTGCAGTGGAGCTGATGGCCGATTCTGTCACAGGCTCCGAGGAAGGCGATACAACTTATTGCCGGTCTTGAGGAATCCGTCCCGTTTTGCCCGGCGGGTGATAGGTGATGGCGCGAGTCGCATCCCCGCGGGCCGCGCAGTCCGGCCGCGGCATTCCTTCCACCAGGTACCAGAGGCCGCGACTGGAATCCCCCACCTCGCGGACCACCGGCGCCGCGCTGAAGCACGGCTCCAGCAGCCGCTCGGGGACCAGCAGCTGCCGACCCGGCCGTGCCGCCAGCCAGGCAGCGGCATCGTGGTTCTCCGCCTCCTGCTCCCGGAACCGTCGATGGCCGAAATTGACCGTCTCGCGACCCAGGTGCCACAGGAAATGCTCGTGATAGGCCAGCAGCCCCAGTTCCCGGGCCGGGTCGGCCATCTGCTCCAGGCGCGTGATGAAATCGCGGGCCGAGCGCACGGCATCCATCTGCGGGAACACCCACCAGCCGGCGATCAGCCAGCCACACCCCAGCAGGGCCGCCACCGCCAGTGGTGCCTTGCGCCATCCGGCCAGCACCAGCGCGCCAAGCGCCACAACGCCGAGCACCACCAGCGGCGCAACGCTTGCCACGTTGCCTGACTGCAGCAGCACCCGGCCGCGTTCCGGATCAATCCAGGCCAGCCAGGCGGCGATGACCAGGCAGGCCGCGCCCACCAGGGCGACAAAGCCGCCGAGCAGCCGCTGCACCGCCGGGCGCGCCAGCAGCAACGGGAGCAGCGGCCCCGCCACCAGCGCCAGCATGGGCAGCGCGCCCAGGATGTAGATGTCGCGCTTGCCGCGGGTCAGCGTGAAGAAGAGCAGGTAGAGCGCCACGAAACCCAGCGGCAACAGCACCCGCGCATCCCGCTGCCGCAGCGCCACGCGCCACTGCGGCACCAGCCAGGGCAGCAGCAGTGCCGCCGGCAGCCACAGCGTGGCAATCACCTGCAGGTAGTACCAGGCAGGACGATAGTGGTGCCAGGGATCCACATAGCGGTCCACCGTGTGGGTGACAAGCAGCTCATGCAGGTAGGCAGCAACGGCAGGGTCGTGGCGACTGCGCAGCCACACGGGCAGAAGCCACGCTGCCACGACCGCCACGAAGGCCAGGCCGCTGGCCAGCCACATGGACACGGGCCGCTGCCAGCGGATGCCCGGCCAGCCCCGCCACACCGCGAACAGCCAGGGCAGCAGGATGAAGTAGGAGAAGAAACCCACTACCTTGGTGAGCGCCCCGGCGCCCGCGGCCAGTCCCGCGCCGATGGCCCAGCGCCACCCGCCGCCCAGCAGCAGCTGGCGCAGCAGGCAGTAGAGCGACAGCGTGATGAAAAACACCAGCAGTGCGTCGAGCTGCCCGCGCCGCGCCTGCAGCGTGAACTGCACGGTGAAGAGCAGCAGCAGCGCGGCAGCCAGGCCCGCCTCCCGATTCCACAGGCGCCGGCCGAGGTCATATACCAGCAGCAGCGTGCCCAGGCCCGCCAGCAGCGAAGGCAGGAGGAAACCCACCCGCTCGGAGCCCGTCACCGCATAAGAGACGGCCTGCAGCCAGAACAGCAGCGGCGGCTTGTCCTGGAAGAAATCGCCGCCCACCATCGGGACCAGCCAGTCGCCGCTGGCCAGCATGCCGCGCGCGATCAGCGCATGCAGCGGCTCATCCGCGGGCCAGGGATCGCGCAGGCCGAGCCCGGCTGCGAACAGCACCAGCCCGATGCCCAGGAGGATGGCCACGTCACGGGCGCTGCTGCCTTCCGCCAGCCAGCGCGGGAACCGCGCTGCATTCATCGCAACGCCCCGCGCGCGCGGCGGAACTGCTCGTGCAGTGTTTCTTCCATCCGCCGCTGCAGCTTTGCGACCTCGTCTGCATCGGAAAGCACGACATCCCTGCCCACCACCACGGGTGGTCCCACGGCGATCGCAATGCGGCTGAAAGGCCAGGGCAGCACGAACCGGTCCCAGCCGAAGGTCCAGGCGCGCGAGGCGGCGAAGGCCATGGGCAGCAGCGGACGCCCCGAGAGCTGCGCCAGCAGCAGGCCGCCCGGCTTGAACCGGAATCGCGGCCCCGTGGGGCCATCGGGCGTGATCACGGGTGATACACCCTCATCGACCAGCAACCGGTAGTAGTCGCGCAGCGCACGCGCGCCGGTGCGCGTGGAGGAGCCGCGGATCACGCGCGCGCCAAGGCGAGTGGCGATCCTGGCCGGCACTTCGCCATCCACCGACGGGCTGATCAGGAATCCGGGCACCAGCCCGAGCGCGCGCTGCTGCAGCAGGTAGCGGCCGCAGAACAGCTCGTGCTGGTGCCAGTAGCAGGGCAGCAGCGAGCCATGCGCGGCCACCGCCTGCTCCAGGTGCTCGCCACCCACCACGCGCACCACGCGGCAACTGGCCCACCACAGCCGGACAAGGCCCAGCAGCAGCGGCGCAAGCAGCGCATAGGCGAAGCGCCGGAGGGGCGTCAGGCGCCGCGAAGAGACCCGCTGTTCGGGTAGAATTTCGTGCTTCATGATCGCACCCCAGCCCCTGCCACCCGAATCCGACCAGCGTTTCGACATCGGCTCCACCGCCGACTCGCTCGATCGCATGCGCACCATCCATGCCGCACTCGGCGACGCCTACCGGGTGTTCGCACCGGGCCGCGGCTCGCACACCTGGGTATTCAACCACCCGGACGACGTGCGCCGCATCCTGATCCAGAACCACCGCAACTACACCAAGGGCGTGGGTTTCGACCGCATCAAGATCCTGCTCGGCAACGGCATCATAGTGAGCGAGGGTGAGTTCTGGAAGCGCCAGCGGCGCATGATGCAGCCCACCTTCCACCGCCGCATCCTGGCGCAGTTCGATCGCGTGATCGCGCGCGCCAACGACCACCTGCTGGCCGGGTGGCAGCGCAAGTGCGACGCCGGCGAGCCGGTCAATGTCACCGAAGACATGAGCACGATGACGCTGGAGATCATCCTCTCCGTGCTGTTCGGCGACGACCTTGCGGCCATGAGTGCGCAGGCTGGCGGCAATCCCTTCTCCCTCTTCACCGAGGAGCCGGCGAGGGACCTGAAGTTCGCCTACCGCTTCCGCAAGCTGGCCGCGCTGATTGGCGAGTTCGTGGCCCGCCGCCGTGCGGCCGGCGGCGCGCCGGCCGGCGATGCCCCGGACTATGTCTCGCTGCTGCTGGGCGCCCGCGACAAGGACAGCGGCGAGGGCATGACCGACAAGGAGATCGTCGACGAGCTCACCACGCTGATCGTGGCCGGGCACGAAACCACCGCCAGCGCGCTGAACTGGACCTGGTACCTGCTGGGCGAGCATCCCGAGGCCGAGGCGAAGCTGCACGCGGAGATCGATGCCAGTCCCGAGGTCCCCGTGCCCTCGCTGCAGCAGATGGAAGCCCTGCCCTACAGCAACATGGTGGTGCGCGAGGCCATGCGCCTGTACCCGCCGGTGTGGGTGGTCTCCCGCCGCACCATCGAGGCCGACCAGCTCGGCGGTTACGCCGTGCCACCCGGCACCGACGTGTTCTTCAGCCCCTACTTCGTGCACCGGCACCCGGATTTCTGGAGCGACGCGGAGAAGTTCATCCCCGAACGATTCTCCCGGGAGCAGGAAGACGCCCGCCCCAAGCTCACCTACCTGCCCTTCTCGGCCGGCGCGCACCACTGCATCGGCGAGACGCTGGCCATCTACGAGATGCTGGTGCACCTGAACCGCTTCGCGCGGCGCTTCAGCCTGCGGCGCGTGGATGACGCGCCAGTGGAGTTCGAGGCGCTGATCAACCTGCGCGCGACGCGCCCGTTCATCATGAAGCTCACCCCCAGGCAGTAGAATCCGCGCATGACCGTTTCCACTCTCAACCAGCTGATGGCCGCCAATGCCGGCGCGGACCGCGGCATCACCTTCCATGCCGGCGAGGGCCAGTCCCACCGCATCACCTACGGGCAGCTGCGCGAACGCGCGCTGGTGCTGCTGCACCAGCTGCAGTCACTGGGCGCGAAGCCCGGCGACAAGCTGATCCTGCTGCTGAACAACAACCAGCAGTTCCTGGAGGCCTTCTGGGCCGCGGTGCTCGGCGGCATCGTGCCGGTGCCCGTGGCGATCGGCATCAGCGACGAGCATCGCCACAAGCTGTTGCGCATCGCACGCAAGCTGGGTGCGCCCTTCATCCACACCGACCGCAAGACTTTCGAGCGCGTCGGGCAGTTCGCCGCCGGCAGCGACGAGAACGACACCTTCCAGGGGCTGCGCACGCGCGTGCTGCTGGTCGAGGACGTGCTGCCGGGCGCTCCGGCCGGCATCGAGCATGCCAGCCGGCCGGAGGATGTCGCCTTCATCCAGTTCTCCTCAGGCTCCACCAGCGACCCCAAGGGCGTGGTGCTGACGCATGCCAACCTGATCCAGCATGGCGTCGCGGTGGAAAAGGTGGCCGGCTTCAACGACCGCGACGTGAGCCTCTCCTGGATGCCGCTCACCCACGACATGGGCCTGATCGGCTTTCACCTGGTGATGTTCCACTACAAGGTGGAAATGCACCTGATGCCCACGGAGCTTTTCGTGCGGCGTCCGCTGCTGTGGCTGGCCATCGCCTCCGAGCGCCGCGCCACCATCCTCTGCTCGCCGAACTTCGGCTACCGGCACTACCTGAAGGTGCTGGCGGACCGCTCGCCCGGCAACCTCGACCTCTCGTCCGTGCGGCTCATCTTCAACGGGGCCGAACCGATCTCGCTGGAGCTGTGCGAGGAATTCATGGCGCGCCTGGAAGGCCTGGGACTGCGCCGCACGGCCATGTACCCGGTGTATGGACTGGCGGAGGCCTCGCTGGCGGTGAGCTTCCCGCCGGTCGGCCGCCCCTGGCGGGCGCTGTGGCTCAACCGGCACAAGCTTGGCCTGGGCGAGAACGCCGAGGTGCTGACGCCGCCCAGCCGCGATGCCATCGCCTTCCTGTCGGTGGGCACGGCCATCCCGGGCTGCGAACTGCGCATTGCTGGCAATGATGATGCCCCCCTGCCGGATGGCCGCATCGGCCACATCCTGATCCGGGGCACCAACGTGACAGGCGGCTACTTCGAGGAGCCCGGGCTCAACGCCGCCTCCTTCACCCCGGATGGCTGGCTTCGCACCGGCGACCTGGGGCTCATCTGCGAAGGCGAGCTGTTCATCACCGGCCGCGCGAAGGAGATCATCTTCGTCAACGGCCAGAACTACTACCCGCATGACCTGGAGAACATCGCCATCAAGGCGCCCGGCATGGAACTGGGCAAGGTCGTTGTGGCCGGCGTTCGGCCGCCGGGCGCGGAGACCGACCAGCTCACGGTGTTCGCCCTGCACCGCGGCGATGCGGCGCACTTCGTGGCCACGGCCACCGCCATCTCCCGCCTGATCAATGAGCAGGCCGGCCTGGAAGTGGCGCAGGTGGTGCCGGTGAAGCGCATCCCGAAGACCACCAGCGGCAAGATCCAGCGCCACCTGCTTGAACAGCAGCTCATCGACGGCGAGTTCAGCGCCGAGCTGGCCGAACTCGCGCGCCACGGCGGCGGACTGGCCACGGGCGCCGGCACGGCGACCGATTCCATCGAGGCGCGCCTGCTGAGCATCTGCAATTCCGTGCTCTCTCCGCGCCAGGTCAGCCCGCAGGACAACCTGTTCGAGATCGGCGCCAGCTCGCTGAAGCTGATCGAGATCCACGAGCAGGTGGACCGTGACTACCCGAACCTGGTGGACCTCACCGAGCTGTTCGACTATCCGACGGTGGCGCAGCTGGCTGCGCACCTGTCGTCGAAGCTGGGTCGTTAGCCCCTGCATCCCGGCGCTGTTTCCAGCGCCGGTGGCCCCAGGTCCACTCCTCCGGATGGGCCAGGATGTCCCGCTCCACCAGTTGCGCATAGCGCCGGGTGAACTCGCCCGGCGCCAGCTGCTCATGGGGCGCAGCCAGGGGATGGCATTCAGCCACGTAGTGGCCGCGCCGCGTGCGATGCATCGACACATACACCACGCCATAACGCGTGGCGCGCGCCATCTGCCCGGGCCCCAGGTAGAACGGCGTGTCGCATCCGAGGAAGTCGAGCCACAGCTGGTGCTCGCTGGTGCGTGGCGCCTGGTCGGCCAGCATGGCAATGGCGCGCACTTCGTGCCGGCGTCGCAACAGGTCCGCCAGCAACTCCTTGGCCGGCACCAGGTTCACGCCCCAGCGCCGGCGCAGCGCCACCAGTGCGCGGTCTGCCGCCCGCGCCTTCAGCGGCTTGTAGGCGGCATCCAGCGGATGACCCAGCAGCGAGGCCATCGCATACATCCCGAAGTCCCAGTGCGACTGGTGCGAGGCCATGAGCATCACGGGCCTGCCCGCGGCCAGCCACTGCCTCGGCAGGTCCACGTTGCGCAGGGTCACGCGCGCGAGCAGCTGCTCGCGCGTGAACCGGCAACTGGCGATGAGTTCGGCGGCAAGGTCGGCGAAGTGGCGGTAGTTGGCCGCTGCGAGCCGCACCCGGCCGGCCTCGCTCATGGCGGGAAACACCATCCGCAGGTTCGCAAGCGTCACGCGCCAGCGGCCGGCGCCGATGCGCCGCGCAAGCCAGGCCAGCAGGCCACAGATGCCATACAGCACCGGCAGCGGCAGCAGGGCCAGCGCCCGCAACCACAGGGGCGGCGGAAGGACCGCGGACGTCGGGGTGCCAGTCATCTGCCGGACAGTTTAGATGCTATTCTGCGGCCCCTTCCAGACATCCACACCACAACAACTGGAACTGCCATGAACGAAACCCGACTGCTGATTGGCGGCAAGGACACCCCGGCAAAGAACGGCGCTACGTTCGAGCGACACAGTCCTGTCACCGGAGAAGTGGTGACGCGCGCTGCCGCCGCCACCGTGGAAGACGTGCGTGCCGCCTGCGAGGCTGCTGCCGGGGCGTTTCCCGAATGGTCGGCGCTGGGCCCCAATGCGCGCCGCAAGAAGCTGATGGACGCCGCCGCCATCCTGCGGGCGAAGAGCGGTGATTTTTCGCGACTGTGCGTGGAAGAGACCGGCGCCATCGCCGGCTGGGGACACTTCAATACCGGCTTCGCCGCCACGTTGCTGGAAGAAGCCGCCGCCATGACCACGCAGGTCACCGGCGAGACCGTGCCCTCCGACATCCCGGGCACCTTCGCCATGGCAATGCGCCAGCCCGCCGGCGTATGCGTGGGCATGGCGCCGTGGAATGCGCCGGTGATCCTCGGCGTGCGTTCCATCGCCATGCCCCTGGCCTGCGGCAACACCACCGTGATGAAGGCCTCCGAACTGAGCCCTGCAACGCACCGCCTCATCGTCGATGCCTTCGTCGAGGCAGGCCTGCCGGCCGGCGCCGTCAATTTCATCACCCACTCGGCGGCCGACGCACCGGCCGTGGTGGAGGCCCTCATTGCCCATCCCGCCGTGAAGCGAGTGAACTTCACCGGCTCCAGCCGCGTGGGCCGCATCGTGGGCGAGCTCTCCGGCAAGCACCTGAAACCCTGCCTGCTCGAACTGGGCGGCAAGGCCCCGATGGTGGTGCTGGAAGATGCCGACCTCGACGAGGCCGTGGCCGCCGCCGCCTTTGGCGCCTTCATGCACCAGGGCCAGATCTGCATGTCCACCGAACGCATCATCGTGGTGGAGAAGATCGCCGATGAATTCACGAAGCGTTTCGTCGCCAAGGTGAAGACCCTTCAGGTGGGCGACCCCACCAAGGGCAACTTCCCCATCGGTGCCTGCGTCGACACCCGCACGGTGGATCACGTGAAGGCGCTGATGGCCGACGCCACGGCACAGGGAGCCACCATCATCACCGGTGGCAAGGGCAGCGGTGGCGCATTCTTCGAGCCCACCGTGGTCGACGGCGTGAAGCAGGGCATGCGCATCTACGGCGAGGAATCCTTCGGACCCATCGTGGGCATCCTCCGGGCGCGCGACGTGGACCATGCGGTGGAACTGGCCAATGACTGCGAATACGGCCTTTCCGCGGCGGTGTTCAGCCGCGACATCAACACGGCCCTGGCGGTGGCCCGGCGCATCGACTCGGGAATCTGCCACATCAACAGCCCCACGGTGCAGGACGAGGCGCAGATGCCCTTCGGGGGCACCAAGGCCTCGGGCCTGGGACGCTTCGGGGGCCGGGCGGGCGTCGCCGAGTTCACCGACCTGCGCTGGATCAGCATCTCCACGCAGCACCGGCATTATCCGATCTGACGAAGTAGCGCCCGACCTGACGAAGTAGCGCCGCTCACCCGCAGCTGTCCAGGGAATCCACCCATTCCGTCAGCAGCGCCACGCCGGCCACATCCACCACGCGTGGTTGCACCGGCGGCATGGCGTCACCGTCGGTGAGCGATGGGCGCACCAGCAGCAGGGAACGGGCCGCACGGTCGGTGCCGGTGACCGCAATGCGGCGCGCCCCCGCAATTCCCAGGTCGCGTACGGGCTCCGCGTCGCAGGCCCTGGTCTCGCCCAGCGGCGTGGTGTAACGCAGGTCCATGTCCACCGGGGTCGGGCCGCCCGGCCGATGGCAATGGGAGCAGTTGGTGTGCAGGTAGGCACGGGCGCGGTCATCCAGCGAACCTGCACTGCCGAACGGATCAGGCATCGCGGGCAGTTCTTCCGGGGGCGCTTCCAGCGCGGGAACCAGCATGTGCAGGGCATCCAGCGTGGCGAGCTGGTTGGCCGTGCGGCCCGTGGCTGCATAGGTGAGGACGCCGTTGAGCTGGGCCAGTTCCAGGCCCAGCGACCGGCCCGCCGCCTCGCTGTGGCAGAACAGGCACTGCGTTTCGCTGGGGAAGCGCCAGGACTGGCCGGCAACCTCCACCGACTTGCCGCCCACCACACGCGTGGCATCCGTGCCCTGCTCGTTCCATTCGTAGGTGTAGCCCGCCCAGCTGCCGTCGTCGTGGCGCATCAGCAGGCGCGTCTCCACCAGCTGCGCGCCCAGCCGGAAGTGTTTCACCAGCACGCTGCCCGCCGGGAAGACGAAGTCACCGTCCGTCGCCACGTTGATGTCCTGCCCGTCAGGCAGGGCCATGAAGCGCTGCTTCACCGCGCTGTCGGACCAGAAGGGCGCGTTGGGCGCGTAGGGAATGAGGCCGGCAGCCGGACGCGTCGGGTCCGCGGCATCAACGCACCCGGAAGCCGACAGCTGTGATGGCGGGCCACCTGTGGCCGGGCCGTCGGTGGCAACGAGGCGATGCAGCGTGCCACCGAGGTGCACCACGTAGATCTCCCCTGCCGCATCCTGTGCGAAGGAGGAAATGTTGAGGTTCGAATTGAAGGAATTGGTCACCTGCAGCGTGGGCGTGGTGTCGCGCGCGATGTGCCAGATGCGCCCGCTGCCGTAGTCCCCGAACACGTAGCGCCCGGCGAGCTGCGGAATGGCACTGCCCCGGTAAACGTAGCCACCCGTCACCGCGTTGCCCGGCTGGCGCGGGAATTCGGCAACAGGATCGACGGCGCTGCCCGCATTCGTGCCGCAATTGCCGTTGTAGGCATGCGCGCCCTCGCGGCAGCGCCAGCCGTAGTTGCCGCCCGCCTCGATGCGGTTGACCTCCTCCCAGGCGCCCTGCCCCACGTCTCCCAGCCACAGCTCGCCGCTATCCCGGTCGAAGCTCCAGCGCCAGGGATTGCGCAGGCCATAGGCGTAGATCTCCGGGCACTGCTGCGTGAAGGCGCCGGTGTCGTTGTTGCAAACCGCATTGCCGCTGTAGGGATTGCCCGCCGGGATGGCATAAGGCGTGGCGCCCGTGGTGCCCTCCACATCGATGCGCAGCATCTTGCCCAGCAGCGTGGACAGCCGCTGGCCATTGCCGATGGCGCCCCAGCTGTCGCCGCTGCCGCCGCCATCCCCGAAGCCGATGTACAGGTAGCCATCCGGGCCGAAGGCGATGTTGCCACCGTTGTGGTTGGTGTCCGGCTGGTAGGTCTGGAGGATCACGCGCGCCGTCCCCGGCAGGATCGTCTGCCCGCCGTCGGAACTGGTGAACTCGGAGATGCGCGACACGCGCTGCCCGCCGCTCATTGCGGTGTAGGACAGGTATACACGCGGATCCGACGGCCAGTCGGGATGGAAGGCCATGCCCAGCAATCCCATTTCCCCGCCGCTGGCACCGGCAATGAGACCGGTGGCATCGATGAACTGCCGGCGCTGGGTCACGTCCGCCTGGTTGTCGAACACCTGCACGCGTCCGGTCTGCTCCACCACGTACCAGCGTGCCGCGCTGCCGGGTTCCTGCAGCATCAGGATGGGACTGCTGAACGTGCCTGCGCCCGCGAACACACGCTGCACGGCAAGCGTTGCCTCACCAGTGGGTGCAGGTCCCGCCAGGCAGCTGGTGTTGGAGGGGCGCGCATCGAGGCCGGAGACCGTCGGGGGCGGCGGTGGCGGGGGTGGTTCCGGATCACCCTCCCCGTCGGAGCCGCCGCAG
>CBFGXE010000010.1:0-82321 GCA_965652645.1 uncultured bacterium | reverse complement strand
GGCGCTGGCAAACCAGCTCTCGTCGACCATCCAGTCCTTCAGGCCCTTGCGCAGCTCGGCATCCGCCCTGGCGTCGCCGTAGTGCTTCGTGGAACCCCACTCCTTGGCATAGAGCACGTGCGCGCCCTTCATGGCGGCGCGGCGGTCGGTGGTCTCGCTGAACGAACCGCCGGAGGCGGCGGCCAGCTTCTGTGCCTTGTCGACCAGCGGCTGCGGGATCTCGAAGCCTTCCGGACGCAGCACCACCACTTCCATGCCGCGCTGGGCGGCCATGGTCATGGCGGCGGCGGGCACGGCCAGCGGCAGCGCGCGCGGGTGGTTCACCCACGACAGCACGAACTTGCCGTTGTTGGGCACGTTCAGCTCGTCCATGGTCTTCCAGTCGGCCAGCGCCTGGCAGGGGTGGTTCATCGCCGATTCCATGTTGATCAGCGGCTTGTCGACCAGGTCGGCGATCTGCTTGAAGACGACCTCGTTGAGGTCGTTCTCGAGATTCACGCCCTCGGCGAAGGCGCGAATCCCGAGCACGTCCGCATACGAGGCCAGCACCGGGATGCCTTCCTTGATGTGTTCGGCGCGATCGCCGTCCATCACGGCGCCGGTGCGCGTCTCGAGCTGCCAGGTGCCGGCGCCCGGGGTGATGACAAAGGAACTGCCGCCCATGCGCGCCATGCCGGCCTGGAACGAGGCCAGGGTGCGCAGGCTGGGGTTCATGAACAGCAGGCCCAGTACCTTGCCCGCCAGCGCTTGCGGGCGCTTGGAGCGCTCGAGGCGGTGGGCGAGCCCGATCAGGTCACGCACGGCGACCGGATCGAGTTCCGCGAGATCAATGAAGCGTTTCATGTTTATCAAGAGGGCGTCTATCCCAGCTGCTTCAGCGCAGCGGACAGAAGATCGACCTCGGTCTCCCTGAGTGTGTAAGGCGGCAGCAGTCGCAGCACGTTGGGGTCGCCGCTGGTGCCGGTAAGGATGTTGTGCTCGGCGAGCAGGGCCTTCTGGATGCCGCTGGCGGGCACCTTGCAGATGAGGCCGGTGAGGAAACCCGCGCCCTGGTGGCCGACCACGGGGCCGACGATGCAGGTGTCGCGGATGTACTGGGCCACGCGCCGCACGTTGGCGAGCAGGTCCTCGCTCTCGATGGCGTCGATGCAGGCTTCCACCGCGGCGCTGGCCATGGGGCCGCTGCCGAAGGTGGTGCCCAGGGCATCCATCTTCACGGCTTTGGCGGCCTTCTCCATCATCAGCAGCGCGCTGACGGGGAAGCCGTTGCCCAGTGCCTTGGCGCTGGTGATCATGTCCGGCAGCACGCCGTAGAGGTTGGCCGCGAACGGCTCGCCGCAACGGCCGAAGCCACACTGCACTTCGTCGAAGATCAGCACGGCGCCGGTCGCATCGCAGCGCTTGCGCAGGGCGGTGAGGTATTCCCTGCCCAGGTCGAAGGCGCCACCCACGCCCTGGATGGGCTCGACCACCACGGCGGCGGTCTTGTCGGTGATGCGCTCGAGCGCGGCGACGTCGCGCCGCGGCAGGAAGGTCACGTCGAACGGCGTGCGCGGGTAGCCATACCACTTCTTCGCGGCACCCCAGGTGAGCGCGCCGGCACCGGCGGTGCGGCCGTGGAAGCTCTGCTCCAGCGCCACCACCTCGGTGCGGCCGGGATTCAGGGCGAACGCCATCTTCAGCGCGTTCTCGTTGGCTTCGGCGCCGCTGTTCACGAAGAACACGCTTTCGATGGGCAGCTTCGAGAACGCGACCAGCTTCTTCGCGGCGCGCAGGCGCACGTCCAGCGGCACGGCGTTGCTCTGGAAGTTGAGGTTGCGCGTCTGGTCGTTCACCGCCTTGGTCCAGGCCGGATGGCCATAACCCAGCGCGGCGACGGCATGACCGCCATAGAGGTCGAGCACGCGGCGGCCATCGGGCGCGAACAGCCACACACCCTCGCCGCGCAGCACCTCGAGCGGATACTGGGCGAACACGGGTGCCAGCGGATCCCGCTGGGCTTCATGGAGGGGGCTGATGGCCTGGGCAGTTGCGGTGCTCATGGTGACTTCCTTGCGGTCAAGGCTCCTTGTGGGTGGGTGAGATGGACATGTTGTGGACGATCGGCAAATTCTGCCCCGGTGGATTTGCCTTACGTCCAGCCTGCGGCCGGCGCGGTCAAACCTGCGGTCTCGGGCAGGCCATGCAGGCGGTTCATCCACTGCACGGCGCCGCCAGCGGCACCTTTATTGAGGTTGTCGACCACGCTCATCACCGCCACGGTCCTGCCATCGGTGGCCACGGACAGGCGTGCGTAGTTGCTGCCGGCCACGTCCTTCACCCGCGGCGGCGAGGCGCCCACGGTGACGAAGGGCGAGTGGGCGTAGAACCTCTGCAGGGCTTCCAGCAGTTCGGCCTGCGTGGCGGGTTTCGCAAGCTGCGCCTGCACGGTGGCATGGATGCCGCGCGCATAGGGACCGGAGTGCGGCACGAACGCGAAATGCGCCTCCACGCCGCTGGCGGCCTTGGCCACGCCGGCCACTTCCGGCGCATGCCGGTGTGCCAGCGCGTTGTAGGCATACAGGTCGCTGTGCCGCTGCGGATGGTGCGTGCCCTCGATGGGCTTGCGGCCCGCGCCGGTGCTGCCGGTGACGCCGCTGACGAACAGCGTGGGCGCGACGAGCCCCAGCTTCAGCAGCGGCACCGAGGCCAGCAGGATGGCGGTGGAGAAGCAGCCCGGATGCCCGATGTGCGGCGTGGGCGAGGTGGCGAGGTGCTCCGGCACCGCGCAGGTGAACTGCGACAGCCGCGCCGGGGCGCCGTGGTCATGCTTGTACACCGCGGCATAGGCGGCATTGGTCGGGAAGCGGTAGTCGGCGGAGATGTCGACCACGCTGGGTTTCGTGCCCGCGGCCTCGGCCCTGGTCAGCAGCCGGTCGATCAGCGCGGCGGAGGCGCCATGCGGCGCGGCCGAGAACACGGCGCTGCGCGGCAGCGTCGCGATCAGCTGCTCGATCTCCTCCATGGAGGAAAACTTGGTGTCCGGATACACCGGAGCGAGATGGCCGAAGGACCTGGCCACCGGCTCGCCCGGCTGGCTGTCGGAAAGGATGCCGGCCAGCTCGAAATTCGGGTGGCCAGCGATCAGCCGCAGCAGCTCGCCGGCCACATAGCCGGTGCCGCCGAGCACGATGGTGGGAATGCGCGCGCTCATGTCAGTTCGCCGGTGCCGGGAACTTCGCGGCCAGTCCGAGCTTCTCGATCAGGTGGTCGCCCAGCGCCGCGCCATTGGTGATGGCGTTGAAGGCCTTCACTTTCATCTGCTCCTCGATGATCTCCACGCCCACGCTGTTGTCGGTGGCGGGGCCGGTGACCACGGCCGGTTCCACCTTGAACCGCTCGCGCAGCAGTTTCACGCCGCCCCAGGCCGCGACCGGGTCGTTGGCGGAAAGCACCACGCAGGTGAGCGCCTTGACGATGTCCTCGCACTCGAGGATGGCGTCCACGCCATAGGTGCCGATGAGTCCGTCGCCCAGCTCGAACACGATCACATCCGGCTTCTTGGCCGCAAGGTCGGTGACCATGGAGCGCGTGAGCGCCGGGCCGGTCTTGCCGGTGGTGGTCACCACGCCCAGGTCCGTGAAGATGAGGCCATTCCTGGCGCCGGAGTCGGCCATGGCCAGGATGTCACGCCGCAGCGAAACGCCGGTGGCCTTGAACACGTCCACCGTGAGCCCCCGGTGCCGCATGCGTGACACGATGGAGCAGGCGGCGGCCGTCTTGCCGGCCTCCATGCAGGTGCCGGCCAGTGCGACCACGGGCACACCCTGCGTGTCGAGCTTCGCGTCCATGTCGAGCTTGCGCGAGCCGACGCGCGCCGGCACGCCAATGCGCTCGCCCAGGTAGGGGAACTGCAGCACCACGCCCAGCACCTTGCAGTCGAAGGGCGTGCCCTTGTCCGGGTTCACCGAATCGCACTTGCCCAGCACGCCGCCGATGTTGAGCATCTGGATGACGTCGCCGGCCTTGATCGACTTGGGCACGTGGCCCGAGTAGCCGAACAGCGCGCGGCGCGGGCCCAGCGCGCCCACGACGATGTCGCCCTTCACCACCTTGGCCATGCGGCCGCTGGTGAGCTCCAGGGTGTTGTAGGTGGACTTGTTGGTCAGGATTTCGACGACCAGCGCCACGCCTTCCTCGGCCGGGATGTTGTCCTCGGAAATGCGCAGCTCGTGCTTGAGGTTCAGCGACTGGGTCACCGAACCGATCTTGTCCACAACAACGGATCTCATCGTCACTTGTCCTTCTTCGCTTGCTTTGCCTGCTCACCAGCGCGGGCGTGGAACACGCCCGTGAGGGCGACGATCTTCGAGAAACCCAGGGCATCCTGCGGGGTCCACTCGCCCACGGCCTCGCCGTAGACGCCCTTCGAAGCCTTCATCAGCGAGTACGGCGACTGCACGCCCTCGATGAACAGCGAACCGGGGCGCAGCAGCACATGCACATCGCCGGTGACGCGCTCCTGCGAGGAGAGCATCAGCGCCTCGATGTCGCGGCACACCGGATCGAGCAGCTGGCCTTCGTGCACCAGGTCGCCATAGGGCGCGGCCACCATGTCCTTGATGCGCTGCTGGCGCGGCGTCATCACCAGCTTTTCCAGCTCGCGGTGCGCGGTGAGCAGGATGTCGGCGGCAGGGGCCTCGAAGGCCACCCGGCCCTTGGTGCCGATGATGGTGTCGCCCAGGTGGATGCCGCGGCCGATGCCGAAGCGGGCGCCGATGGTCTCGAGCGCCTCGATCACCTCGACCGGCGTCATCTTCCTGCCGTTGAGGCCGGACGGGCGGCCCTGCTCGAAGTGCACGGTGTGCTTCTCGGGAGCAGCCGGATTGGTGAAGGCCTCCTTCGACAGCACCCAGGCGCTCTCGGGAATGCTGCCCTCGGAGGTCAGCGTCTCGGTGCCGCCGATGGTCACGCCCCAGAGGCCGCGGTTGATGGAATACGCGGCGCCATGCGGCGGGATCGGCATGTTGCGCGCCTGCAGGTATTCCAGCTCTTCCTTGCGGCTGAAGGTCTTGTCGCGCACGGGGGCGTAGACCTCCAGGTCCGCGGCCATCGTGCGCAGCGCCACTTCGAAGCGCACCTGGTCATTGCCCGCAGCCGTGCAGCCGTGCGCGATGGTGTCGGTGCCCAGCTCGCGCGCCACCTTGGCCATGGTCTGCGCCTGCATCACACGCTCGGCGCCCACGCACAGCGGATAGAGGTTGCCGCGCCGCACGTTGCCCATGATGAGGAAGCGCAGCACCTGCTCGAAGTAGTCGGCGCGCGCGTCGATCTGGTGGTGCGCGATGGCGCCGAGCGCCTTGGAGCGCTCACCCAGCACCTTGGCGGCGCCGGCGTCGATGCCGCCGGTGTCCACGGTGACGGTGATCACGGGCCGGCCGGTGTTCTCGGCCACCCACGGCACCAGGAAGGAGGTGTCGAGGCCGCCGGAGTAGGCGAGGACGATGGGCTTGGCGCCCTGGGACGAGGTCTGCGTCATGGTTGTGTTCTTTTAGATGCGGAAGACGGAGCGAAGACGGTCGAGCAGCGCCTGCTGCGCGGCGCTGTCTTCGGTGGCGATGAAGATGGTGTCATCGCCCTGGATGCTGCCGACGATTTCCGGCCAGCCGGCGCGGTCGATCGCCACGGCCACGCTGCCGGCGGAGCCGGTGGAGGTCTTGATGACGGTGATGGAAGGCCCGGCCGTCTTTACCTCGCGCACGAAGCGCGCGATGGCATCGAAGTTGCCCTGGGCCGGCGTGACGTCGGCGCCCGGGGGCAGGTAGCGCCCCTGGGCCTTGAGCACGCCGAGCTCGCGCATGTCGCGCGAGACGGAGGACTGGGTGACCTCGAATCCATCCTGCTTGAGCAGGTCGACCAGGTCGGACTGGCGACGCACGGCACCCGCGCGCAGGTGGCGCAGGATGCTGTTGCGGCGGTCGGCCTGGTGGCGGTCGGCGTGCATAATTATTCAAATGGTACGCATAAAATTGACGAAGTCAATGCGAAAATTGCTGCGCCATCGCGCAGGGGTGTTGCGAAGTCATCACTGAAGACATGGCGCACGGCAGGCAGCTTGAGGGAGTGGGGATCGTCAATCCCTTCCTGTGACCGGTTGCCTGGGTTAGCTGGGGAAATCAGCCCCCCTGGATTGCCGCTGTTAGAGTGCGGGAAACGACGGGGCAGGGATGGCAATGAACCGCGAAGAGTTCGAAGCACTCGTTGGCCGCATGGAGTTGTCCGCCGCCCGCCATCCGGTGGGTTACCGCTGGCGGGTGATCGGCTGGGCGGTGCTGGGATACGGGTTCCTCTTCACTGTAGTGCTGGCGCTGCTCGCCATCTGCGCGGGCCTGGTCTACGTGCTGCGCAACCATGTGGCGGTCGCCGCGAAGGTGCTGTTCGTGATTGTCCCCGCGCTGTTCGTGGTCGTGAGGGCGCTTTGGGTGCGCTTCCATCCGCCTGAAGGCGAACGCGTGACGCGCGAGGAAGCGCCGGAACTCTTCGCACTGGTGGATGACCTTTCGCGGAAGCTTGCGACTCCGCGGGTGCATGAGGTGCTGGTGACGCCGGAGCTCAATGCCTCGGTGACACAGATACCGCGGCTGGGCTTCCTGGGATGGCATCGCAATTACCTGATGCTGGGGTTGCCGCTGATGAAGGGGCTGACGGTCGAGCAGTTCCGGGCCGTGATTGCCCATGAGCTGGGGCATCTATCGCGCGGTCATGCCCGCCTTGGGAACTGGATCTACCGGCTGCGCCTGATCTGGGCCAACCTCGAGCAGACGTACTCGCAGCAGGCGCGAGCCGGCGCCGCGGTGATCCGCAAGTTCTTCGGCTGGTATTCGCCACGGTTCAAGGCCATCTCCTTTCCGCTGGCGCGGGCCAATGAATTCGAGGCGGATTCGGCTTCCGCACAGATGACTTCACCACGTGCTGCCGCGCAGGCGCTCACTGGCATCAACGTGCTGGCGAGCTACCTGGACCGCAAGTTCTGGCCGGACATCCACGCCGCCGCGCGCGAGCATCCCGAGCCGGGCTTCTCGCCCTACAGCGGCTTCGTGGGCAATGAAATCCTGCGGATTCCCGAGGACGCGCGGCAAGGCTGGCTGAAAGAGGCACTGTCCCAGCGCACTTCCTGTGCCGACACGCATCCGTCGCTCACGGACCGGCTGCAGGCCATCGGCTGTGAGGCCGAGTTTGCGCCGCCGACCGATGCGGCCGGGGCGGGGTGCCTGCTTGGAAGTGCACTCGCGCGACTGGAGAAGCACTTCGATGAGCAATGGCGGGAGCGCGTCGCCGCCTCATGGGCACAGTTCCATGAGGAAACCGCCCGGTCCCGGGCGCGCCTGGCCGAGCTGCGCAGCGAAGAAATGCCTGCGGAGCCTTCGGAGGACCTGCTGCTTGAGCTGGCCGACCTGGAGCAGAGGGTTGGAAGCGGCGCGCAGACCGCGCTGGCCCTGCGCCGATCGGCTGTCGAGCGCTTTTCTGGATCTGCAATCGCGCGATTCCTGCTGGCGCGGCAGCTGCTTGAAGCAGGAGAGGAGGAAGGGGTCGGCCTGATGCAGTCCGCGTTGTCTGCGGATGAATCCCTCGCCGAGGCTGGCTCGGTCGCTTTGCGGGACTTCCATTGGCGACGGGGCGACCGGCGCACGGCAAACGAGTGGCACGACCGGTACGTGGAGCATGCCGCGCGCCGGAGCGAGGCGCAGCGGGAGCGTGAGGAGATACTGACCAGCGATACCTTTGTGCACCATGGAGTAGAGGAGCAGCCGCTGCGCAGGCTGGTTGAAGGGTTGGGGGCCATTCCGGCGGTGCGGCGGGCGTACCTCGTGCGCAAGGTCACCAGGCACCACGCGGATGTGCCCATGTACGTGCTGGGGTTTTCCTGCAGCAGGTTCCTGGAGCGGCATGACAGGCAGCGCGCGGCAGCGACGCTGGATGAAATCCGCAACAAGCTGGAATTTCCCGGTGAGACCCTGATTCTCTGCGTGGACGGCCCCAACAAGACTTTTGCCAGCACCTTCCGGTCCGTGGGCGGCAGCCGGATTGTCTAGGCTGGATCAGGAAGCGCGACCGGGCGAGCACTACCAGAACAGCACCACCAGCGGCACCAGCAGCGGAATCGCCAGTGCCAGCACCGGGCTGGTGAACAACGCACCCAGGGGCCAGCGGCGGGTCCGTTCCACGGAGGCGGGAAGGGGCAGGGCGGTTTCCATCTCAGCTCCTCCGCAGGTCCAGCCGCGCCGGCTGGATGAGCCGCCAGTCCAGCCCCACCCAGCGGCGGCGGGCCCAGGCGCGCAGCGGCAGGAGCAGGGCGGCGCCAGCCAGCAGCGTGATGATGGGCTGCAGGTCGGGCAGCCCGCCTGCCGGATGGGCAAAGACCATCTGCACGATGAGCAGCGCCACGGCGGTGAGGCAGAGGATGACGTCGCTCGCGCCCCAGTTGCGCACCAGCGCCATGCCCATATAGAAGAGGTTGATGGCGAAGAGGGCCTGGCCGGCCACGTAGACCAGCATCAGGGGTGCCTGGCGGGGGGCGGCCGTGACCATGCAGAGGGCGGCGACGCCGGCCACGATGCTCCAGGTGAGCATCGCGGCCTGCAGTCCGAGCTTCTCGCCGAGCCTGAACAGGCCCCCGCGGTCCGTGCCATTGCGCAGCCAGAGCATTCGCGCGCGCCGCGCGGTGGTGAATCCCGTCACGGCGCAATGCGCGGCGAGGAAGGGCAGCATGAAGGCGAGCAGTTCCACCTGGATTGTCCTTGCCCGTGAAGTCACGTAACTCACGGCCAGGAAGATCAGGGCGGTCCAGATGCCCGTGAGTACCAGCGCCCGCTTCGAGCTGGTGCCAAGCAGGTAGCAGGCCATGGCCTTCGACGGCGTATCGGCCGTGGACTCATCCCTGGGTCCCAGCAGCCATTGGTACTGCATGCCTGCGGATGCGTTGGCGAGGCGGCTTTGCCGGGGCGGCCGGATGCGGGCGGCGCCCATGTACCACAGCCCGAAGATCGCCCAGGCCACCATGGCCAGGGCGAGCAGATGGAACGGCGTGAAGGCGGGGAAGCGCAGGAAGACCATGGGCATCTGCATTGCGGCCAGCGGTATCAGGGGAAACGTCACGGCCAGCCACATGGTGCGGCTGGTGGCGAACATCGTGATCCAGCCCAGCGCCGCCATCGCCCAGAAGAATGCCAGCAGCTCCAGCGGCTCCCCTATGCGGTGGCGGTCGATCTGGTGGAAGGCAACGTAGGCGTGGGCGGCAACGGCGGGAATGCAGGCAATGAGGGCCAGCATCGTCACAGCCAGCGTGGAGCCCAGCAGCACCTTCAGCCGGCCGCGGGGCCGGAGATGCACGACAGTGGGGCGCGAGGCCAGTCGCATGGCCATGCCGCCGCCGAAGCCGGGGATCATCAGGACCATGATGATGGCAAAGGTGCACAGCGTGAACACGGTCTTCGCATTTCCCGGGCTCTCGCCGAAGATGAAGACCGCCACCGCGGCGGCGAACAGCAACAGGCCTGCAAGGTTGAACCAGCGCTGCAGCGACAGCATCTGGAAGTAGGCCAGGGCGATGCGCAGGACCGCGCTCATGCGTGGATCTCCAGGAAGATGTCCTCGAGGCCCAGGCCTTCGCTCTCGACATGCGCGTCGAGGCGGGAAGCCAGCTCGTCGGCGAGGTCCGGTGCCGGGTCGCGCAGCGTGATGATGGCACTGGTGCCATTGGCCGCGCGCCGCTCGCCCAGTGCGTTGGGAATGCCGAGGTTGTCCGGCAGCGGGCGGTTCGCGTTGATGTGCAGGCGCCGCACCGACTGCTTGAGTTGCTCGGTTTCGCCGTCCCACAGCAGCGTGCCCTCGCGCATGATCCAGATGCGATTGGCCACGCGCTCCAGGTCCGAGACGATGTGCGAGGAGAAGATCACCGCGCGGTTGGGGTCGGCGGCGATCTCCAGCAGCTGCTGCAGGAAACGCCTGCGCGCCAGCGGGTCGAGGCTGGCCACCGGCTCATCGAGCACCAGCAGGTCCGGCTGGTTGCCGAGGGCCATCAGCGTGGAGAGCTTCTGCTTCTCGCCGCCGGAGAGTTCACCGGTGCGGCGATCCAGGGGAACTTCCCATTCGCGTGCCAGGCGCTCCAGCAGCTCGTTGTCCCAGCGCGGATAGAAGCTGCCGTTGAGGGCGAGCTGGCGGCGGCCGGTGAGCGTGGGCAGCAACTCATCCTGCTGGGGCACGAAGCCGATGCGTGCCTTGGTGGCGGCGGACATGGCCATCGGGTCTTCACCGAACAGCTGCACGCTGCCGCTGGTGGGCGGGGAGAAGCCCAGCATGGTTTCCAGCAGCGTGGTCTTGCCGGCGCCGTTCTTGCCGATGACGCCGACCACATCGCCGGGTTGCACCTCGGTGCTGATGTCGCGCAGTACGTCATGCTTGCCAAAACGCTTGCAGAGGTGGCGGGTGCTGACGGCAGTCATGGTCTGGCTCCTGTTGGTTCCTGCGGCGCTATCGGACGGGATGGCTGCATGCGGGTTCATGCCCGGGCCCTCATCCCCGCTGGCGGATTCATCTGTGGGCGCTTCACGCGCCAGTCGAGGCTCCGCCATCGGCGCCGGGCGTTGGTCCGCAGCAGCAGGGCGAGGCCGGCAAGCAAGGTGATCGCTACGATCAGGTAACGGGGCGAGTGTCCCGCGCCAAGGAAGAGGAGGCCGGTCATGCCCAGCACCCAGCTTCCGATGAACGCGATCACGGTCTGGACCGACCAGCTGGTGGTGAACGACAGGCCCGCGTAGGCCAGGCAGGCGGCAAGCGCCATCTGGGCGAAGGCGTTGAGGATGATGGAGACCAGCAGGTCCGGCCTCAGCCAGAACTGCGTGAGGACGATGATGAAGACCGAAGCCAGTGCGGAAATCACCATCGGCAGGAGGCCCGAAAGTTCGGTGTGGCGCAGCAGGCCCGCGCGATCCAGGCCGGTGCGCAGCCACAGCGCGCGGCTGCGGCCCACCAGCCAGTAACCGGCCGTGAAGCTGGAGATCAGCAGTCCTATGTAGAGGATGCCTCCGGTGAGCGATTTCTCCCTGGCCGGCGGCCGGTCCAGCATCCAGTAGAGCAGAACCACGACCAGCAGGGTGCTCCCCGCGCTGATGAGGGCATGGTTGGTTGGCGAGGCGTCGCCGAATAGCCATCTCCTGCGCGCCTCCCGGGCGGATCGCGGTGCTGGCGCCGTGGTGGAAGGGAAGAGCAGCGACCACAGTCCCGGGTCGTTCAGAGCCGGGGATCCGATTCCTGTCGCCAGGCTCGGCCCGTGCGAACGTCGGCGCAGGTACCAGGCCGAGAATGCCATCCACAGGGCAACGCCAGCGGCGAGTGCGACGGAGGGGGGTGGCATCTGCTGCGGTGAAGCGCCGCGCAACAGGCTGACCGCGGCCACGGGGATGATCCACAGCAAGGCAGGACCAAACCGGTATGCGGACAGCGCAAACACGGCAATCCAGTCCAGTGCCAGGACAGCCCATGCCACCGCGAACACGTCCGCTGCCGAAGGTGCGGGATTGCCCTGCAGGCCAGCGGGTTTGTCCAGCAGGAAGGGCAGCACCGCCAGCAGCACCACGACGTTCATCGCCAGGGTGGTGCCCAGCAGCATGCGGAGCCGTGCCAGGGGTCGAAGCATCATCGTGTGTCGCGAGGATCCATGCCGCAGGATCACCCCGCCGCCAAACACGGGCCCCATGCAGACCAGCGCGGCACCGAAGATCGCCGGCACCATTGCTCCCGGGCCAGCGCCGGCCACGAGACGCACCAGGAGACTGGCAGCCACCACCGACAGTCCGATCACACTGAGCCAGCTCTGCAGCGGCGCGAAGGTGAAATAAGTCAGCGCGATGCGAAGGACGGACTTCATGGGCGGTACTCCGGCAAGTGCATGCTCATGGCTGCCTTCCTCCCAGCTTGCGCTTCAACTGCGCCAGCACTTCGTCCGGCGTGAGCTCCAGCTGCCGCGCCGACAGCGCCAGTGCCTCCAGCTGCGGTTCGATCTGCTTCAGCCGCGCCGCCAGCGTGAGCTGCTCGCGCCGCAGCGCCGCCACGCGCATGGGCTTGCCGCGGTGGCGCTCCAGCACGCCCTCTGCTTCAAGCTGGCTGTAGGCCCTGGAAATGGTCATGTGATGCACGGTGTGCTCCTGCGCCAGCTCACGTACCGAAGGCAGCTCGGTGCCCGGCGGGAGCTGGCCGCCCGCCACCATGCGCCGCACCTGCTCGACCAGCTGCTGGTAGATGGGAACGCTGGAATGGGGATTGAGGATGAACATCGCTGACCTAGTGTACGCGTACAATAGTACACCTAGTCAAGAAATAATCAGCGGCACGTCATGCTGGCGTTATGACCGTCGGTGCCGCGCTGCGGCGAAGCCTATTTTTTCAGGGTGAACACCACGTCCGCGCTGCGCTCCTCGCCCGCCTCGGTGCGGATGGTCCAGCGGTCGGTGATGGTCCAGCGCAGTTTCAGCGTGTTGATGGCCTCGGCCAGCGAGATGCCATAAGAGAGGTAGAGGCGGTCGGAGAGGTACTTGCCCAGCACCAGGCTGGCCTGGTTGGAGGTGTCTGATTCGATGCCCACGTCATCCAGGCCCACCTGTCCGCCCAGGCGTTGCGCGAGGATGGCCGTGCCCTGTGCCAGCAGGTCGTTGCGCGCGGCGCCGGAGGTCTGGTTCTCGCCCAGCGCGGTGATGGAACCACCGGCCAGGATCAGCGAGGCGATCTGCGACTGCGGCATGGCCGGCTCGGAATAGAAGATGGGCGCGGCGGGCCGGCGCAGCGTGCCGCGCACGATCACGCCGACGGTGGCCTCGGGCAGTTCCTTCTGCGCACGCAGGTCGATGCCCGGGTCGCCCAGCGGCACGTTGTTGAAGATCAGCTGGCCGCGTTCGATGTCGAGCTGGCGGCCGAAGCCGGCGTATTTGCCTTCGGTGATGTTCAGCTCGCCCTCGCCGCGGGTGAGTTGCGAACCGTCGGAGCGCAACTGCAGCGCACCGCCCAGCTGTGCGGTGAGGCCGAGGGATTCCAGGTGCACGTCCTCGCCCAGCTCCAGGCGGATGTTGCTCGAGACCGTCCAGCGCTGCGAAGGATCCACCAGCGGCGCGCCGATCAGGCGCTCGTCGCTGGAAGGCAGCACGGCGGTGGTGAGGTCGGCGGGCTCGATGCGCGCATAGGGAATGCGCACGGTGCCGCGGGCGTCGATGCGACGGCCCTCGACCTTGAAGTCGAGGTCGGGCGATGCCTGGATGCGCGCTTCCGGCACGTTCACCAGCTGCAGGCTTTCTCCCTTCACGTGCAGGTCGCCGTAGGGTTCGCGGTCGCGCCACGAGAGCCTGCCCTCGAACTGCGCCGTGCCACGTTCGCCGGTGCCCGGGCCGAGGCGCGAGCGGCCGGTGAACTGCAGCGCGTTGGCATCGAAGCTGGCGTCCAGCGCCAGCTCGCGCAGCGAGGTGCCGGTCTGGAAGATGTCGATGGAGGCGTCGCGCAATTGCACTATTCCCTGCACCGTGGGCATGCCCAGCGTGCCGTTCACGTCCACGCGCGTGATCAGGCGACCGGTGGCGCGGTCGATCTCGCCGATGTACACGTCGAGCAGCGACAGGCCGTCGGTCTGCGCATCGAGCGAGCCGCGGATGGGATAGTCGCGCCAGTCGGCGCGTGAGCGCTGCCCGTCGAGGCGGCCGCGGATGCTGCCGGCCGATTCGGCATCCAGTTCCACCTGCACGGAGAAGGACTCGGTGCCCGCATTCGCGCGCACCGTGCCGGTGCCCAGCGACATCACTTCCTCGCGGTCACCGCCCAGGCGATGGCGCAGCAGCGCGTCCATCAGCTGGCCTTCGATGGACCCGGTGGGCAGGTCCCCGGGCTGGCCCGCCAGTTCGCCGCGCAGGTCGATGGTGCCGTCGTAGCTGTATTCCTGGCTGAGGCCGGCGGTGAAGGTGGCCAGTGGCAGGGCATCGGCGGAGAACGCTGCCGACCAGGTGCCATCGGGGGAATGCCTGGCGCTGGTGCAAAGGCGTTCGGCCTCGCCCATCATGCACAGCTGGCCGAGCTCCGCCTGCTGCAGGTTGAAGGAGAGCGGGGCGGAAGTCTCGTTGCGCAGCGCGAGCCGGTCTGGAATGTCGATGGTGAAACTGGTGACCAGTCCCTGCCACAGCCCGTCGCGCGGGGCACCTTCGGCAACCAGCGCGGTCTGCAGCGGCGCGGCATCCAGGGTGAAGGCCAGGCGTTGTGCCTGCTCGTTGCCGGTGAGGTTGAGGCTGGCGTCGATGGTGCGCTCGCCGAGCTTCAGCGTGGTGAGCCGTACCACGCCCTGCGTGCGGCCCGCCCCGCCGGTCAGGTCGATGTCCACGTCGGCTTCCAGTGCATCAAGGCGGTAGTCGCGCCACCGGAAGTCCTCTCCCTGTGCCTTGAGCTGCAGCAGCGGTTGGCCGCGCGTGCCGGCATAACGGCCCGAAGCCACGAGGCTGCCGCGCGCCTCCGGGTCCAGCAGGCTGAGGTCGCTGCTGTCGATCGAGAAACGCAGGTCGGAGTGGTCGCCCATTCCGCCGTCCAGGCGCAGGTGCGCCGTGCCGAGCGTGAACTCCACGCCGCTGAACTGCCAGTCGGTGCTGCCGCCGGGGCGGAAAAAACTGCCCCTGCCCGCGGCGTCGTGCTCGCGCAGCTCACCGCTGAGGTCGGTGATGTCCAGCGCCAGGCTGCCGGCCGCGCCGAAAGGTTCGCCGCCGGCGCGGAAGTCGAAGTCGAGGCGGCCGGGCAGGTCGTCGCGGATACGGGAGGCATCCAACCCGGTCATGCGGCCCTGCACCTGCCAGCTCTCGGCCGGCTGCCAGCGCGCCTCGCCGGTGAAGCGCGCCTGGCCGCCCAGTGCTTGCACCGTGCCCTCTTCGATGAGGAAGGACTCGCCGCCGAGCTGGCCGCGGGCGCGCGCCGGCATGGCGGGCTGCCCGGCAGCGACCACCTCGCCTTCGGCCTCCACCTGCCAGGGTTTCACGCCCTGCATGCGGTAGTGGCCGTGCGAGCTGGTGAAGGCGGGCTCCTCGCCCACCAGTGGCCAGCGCAGTGCCGCCCATTCGCCGTTGAGCGCGAGGCGCGGACCGCCCGGCTCGATCGTCACGGCGCCGCGCACCGTGGCGCGGGTGCCGGCAACGGGATGCACGATGATGGTGTCGAGGATGTCCAGCTGCTTGTTCTCGTAGCGGCCGCGGAAATCCACGTTGAATTCGCCGGCCTTGAGGCCGGGTGGCGTGACCACGCCCTTTGCCTTGATGCCGTCGCGGTCGGCGCTCACGTCGAGCTCGCCGGAGATGAGGCCCAGTGCGCCGCTGCCGCCGAATTCCTGCAGGTCGAAATCGCGGGCGACCGCGTGACCCGTGACCAGCCAGTCGCTCCTGAGCACGGCGTGGCCTTCGACGTCGGCATTGAAGGGTTCGCTCACGGTGCCGGCGAAGGGCAGCTTGTCGAAGTCACCGTCGAAGCTGGCCGCCATGCGCCATTCCGGCTGGTTCGGCAGGCGCCATGTCGCATCCACCTCGCCGTCGAGGCCGAAGGGCCGGCTGGCATGCAGTCGCGCATTGCCGGTGAGATGCCAGTCTTCCCAGTCGACGCGGATGTCGCGGGCGCGGATCTGCTGCGGCAGCACCGTACCGTTGGCGCTGATGCCGAGGAACCGCAGCTCGCGGCCGTTCCTCAGCGTGAGGTCCAGCGTGTCGACGCTCAGCGCGTTCGCGTCGATGCGCAGCAGCGCCGGCAGGAAGCGCGGCGGGCGGGGCGGGCGCTTCTGCGGATCCTCGATGAGCCGGATATGGATGCGCCCGGCCTTGAACTCCGGCACTTCGATCTGCCGGCGCAGCAGCAGTGGCATGAGGCTCACGCGGCCGGACGCCTGCTCCACCTGGATGTCGCTGAGCCGGTGCTCGATGCGCAGGGTGCTGATGGTGATGCCCCGGACCAGGGTGCCGGTGGTTTCGCCGGCTGTGATCGTCACCGGTCCGACCTTCTGCAGCCGGGCGACGAGGAACTTCAGCCCGGACTCGGTGGTGACCACCCAGTACACGATGGCACTGGGCAATAACAGCAGCACGCCTAGCAGGACCAGCAGGATCTTGCGCCGGCGCCTCATAGGATGGGCGAGATGTTCAGGTGCAGGCGGTACTTGCCGTTGGTGGACAGCGGTTTGGCGATGTCGAAACCCAGCGAAAGCACGGACACGCGGTAACGGAACCCGACGCCGACGGAATATTCCAGCCGGTCGCCGAAGCGGTTGAAGGCATTGCCGGCGTCGAAGAAGGTGGCGACGCCGAAATTGCGCGGCAGGTCGCGCACCAGCTCCACCGAGCCGGTGAGCAGGTGGCGGCCGCCGAGGGCATCGCCGGACACCGGATCGCGCGGCGAGAGGCTGTCGAAGGCAAAGCCGCGCACGCTGCGGTCGCCGCCGGCGAGGAATCGGTAGATTCCGTCGAGGCGGTCGAAGTCCTCCACCAGCATGGTGCCGACCTCGCCACGCAGCAGCAGGTGCAGTTGGGAGGCGACGTTGTAGCTTTTCTCAAGCTGCACGCGCGCCCGCAGGAAGTCGGTGCCCGAACCCAGCGCGGAGTGCGAGCCGATGATCTCGGAGTAGAAGCCGCGCGTGAACAGCGCCTGGCCAAGGAAATTCTCCGGCACCGAGGCGACCACCAGGCCGGGCACCAGCAGGTTGTTGGCGATGTCGACTTCCTCGCCCTCGGTGGTGGTGCGGGTGATCGACAGCGAGGTCACCGTCTGCCAGCGTCCCCGCACGCGCGTGACGGCCGGTCGCAGCGTGGTTTCGTTGGTGTCGAAGTCGGGCAGCTCCTCGAACTCGTTGAGCAGCTCGAAAGAGAGTTTCTCCAGCGCCGGATCGCCGATGGGGATGTCGTAGCGGGAATTGACGTTGCGCGTGCGGGCGGAGGCCTTGATCTCGAAGCGCAGGCGATGGCCGCGGTCGTTCACGCGTGAATCCGTCCAGGTGGCCGTGCCGCGCACCTTGGTGTCGGTGCCGTAACCGCCGCCCAGCGACAGCACCGGGCGGCTCTTGGTGGCCGTGATGGTCACCGGCACGGTGAGGGACTCGGGGTCCGGGTCGCCGGGCGTCACGTCGATGCGCGAGAAGTACAGGCTGTCGTCCAGTGCGAACTGGGTGCTGAGCAGGGAGTTGGCGTTGTAGGGTTCGCCTTCCTTGAAGCGCACGAAACGCTCCATCAGCGCCGGCCGGATGACCGTCTGGTCGATGCTGACCTCGCCGAAGTGATAACGCGGGCCGGTGTCGAGCACCAGCTTGATGCCGGCGGTGTGCGACAGCGGGTCCACCACCATGCGCGCGTCGTCATCGAGCAGGCGCGCGGTGAGGTAGCCGTTCTCGTCAGCGGCGCGGGTCATCTCCCCCTTCACCCGCTCGTAGGCGCCGTGGTGCAGGCGCGTGCCCTCGCGCAGCAGCGTCTGGTTGCGGATGCCGTCGAATGCCGGATCTTCCGCACCCGGGCCCTCGATGGCGATCTTCAGTTCGCGCACGCGCACCGGCTCGCCGGGGGTGACGTCGATGCGCACCACGCCGCCGTTGCGACGCGGCGTGCAGGTGGCCCGGACCTCGGGCTCGTAGTAGCCCAGGGGCCGCAGCGCGCTCCTCACCTCGCCGTCCACGCGGTCGCAGAGGCGCTGCAGGGTGTCCGCGTCGATGTCGTCGCGCTTGCTGTAGCGCTGCAGGCTCAGGTAGACGAGCACATTGCTTTCCAGCTCGCCGTCGATTCCCGAGAGCTCCACGTCTATGTCGGCCGCCGCCGGCACCGCGGCCAGGGTGAGCAGCGCGGCCAGCAGGCAGCACGCGGCTCCCCGGCAGGGGCTTGGGCGGATGTACGGCATTTTGGAGGCGATCATAGCAATGGCGGGCACAACGGCGGCTGAACGCGGCCCTGCCGGAAACCCCGGTGGAGCTGGTCCGCATGCCGAATCCGGCGGCCCTTGGGGGAACTGTCGGCGGTCCCACTGGTTTATAGTGTGTGCACGGCCCCCGGGCCAGTCATTCCAGATCTACAGAGGGGACTCCCGATGACCAGGTTCACGATGCGGCATGTGGCCGCGACCATGATTCTCGCAGCTTCGGCTTCGCTCACGGCCGCGGTCGCCGGTGAGGCTGCCGCCCCGGCCGCGCCTTACGTCTCGAAGCCCTACACCATGCCCACCAAGGGCGTCAGCGATGCCATCAAGAAGGCAGTGCAGTCCCCGGACCGTCCTGCCGACCACAAGGAGCGCGACGGCTGGCGCCGGCCCGCGGAGATCCTCGCCCTGGCACAGGTGAAGCCCCGCCAGCGCGTGGTCGAGTTCTCGCCCTACGGCCTCTACTACTCGACCCTGCTCTCGAACGTCGTGGGCGAGAAGGGCGAGGTCCACATGTACGAGTTCGAGCACGTGGGCGAGGTGTATGGCGAGAAGAGCAAGGAATGGGCCGCCAAGCATCCCAACGTGAAGTACCAGATCGTCGACTACAACAAGATCGAGCTGCCGCGCAACGTCGACCTGGTGTTCAGCTCGCTGGCGTTCCACGACATGCTGCTGCTGAACGTGGACATGGACGTGCTGCACGACAAGATCTTCAAGGCGATGAAGCCGGGCGCAATCTACATGGTGATCGACCATGCCGCCGCGCACGGCACCAGCACCAACGACACGGGCCGGCTGCATCGCATCGACCCGGGCGTGATCCGCGCGCAGGTGCAGGCCTATGGCTTCCAGCTGGTCGAGGACAGCCGCCTGCTCGAGAACCCGCAGGACGACCACAAGTGGCCGGTGTTCGAGGAAGGCAAGCGCGACCAGACTGACCAGGTCGTGTACAAGTTCAAGAAGCCGGTGATCTACTGATCGATGGGACAATGACGCGGGCGGCAGGCGATGCCGCCCGCGTTTTCCCGGGCGTTCAGCCCAGCGCCAGCCTTCCCTGGCTGGAATTCTCGCAAGCCATGCAGCGCCGGGCCGACGGCGAATAACGATCGATGACGATGAGGCCCGTGCAGTCGGTGCAGGGGGCCGCGCGCAGTTCATCGCCCCGCGCCAGCGCCACTACCAGGAACACCGCGTGCTCGAAGCTGATGCGCGCGCCTGGCAGCAGCTGGCGATAGGTCTCGAATGCGGCGCACAGCGCCTCCCCGCGCTGCATGTTCGGCACGGCGCGCGTGGCATCGGCCACCTGGCTGCTGGGCATCACCCCGAGCAGGTAACACACGCTGGCAAGCAGGGCGCTTTCCTGGCGCATCTCGGGCGTGCGCACGAAGTATCCGGTCTGCTGCGGTGACTTGCCGCGATGGCGCACGGGCGCCGGCTCGCTGTCGGTGATGCACGCGCGATAGAGCTTGCGGATGCGGTCGTCGGTGAGGCCCGTCCAGGTGCGGATGGTGCGCGTGCGGGCCTCGTGCTGGATGAAACGCAGGGCGAGGTCGTAGCGCTGGCGATCGCGGTTGTAGCGGCTTTCCTGGATCTTCATGGGTCCGTCCTTGTTGTTGTTGGTGACCAGGCTAAAAACGCGAAAATTGAAATTGGGAAAATTTTCCCAATTTTGAAACTTCCAAAATATACGCCGGCGAGCGAATATTTGTCGCGAACGGGAAATTTTGCGGCGCGGAGTGAAGATGGAAGTTCAGGCGGCGCGGGCAACGGCCAGGCGGTGGCAGGCGGGAAAATGGCTGTCGGATGGATCGCTGGACGCGGTGGCCGACATCAACGCCCAGTGCATCGGGTTCCTCGCCGACATGGCCGCCAGCGATGCACGGCATTGCCCCGCGCTGTTTGCCGGCCAGTCCGCCTTCTGGTCCGGCCTGCCCGAGCGGGCGAAACAGCGCCTCGCGGCGGCGCCCTGGTTGCTGGTGGATGGTGGCTTCAACGAGCTGTCGCGCTGGCGCCACCTCGAATCGCGCATGGTGCACGACCTGCCCGCGCAGTTCGCCGAGCCGGTGTTCGTCGGTGCCGGCGTGGCCGACTTCGTCCGCCGCGTCCTCATCCTGGGCTGGCACCTGGCGCGCGCCGACCGCCAGGTGGCGCGCGTGGTGCTGGGCATGTCGGGGCCCTGCGCGGAGCGCATCGCGCAGCTGCGCCTGCAGGACCTGGACTGGCTGGCGCTGCACCGGCCCGGCTGGGTCCGGCCACGCTGGGAGCGCCAGCCCCAGGTGTGGCGCCACCTGCTGCTGGCCGCCCGCGACCCCGGCTCTGCCCAGCTCACGCAGGTGAGCCTGCGCGGGCTGCAGCTGATGGCAACCGCGGTATTGCAGAAGAATGTAACGTGATCTAACCTTTCTGCAGAAAGGAGCGATCATGGAGCCGCAAGCGCAGCCGCAAGAGCAGGCCGGTGCCGCCGCCACGCTGACCAAGGCCGTGGTGCGGGCCGCGGGATTCCTCGGCCTGAGCCAGGCCGCGCTGGCCGAAGTGCTGGGCGTGAGCGGTGCCACGGTGTCGCGCCTCGTGGGCGGCAGCTACCAGCTGCAGCCCGCGCGCCGCCGCGAGTGGGAATTTGCGCTGCTGTTCGTGCGCCTCTATCGCTCGCTGGGCGCGCTGGTGGGCAACGACGCCGATGCGCGCACCTGGCTGCGCAGCGACAACCTCGCGCTGGGCGCGAAACCCCTGGAGATGATCCGCAGCGCGGAAGGACTGGTGCGTGTCCTCCACTACCTGGATGCCAGCCGCGGTCGCGGCTGAAGGCCGGCGCTGGCGGGGCAGGCTGTGGCGCGCCGTGGAGGCGCAGCACCGCGCCACCACCATGCGCCTGGTCGACACGCTGGAGGAGCAGGCCCGGCTGGAGCAGCTGCTCGAATCCAGCAAGCCACCCGTGCCGGCCAGGGCGCAGGGCATGCACTTCCTGCTGGTCACGCCGTTCCGCTATCCCCCGCGGTTCGCCACCGGCTCGCGATTCCGCGCGGCGACCGATCCCGGCGTTTTCTACGGCGCAGCCGAGCAGCGCACCGCCTGCGCCGAGCTGGGTTACTGGCGCTGGCGTTTCCTGATGGACAGCCCCGCGTTGCAGAAGCTTGAGCCGCTGGCACACACGCTTTTCCAGTGTGGCGTGGGCGGCACCACCATCGACCTGCGCGCCGCGCCCTTCGCCCGGCACAAGACGCACTGGTGCTCGCGCACGGACTACATGCACTGCCAGCAGCTGGCGGCGGCCGCGCGCGCGGCCGGCATCGCGGTGATCCGTTATGCCTCGGTGCGCGACCCGAAGGCCGGTGCCTGCGCGGCGGTGCTTTCGCCGACGGCCTTCAATTCGCCCCCGGCCGAGGAGCAATCCTGGCTGCTCACGGTGACCCGCACGCGGGTGTCCTGGCAGCGCGACTCGGTGCTGCACAGCCAGGGTTTCGAGTTCAGCGCGGACTGGGGCTAGACTGATCCGATGACATTACAACCTTTTCATCTTGCGGTTCCCGTGTCCGACCTGGCCGAGGCACGCCGCTTTTATGGCGGGTTGCTGGGCTGCCCGGAGGGCCGCAGTTCGGCCGATTGGGTGGACTTCGACTTCTTCGGCCACCAGCTCGTGGCGCACCTGGACCACAGTGGCCGGGCGCACCAGCCGCTGCACAATCCGGTGGACGGCAAGGACGTGCCCGTGCCGCATTTCGGCGTGGTGCTGGAGTGGGAGCAGTGGCATGCGCTGGCCGGGCGCCTGCGCGCCGCGGGCGTGGCCTTCGGCATCGCGCCGGGCATCCGCTTCAAGGGCCAGGTGGGTGAACAGGCGACGATGTTCTTCCAGGATCCCAGCGGCAATGCGCTGGAATTCAAGAGCTTCCGGGATCCCTCGCAACTGTTCGCAAAATAATGTTGCCGCAGCGCCCGCGGCCACTTGAACCCTGCCGGACCGGCCTCCATTCCGGGCACATGCAGCAGCCGGTGGTGGTGTTCCGTGCCGCAAGCCGGCGGGCCTGCGATGAACGTGCCTTCGTGCTCACGGCGGTGGGCATAGACAGCCAGGTCGACGTGGAGGCCGAAGGTTTTTGCCTGCTGGTGGAGCAGCCCGTGCTGGCCCACGCACGGCATCACCTGTGGCAATACGAGGAGGAGCGGCGGCGCCGACCCGCGCCCCCGGCGGCCTCCCGGCCGCACCCAGGGGCCTGGCGGGGCTCGCTTTTTTACTGCATCGTGCTGCTGTTGCCGCCGATCCTGCTGGCGCAGGGCTGGTTCCGCGTCGATCCCTACGACTCCGCCACGCTGCATCCGGCGCTGGTGCGTTCAGGCGAATGGTGGCGCGCCTTTACGGCGCTGACCTTGCACTGGGACTTCCAGCACCTGCTGGGCAACCTCGGTGGCGGCGCGCTGCTGGGATATTCCGCGGCGCAGGTCTGGGGCAGTGCGCGGGCATGGCTGCTGGTGCTGCTGGCCGCTTCCGCGGCGAACTTCATCGAGGCGTTGCTGGCCGTGTCGAACAACTATGTGTCGGCAGGTGCTTCCACGGCGGTATTTGCCGCGTTGGGCCTTGTCGTGGCCGCTGCATGGCGCGCGCGCGGACGGCATTTCGGCTCGCCGCTGGTGCGCTGGGCGCCGCTGGTGGCCGGTCTTGCGATGCTGGGATTCTTCGGCGCGGGCTCCAGCGTGCCGGTGGCCGGAATGCCCTTGCCCCAGCCGCTGCCGTTCGAGGAACCCGAATCCACCAATGTGCTCTCGCACCTGCTCGGATTCATCTGCGGAGTGGGCGTGGGAGCGATGGCTGCAGGCGTGCGGGGCGGCCGCCTGCTGGCATCGCTGCCGGCCTGGGCTGCGGTGGCCGGGACGGTCGCCCCTTTACTACTGGCGTGGTTGTTCGCGCAATCGGCATAGCCGTCGAAAAGCGAACCGGCCGGGATGGGCTGGCGCGGAAGCGCTTTCAAGGTTAGTTTGGGTCCATGGGGTCACGAGTCAGGCGGTTAGGCCGGCACCTCGGCCTGACAGCTGTCGTCGGCCTGAGTGTCTTCCTGTCCGGCGCAGTTGTAGGCATGGCCAATGGTGACGCGGGTATCGCGCCGCCAGACCGTGAGTTGCGATTTGCCCGCCTGGCCTACAACGGCAACATGTTCGGCGGGTTTGGCGGCAGGCGGGGCGGTGGCGCCTGGCAGACCGACGCGCCCGATGCCGAATACCACGTGCTGATGGGCATCCGCCGCCTCACGCGCATCGACGCCACCGAACCCGAACACGCCCTCGGGGAGATCTTCCGCACCCGCAGCTGCGGCACCAAGCAGCGCGACGAATTCGTCTGCGTCACCGCGCTCGACGACGACCTCTTCGAATATCCATTCCTCTATGGCGTCGAGGTGGGCAACTGGTACCTCGATGACGAAGAGGCCGCCGCCATGCGCGAATACCTGGAGCGCGGCGGCTTCCTGATGGTGGACGACTTCCACGGCAGCGAGGAGTGGGAAGGTTTCATGAACTCGCTGGAGCGGGTGTTCCCCGACCGCGACGTGGTCGACATCCCCGACGACCATGAAGTCTTCCATGTGCTCTACGACCTGGACCAGAAGGTGCAGATCCCGGGCATCTACGCGCTGCGCAGCGGCGTCACCTACGAGCGCGACGGCGTGACGCCGCACTGGCGCGGAGTCTTCGACGACAAGGGCCGCCTGATGGTGGCGATCAATTTCAACATGGACCTGGGCGACGCCTGGGAACACGCGGATGATGCGGACTACCCGCAGCCGCTCACGGCGCTGGCCTATCGCTTCGCGATCAGCTACGTCCTCTACGCAATGACGCACTAGGGTAAGGAGCGACGGCGCCGCGATGCTGGAGTTTCTGCTGGGTCACTCGGTCTGGGCATTCCGCAGCGGCGAACTGGCTTTCGCCCGTGGCTGGCCTCTCTGGCTCCTCTTCGCCCTGGCGGCCCTCGGCCTGGCGGCCATCCTGGCCACGTTGTGGCGCCGGCAGCTTTCCTGGCCGCGCGCGCTCACGCTGGGGGCGCTGCAGTTCGTCTTCCTGGCGCTGGCGCTGCTGCTGCTGTGGCGCCCGGTGCTCAACGTGGAGGAGATCAAGGACCGGGAGAACGTGGTGGCGGTGCTGGTGGACAGCTCCGGCAGCATGGATACCTCCGACGAGGAGAACGCCCCCACCCGTCGTGCGCAGGCCATGGCCGCGCTGGGCGACGGCGTGCTGGAGGAGATCGGCAAGCGGTCCGACCTGCGCCTTTTCTCCTTCTCCGACCGCGCCCGGCCGGTGGATCGCCTGCAGGACATCGGTGCCGGCGCGGCCAGCACCCGCATCGGCGAGGCGCTCGACACGGTGACGCAGATGGCGGCCAGCGTGCCGGTGGCCGCCGTGGTGCTGGTGAGCGATGGCGCGGATACGGGCGACACGCTGGGCGAGGCGGCGCTGGCGCAGCTGTCGGCCAGGGGCATTCCCATCCACACCGTGGGCGTGGGGCGCGAGCAGCCGGTGAACGACCTGGAGCTGGAGCAGATCGCCGTGCCGGGCACCGCCATGGCCGGCACCACGGTGCGTGCCGCGGTGTCCATCCGCCACCAGGACCAGAAGACCGCGCGGGTGCGCGTGCATGACGGTGGCGTGCTGATCGCGGCGCAGGACGTGAAGCTGGCCGAAAAGCCGGGCCTCACCACCGTGCTGGTGGAATTCCCCGCCGGCAGCACCGGCGTGCGCGACCTCAGGGTGAGCGTGGATGCCGCGCGTGGCGAGACGCAACTGGCCAACAACCAGCGTTACGCGGTGATGGAAGTGGATGGCCGGCGCCGCGCGGTGCTCTACATCGAGGGCGAACCGCGCTGGGAGTACAAGTTCATCCGCCGCGCGCTGGAGGGCGATGCGGCGGTGCGCGTGGCCAGCGCGGTGCGCGCCACGCCGAACCGCTACTACCGCCAGGGCCTGAGCTCCGGCGACGAGCTGGAGAACGGCTTCCCGGCCACGCAGGAGGAGCTCTTCGGCTATGACGCGGTGATCATCGGCAGCCTGGAGGCCGCGGAGCTGTCACTGGAGCAGCATGGCTGGCTGAAGGACTACGTGGACCGGCGCGGCGGCTCGCTGCTGATGCTGGGCGGGCGCGACGGCCTGGGCGACGGCGGCTGGAGCCGCGTGCAGGTCGCCCCGCTGCTGCCCTCGAAGCTGCCCGGGGGCGCCGAGCGCACCTTCGGCCGCCTGCCCAGCCAGGCCCGGCTCACCGACTACGGGCGCGAATCCATCATCGGCCGCCTCGATGCCGATCCGGCCGCCAACGAGAAGATCTGGGCGGAACTGCCGCCGCTGGCCGACTACCAGGTGATCGGCGACCTGCGGCCGGGCGCCGTGGTGCTGCTGGAGGCGGCGGCCGGCACCGGTACGCGCGCCACCACTGCGCCGCTGCTGGTCACGCAGCGCTACGGACGGGGCTCCACCTGGATCCTGGCCACCTCCACCACGTGGCGCTGGCAGATGCTGCTGCCGACCGAGGACGAAAAGCACGAGACCTTCTGGCGTCAGCTGGTGTACGCACTGGCCGCGCCCGCGCCCACACGCGTTTCGCTGACCCCCGCACGGCCCGTGTTCGAGGACGAAACCGCCGTGACGCTGGAGGCAGAGGTGCTGGGCAAGGATTTCCTGCCGATGCAGGATGCGGTGCTCACCGTGGAGGCGAGCTCGGAACTGGGCGCGGATGTGCCCGCGCGGCTGGAATCCTCCGGACGGGGCGACGGCCGCCACACCGTGGCAGTGGATGCGCGCCTGCCGGGCATGTATCGCCTGGAACTCACCGCAACGCGTGATGGCGAGACGGTCGGCACGGCCGTGGCCCATTTGCGCCGCGCGGACGGCGTGCGGGAGCAGTTCTCTTCGTGGCAGCATCGACCCATGCTGGAACGCATTGCCACGGACTCGGGCGCGCGCTACTGGACGCTGGACAATCTTTCCGGCCTGCCGGAAGCCATCCGCTATTCACGCGCCGGCGTGGTGGAGCGCCAGACGCTCGACTTGTGGAACATGCCGCTGGCGCTGTTCCTGCTGGCGCTGCTGAAGGGCGGCGAGTGGCTGCTGCGGCGCCACTGGAGAAGGCTGTGAGCCGCCGCGCGGGTTTGCTGTTCACGGCGCTGGCCGGCCTCACCCTGGCCGGTGCAGCCAATGCGGCCACGCATGTGCTGGTGCTGTCGGGCAAGGGCGGGGAGCCGGCGTACGAGGAGCGTTTCCAGAAGTGGGCCGACAGCGTGGCGCAGGCCTCGGCCACCGCCACCGGCGACGCACAGCGCGTGCAGCGCCTGGCGGGCAAGGCGGCCACCCGTACGCAGATCCGCGCGGCATTGCAGAAGATCGCGCAGGAGCTTGGCGCCGGTGATCACTTCGTGCTGGTGATGCTGGGCCACGGCAGCTTCGACGGCAGCGAATACCGCTACATGATCGAGGGGGATGACATCACCGGCACCGAGCTGAAGCAGCTGCTCGACCGCGTTCCCGCGCAGCAGCTCATCGTGAATGCCACCAGCACCAGCGGTGCGCTGGCCGAGGGCTGGTCCGGTGAGCGCCGCGTGGTGATCACGGCCACGCGTTCCGGCGGCGAGCGCAATGCCACGCGATTCGGCGGCTTCTGGGCCGAGGCCCTGGTGAGCGAAGCCGCCGACGTCGACAAGGACGGCAACGTCACCGCGCAGGAAGCCTTCGACTACACCGTGCGCAAGGTGGCCGACGCCTTCAAGTCGGACAACGCCATGCTCACCGAGCGGGCGCGCATTGCCGGCACCGAACCCTCGCGTTTCGTGGTGGCCCGGCTGGGCAGCGCCGCACTGTTCGCCAGCGATGAGCAGCTCACGGCGCTGCGCGCGGAGCAGGATCGCATCGGCGAGCAGCTGGCGGCGCTGAAGGCGCGCAAGGCGGAGTTCTCCGAGGACGACTACTACAACCGCATCGAGCCGGTGCTGCTCGAGATGGCCCGCCTGGGCGCACGCATCGACGCGCGCTTCGCGGCCCTGGGCGTGAGAGAGGAGGGCGCAGGCAATGCGAATCCCTGACAGCCTGCGCGGCTGCATCGCCGCCGTATTGCTGGCCGGGGCCCTGGGGGCCGCCGGTGCCTCCGCGGCCGAAATCGACTATGACCCGCGGCGTCCCGCGGCGCTGAAGAGCTGCGACGAGCATGCCTGGCAGGGCCGCACGCCGCAGGCGCGCGACTGCTACGCCGGCCTGCTGCGCAACCCCAATGCCCATGTGCGCGCCGAGGCGCAGCTCGGCCTTGGCGACCTGCGCACGGCCAACGAGCTGTTCCGCGAGGCGCTGGCGGCGGACCCGAACTCGGTGCTGATCCGCCTGCGCTGGGGCCGCATGTTCCTGGAGGCCGGGCAGGAGTCGCAGGCCCAGGAGCTGTTCCTCGAGGCGCTGGAAAAGGATCCGCGGGACGTGGGTGCGCGGCTGGCGATGACGCGCTTCGCCGTGGCCCGGTTCCAGGGCGATGCCTCCGAGGCCATCGCGGAGCTTCTGAAGGAAGATCCGAACCTGATCGAGGCGCACCTGGCCGCCGCTTCAATCGCCATCGAGCGCGGCCGCTATGACGATGCCGTGCGCGAGGCCACGCGGGCACGGGAGCTGGCCGCGCAGCAGAAGATGCCGCCGCTGGATGCGCTGACGCTGCTGGCCACCGTGGAGGTGATGCGCAACCGCGACCCGGCGGCGCTGGTGAAGGAGACGCTGGACTACAACCCGCGTTACGGTGCGCTGTTCGAGACGCTGGGCTACTTCGAGGTGATGCGGCGTCGCTACCGCGAGGCCGACGGCTGGCTGCAGCGCGCGGCGCAGGTGCAGCCGGAGCTGTGGTCGGCACGGCGCGAGCTGGGACTGAACCTGATGCGGCTGGGCCGCATCGAGGAGGCGCGCGGCCACCTGGTCGCCGCGTTCGAGGGACATCCCTTCGGCGCCGTCACCGGCAACACGCTGAAGCTGATCGACTCGCTCGACCAGTACGACTTCATCCGCATCGAGCAGCCGCAGATGGTGCTGCAGCTCCACAAGAGCGAGTCGGCGGCGCTGCGTCCCTACGTGGAACAGATCGCGCGCGAGAGCATCGAGTCGTTCTCGCGCCGCTATGGCTACACGCCGCAGAGCCCGATCACCATCGAGCTGTACCGCGACCATGCGGACTTCGAGGTGCGCACCGCCGGCCTCACCGGCATCGGCCTGCTGGGCGTGACCTTCGGCCATCTGCTGGCCATGGACAGTCCCTCCGGCCAGCGCCGCGGCAACTTCCACTGGGGCAGCGTGCTCTGGCACGAGATGGCGCATGTGTTCACGCTGTCGGCGACCGAGCACCGCGTGCCGCGCTGGCTGAGCGAGGGCCTGTCGGTCTATGAAGAGTGGACCAGCGGTCCCACGCCCGGCGTGGTGGTGGGAACGATGGAACTGGACGCCTTCCGCGACGGCAAGTTCCTGCCCGTGGTCACGATTGATGATGGCTTCATGCGGCCCACCTACGAGGGCCAGGTGCAGGTGTCCTACCAGCAGGCAGGGCTGATGTGCCTGTATGCCGCCGAGCGTTTCGGGTTCGCCAGGGTGGCGCAGTTCCTGCGCAGCTTCCGCGACGACAACATGACCACGGCCGATGCCATCCGCGCCGCCTTCGAGGTTTCGCCGCAGCAGTTCGACGCGGGCTTCCGGGTGTTCATGGAAGAGCGCTTCGCGGCCTACATGAAGGATCCGGACCGCTGGACGGAGCTGATGCGGCGCGCGCACACCATGCTGGAGTCGCGCAACTGGCGCGAGGCACGCGATGCCGCGCAGGCCGCCATCACCATGCTGCCGGAGTTCGTCGGCGGCGGAAATCCCTACCAGGTGCTGGCCACCGCCGAGGAGAACGCCGGCAACGTGCCCGGCGCCATCTCCGCGCTGCAGGCCTGGCGCAAGGCCGGCGGCTGGGATCCCGCCGGCATGCGCAAGCTGGCCGACCTGCTGCTGGCGCAGAAGCGCGAGGCCGATGCCGCCGAGGTGCTGGCCGCGCTGAACTGGTCCGACCCGCTGGTGCCCGAGAGCCACGAGCTGCTGGGCCGCCTGCTGGTGGAGCAGAACAAGGGCAGCGATGCGCTGCGCGAATACCAGGTGCTGCTGGCGCTGCGCCCGCTCGACACCGCCGCGGCCAACTTCGGCCTGGCCCGCGCCCTGCGTCTCACCGGTGACATGGTGCAGGCGCGCCGGCGCCTGCTGCAGTCGCTGGAGACCGCCCCGAACTATCGTCCCGCCCAACGCATGCTGCTGGAACTGACTGGAGAGCGTCCACAATGAATGCAATCGCCAATGCCACGCCCGATACACGCGATCTGGTCGATCGCTTCGGCACCACGTTCGGCGCGATCCGCCGCGAGGTGCGCAAGCTGATCGTCGGCCAGGACGAGGTGGTCGAGCAGCTGCTGATCACGCTGCTGGTGGGCGGCCACTGTCTCATCACCGGCCTCCCCGGCACGGCCAAGACGCTGCTGGTGCGCACGCTGGCGCAGGCGCTGGGCCTGACCTTCAAGCGCATCCAGTTCACGCCCGACCTGATGCCCACCGACATCACGGGCACCGACATCCTTGAAGAGGACCAGAGCACCGGCAAGCGCAGCTGGACCTTCGTGCCCGGCCCGCTGTTCTCCAACGTGCTGCTGGCCGACGAGATCAACCGCACGCCGCCGAAGACCCAGTCGGCGCTGCTGGAGGCCATGCAGGAGTTGTCGGTGACGGTGCGCGGCAATACCCGCCGCATCGAACCGCCCTTCTTCGTGCTGGCCACGCAGAACCCGATCGAGCTGGAGGGCACCTATCCGCTGCCCGAGGCCCAGCTCGACCGCTTCCTCTTCAACGTGGTGCTCGACTACCTGGGCGCCGACGACGAGCTGAAGGTGGTGGCCGACAACACCTCGCGCGTGGAGCCGCCGGCCATCGAGGCCTGCACCAACGCGGCGGAGATCCTGCGCTTCCAGTGGCTGGTGCGCCAGGTGCCGATGTCCGATGACATCGCGCGCCGCGCGGTGGCCCTGGTGCGCGCCACCCGTCCCAGCGACGCGAACTCCAGCGAGGACGTGAAGAAGTACGCCCGCTATGGCGCCAGCATCCGCGCCACGCAGTTCCTGGCGCTGGCGGCCAAGGCGCGGGCGCTGTCAGAGGGTCGCTACCACGTGGCGCTGGAAGACCTGCAGGCGCTGGCGCTGCCGGTGCTGCGCCATCGCGTGCTGGCCAACTACCAGGCCGAGTCCGATGGCGTCAGCGTGGATGAGCTGCTGCGCCGCGTGATCGACCAGGAGCTGCGTGGATGAGTGCCTCGCCCGCCTCGGCACTGCTGCGTCCGGAAGTGCTGGCGTCGCTGTCGACGCTGGAACTGGTGGCGCGCTCTGCCGTGGAGGGCTACTTCCAGGGGCTGCACAGGAGCCCGAAGTTCGGCTTCAGCCAGGAATTCGCCGAATACAAGGCCTATGCCGAGGGCGATGACCCGCGTTTCGTCGACTGGAACGTGTTCGCGCGCACCGACCGCGCCTACATCAAGCGCTACCTGGGCGAGACCAACACGCGTTTCATGATCGCGCTCGACGTGAGCGCCTCGATGGGCTATGGCGGACCCGGCGGCATCACCAAGCTGCGTTATGCCAAGTTCGTCGCCGCGTCGCTGGCCTACATGGCCCTGCAGCAGCACGATCCCACCGGCCTCATCGCCTTCGATTCGAAGATCAGGAGCTACCGCCCGCCTTCCAGCCGCACGGGCACGCTCACCGCGCTGCTGCATGAGCTGGACAAGCTGGAGGCCGGCAGCGAGACCGACCTGGCTTCCTCGTTCAAGCAGATGCACGAGCACATGCAGCGCCGCGGCATGGTGGCGGTGATTTCCGACCTCTACTGCGACCCGGAGGCACTGACCCGCGCCGTGCAGCCCTTCGCCTGGGGTGGACATGACATCATGATCTTCCAGGTGCTCGACCGCACCGAGCTCGACCCGAAGTGGGAGGAGTCGGTGATGCTGGAGGACGTGGAGTCCGGGCGCCAGATCGAGGTGTCGCCGGACTACATGCGCACCACCTACCGCGAGCGCATCAACGCGCACCTGGACAGGATGCGCAAGGTGGCCAAAAAAAGCCGCGCCGACCATGTGCTGCTGGTCACCGACGAGCCGCTGGACAAGGCGCTGCGCGGCTACATGATGTTCAGGCAGAGAGGCTGAGGCGATGTGGCTGGCTCCATGGTTCCTGCTCGGGCTGGCCGGCCTCGCGCTGCCGGTGTGGTTGCACCGCTTCGCGCGCAAGACCGACCAGAAGCTGCCCTTCGCCTCGGCGATGTTCCTCGAGCCCGCGGAGATCCGCCGCAGCCGCCGGCACGAACTGCGCTACTGGCTGCTGCTGGCGCTGCGCCTGCTGCTGCTGGCGCTGCTGGTGCTGGCCTTTGCCGGCCCGATGTGGCGCAGCGTGGTGGCGCGCGGCGGCGGCGGCGCCGTGCTGCATGTGATCGTGATGGACACTTCCCTTTCCATGCAGCGCGAGGGCGTGTGGGATCGCGCGCAGGAGCGTGCGCTGGACCTGGTGGACGGCGTGCGCGGCGCCAGCCGCGCCATGCTGGTGGCGGCCGATCATCGCCAGCGCGTGATGGTGGAGCCGGTGTTCGCCAGCGACGCCGGCAAGCTGCGCGCGGCGGTGCAGGGCCTCTCGCCCGGCACCTCGCGCCTGGATTTCGGCGCGCTGATCGCCGGTGCGATCGCCTGGGGTGGCGGGCCGGGTGAGACGGTGCGGATCCACCTCGTCTCCGACCTGCAGCAGTCGGCCAGTCCGCTGCGTTTTGCGGATCTTTCCCCGCCGCCCGGCGTGGAGCTGGCGCTGGAGGATGTGGGCGGTGACGCCGACGCACCCAACCTGCGCGTGGCGGGTGTGCAGGAGGACGCGCGCACGCCCGGCACCGTCGCCATCCGCCTGGAAGGCAGTGACGAGGCCCTGAAGGACCGCACGCTGGTGGTGGAGGTCAATGGCCAGGAGCGCGAGCGGCGCAAGCTGGCCGCCGGCCCCGCGCAGCGCACCGAGCGCGTGGCGCTGGGCGAGCTGCCGCTGGGCGAGCACCGGCTCACCGCGCGGCTGGAACCGGCCGACGCGCTGCCCACCGATGATGCCTGGTACACACTGCTGCGCCGGGTCGAGCCGCGCGTGCTGGTGGTGGCCGCCGACGTGAACTCGGATGACGCCCGCTATTTCAGCGCCGCGCTGCAGGCGCTGGCCCGGCCGCGCTTTGCGGTGGAGACCGCGCTGCCCGGCGCGCTGGCCACGCGCCAGCTGCAGGACTTCGCGGCCATCGTGGTGTCCGACGCCGGCGTGCTCAACGGCACGGCCACCCAGGCGCTCGAGAAATACGTGCAGGGCGGCGGCGCCGCGCTGATGACGCTGGGCCCGCGCGCCGCACAGCAGCGCACCGTGCCCGTGAGCGGTGCGAAGCTCGCTGGCGGCGCGGCGCGGCGCGGGGCTGATGCACCGGCGCGCATCGGCAGCCTGGAACAGAGTCATGCCATCCTGCGCGAGCCGGGTGCCTGGCTGCGCATCCGGTTCTTCCGCCACGTCGCGGTGGAACCCCCGGCGGATGCGCGCGTGCTGCTCTCCTTCGACAACGGCACGCCGCTGATGCTGGAACAGAACCTGGGCACGGGGCGCCTGCTGGTGTTCGCCTCGCCGCTGGACCGCCAATGGAACGACCTGGCCATCCACCCGCTGTTCGTGCGCTTCGTTTCCGAGGCCACCGCCTGGCTGGCCAATGCACGCTTCGACGCCGCCTCGGCCACCGTGGGCTCGCCGCTGGACGCCTCCAGCCTGCGCCGCGGGGGCGGGCAGGTGTTCGATCCCCGCGGGGAACGCAGCACCATGCTGGGGGGCGGGGAGGATTCCCTGCGCTTCATTCCTGAACTTGCCGGCTTCTATGAAGTCCGTGGAGGAGGGCGCAGCGATTTCATCGCGGTCAATACCGACCCCCGTGAATCGATGCTGGTCCCCCTGGATGAGGCCGCCCGCGAACGCTGGCTGGCCCTGCAGCGTCCCGCCGGGGCGGATGCGGGTCCCACAGGCAGCGCTTCGGCCACCGAAAGGCTGGTCCCCATCTGGTTCTGGTTGCTGCTGGCCGCCGCCGCGCTTGCCTTTGTGGAGCCATTGGTGGCGAACTACCACCTGGGCGTCCGTCGGGAAGCCTGATTTATCCGGGGAATTCATCTCATGAACGCACGCCCCCAGCTCGATGAGTACCTCTCGCAGGCAAGGCGGCGACTGCGCCTGATCGTCTCCGCGTGGGGATCAGCCCTGCTGGTGGGCGGCCTGCTTCTGGTCACGCTGCTGGCGGCGTGGCTGCTGCCGCGCTATGGATTCACCGACCGCGCCGCACTGATCGCCCGCATCGCACTGGCCGCCGCCGCGGCGGGCGCGGCCGTGTGGTGGTGGCTGCGCTGGCGCGCGCAGGAACAGGCGCGCGGCGCCGCGGCGCTGGAGCGCGCGTTGCCGCAGCAGTCCGGCCGCATCGCCACCTACCTGCAGGAAAGCGCCAAGGAACCGGACAAGGCATCCGTGCTGCTCGACCTGCTGGCCGCCGACGCGCTGGCCGTGGCCGGGCGCGAACCGCTGCAGGAAACCATCCAGACCCGTCGCATGCTGCTGCCGGTGGCCGGCGCGGTGGCCGGGGTGGCGGTGATCGGCCTGCTGGTGTTCTCGGGCAGCGGACTGGGCGAGGGCGCGCGCCAGCTCTGGCTGGGCAAGCTGCCTCCGGCCGCCAGCATCGCCGCGGCCGCGGGCGGCATCGCGCTGCAACCGGGTGATGCCACCATCCGCCGCAACCAGGACCTGCCGGTCACGGCGCTGGTGGCGGGCGATGCCAGCGACGCGCAGCTGCACCTGCGCTTCGAGAACGGCGGCGAGTGGGAAGTGGCGCCCATGCAGCGCAATGCCACGGGCGGCTACGACTTCACCATCTATGCCGTGCGTGAAGGCGCCTCCTATTACGTGACGGCCGGTCGCCTGAAGAGCGCCGAGCACACGATCACCGTGGTCGACCTGCCCACCGTCGACACTTTCCGCCTCACCTACGAGTACCCGGACTGGACCGGCCTGCCCGACCGCGAGGAAGAAAGCGGTGGCGACGTGCGCGCCGTGGAAGGCACGCGCGTGAACGTGCAGCTCACCACCAGCGCGCCGCTGGAGGGCCCGCTGCTGGTGGTCGATGGCGACGGCAATGAACTCCGGCAGAGCGGTTCCACCAGCCGTGGGAGCTTCTCCGTGAAGCAGGACGGCCACTACCGCATCGCCACGCGTTTCCTCGGCGAGGTGGTGCCGCTGACGCCGGACTACCTCATCGAGGTGGTCGAGGACCAGAAGCCGCAGGTGAAGATCGAGCGCCCCGGCCGCGACTACCGCGCCACGGCCATCGAAGAGGTGCCGGTGCGCGTGAAGGCGCAGGATGATTTCCGGCTCGAGGCGCTGGAACTGCACTACTCGGTGAACGGCGGTGACTGGGAGCGCGAGCCGCTGCCCGCCGGCAGCGAGGATATCCAGGCCGCCGCGCTGCTGAAGCTGGAGGAGATGGCCCAGCCCGGCCCGGGTGGCGAGGCCGCCGCGCTGGCTCCCGGCGACCTGGTGAGCTATTACGCGCAGGCGCGCGACCACAAGCACTCCGTGCAGACCGACCTGTTCCTGATCCAGGTGCAGCCGTTCGAACAGCGTTTCACGCAGTCGCAGGCCGGCGGTGGTGGTGGCGCCGGCGGTGGCGGCGGTGGCGAGAACGAGGACGAGGGCAACATCTCCCGCCGCCAGCGCGAGATCCTGATGGCCACGTTCAACCTGCAGCGCTCCGCCGATGAAGGCGGCGTGCGTGACAAGGAACGCGTTGCCGACAACGCCCGCATGCTGGCCGAGGTGCAGCAGACGCTGGCCGGGCAGGCGCAGACCCTGATCGATCGCACGCGTGCACGCCAGCTCACCGGGCAGGACCAGAGCGTCGACCAGTTCGTGAAAGCCGTCGAGGCCGCGGCCAAGGCCATGCAGCCGGCCGCAAAGAAGCTGGAGGAGATGGACCTCGCCACCGCGGTGACCCACGAGCAGCAGGCGCTGCGGCACCTGCTGACCGCCGAGGCCGCGTTCCGCGAGATCTCGGTGGCCATGCAGCAGAACGGCGGCGGTGGTGGTGGCGGTGGCGCCCAGGCGGGGCGCGACGTCTCGGAGATCACCGAGCTGGAAATGGACCTGGCCAAGAACCAGTACGAGACCGAACAGCAGATGGCCTCGCCGCAGCAGCGCAGCGAAGCCGAGGATGAGAGCCTGCGCCGCCTGCGCGAGCTTGCGCGACGCCAGGAGCAGCTGGCGCGCCAGGCGGAGCGGCAGCAGGTCCCGCCCGAGCAGCTGCGCTGGCAGCAGGAGCAGCTGCGCCGCGAGGCCGAGGAACTGCGGCGGCAGCTCGAACAGCTCGCCCAGCAGAACAGCCAGCAGGGCCAGCAGGGTCAGCAGAGCCAGCAGCAGGGCCAGCAGCAGGGCCAGCAGCAGGGCCAGCAAGGACAACAGGGCCAGCGCACCGCGCAGCAGCGTGGCCAGCAAGGCGGCCAGCAGAGTGGCTCATCGGGACAGCAGTCGCAGTCCGGTGAACGCCAGTCAGCCCGTGCGGCCGCTGCCGCCGAGGCGGCCCGCCAGCTGGCCGAGGCGACTCGCCAGATGCAGAGCGGCGACCGGCAGGCGCAGGCCCGTGCCACCGAGCAGCTGAATCGTGCACGCGAGCAGCTGGAGCGCGGCCAGCAGCAGGCCGCCGGCGAGCAGTTCCAGGACCTGGCCGAGCGGGCCCGCCAGCTGGCCGACCGGCAGCGCCAGACCGAGCGCGAGCTGCGCGCAGCCGCCGCCGGTGCCAACCAGCAGCAGGGCAACGCCAACCGCCAGAATGCGCAGGGCATGTCCGAGGCCGAGGCGCAGCGCCTGGCCCAGGAGAAGCGGGAGCTGCAGGCCGGGCTCGACGAGCTGGCCCGCCAGATGGACAGCACCCGCCGCGCCACCAGCCAGGAAGCGCCGCGCGCCGCCAGGCAGCTCGCGGAGGCACGTCGCGAGCTGCAGGACCTCGGCACCATCGAGAGCCTGGGCCTCACGGTGCGGCAGATCGAGCGCGGCCAGGGACGCCAGGCTGCCAACCGCGAACCCTTCCTCACCGACTCCATCGAGAACCTCGCCGAGCGTCTCGAGTCTGCCGCGCAGGTGGCGGCGAGCGAGTCTGGCCGGCGCCAGCAGCAGGCGGGCCAGGCCTCGATCGAGGACCTGCAGAACGAGCTGGCGGACCTGCGTCGCATGCTGGAGCAGGCGCAGGCCCAGAACCGCGCCGCCGGCGATCGCAACACCTCCGGCGCCAATGCCCAGGAAGGCCAGCGTGGCCAGCAGGGTGGCGGCCAGCAGGGCGAGCAGGGCCAGGGCGGACAGGGCCAGCAGGGCCAGGACGGCAGCACGCCCGGACAGCAGGGCGGCGCACAGGCCACCGGTGACGGTGGCGCTGGTGACTTCGGGCGCCAGGGTGGCGGCGGCAACGACCGCTTCGCCGGCAACGGCCGCTTCATCGGCGGTGGCACCCGCATCGACGCGCCGGCCATCGGCACGGTGCTGCGCGAGCAGGGCGTGATCTCGGCCGATCGGCTCGCGCGCCTGCGCGAGCAGCTGCGTGCGGCCGGTGCGCTCGACCAGGCCGAGGTCGTGCAGCTGCAGGACCTGGAGCGCGGCCTGCGCCGCGGCAACGGCGATCCGATGAACGCGGAATACCAGCGCATGGCCGCGCTGGTGAACCAGATCGAACTGGCCGCGCTGCGCAAGCAGCAGGCCGTCAATGGCACCGATACCACCCGGACCACGGAAATCATCGACGACTCGCGCCAGTACCGCGACAATGTCGCCGAGTATTACCGCAGGCTGGGCGGGGGAAATGACTGACAAGACAGTTCTGGCCGAACTGCAGGCCCTGGTCGGCGCCGACGTAGCCCTGGCGCCGACCACATCACTTCTCGAAAAACACACCCGCGATTTCTGCGTCACCGGCGCACCGGGCCTCACGGTGCATGCACTGGTGTTCCCGCGCAGCACGGAGCAGGTCTCGAAGGTGCTGGCCTTCTGCAATGAACGCGGCATCGCCGTGCAGCCGCAGGGCGGGCTCACCGGGCTGGCCGGCGGTGCGGTGCCCGTCGGTCCCTGCGTCATCCTCTGCCTGGAGCGCATGCGCACCATCCGTGAGCTGGACACCGCCGCGGGCACCATCACCGTGGATGCCGGCGTGACCATGGAAGCGGTACAAAAGGCCGCCGACGCCGCGGACCTGTTCTTCCCGCTCGACCTGGGCGGCCGCGGCAGCTGCCAGATCGGCGGCAACATCTCCACCAACGCCGGCGGCAACCGCGTGCTGCGCTTCGGCATGGCGCGCGACCTGGTGCTGGGCGTGGAGGCGGTGCTGGCCGACGGCACGGTGATCGACGCGCTGCGCAAGGTGATCAAGAACAACTCCGGCTACGACGTGCGGCAGCTGTTCATCGGCGCCGAGGGTACGCTGGGCATCGTCACCGGCGTGGTGCTGCGGTTGTTCCCGAAACCGAAGAGCGCCTGCACGGGCATCTGCGCGGTGGATGACTACGCCGGCGTGCTCGACCTGCTGCGCCGCGCGCGTGGCGGTTTCGGCGCGCTGCTGTCGGCCTTCGAGGTGATGTGGCCGGAGTTCTACCGGCTGGGCACGGTGGCGCTGGGGCGCAAGCCGCCGCTGGAAATGGGCCATGGCGTCTACGTGCTGATCGAGACGCTGGGCACCGATCCGGCGGCTGACCAGGCCCGCTACGAGGCGGTGATCGGCGAGGCCATCGAGGCCGGCGTGGTGAAGGATGCCGTCATCGCGCAGTCACAGCGCGAGGCCACGGAGCTCTGGTCGGTGCGCGATGCGCCCGGCGAGTGGAGCAGGACGGAGCACTGGCCGCAGCTGGGCTTCGACGTGAGCGTGCCCACCGGCGAGATCGGCCCGCTGGCCGATGAAATCAACGCCGAGTTGCAGCGCCGCTGGCCGGGGCTGGTGGCGCTGTACTTCGGCCACGTGGCCGACGGCAACCTGCATGTGTCGGTGCGCATGTCCGGGCACGACGTGCCGGAGCTCGACATCGAGAACGCCGTCTACGCCATCGTCGCGCAGCGGCGTGGTTCCATTTCCGCCGAACACGGCATCGGCTCATTGAAGATACCCTTCCTGCACTACTCGCGCAGCCAAGCGGAGCTCGCGCTGATGCGGGCCATCAAGAAGGCGATGGATCCGAAGGGAATTCTCAATCCTGGCAAGGTGCTGCCGGCGGCCTGAGCTCCCGCGGCGGCATTACTTCCTGCCGTTGGCCCGGTAGCCGGCTATCGCGCCGAAGGCGGCGCCGATGGCGATGCCCATCGCCACGTTTTCCATCGCCACGCCCAGCCCCGTTCCGAGCGCCATGCCGAGGGCCATCCAGCCCGCGAAGGAAAGTCCCTTCTTCTTTCCGCCGGGAGGGATGTCGTCGGGCGAATCCATCACAGGGCCGGCAGCTTTTCGATCAGGAACCTGCCATTGAATTGCATGGCGACGGCGACGGCATCTTCGGCCGCGGACAGGGGCGAGATGTGCGTGCCATCGGCGCGCAGCAGCCAGACCTGCACATCGTCCTTTTCACCTGCTGGCGCGCTTGCCGGGGTTTGCCTGGCGACCCGCCCCCGCAGGCCGGTTCCGGCGGTGCGGCGGCTGATCTGCAGCGTGTAATGCGTAGTGCGCCTTGTCCACAGCACGGCGGTGACCTCGCCGGGAATTTCCAGCTCCGCGAGTGCATGGCCGACGACCGGATCGACGGGCTCGGTCACAGGCGTGGCCGCGCCGGCAAGGAGGGCGCAGGACAGCAAGGCGCCGGTGAGAACCTGTGCCATCGACCGCATGGCTGCTCCTTGGCGAAGTCGCCTGCTGCAATCCTGCACGGAATCCTCGCGCCACGCTACCGGTCGTCCGGCACCCCGGCACCTGCCCGGGCAACCTTGCGGCTCAGAGAAAGTTGTTCGGCCAGATCATCGTGCGCCACATGTGCGCCACGGGCGAGTTGTCGAAACCCAGCCCCTCTTCAGGCTCGCGGAAGTGGCGGCCGATGATGTCGGTGAAGATGTCCGGATCGACCTCCACGCCATCCTCGAAGGAATAGATGTCGTAGATGGTGATCAGCCGCGAGGTCATGTACCAGCGGTGGTTGCGGGCTTCCTCATGCGCGCGGTGCAGGTATTCGGGCGGACTGAAGTCGGGCCCGAAGAACTGGTTGTAGGCGTCCGGGTATTTGAAGCCCGCCGCCTCATCGGCGAAGTAGCGCAGCGCCTGGTGGTATTTCACCGCCCAGGCCACCTCCTCGCTCACGTAGGGGGCGATCATCTGCGCGCCCCAGTAGCCGTGGTCGGTGCGGATCAGCGCCCCGTTGGAGATGTCGTGCAGCAGGCAGGCGATGACCACGGTCTCGCTCTGGCCTGCATCCAGCGCCACCTTCGCGCTCTGCAGCAGGTGGCGGAAGGCGATGTCGGTGAAGCGGTAGTGGAAGAAGTCGAGCAGCCGCGGGCGCTCGGGCATCACGGGCAGATTGGGGTTCTGGCCCATCATGAACACGGCGCCGGCCTCGCGCATGTGCTGCAGCATGGCCGACTCGGGCTCGACCACGCCCTCGGCGCGGAAATTGGAGATGGGCTGGGGCAGCACCATGCGCTCGCGCCCGGCTTGGGGACACTCGTCCGCGGTGACGAACTTCGGCTTCTTGCGGTAGGAAATCATTGCTCTTGACGGGCCTGGCGGGGCGCCACCGTGGCGCTCACCATCAGCTGCAACTGGTGATAGATCATGACCGGCAGAATCATCGCGCCAATCGCCGCCGAAGGGAACAGCACGCTGGCCATGGGCACGCCGCTCACCAGGCTCTTGAACGAGCCGCAGTACTGCACGGAGCGCTGGTCGGCCGGTGCCAGCCCCAGAATGCGGGAACCCCCGATTGTCAGCAGCATCACGCAGGCGAGCACGAAGGCGCACACGGCCGCGAGCGTGAGCAGCGTCGCCAGCGGCAGGGTGGACCAGATGCCGTTGATCACCGCCGCGGAGAACGCGCTGTACACGGCCAGCAGGATGGTGAGGCGGTCCGACCAGGTGATCAGGCGTTTGTTGCGCGCGGCCCAGTCGGCCAGCAGCGGCCGCAGCAGGTGGCCGGCCGCGAAGGGCAGCAGCAGCTGCATCACCACCTTCCAGATGCTGTCGAGCTGCAGGGCGCCATCACCCTGGGCCTGCAGCAAGAGGCCTGCGATCAGCGGCGTGAGGAACACGCCCAGCAGGTTGGAGACCGCCGCGGAGGTGACGCTGGCCGCGACATTGCCCCGCGCCATCGCGGTGAATGCAATGGACATCTGCACCGTGGAGGGCAGGGCGCACAGGAACAGCACGCCGGCCCAGAGGTTCTCCGGCAACAGCGAGGGGAACAGCGTGGTGAGCGCCAGCCCCAGCACCGGGAACAGCAGGTAGGTGCTGCCGAGGATCAGTAGGTGCAGCCGCCAGTGCGTGACCGCGGCCACCAGGTTCTCGCGCGGCAGCTTGGCGCCGTGCAGGAAGAACAGCAGCATCACGGCCGCCTTGGCCAGCAGGTTGACCACTTCGGCCACCTCGCCGGACGCCGGCCACAGCGTGGCCAGCAGCAGGGTCAACAGTACGGCCGGGATGAAGGGATCGGGAAGGAAGCGGTTCATCAATGCGGCGCCGGCTTCGCCGCGGCGGCCCGGCTGCGCAGCCGCTGCGCCCGGCGGGCACGCATGTTGAGCAGTTCGACGCCCACCGAGAAGATCATGGCGCTGTAGATGTAGCCCTTGGGAACGTGGGCACCAAAGCCCTCCGCCACCAGCGTGGTGCCGATCATCAGCAGGAAGCCCAGCGCCAGCATCACCAGGGTGGGGTTGTTGTGGATGAAGTTGGCCAGCGGGGTGGCTGCCACCATCATCACCCCCACCGTGACGATCACGGCAATCACCATGATGGGAATGTGCGGCGTCATGCCCACCGCGGTGATGATGCTGTCCACCGAGAACACCAGGTCGAGCACGATGATCTGGCCGATCGCCGCCCCGAATCCGAGCTTCGCCTTCGGCTCGAACACGTCCGGATGCGGGTCAGGGTCGGTGTTGTGGTGGATCTCCTTGGTGGCCTTCCAGATGAGGAACAGGCCGCCGGCGATGAGGATGAGGTCGCGCCAGGAGAACTCCTGCCCCCAGACGGCGAACAGGGGCGCGGTGGCCTTGACGATCAGCGCCACCATGCCCAGCAGGGCCAGGCGCATCACCAGCGCCAGCGAGATGCCCACCCGGCGGGCGCGGGCCCGGTTTTCCTCCGGCAGCTTGTTGGTGAGGATCGAGATGAAGATCAGGTTGTCGATCCCCAGCACGACCTCCATCGCGATCAGGGTGACCAGCGCCAGCCAGGCGGCAGGGTCGGCGGCCAGCGCCAGCAACTGGTTCATGCGGGATATCTCTTCATGCTTTTGCGGGATTATCGCATGTGCTGCAAAATGGCGTAATGCATGCGCTGTCCGTGAAAGGCCTCACCAAAACCTACCGAAACGGTGTACAGGCCCTCAAGGGCATCGACCTGGACGTGGAGGAGGGCGATTTCTTCGCCCTGCTGGGCCCCAACGGGGCCGGCAAGACCACCCTGATCGGCATCGTGACCTCCCTGGTCAACAAGACGGCCGGGCAGGCCAGCGTCTTCGGCCACGACCTCGACCGCGACCTGGAGCGGGCCAAGTCCTGCATCGGCATCGTGCCGCAGGAAATCAACTTCAACATGTTCGAGTCGCCCGAGACCATCGTGGTGAACCAGGCGGGCTTCTATGGCGTGGAGCGCGGCCTCGCGCGCGAGCGCGCCGAGAAATACCTGAAGCAGCTGCACCTGTGGGACAAACGCAAGGGCATGGCGCGGGCGCTGTCCGGCGGCATGAAGCGCCGGCTGATGATCGCGCGGGCGCTGATGCACGAGCCGAAGCTCCTGATCCTCGATGAGCCCACCGCGGGCGTCGACATCGAGATCCGCCGCTCGATGTGGGACTTCCTGCGCGAGATCAACCGCCAGGGCACCACCATCATCCTCACCACGCACTACCTTGAAGAGGCGGAGAACCTCTGCCGGCACATCGCCATCATCGACAAGGGCCAGATCGTCGAGCGCGACCGCATGAGCAACCTGCTGCGGCGGCTGCAGACCGAGAGTTTCCTGTTCACGCTGCGCAACCCGGTGTCCGTGGCGCCCGAGCTCACCGGCCATGCCGTGAAGCTGGTCGATGACCACACCCTGGAGGTGGAGTTGTCGAAGGAGCAGAACCTCAACGACATCTTCGCGCGCCTGTCGGGCATGGGCATCGAGGTGATCTCGATGCGCAACAAGGTCAACCGGCTGGAGGAGATGTTCATGCGGCTGGTGGAGAACCGGGCATGAGCACGGCGGCGCAGACCCTGTCGGCCATCCGGGCGATCGGCTTCCGCACGATCGTGATCCGCGAATACGGCCGCATCGTGCGCATCTGGGGCCAGACCCTGGTGCCCTCGGCGGTGACCACCACGCTGTATTTCGTGATCTTCGGCAGCCTGGTGGGGCGGCGCATCGGCGCCATGGGTGGCTTCGACTACATCGCCTACATCGCCCCCGGCCTCATCATGATGGCCGTCATCACCAACTCCTACGGCAACGTGGTGTCCTCGTTCTTCGGCGCCAAGTTCGGCAAGCACATCGAGGAGCTGCTGGTCTCGCCGCTGCCCACCTGGGTGATCATCGCCGGCTACGTCTGCGGTGGGCTGATGCGCGGGCTGATGGTGGGACTGGTGGTCACGGCGGTGGCGCTGCTGTTCACGTGGCTGAACTCCCACCACCTGCAGCTGCACAACGTATTCGTGGTGTTCGGCGCCGCCATCCTCACCTCCACGGTGTTCTCGCTGGCCGGCATGGTCAATGCGGTGTTCGCGAAGAACTTCGACCACGTGAACTGGATTCCCACCTTCGTGCTCACGCCGCTCACCTACTTCGGCGGCGTGTTCTATTCGGTGGACATGCTGCCGGCCTGGGCGCAGAAGATCTCGCTGGTCAATCCCATCCTGCACATGGTGAATGCCTTCCGCTACGGCTTCCTCGGCACCAGCGACGTGAGCGTGCCGGGTGCCTTCGCCATCATGTGCGGCTGCGTCATCGCCCTCTATGCCTGGGTGCATGTGCTGCTCAGCCGCGGGACCGGCATCCGTGACTGAGCGCCAGGGCTTCATCGGCAGGCTGTACGCGGCGGCGGAACGCAACCACTCCCTGCTTTGCGTGGGGCTGGACCCGGAACTGGAGAAGATCCCCGCCCACCTGCGCGCGCTGCCGCAGCCGGTGTTCGAATTCAACCGGCGCATCATCGACGCCACCGCGGAATTCGCCTGCTGTTTCAAGCCGCAGTTCGCGCACTACGCCGCGCTGGGTGCCGAGGATGAGCTGCTGGCCACCATCCGCTACATCCACGAGCGGCATCCCGGCCTGCCGGTGATCCTCGACTCCAAGCGCGGGGACATCGGCAGCACCGCCGCGAAATACGCGCAGGAATCCTTCGGCCGCTACGGCGCCGATGCGGTCACCGTGAATCCCTACCTCGGCGGGGACTCAGTGGAGCCCTACCTCAAGTGGCAGGACCGCGGCGTGATCATCCTCTGCCGCACCTCCAATCCCGGCGCGCGCGACTTCCAGGACCTGGAGTCCGGCGGCCGGCGCCTCTACCGGCACGTGGCCGAGCGCGTGGCGCGCGACTGGAACGCCGGCGGGCAATGCATGCTGGTGATCGGCGCCACCTATCCCGGGGAGCTGGCGGAGATCCGCGCCGTGGTGGGCACGCTGCCCTTCCTGGTTCCCGGCGTGGGCGCGCAGGGCGGCGACGTGGCGGCCGCCGTGCGTGCCGGCCGCACCGCCGACGGTTTCGGCCTGGTGCTGAACTCCTCGCGCGGCATCCTCTATGCGGGCAGTGGCGAGGGTTTCGCGGAGGCGGCGCGCGAGGCGGCGCGGCAGCTGCGCGATGAGATCAACCTGCACCGCTGAGCCGGCCGTCCCGACGATCGCGGCACCATGACCACCTTCGAGCCGCGCTGGCCATGGGGCAATCCTCATTTCCAGTCCATCCTGCCCGGACTGCTGCCGCGCCGGCGGCTGCGCCGCCGGGCCTCGGCCATGCTGGCCGCCAGCCGGGAGCGCATCCTCGATTGCGGCGACGGCGTGCGCCTGCAGGCCCTGCATGCACGGCCGCCGGGGGAGCCGCGTGGCTCGGCCATCCTGCTGCACGGCTGGGAAGGCAGCGCCAGCGCCTACTACGTGGTGTCGCTGGCCTCGCGGCTGTTTGCCGCCGGCGTGGAGGTGGTGCGGCTGAACCTGCGCGACCACGGCGACACGCACCACCTGAACGAGGGCATCTTCCATTCCTGCCGCCTGCCCGAGGCCGTGGGGGCGGTGGCGGCGCTGGCGCCTCAGCTCGCCGCGCCGCCCTGGCTGGTGGGTTTCTCGCTGGGCGGCAATTTCATGCTGCGCGTGGCGGCCAGCGATGACCCGCGCGTGCCGGCGCTGGCCGGCGTGGTGGCCGTGTCGCCCGTGCTGCATCCGGACAGCGCGCTGGTGGCCATGGAGCGCGGCCTGCCCGTGTACCAGGGTTATTTCGTGCGCAAGTGGAGCCGCTCGCTCCGGCGCAAGCATGCCCTCTGGCCGAACACCGGCGTGGACCAGTCGTTCTTCCGGCTGCGGGACCTCAGGCGCATGACAGCCGCCATGGTGGCCCGCCACACTGAATTCCCCGACATCGGTGCCTACCTCGACGGCTATGCCGTGACCGGCGAGCGCCTGGCCAGTCTCAGGGTGCCGGCCACGCTGCTGGCGGCGCTGGATGACCCCATCATCCCCGCGCACGACCTGGAGCGCCTGGCTGCCTCGCCGCGCCTGAAGGTGGTGGTGACGCCGCGCGGCGGGCACATGGGATTCATGGTGACTCCGTGGCGGGAGTCCTGGGTGAACGACTTCGTGCTGCGCGAGCTGGGGCTGGGCACCCCGGCCGCAGTCGCGCCGGCCTGATCAGGAGCGCTTGCGCTTCTCTTCGAACTTCACGACCTGCGCGCCGCTGGTCACGTGGATCTCGCCCTCGATCACGCCGCCGATGGCGACGGCCAGGGTCTTGGCGGTGACGCTGCCGCGGATCACGGCGCCGGCGCCCACTTCCAGCGGGCCGCTGCATTCGATGCTGCCGGTGAGCTGGCCGGCGATCACGGCGGCCCCGGCGCGGACCTGTCCTTCCCAGTGGGCGTCGCGGGCGATCTGCAGCGAGCCGCCGATATCGCCGTCGCCGCGCACCGCGCCGCTGAGCATGACCGAACCCGGGGCGATCACGTCGCCACGGAAAATCACGCCCACCCCGATGAGGGTGGGGGCACTGCTGCCGCGGTCAGAGAGCCGGCGATGGGGGGCGGTGTCGTCAGTCATGCGGGCAAGTGTGCGATTGCCAGGGCGCAGCGCGCCGTGAAGCAGGCCGCCTTTTGGACATAGTGTGTCCTGCTGCCGGCTGGCGGCACGCGCGGAAAAGGGGCCGTGCTGCCCCCGGGCAGTGCAGGGAACAGGGAAAAGGCACTGGAGAGGCAGCCCTGGGGCCGTCCCGGGCACCTCAACCGCCGGGAGGGTGCTGGCACGGGGTTTGCTTTGTATTGATCAGGCGGAGACAAGCCGCCTGCTGCGAAGCGCCATCCCCCCCCCATTGGTCTTCGCTTACCTCACGCGCCGCACCGGGCCCCTCCGTTGCGGCGCTTTTTTTTTGCAGGCGCCGGGGGAGGAAGGCGGGGTTGGCCGGCGGAGGCCCACCCGCTACGCGCTTACTCGCAAAGGCTCTCGAGCATGCCCTGCGCCACCGGCGTCAGGCGCTTGCGGGCCAGTTCCCGCGCCTTGGGCGCATCCATGATGTGCTCCAGCGGACCGGAAACCATCATGCCGCGCACAGCCGGGTGCCGCGAGGACAGCCGTGCCATCTTGTTGAGCACGGTGAAGCCGCGGTTGATTTTCTGGCGGGGGACGCGGTTCTGCTCGATGGAGCGGGCCAGGTACTGGCCGAACCGGCTATAGAGGTAATAATCGTCGTTACCCACCTGGAAGCGGGCTTCGGCGAAAAAATCGGGGAAATTCTTCTCGAGATACTGAGTGACACTCAGCAAGCGGGGACCAGGATCAGGGGATTCGGCCGGCGGTTTGCGAGTCTTCATCGTAGTGGGTTCAAGCACCTCCAAGGGTCCTGACAACCATTTCTGGGCGTCACGGGCGGTACCACACCCCGCAACGCGCGCGAAATGTATGTCCAACGGTCCGGGAATGCAATAGCTTGTATCCCCTTTCTATTTGAGGTGCGGCGGCTGGTGGGTATGATGACCTGCCAAGGTCCCCCGGAAGGGGCGACTTCGCTCGCCCTGGTGCCGCCGCCGCGGCCAGGTCTTCCTTGGCACAAGTGATCGATCCGGAGGTTGGCTGTGGCCCCGCGGGCACAGCGTGGGCGCGGTGTCGCCCGCAACCCGCCGGGGACCTGAATCGAGTGTTTGAGGAAGAGTGCGATGAGCAGTGAACAGCAGGGCCTGTACCGCGAAGCCTACGAGAAGGACAGCTGCGGCTTTGGCCTGATCGCCAACCTGGACGATCAGGCCAGCCACTGGCTGGTGAAAACGGCCATCGCCTCGCTGGGCCGGCTGACCCACCGCGGCGCCGTGGCGGCGGACGGCAAGACCGGCGACGGCTGCGGCCTGCTGCTGAAGAAGCCCGAGAAGTTCCTGCGCGCCGTGGCGAAGGAGGCGGGCATCAAGCTCGCGCCGCTGTTCACCGCGGGCAATGTGTTCCTTTCCACCGATGCGGACGTGGCCGCGGCCAGCCGCGCGGAGCTGGAGACGCAGCTGAAGCGGGAAGGGCTGCTGGTGGCCGGCTGGCGCGAACTGCCGGTGGACCCGCGCGCCTGCGGCGAGGAGGCACTGCGCACGCTGCCGGCGATCTGGCAGGTGTTCGTGAATGCCCCGGCCGACCTCGACGAGGCGGCCTTCAACCGCAAGCTGTTCATGGCGCGGCGGCGTGCCGAGAAGGTGCGCGACGCGGTGGACAGGCATTTCTACCTGCCCAGCCTCTCGGCCGGCACCATCGTCTACAAGGGCATGGTGATGCCCTCGCACCTGGCGGAGTTCTACCCGGACCTCGCCGACGAGCGCGTGGAGGCCTCGGTGGTGGTGTTCCACCAGCGTTTCTCCACCAACACGCTGCCGCAGTGGCGGCTGGCGCATCCCTTCCGCTACCTGGCGCACAACGGCGAGATCAACACCATCGAGGCCAACCGCAGCTGGGCGCTGGCGCGGGGTCCGGTGCTGAAGACGCCGCTGCTGCCGGAGCTGGGCGACATCCTGCCGCTGGTGTCGATGCACGGCTCCGATTCCCAGAGCCTCGACAACATGCTCGAGGTGTACCTGATGGGCGGCATGGACCCGATGCATGCCATGCGCCTGCTGATGCCGCCGGCCTGGCAGAGCGTGGATGGCATCGATCCGGACCTGAAGGCCTTCTACGAGTTCCATGCGCCGCACCTGGAGCCCTGGGACGGGCCGGCCGGCGTGGTGCTCACCGACGGCCGCTACGTGTGCTGCGCGCTGGACCGCAACGGCCTGCGCCCGGCCCGCTACGTGATCACGCGTGACCGCCACCTGACCATCGCCTCGGAGATCGGGGTGTGGGACTACAGGCCCGAAGACGTCGTTCGCAAGGGTCGCATGGGTCCCGGCCAGATGCTCTCGCTCGACCTGTCGACCGGCACGCTGCTGGAGAGCGCGGACATCGACAACCTGCTGAAGTCGCGCCATCCCTACAAGGCCTGGCTGAAGAAGGGCCTGAAGTACCTGGAGTCCGACCTCATCGACCCGTCGCTGGCCGCCGAGCCGATGGACCGGCGCACGCTGTCGGTGTACCGCAAGATGTTCAACATCACCGCCGAGGAGCGCGAGGAGATCATCCGCGTGCTGGCGCGCGATGAGAGCGAGGCGGTGGGCTCGATGGGCGACGACACGCCCATGCCGGTGCTCTCGCAGCACACCCGCAGCCTCTACGACTACTTCCGCCAGCAGTTCGCGCAGGTGACCAACCCGCCGATCGATCCGCTGCGCGAGACCATCGTGATGTCGCTGCAGACCGAGATCGGGCCGGAATGCAATGTGTTCCAGCCGCAGGCCTCGCACGCCAACCAGATCGTGCTGAACTCGCCGGTGCTGTCGCAGCGCAAGCTCCGGCAGATCATCGCGATGGCCGAGCAGGGCGTGCCGAATTCCTTCATCGACCTGCAGTACGACCCGGCCGAGGGCCTGCAGGCGGCGCTGCAGCGCCTGTGCCGCGAGGCCGAGGCGGCGGTGCGCGATGGCTGCGTGGTGCTGCTGCTCTCCGACCGCTACCTGGTGCGCGAGAAGATCCCGGTGCACGCACTGCTGGCCACCGGCGCCATCCACCACCACCTGGTGCAGCTGGGCCTGCGCTGCCGCTGCAACCTGCTGGTGGAGACCGGCACGGCGCGCGATCCGCACCACTTCGCCTGCCTGATCGGCTATGGCGCCACGGCCGTCTATCCCTACATGGCGTACCAGTCGCTGTACGACATGATGAAGAAGGGCCCGGTGGCCATGGAGACCGGCCAGCGCATCGAGCTCGGCCGCCGCTACCGCAAGGCCATCTGCAAGGGCCTGCTGAAGATCATCTCGAAGATGGGCATCTCGACCATTGCCAGCTATCGCAGCGGGCAGCTGTTCGAGATCATCGGGCTGGGGCCTGACGTGGTGGAGTTGTGCTTCAGGGGCACGCAGAGCCGCATCAAGGGCGCGAACTTCGAGGACCTGCAGTCCGACCAGCAGCGGCTGGCGAAGCGCGCCTGGAACGACGTGCTCACGGTGGAACACGGCGGCCTGCTCAAGTATGTGCACGGCGGCGAATACCACATGTACAACCCGGACGTGATCGCCACGCTGCAGGCGGCGGTGAACACGGGCGACTACGGGCAGTACCAGGCTTTCGCGAAGCTGGTGAACGAGCGGCCGGCCTCCACGCTGCGCGACCTGCTGCAGCTGAAGCCGGCGGGTGCGCCGATCTCCCTCGACGAGGTGGAATCCGAGGAGGCCATCCTGGCGCGCTTCGACTCGGCGGGCATGTCGCTGGGCGCGCTGTCGCCCGAGGCGCACGAAGCGCTGGCCATCGCGATGAACCGGCTGGGCGCGCGCTCGAACTCCGGCGAGGGTGGCGAGGACATCGAACGCTACGGCACGGAGAAGAATTCCAAGATCAAGCAGATCGCCTCGGGGCGCTTCGGCGTCACGCCGCATTACCTGGTGAATGCCGAGGTGCTGCAGATCAAGGTGGCGCAGGGCGCCAAGCCCGGCGAGGGCGGCCAGCTGCCCGGCGACAAGGTCAACGAGACCATCGCGAAGCTGCGTTTCGCGCGGCCGGGCGTGGGCCTGATTTCCCCGCCGCCGCACCACGACATCTATTCCATCGAAGACCTGGCGCAGCTGATCTTCGACCTGAAGCAGGTGAATCCTTCGGCGCTGGTGTCGGTGAAGCTGGTGGCCGAGCCCGGCGTGGGCACCATTGCCGCCGGCGTGGCCAAGGCCTATGCCGACCTCATCACCATCTCCGGCCATGACGGCGGCACCGGCGCCAGTCCGCTCACTTCCATCAAGTACGCCGGCTCGCCCTTCGAGCTGGGCCTGGCCGAGACGCACCAGACCCTGCGCCGCAACGACATGCGCCACAAGGTGCGCGTGCAGGCGGATGGCGGCCTGAAGACCGGCCTCGACGTGGTGAAGGCGGCGGTGCTGGGCGCGGAGAGCTTCGGCTTCGGCACGGCGCCCATGGTGGCCCTCGGCTGCAAGTACCTGCGCATCTGCCACCTGAACAACTGCGCCACCGGCGTGGCCACGCAGCACGAGGTGCTGCGCGAGAAGTACTTCCTCGGCATGCCGGAGATGGTGATCAACTATTTCCGCTTCGTGGCGCGCGAGGTGCGCGAGATCCTGGCCTCGCTGGGCGTGCGCAGCCTGGGCGAGCTGATCGGCCGCACGCAGTACCTGGTGCCGGCCGAAGGCCAGACCGAGCGGCAGCGCAGGCTGGACCTCACGCCGCTGCTGTCGGTGGACGGGCTGGCGCAGGACGGGCCGCAGTTCTGCACCGAAGCCTGCAACCCGCCCTTCGACAAGGGCCAGCTGGCCGAGCAGATGGTGGCCGACATGAAGGACGCCATCACCAACCGCACGGGCGGCGAGTGGCATTACGAGGTGCGCAACTACAACCGCTCGATCGGCGCGCGCATTTCCGGCGAGATCGCCCGCCACTGGGGCAACTACGGCATGCAGGATGCGCCGATCACGGTGAAGCTCAGCGGCTCGGCGGGGCAGAGCTTCGGCGTGTGGAATGCCGGTGGCCTGCACATGATCCTCGAGGGTGATGCCAACGATTACGTGGGCAAGGGCATGGCCGCGGGCAAGCTGGTGCTCAAGCCGCATCGCGACGCGGAATTCGTGGCGCGCGACACCGTGATCATGGGCAACACCTGCCTTTACGGCGCGACCGGCGGCGAGCTGTTCGCGGCCGGACAGGTGGGCGAGCGCTTCGCGGTGCGCAACTCCGGCGCGGTTGCCGTGGTGGAGGGCGCGGGTGACCATTGCTGCGAATACATGACCGGCGGCGTGGTGTGCGTGCTGGGCCCGACGGGCTACAACTTCGGCGCGGGCTTCACGGGCGGTTTTGCCTATGTGCTCGACCTCGACCGCAGCTTCGTGGACCGCTACAACCACGAGCTGATCGACATCCATCGCCTCAATGTCGAGGTGATGCAGACCCAGGCGCTGCACCTGCAGCACCTGATCGAGCGGCACGTGGCCGAGACCGGCAGCGTGTGGGGCGCGGAGATCCTCCGGGACTTCCGCACCTACCTCAGCCGCTTCTGGCTGGTGAAGCCCAAGGCGGCTTCGCTGGATTCGCTGATCGAGAACCTCAGTAGGGCGGCATAGATGGCTGGCGCGAAGACCGACAAGAACCTGCAATTCCTCGACATTCCCCGGCACGACCCGGAGAAGCTGCCCATCGAGGTGCGCAAGACCGAGTTCCGCGAGATCTACACGCAGTTCGACGCGAACGGCTCGGCGCAGCAGGCCGGGCGCTGCCTGGCCTGCGGCAACCCGTTCTGCGAGTGGAAGTGCCCGGTGCACAACTACATCCCGAACTGGCTGAAGCTGGTGAACGAGGGCAAGCTCTTCGAGGCTGCCGAACTCTCGCACCAGACCAACTCGCTGCCGGAGATGTGCGGCCGCATCTGCCCGCAGGACCGCCTGTGCGAGGGCGCCTGCACGCTCAACGACGGGCTGGGTGCGGTGACCATCGGCGCCATCGAGAAGTACATCAGCGACGAGGCCTTCAAGGCCGGCTGGCGGCCGGACCTTTCCAACGTCACCGACACCGGCAAGCGCGTGGCCATCGTGGGCGCGGGACCGGCGGGGCTGGGCTGCGCCGACATCCTGGCGCGCAATGGCGTGAAGCCCGTGGTGTACGACAAGTACCCGCGCATCGGCGGCCTGCTCACCTTCGGCATTCCCCCCTTCAAGCTCGAGAAGGAAGTGGTGGAGAACCGCCGCGAGGTGATGGAGGGCATGGGCGTGGAGTTCCGCCTCGGTGTCGAGGTGGGCAAGGACATCTCCTTCGAGCAGCTGCTGGCCGAATACGACGCCGTGTTCCTCGGCATGGGCACCTACACCTACGTGAAGGGCAACTTCCCGGGCGAGGACCTGCCGGGCGTCTACGAGGCGCTGCCGTACCTGGTCTCGAACATCCAGCACGAGCTGGGGCTGCCGGGCGGCGAGGACTTCGTGAACCTCGCGGGCAAGCGCGTGGTGGTGCTGGGCGGTGGCGACACCGGCATGGACTGCAACCGCACCGCGGTGCGCCAGGGCGCGGCCTCGGTGACCTGCACCTATCGCCGCGATGCCGACAACATGCCGGGCTCGCGCCGCGACTACAAGAACAGCGTGGAGGAGGGCGTGACCTTCCTCTTCAACCGCCAGCCCGTCGGGATCATCGGCAACGGCAAGGTCGAGGGCGTGAAGGTGGTGGAGACGCGGCTGGGCAAGCCCGACGCGCGCGGCCGCCGTTCGCCGGAGAACGTGCCGGGCAGCGAGCAGGTGATTCCCGCCGACGCGGTGGTGATCGCCTTCGGCTTCCAGCCGAGCCCCGCGCAGTGGTTCGACCAGCACCAGATCAACCTGCATCCCAACGGAAGGGTGCGGGTGAGCGCCGACCGGGTCACGCCGTTCCAGACCACCAATCCCAAGGTGTTCGCCGGCGGTGACATGGTGCGCGGCTCGGACCTGGTGGTGACGGCGGTGTTCGAGGGCCGCGAGGCGGCCAAGGGCATCCTGGGGTATCTCGGGCTGGCCTGAGGCCTAGCGGAAGCTTTCCGCCTTCTGCAGCGCTTCCTGCGCGTCCCTGGTCTTGCCCATGGCGCGCAGGGAGTCGGCGACCAGCTTCCAGGCCGTCGCGCTGGCCCTGGGGGCCTTCGTCAGCGAGATGGCCCTGCGGCCCATGTTCTCGGCCTGCGCATGGTTGCCTTCCGCGGATCGCACCTTGCCCAGCTCGATCCAGAGCAGCGGATTGGACGGCTCGATGCGCAGCGCGCGCTCGATGGATGCCGCTGCGCCGGAATAATTCTTCGCCTTCAGCTGCGTTTGCGCGGTGGTGACGAGGGAGTTCGATGCGGCGCCGAGCGTCGGTTCAGGGACGACAGGCACGGGCGTTGGTGCGGGCGTTGGCTCAACGGGCACATCCGGCACCGGCGAGGGCAGGGTGTCCCCGGGAGGCTGGGACGGACCAGGGGGCGGGGTGCGCTGCGGAGGCTGGACCACGCACGCTGAAAGGGCGAGCGCGGCCGCTGTTGCGGCAAGTGTCCGCCACCTGCTGGCCACGTGAATGCCCTCTGCTACTGGCTGAAGTTGCGCCACCAGTTCCTCACCCTCTCGCCGATGCCTTCCAGACTACCGGCATCGCAGTCCGGATGCATGGGTAGCCCGGTGCCCCTGGGCACGGCAACCAGGACGGGGGATTCGCCGCAGCCCTCGCGCGTTTCGAGACCGGTGTTGAAGTCGATCCACCGCTCTTCGAGGCTGTCCGGCAGCGGCGCGAACCAGGAGGTGGTGCCGAGATTGGCCATCACCCGCGACCACACCGGCAGCGCACCGGAGGATCCCGTGAGGCCGGTGGGCGAATTGTCGTCGTGTCCCACCCAGGCCACCACGAGGTGGCTGCCGGAGAAGCCGGCGAACCAGCTGTCGCGATTGTCGGATGAGGTGCCCGACTTGCCTGCCACCACCAGGCCCGGCGGAAGCACGGCGCGTGCGCTGCGCCCGCTGCCGTGCTCGATCACGTCCACCATCATGCGGCTGACCTGGTAGACGGCCTCGGGGTCGGCCGCCGGGGTGACTTCCAGCGCAAAGGACTTCAGCGGTTTGCCTTCGGCATCCACCACGGTCTGCACCGCGCGCAGCGGCGTATTGAATCCGCCATTGGCCAGTGCGTTGTACATCTGCGCGACTTCGAGCGGGGACAGGTCGATCGAACCGAGCACCAGGGCGGGCAGTTCGGGTGGTTTCTTCTCCAGCCCGAGTGCGACGAATTCGCTCGTTACCTTCGGCAGCCCGACCGCAAGCCCGAGGTCCACGGAAGCCAGGTTCAGCGACTGTGACAGTGCGCGCACCACGGGCACGGGGCCGTTCCACTTCCCGTCGAAGTTCTTCGGCTCCCAGGTCTTGCCGTTGTTGAGCTTCACCGTCACCGGCTCATCGTTGAGGATGGAGGCGGCGTGGAACTGGCCGGTCCCGATGCCCGCGAGATAGACCACCGGCTTGGCCAGCGAGCCGATGGAGCGCTTCGCATCCAGCGCACGATTGAACCCGGCGAATCCCGGCTGGCGGCCGCCGACGATGGCGATGACCTCGCCGTTCTGAGGCGAGGTGACAACTACCACGCCTTCGAGCGGCGTCCTGTCTCCGGCCTTGCGGTTCTTGTCGATCCGGTCGAGTTCCTGCTGCAGGGCGCTTTCGGCCTGGGCCTGCGCCTGCGGATCAAGCGTGGAGAAGATCCGCAGTCCTTCCTCGGTGAGGTCCTTCTCGCGGTAGTCACGACGCAGCGTGCGCCGGACCAGGTCGAGGAAGGCCGGGTAGTAGGAGCTGCGGGCCTGCTTGCCGGCGCCCACCACGCCCAGCGGCTTGCCGGCGGCTTCCCTGGCTGCTTCCGGCGTGATGACCTGGTGTTCGGCCATCAACTTCAGCACCAGATCGCGCCGCTCGCGCGCCCGCTCGGGGCGCCGGCGCGGGTCGTAGTAGGAGGGGCCGCGCACGATGGTGACCAGCAGGGCGACTTCATGCAGCTGCAGTTCGGCCAGCGGCTTGCCGAAATAGAACTGGCTGGCAAGGCCGAAGCCGTGGATGGCCCTGGCGCCGTCCTGGCCGAGGTAGATCTCGTTGATGTAGGCGTTCATCAGGTCCTGCTTGCTGAAGCGCATCTCCAGCAGCACGGCCATCATGGCTTCCTCGATCTTGCGCCCCATCGTCTGGCGGCTGTCGAGGAAGTAGCTCTTCACCAGCTGCTGGGTGAGCGTCGAGCCGCCCTGCTCGATCTGGCCGGCACGCAGGTTCACGAAGGCGGCACGCAGGATGGCGGTGGGATCCACGCCGTGGTGGGTGTCGAACTTGCGGTCCTCCACCACCTTGAGGGCCGCGGGCAGCAGTTGCGGGACATCATCCGGCGCCACCACGACGCGATCCTCGCCGTGGATGGGGAAGATGCTGCCGATCAGCAGCGGATCGAGGCGGAACACCGGCACTTCCCGCTGGCGGGAATCGCGGATGTCTTCGATGGCGTTGCCATTGGTGCGCACCGTGAGCTGGGTGGACTCCTGCACCGCATCCGGGAACTGGAAGCGGCGGCTGACGAGGTCGATGCGGTTGCCCTGGCGGCTGTAGTTGCCGGGCTTCTGCGCCTTGTCGACGCGCTGGTAGCCCAGGCCCTGGAGCAACTGTTCCAGCGCCTGGGCGCTGAACGCCTGGCCCACATAGAGCTCGGTGGGCTGTGCATACACCTGCGCCGGGAGGGTCCAGCGCCGGCCCTCGAACTGGGTGGCAACGCGGCGGTCGAGCGTGAATGCCCAGATGCCGAGTGCAACGGCAGCCACACCGAACACGATGCCTGTGACGGCAAGGATCCGCCTGCGGAGTTTTTTCGATAGTCTCATGTCGCCTGGGACATCTTACGCGCGACAGGGCAGCAGCACCCGAAACGCGGCAGGCGCCTCCACGCCGTTTCGGCGACAATTCTCCCAGCCGGAGGGAAACAGGGAGGTTACATGGCTGTCACGCTTTACCATCATCCGTTCTCGCGCGCGTCCAATGTGGTGTGGATGCTCGAAGAGGTGGGTATCGACTACGAGCTGCGCTGGGTCGACATCATGGCCGGCGGGCAGAAGACCCCCGAGTTCCTGAAACTGAACCCCATGGGCAAGCTGCCCGTGCTGGTGGATGGCGCGGCCGTGGTCAGCGAGAGCGCAGCCATCGCGTTGTATCTTGGCGACCGCCATGCGGCCGGACGGCTGGCGCCGGCGCTGGATGACCCGGCGCGCGGCACCTACCTGCGCTGGGCGTTCTTCTCCCCGTCGGTGCTTGAGCCGGCTGCGGCCGCGAAGGCATCGGGCGGCGAGTTCAATGCGGGCGCGGTGGGCTGGGGCACCTACGAGTCCATGCTCGATGCCACGGAAGTGGCGGTGGGCAATGGGCCGTACCTGCTCGGCGAGCGTTTCACCATGGCCGACACCATCCTGGGCGGCACGCTGGGGTTCATGCTGCGGTTCAAGATGATCGAGGCCAGGCCGGCGTTCACGGCCTATGCGAAGCGGCTGGAGGAACGCCCGGCCTACCAGCGCAGCGTGGCGAAGAATGCGGCAGTGATGGCGGAGCACGGGCTGAAGTTCTAGCCGCGGCGGCGGTGGGCGGGTTCCCGCGCACCGCCATTGACGCCGCCCCGGGCTTCACCTACTGTACTAGTACAGTTTCAAGTGTACTAATGAAATTCAGGATCAACCACCATTCAGGCACGCCCATCTACGAGCAGATGGTTTCCGCGGTGATGGCGGCCATCGATGCGGGCGAGCTCACGCTCGGCGACAAGCTGCCGTCGATCCGCGCGCTGGCGGCCGAGCTGGGCATCAATCCGAACACCGTTGCCAGGGTGTACCGCGAGCTGGAGCTGCGCGGTTTCGTGGAGAGCCGCAGCGGCAGTGGCTGCTTCGTGCGGCCGGTGGACGAGAAGGCCGCCGCGGCCGCGAAGCGGGCGAGCATGCAGGAGTTGTGGACGCGCATGCTGGGCGAGGCGAAGGCCAGGCGCATTGATGCGCAGGATTTCCTGGACTTCGTGAAGAAGCGGGCCACGTGAGTACGTCGAACCTACGATAGCGGCGACAATGCAGCAGGGGGGATTGATGAAAAAGCTCGTGACCGTGCTGGCCGCTGCCGTCGTGATGGCGGGCACGGCTTCCCTCGCGCTCTGGTGGCAGCTGCGCGCCGAGAGGGAACGCGGCGCCGAACTTGCCGCGCGTGTGGCGCCGGTGCCGGCGCCGTTGGTGGAATTGCCCGAAACGTTGCTGCTGCCCGTGGCGCCACCGCCAGCGGCGCCCGATGCCGGACCGGCAGGCGCGCCGCCGATTCCCGCGCAGACTGCATCCTCGGGTGCAGCACCTGCATCCGCGGCCGTTCCACCTGCCGCTCCACTCCAGCAGGCCCCGGCGCAGGCGGTGGCCGATCCCATGGCCGGGATGGTGCACTCGATGATGCGCCAGCTCTACCCGGACCTGGCCGCGGAGATGGGAATGACCGACGCCGAGGCGTCGGGATTCCTCAACCTCTACGTGCGGCAGCAGTCAGAGACCAGCGCGCAGTTCATGGACCTGATGGCTGGCGGCGCGATGGACCCCGGCCGGCGCCAGCAGCGGCAGCGCGAGATGCTGGAGAAGGAGCGCGCCGATGAGGCCGCGCTGCGACAGCACCTTGGCAACAAGTACCCGCGCTGGGAGGAATACCAGAGCAAGGCCGAGGCGCGTGTGACGGTCGACGAACTGCGCAAGTCGCTGGCCACCGTCGGCAACCCGCTGACCGACCAGCAGGCCGACGCGCTGCTCACCATCTTCGCGGGCGATGCAACCCGGGCACGCCAGGAGGATCGCGCCTGGATGCAGAGTGATGCGGCCCGCAACTCGCCCAACCTGATGGTGGAACAGCTGCAGCGCCAGCTGGAGCGCCAGAAGCGATGGGTGGACCTGGCGGCGCCGCGGCTGGATTCGACGCAGCTCGATCATTTCCGCAGCACCGTCGAACAGCAGACGGCAATGCTCAGCGCCATGATGGGGATGATGGGGGGCGGGAAATGAGGGCCCTTGCCGCAGGACTCGCGGTGGCGCTGGTCGCGCTTGGCATGCTGGGCGGAAAGCTCCTGCGCGACCTGAAGGCAGAGCGTGCCGCCAACCAGGCGCTGGTGGCCGGTTCGGTCATTGCGCTTCCGGAGCAGGGTGCGCCTTCTTCAGGCGCACCTGCGTCAGGCGTGCCACCCCAGCAGGCTGTGATCCCGCCTGCATCGCAGCCTGCATCGCCTCCTGCAACGTCTCCTGGCGCCGCAGCCGCGGATGCAGCGATGGCCGAAATGATGCAGGCAACGCGTGCCTACCTCGACACCCCCGAGGGCCGGGAATTCCAGCGCGTGATCGCGCGGCAGCAGCTGCAGCAGCAGTACCGCGACGTCGGGGAGAAGCTTGGCCTGTCCGCCGCGGAGGTCGACAAGCTGCTGGACATGCTCGCCGGGCACCAGGTGGCCGAATCGTCCATCCAGCTTGAATTGATGTCCGGTGCCCGGGGCGCCGCGGGGGACGACATCTTCCGCCGGCTCGCTGACACAGAGCGCACACACGGCAAGGAACTGCAGGACCTGCTGGGGGAGAAGTTCCCGCGCTTGCAGGAATACCAGCAGGAGGCGACCAGGCGCCAGAGACAGGACATGCTGCAGCGGCAGTCGCAGGAGCTTCGCGCGGCGGTCACTTCTTCGGGGCGCCACCCGATGACCGATGCGCAGTTCGAGGCGCTGTCGAAGGCGCTCCGGGAGGAGGAACAGCGCTTCGACCGCGAGTACGCCTCCATTTCCCCGCAGCAGATGCTCGGCATACTGGATGAGCGGGCGCGGCGGATGGGCGAGGCGGCGGCAGTGCACCTGAACTCCGACCAGCTGGCGCAGTACCAGGCGTACCTGCAGGAGCAGGCGGAAATGATGCGGGCGACCCTGGGCATGATGGGCGGGGCCGCGGGCGCTGCGGGGAACTGAGTCGTGCAAGCCAGTCGCATGGAAACCGGCCTCAGCATCCTGAGGCATTCGATGGATGTGCTGCAGCGGCATCCGCGGTTGCTGTGGTTCCTGGCCATCGACCTGTTGCTGGGATACCTGGCATACCGGTTCTTCTTCGGGCCGGTGTTCGAAGCGTCGGCCGAGGGCTGGCGCGAGACGGAATTTCCGGGGGGACAGTGGAGCGGGCGCGGGCCGGGCTTTCCCTACCTGCAGATGGCGCTGGTGTACCTGCCCGGCGTGCTCTATGCGACGTTCATCAACGTCGCGCTGTGCAGCCAGATCCTGCGGGCGCTGAATGGTGGACAGGTTTCCGTGCGCGAAGGGTTCAGGGTGGCTGTTGCCAGGCTGCCGGCCATCATGGGCTGGAGCCTGCTGGCTGGAACGGTGGGACTGGTCTTGCGCCTGCTGCAGGAACGCGTCGGATTCCTGGGCAGGTGGGTGCTGGGGCTGACGGGCCTGTCCTGGAGCGTGGCCACTGTCTTCGTGGTGCCCGTGATCATCAATGAGCCCGGGCAGCTCCGCGCCAGGGATTACCTGCGCATTTCCGGATCGCTGGTGCGCCGGGTGTGGGGCGAGGGGGTGGCTTCGCTGGTGAGCCTGGGTTTCATGGGGATTTTTGTCGGTGTGGCGCTGGTTGCGCTGGGGCTGCTCGTCCGGGTTGTCACCGACAGTCAGCTGGTGGCGATTTACACGGTCGGGCTGATCTCGGCGTTGCTGGCGATCGCAGGGACCCTGCTCTGGCGCGTATTCACCTGCGGACTGTACGTCTACGCCACGGAGGGCGTGGCCCCCGACGGTTTCGATGAGGAGTTGATGCAGCGGGCATGGGTGGTGAAGTCCGTGTCCGGTGCTGCGGTGTGGCCGCCGGCTGGAACGCAGCCGGGAGTGCGAGGCGAGGTCCTGCCCCGCAAGATGGTGCTGGGCCTGCTGGCGGCTGCCGGCGTGATGGCCGGTGCCGTCTGGCTTCTCATCCCGGAGCTGAAGCCGGAGCAGGGGGCGGTGCAGTCGCACCCGTTCATCGGTCCCCAGGTCGGCGTCGTCACCATCGACCTGGCGGCCCTCGACTACGAGCTGCAGTATGCACACCTGCAGCAGGCCGGGATATTCACCGGACGGTCGCGCATCGGCTGTGACTTTCCGCCGGAGCCGACGCCGAAGTTGCTGCACGAGCAGGCCGAGGGGCTCATCACGGCCACGCTGCTGCGGCAGGGGCGGTTCCTGCACATCTCCTTCTATGGCGAGGAGGGCCCGACGAAGCAGCGCATGACCATGGCGACCGAGGGACTGCGGGCGATATTCCCGGAGCGGGCCGGGTCCATCTACCCGGAGCGCAGCATTCCCTATTTGCCGCGCGCGACCGTTGCGGAATGGCAGCCGGTCAAGGGCGCGATCAGCTATGTGCTGGAAATGGACTGCTACCACTGCTGCGGGAAGAATCGATGGTGCGCTGACCAGGGCAGGGCCTGGAAGGTCGAGCGGAATCTTTCCGGTACCCGCCACACCTTCGAGTGGGTGGGCTCGCAGCCCGGCCGGTGGCGGGTGTGGTCGATCGACGCCGACGGTCGCGCCGGCCCGAAGTCGGGCTGGACGCACTTCGACTGGACCGTTGGGGCCTGCGGCCAGCAGGGCTGAGCGCGCGGTGCTGCAGGGCGCTGCGCGGCCGGGCAGATCGGCGCCCATCGCGCGTAAAATCCGCCCCAGTCCAACGAAGCGGAACGTCATGACCCAGCAAACCTTCACCAAGACCCCCGGATGGCTCGACTGGTACCAGGGACCCACGAAGCCGCAGTTCAGGCTGCCTGCCGGCGCGGTTGACGCCCACTGCCATGTGTTCGGGCCGGGGGCGGAATTTCCCTTTGCGCCGGAGCGCAAGTACACCCCCTGCGATGCCTCCAAGGCACAGCTCTTCGCGCTGCGCGATCACCTGGGCTTTGCCCGCAACGTGATCGTGCAGGCCACCTGCCACGGGGCCGACAACCGCGCGATGGTCGATGCCTGCGTCGCCTCGCAGGGCAAGGCACGCGGCGTGGCCACGGTGCGCCGCTCGGTCACCGATGCCGAACTGCAGGAGCTGCATGCGGCCGGCGTGCGCGGCGTGCGCTTCAATTTCGTGAAGCGCCTGGTGGACTTCACGCCCAGGGACGAGCTGATGGAGATCGCCGGGCGCATCGCGAAGCTCGGCTGGCACGTGGTGATCTATTTCGAGGCGGTGGACCTGCCGGAGCTGTGGGATTTCTTCACGGCGCTGCCCACCACGGTGGTGGTGGACCACATGGGGCGCCCGAACGTCGACAAGCCCGTCGACGGCCCCGAGTTCTCGCTGTTCCTGAAGTTCATGCGCGAGCATTCCAACGTGTGGAGCAAGGTGAGCTGCCCGGAGCGGCTGTCGAAGCGCGGTCCGCCGGCGCTGGATGGCGAGCGGCATGCCTATCGCGACGTGATTCCCTTCGCGCGCCGCGTGGTGGAGGAATTCCCCGACCGCGTGCTCTGGGGCACTGACTGGCCGCACCCGAACCTGAAGGACCACATGCCGGATGACGGCCTGCTGGTGGATTTCATCCCGCACATCGCGGTGACGGCGGAGCTGCAGCAGAAGCTGCTGGTGACAAACCCCATGCAGCTCTACTGGCCGGAAGAGGTCCGGGGGTAGCCGGCGGCATTCCCCGCTGCCGGAGCCTACCGGGACATCAAGGCGCAACTGCGCGCCGGCTGAAGGGCCGCGTCGCTCAGCCGAAGCGGGCGACAAAATCCCGGTGCAGCTGCAGCGGGTCGCCTTCACCGGTGGAAGGCTGCGCCAGTTGCGAATCACGGTAGCCGGTGCGCACGCCCCGCACCTCTGCGACCTCACCGTCCACCCCGAAATCCACGCGCCAGTCCTGCACCGCCAGCTGCATCCCGCCGTCCCTGTTGCGGCGGATGCGGCGATAAGGATGCGGTTGTGGCCCCAGCTTCAGCGTTGCCTCGATGCGCGCGCGCAGCGGCAGCGGCGAACGGGCGGCGATCCAGGCGAGCTGCTCCTCTGCTTCCGCGCTGAACTGCACTGCCCAGTCGCGGCGCGGATCCGCTGCCAGCCAGCCCTGGCCGGATTCGGGGAAGGCGTCCGTGTAGGGCACGTAGGGCTTGATGTCGAGGACGGGCGTGCCGTCGAGCAGGTCCACGTCGCGCACGAACAGCTGCAGGCCCTCGATGCGCTCCAGCCGCAGCACCGACAGGCCCAGCGGGTTCGGGCGATGCGGCGAGCGCGTGGCCAGCACGCCCTTGCGGCCGGAACTGGAGCGCGGCGGCAGCACCTTCGGGCGCCAGCCCTGGTTGCGGTCGAACCAGAAGATCACCCAGATGCGCTCCCAGCCGGCGAGGTCCTCGATGGCGTGTTCCAGGTTCATGCCGGGCAGCAGCTGGATCACGCCCGGCACGTCCGCGGCGGCGGCAGGCTGGCGCGGCGCTTCCACCTTCGTCCCCCAGGCGGTTCTCAGGTGGCCGATGGGCGTGAGGGTGAGGGACTGCTTCATCGCTGCTGGCTGCCCGTGGCCGGGCCTGCCGGGGGCCGCTTCAGCGCGTGGCCAGCCGCCGCGTGGCCTGGCGGAACAGTTCCACGGCCGGCTGCGCGGCCACACGCTGCGCGCGCGGCCCGACCAGCAGGATGAGCGAGGTGCTGGGCAGGGGCGGGCCGATCTTCACGATGCGCCCGTCTTCCAGGCCCCTGGCGGCGTGGTGGTCGAACAGCACGGCGATGCCGTGGCCCTCAAGGCACATGTTGGCGATCACGTCGGGGAACTGCGAGCGCGCGATGGTGTTCCTCGGCTCGATGCCCGCTTCCTTCAGGATGCGCCACATGAAGCGCGTGGGCTTGAACTCATCCGGCGGCATGATCCACGGCAGGTCGGACAGGCGCACGCCGCGCGCGGCGCGACGCGCGAGCTGCGGCGAGCAGTAGATCGAGACGGCCACGGTGTTCACCACCTCGGACTGCAGCCGGTCATCCACCTGGAAGTCGCCGGTGAAGACGGCGAGGTCCACTTCGCCGGAAAGCACCATGGGTGCGGCGCCGCGCGTGGGATGCAGCGGCACGAAGTCGAGCTGGATGTTCGGGTACTGCTCGCAGAACGACGGCAGCTTCGGGCGGATGTAGGCGTCGAGCAGCAGCGGTGTCGCGGTGACGGCAAGCCGGATGGCGCGCGGACCGCGCGTGTGCCGCGTCTGCTGTTCCATCTCCTGGCGCCCGACCACCAGCTCCTTGGCCTTCTCGAGGAACACGCGGCCCTCATCGGAAAGCGCGGGTGGCGAGCCGCGGCGACGCTCGAAGAGGTTGTGCCCCAGGTGGCCCTCGAGCGCGCGGATCTGGTTGCTGATGGAAGGCTGGCTGACGCCGAGTCGCTCCGCGGTGCGACGGAAATTGCAGTCGCCAGCCGCGGCGACGAAGATTTCCAGCTGCCGGAATGTGATCGACATCGAAGTGTGCTCACAAGGCGTTCGCGGCCGAGTATAAGCGACGCGTGATATGTGCGCGGAAGGTGATAATCGCGCCGTTATTTGCGGTCAACATGCCATGAAAGAGCTGCGCGCATCGCGCGCGAACTGTCTTGCCGCCATCCTGCGCGCAAAAAAAACCCCGCCTTGCGGCGGGGTCATGGAGTGCTCGATCGTCCCAAGTTCAACAACAATGCATGGACGCAAAAATAGTTCACCGGGTGGTGTGACTGGACCGCTGGGGTCCGGCCGATCGACGGTCGGCCAGGGCGTCAATTCGCCTTCTGTCGCACCGCAGCGTACCCGCAAATGGAGCCGTTGCCTGCCGTGCCCAACATCATCGCCTGGGCTTCTTTTGTGACTTCGATCCAACAAGAGATCGAAACTTCAAGAATTCCAGTCAGTTAGCCGTTGGGAACTCCGCTACGACTAACTGTTGAGGGCAAGTGTAGCGCGATTGTTGTTGCAAGAAAACTGTCTCCACGAAAAAACAGCGTCATTTCGTGGCATTGGTCCAACAGGCAGGGGGCGCGAGGGGCGCATAGGCCCCTCGCGGTGCAGGATCAGGCTGCGAGTGCCGCCCGGAGACGTTTCATCGCCGCCACTTCGATCTGCCGGATGCGCTCGGCGGAGACGCCGTATTCGGCGGCCAGCTCGTGCAGGGTGGCCTTCTCCTCGGCCAGCCAGCGCCGGCGCAGGATGTCCTTGCTGCGGGCGTCGAGGCCCTCCAGCGCCACGCCGAGGCGGTCGCGCTGGTCCGCATCCCACTCCTCGTTCTCGGCTTCCTGCGCCGGGTCGGCACCCGGGGCCGGAAGGAAGTAGGCGGGACCGTGCGGGCGCTCCTCGTCCCCGGTGTCGGGGGCGGGATCGAAGGACATGTCGCGCGCCGCGAGGCGCTGCTCCATCTCGGTGACTTCGGCGGGCTCCACGCCCAGGTCACGCGCCACGGCCTGCGTCTCGTCGTGGGTGAGCCAGCCGAGGTTTTTCTTCATCTTGCGCAGGTTGAAGAACAGCTTGCGCTGGGCCTTGGTGGTGGCCACCTTCACCAGGCGCCAGTTGCGCAGCACGTAGTCGTGGATTTCGGCGCGGATCCAGTGCACGGCGAAGGACACCAGCCGCACGCCCTGGTCGGGGTCGTAGCGCTTCACGGCCTTCATCAGGCCCACATTGCCTTCCTGCACCAGGTCGCCCAGCGGCAGGCCGTAGCCGGAGTAGCCGCGTGCGATGTGCAGCACGAAGCGCAGGTGCGACATCACCAGCTGGCGCGCCGCATCGAGGTCGTTGTCTTCGCGGAAGCGCATGGCCAGCTCATGCTCCTGCTCGCGGGTCAGCACGGGGATGCGCGCGACGCGCTCGGCGTATGCCTCGAAACTGCCCAGCGGACCGGCCAGCAGGGTGTCCGGGCGGGCGACCAGCACTTGGGTTGCACTCACGACGGGGGTCCTCCTTACCTGGATCCTGATGTTAGCACTCTGGGTCTTTGAGTGCTAAGAGGGGTGCGGGTTCCCCCGGAAATGTGATTAATTTCCGTTCAGGAACAAGGGATTGAAGTCAGGCGCGGGGTTCGATCCGGGCCAGGTGCCGGGCGGCGGCGAGGCCGGCCCCGAGAAGGCCCAGCAGGGCGCCCACCCCCAGCAGCACGCCCGCGTCCCGCAACGAGGGAGTCAGCAGGCGGAAGCCGCTGCCGTAGGTCTGGGCCAGCCGCGTTACCGGGGCATTGAGCAGGCTCAGGCCCAGCAGCACCAGCAGCGCCGCCAGCAGCGCGCCGCACAGGCCGTAGAACAGGCCGGTGTAGAGGAAGGGGCGGCGCACGAAGGCATTGCTGCCGCCCACCAGCTTGGTGACCTCGATCTCGGCGCGGCGGTTGTAGATCTCCAGCCGCACGGTGTTGCCGATGATGGCCAGCACGCCCACGCCCAGCAGCACCGAGGCGCCGGTGACCAGGCCGCGCAGCAGCTGCAGGATGGCGTCGAGGCGGGCGATCCAGTCGCGGTCCATCTGCACCGAGTCCACCTCGGGCCAGGCAGTGAGGAACTCGCGCAGCGAGGCCATGCGCTCCGGATCGGTGGCGCCGGCTTCGGGGCGTACCTCCAGCGCATGGGGAAGCGGGTTCTTGCCCAGCGCCTTCAGCACCTCGCCGAATCCGCCCTGCGCGGAGAAGGCCTCGAGCCCCTCGTCGGCGCTGATCAGCTTCACGCTGGCGATGCCGCTGCGCTGGCGCAGGCTCGCGGCAAGCTGCTGCGCCTTTTCCAGCGGCACGTCCAGCTTGAAATACACGTTCACGTCCACCGAGGTGGCGAAGTCGCCCGTGGCCTGGCGCACGCTGACGATGGTGAGGCCCAGCGCGGTGGGAAGGGTGAGGGCAATGGCGATCACCAGCACGGTGAAGGCGGTATTCAGCGGCGAGCGCGCCAGGCGCCCGGCGGCGAACAGCGCGGACTGCAGGTGGCGCGTGAGCCAGCCGCTCATCGCTGCGCCTCCATGTGCGGCAGGTCGAAGGCGGGCGGCGGGGCGGAGTTCTGCACCCGGCCCGCGTCCACGATGATCTCGCGCAGGCCCCAGGCCTTCACGATGTCCAGGTCGTGCGTGGCAATGACCACCGTGACGCCCACGTCGTTGAAGCGGCGGAAAAGCTCCATGATCTCCAGCGACAGCGCCGGGTCGAGGTTGCCCGTGGGCTCGTCGGCGATGATGAGCTTCGGCTTGCTCACCACGGCGCGCGCGATGCCCACGCGCTGCTGCTCGCCCACGGAAAGCTCCAGCGGCAGCGCCGCGGCGCGATCAAGCAGGCCGACCTGGTCGAGCGCGGCGCGCACGCGGCGGTCGATGTCCTTCAGCGACAGGCCGGTCTCGGCGGCATGCAGCGGCAGCGCCACGTTGTCGAAGATGCTGCGCTCGGTGAGCAGGCGGTGGTCCTGGAACACCACGCCCAGCTCGCGGCGGAAGGCGGGAATGCGCCGCACGGAAAGCGCCGCGGTGTTGTGCCCGTTCACCAGCACCAGGCCGCGCGTGGGCCGTTCCAGCAGCGCGATCAGCTTCAGGATGGTGCTCTTGCCCGCCCCGGAACGGCCGGTGAGGAACACCATCTCGCCGGTGCCGATCTCGAAGCTCGCGGCGCTGAGCGCCTCGCGGCCGTTGGGATATCGCTTGCTCGCCCGGTCGAAGCGGATCATGCCGTGGACTTTACACCGGCTGCGCCGCCCAGCAGCGCATCGACGAAGGCCTCGGGATCGAATTCGCCGAAGTCGCCCGGCTGCTCGCCGATGCCGATGAAGCGGATGGGCAGGCCCAGCTCGCGCGCGATGGCGACCACGATGCCGCCGCGCGCGGTGCCATCGAGCTTGGTGAGCACCAGGCCGGTGACGCCCACCGCGGCATGGAACTCTCGTGCCTGGGCCAGCGCGTTCTGGCCCTGGTTGGCATCGAGCACCAGCAGCACTTCATCCGGCGCCGCGGGGTCCACGCGCGTGAGCACGCGGCGGATCTTCTTCAGCTCCTCCATCAGGTGGCCCTGGCTGTGCAGGCGGCCGGCCGTGTCGGCGATGAAGACGTCGAAGCCGCGCGCCTGCGCGGCGCGCAGCGCGTCGAACACCACCGCCGCCGGATCGGCCCCGCCGGCCTGCTGCACGATTTCCGCGCCGCTGCGTTCGGCCCAGATATCCAGCTGTTCGGCTGCGGCAGCGCGGAAGGTGTCGCCCGCGGCCAGCAGCACCTTGTGCCCGTCCTGCGTGAGGCGCAGCGCCAGCTTGCCGATGGAGGTGGTCTTGCCCGAGCCATTCACGCCCACCACCATCACGGTGTAGGGGCGGCGCTCGCGTGCGACCACCAGCGGCTTCGCGCAGGGCTTGAGGATGGCCAGCAGCTCGCTGCGCAGCACGGCCAGCAGCGCATCCGCATCCGCCAGCTCGCTGCGCGCCACGCTGGCGCGCAGCTTCCCGAGGATGGACGTGGTCGCCGCCACGCCGATGTCCGCCCCGATGAGGCGCGCCTCCAGGTCGTCGAGCAGTTCGGCATCGATCTTGCGGCCACGGAACAGGCCGGCAAAATCCCCCGCGAGGCGATTCGCGCTGCGCGAGAGCTTCTCGCGCAGGCGGCCAAAGAATCCTTGCGACTCGGCCATGAACTGCTTGCTGGCGCCCTCTGAAAAAGCGGCGGGAAGGAGTCGCGCATTGTAATAGGCTTCGCGCATGAAACGCTCCTTTGGCGAACTGCGCATCGTCGGCGGCAGCCTGCGTGGCCGCAAATGGTGCATTCCCGACGTGCCCGGGCTCAGGCCCACGCCCGACCGCGTGCGCGAGACGCTGTTCAACTGGCTGGCCCCGCACATCGCCGGCCTGCGTGTGCTCGACCTGTTTGCCGGCAGCGGTGCGCTGGGTTTCGAGGCGTTGTCGCGCGGCGCGGCCTCTGCCGTGCTGGTGGAGCAGAACGCCGCCGCGCTGGCGGTGCTGCGCGAGACGGCCGAACGCTTCGCAGTGGCGGCGCGCGTCGAGCGTTCCGAGGCGCTGGCCTTCCTGCGCTCGCAGCCCCGGCACGGCTTCGACCTGGTGTTCCTCGATCCGCCCTTCGATGCGGGCCTGCTGGCGCCGGCCGTGCGGCTGCTGGGCGAGCGGGAAATACTGGCCCCGGGTGGCTTCTGTTATGTGGAGTGTGCCGCCGGCAGCGATCTGCCCGCGCTGCCCGCCGGCTGGACCGTGCATCGCACGGGGAAGGCCGGTGAGGTCGGGTATCATCTGCTGCATGACGCGCCGCGCGATTTACCCGGGGACATTTGATCCCGTCACCAATGGCCACAAGGACCTGGTGCGGCGGGCCGCAAGCATCTTCGACCAGGTGCTGGTGGCAGTAGCCGCCAACCCCGGCAAGACGCCCATGTTCACGCACGAGGAGCGCGTGGCGCTGGCGCGTGGCGTGCTGGCCGACATCCCCAATGTCGAGGTGGTGGGTTATGACGGCCTCACCGCCGAGTTCATGCGCGAGCAGAAGATCCGCATCGTGGTGCGCGGCCTGCGCGCGGTGTCGGACTTCGAGTTCGAGTTCCAGCTGGCCAACATGCAGCGGCGGCTGCTGGCCGACATCGAGACCGTGTTCCTCACGCCGCAGGAGCAGTTCACCTTCATCTCCTCCACGCTGGTGCGCGAGATCGCCCACTACGGTGGTGACGTCAGCCAGTTCGTCGACCCGCTGGTCACCGCGGAGCTGCGCCGCAAGCGCCAGCAGGGCTGAACATGGCCCGCGGGCTGATTCCCCTGGCATTGTGGTTCTGCGCGACGACGGCGCTGGCTGCCGACAGCACGCCGCTGCTCGAGGCGGCCTATCGCGGTGATGCCGCGCGCGTGGCTGCGCTGCTGAAGGCCGGCGCCGATCCCGACGCGGCCAACGACTTTGGCGCCACGCCCCTGTTCGAGGCCGCCCGCCGCGGCGACACCGCCGTGCTCAGGCTGCTGCTGGATGCCGGCGCAAATCCCCGCCAGGCCAATGCCGAGGGCGAGACCGCGCTGATGATCGTGGCCCGCACCGGCAATGTCGAAGCGGCGAAGCTGCTGGTGAAGGCCGGGGCACGGGTGGATGCCCGCGAGGGCTGGGGCGGCCAGACCGCGCTGATCTGGGCGGCGGCGCAGAACCAGCCGCAGATGATCCGCTACCTGGCCTCGAAGGGCGCCGACGTGAACGCGCGTTCGGCCGTGCGCGACTGGCCGCGCCGCATGACCGCCGAGGAACGCCCCAAGGACCTGAACCGCGGTGGCATGTCCGCGCTGCTCTTCGCCGCGCGCGACGGACACATCGACAGCGTGCGTGCGCTGCTGGCCGCCGGCGCCGACATCAATTTCGCTGACCCCGACGGCACCACCGCGCTGCTGCTGGCGCTGATGAACGGCCATTGGGACACCGCGCAGCTGCTCATCGAATCCGGCGCGGACGTGCACACCTGGGACTGGTGGGGCCAGACGCCGCTGTACATGGCGGTGGACATGAACACGCTGCCCACCGGCGCGCGCATCGAACTGCCCACCATGGACAGCGCCACCGGCATGGACATCATCCGCCTGCTGCTGGCCCGCGGCGCCAATCCCAATGCGCAGCTGAAGCTGCGTCCACCCTACCGCATGGTGTCCCAGGATCGGCTGGCCGATCCCGCCATCGACCATGGCGCCACGCCGTTGCTGCGGGCCGCCAAGGCCGCCGACCTGCCGGCCATGCAGGCGCTGCTCGACGCCGGCGCAATGGTGGACCTGCCCAATGCCTACGGCCATACGCCGCTGATCGTCGCCGCCGGCGCCACGCGCGGCCGCGCCGTGCCCACCCGCGGCGGCAACTACGGCGAGGAGCAGGCCATCGCGGCGGTGAAGCTGCTGCTGGCGGCCGGCGCCAACGTCAACGCCGCCGGCTACAAGCCGCCGGGTGGCCGGCAGGGGGAAATCCGCTGTACTGGTTACGTGGTGATCCCCGACTGCTACGTGGGCGAGACCGCCATGCACGGCGCGGCGCTGCAGGGCTGGCCGAACCTGGCGCAGGTGCTGAAGGATGCCGGTGCCGACGTGAACGCCGAGGATGCCGACGGCAAGACGCCGCTGGATTACGCCATGGGCCGCTACCGCCTGGGTTTCCTCGAGAATGCGCCCGCGCCGAAGAACGAGATGGCCGCAGCGCTGCGCAAACTGGGTGCGACGCATGAATCCCCGGATGCGCCGCCCCTGCCGCCGGGTGCGCGGCCTATCGTGGTCGCCGAAGTGCCCGCGCTGCCTTACTGAGCAGCTGCCTGGCCTTGCCGGGCTGCTTCGCCTTCTTTGCCTTCCCTGCCGGCTTCCTTGCCGGCGCCGGCTTGGGCAGCACGACCTCGATCCGTGGCGCCCGGCCTGCCCGCTTCGGCAGCAACCCCTGCTGGTGCAGTTCCACCGCGCGCCAGAGGTACCAGGCACCGGCCGAGCGATACGGCCGCCAGCGTTCCGCATAGGCCAGCAATGCCCCGGGTTTCGGCAGTCCCTTCAGCCCGTAGGCCAGGCGGAAGCCATTGCGCACACCGTAGTCATCGGCAGGCATCACGTCCGGCCGGCCGAAGTGGAACATCAGCAGCATCTGCGCCGTCCACGGTCCCACGCCGCGAACAGCCACGCAGCGTTCGATGACCTCTTCGTCGCCCATGGCGGCCAGCACTTCGTCGGACGGCAGCCTTCCATCCAGCACGTGGCTCGCCAGGTCTTTCAGCGCCGCGATCTTGGCAAAGGAGAAGCCGACCGCGCGCAGCGACCGGGGTGTGGCAGCGGCAACCTGCTGCGGCGTGGGAAAGCTGCCGCCATGCAGTTCGATGAGCCGCCCGATGATCTTGCCGGCGACAACTCCCGACAGCTGCTGGCTGGCGATGGATCTCGCCAGCGTCTCGAACACCGTCCGTTCCGGCTTCCGGTGCAGATCGTATGTGGTCGATACTGAAACAATCGATGCGACTACAGGGTCCTTTGTAGCGAAATGTCGCAGTAATCTGGCCTTCATCCCTGAAAATTCCCCGGCATCACCGCTGGCAGGTGGGACACCAGTATGTGGCGCGCTGCCCCTGCACGCGCTGCTTCACCACCGAGGCGCAGCGCAGGCAGCCGACGCCCGCCCGGCCGTACACGAACAGCTTCTGCTTGAAGTATCCCGGCTCCCCGCCCGCACCCACGTAGTCGCGCAGCGTGGTGCCCCCGGCCAGGATGGCCTCCGCCAGCACGGCCTTGATGGCATCGGCCAGCGCGGCGCACTCGGCCCGCGTCAGCGACCGCGCCGCGCGCCCCGGGCGGATGCCGGCGCGGAACAGCGCCTCGCTGGCATAGATGTTCCCCACCCCCACCACGAGCTGGCTGTTCATGATGGCCAGCTTCACCGCCACCCGCCGCCGGCGCAGCACGCCATGCAGGTAGTCGGCATCGAAGGCCTCGTCCAGCGGCTCCGGCGCCAGCTTCTTCAGCAGGGGATGCTCGGCCGGATCGCCGGTGAGATGGTGCAGGCTGCCGAAGCGGCGCGGGTCGTTGAAGCGCAGCGTCCAGCCCGAGTCCAGCTCCACGTCGAAGTGGTCATGCGCCTCGCGCGCCGTGCTCACCGGCAGCACGCGCAGGCTGCCGGACATGCCCAGGTGCAGCATCAGGTGGCCCTTGTCCAGGCGCAGCAGCAGGTACTTGGCGCGCCGCTGCACGGCATGGATGCGCTGCCCCTCGGCCCACGCCGGCAGGCGCGAATGCACGCGCCAGCGCAGGCGCGGCTGGTGCACGGGCAGGCGGATGATGGTGCGGTCGGTGACATGCGGCGCGATGCCGCGCGCGGTGGTCTCGACTTCCGGCAGTTCAGGCATGTCCGCCGCAGTATCGCACCGGCGGCAGGGCTGTCCAGAAGTCGCCGGCTGCCTGCACCCGACGGTTTGCCGGGCCCACAAAACGCAAAACCCGCCGAGGCGGGTTCTGCGCGGACTAGCAAGTGGCTGGAGATGGCCGCTTACTTGATCTTGGTTTCCTTGTAGGTGACATGCTTGCGCACCACCGGGTCGTACTTCTTCGTCTCCAGCTTTTCCGGATGCAGGCGCTTGTTCTTCATCGCCACGTAGAAATGGCCGGTGTTGGCCGTGGACAGCAGCTTCACTTTCTCGCGCATGGTGGGATCCTCAGACCGACGCGCCCGAGGCGCGCAGCTTGGCGATCACGGCCTCGATGCCGTTCTTCTCGATGGTGCGCAGGCCCCGGCTGGAGACGCGCAGCTTGATCCAGCGCTTCTCTTCTTCGAGCCAGAAACGCTGCTCATGCAGGTTGGGCAGGAAGCGGCGCTTCTTCTTGTTGTTGGCATGCGAGACGGTGTTGCCGACCGCCGGGCGCTTGCCGGTCACTTCGCAGACGCGGGACATGGCGAAATCCTTAGGGTTCCAGTTGCGGCGCCCGGCCGGAGGCAGGGAGCCAAAAAAGGGCGTGCTTTATACCAGCCGGGGCGCCACCCGGGCAAGGGCCGGGGTGGCGCCCCTAGAGCACGCCCCGCTCGGCCAGTGACACGCAGCGGCTGTCGCCCACGATCAGGTGGTCCAGCACCCGGATGTCGACCAGCCCCAGGGCATCGCGCAGCCGCAGGGTGATCAGCTCGTCCGCCTGGCTGGGCTCGGCCACCCCGGAGGGGTGGTTGTGGGCCAGGATCACCGCTGCTGCATTGCGGCAAAGCGCCTGCCGGACCACCTCCCGGGGGTGCACGCTGGCCCCGTCGATGGTGCCCCGGAACAGCTCGTCGAAGGCGATCAGCCGGTGCCGGTTGTCCAGGAACAGGGCGCAGAACACCTCGTAGGGCAGATCGCGCAGCCGGGCCACCAGGAACACCCGGGTGGCCGCCGGTGAGCCCAGCAGCGGGCCCGCTGCGGCCTCCTGCTGGAAGTGCCGGCGGGACAGCTCCAGCGCGGCCTGCATCATGGTGTAACGCCGGTGCCCCAGTCCCGGGGTGTTGCTGCACTTTCCCCGGTCCGCGGACATCAGTCCACGGAGCGAACCGAACTGGCGGATGAGCTCCCCGCCCAGCTCCACCGCGCTTTTGCCCCGGCAGCCGCTGCCAAAGAGCACCGCCAGCAGCTCGGCATCGGTGAGCCGGTCCGCCCCGTGCAGGATCAGTTTTTCCCGGGGACGTTCTTCCGCCGGCCAGTCGCGTATCGCCATCCGCAAGCCCCTCCAGGCGGCCAAGTGTGAGCCGGTTCGCGTCGCTTCTGGATAAGCAAATCTCCACAACTGCATGGAAAAGCGGCCACCCCGCTCCCAGAATTTGTCCCTATGAGCGGCAAACGCATCCTGCTTGGCGTCACCGGCGGCATCGCGGCCTACAAGGGCCCCGACGTCGTGCGGCGCCTCACCGATCGCGGCGCGCAGGTGCAGGTCGTGATGACCGCCGGCGCGCGCGAGTTCGTGCAGCCGCTCACCTTCCAGGCCGTCTCCGGCCGCGAGGTGCGCAGCGACCTGTGGGATGAGAACGCCGAGCGTGCGATGAGCCACATCGAGCTGGCGCGCTGGGCAGACTTCGTGCTGATCGCGCCGGCCACCGCCGACTTCATCGCGCAGCTTGCGCACGGCATGGCCGACAACCTGCTGAATACCGTGTGCCTTGCCACCAGCGCACCGCTGGCCGTTGCGCCGGCGATGAACCGCGTGATGTGGGCCAACGCCGCCACGCAGGCCAACATCGCCACGCTGCGTGCGCGCGGCGTGCATGTGTTCGGTCCCGACAGCGGCAGCCAGGCCTGCGGCGAAGTGGGCGAGGGGCGCATGCTGGAGCCGGTGGAGATCGCGAACAACGTGTTCTCCGTGCTGCCGGCCGAAGGTCCGCTCAAGGGTCGCAAGGTGCTGGTCACCGCCGGCCCCACGCGCGAGGCCATCGATCCGGTGCGGTTCATCAGCAACCGCAGCTCCGGCAAGATGGGCTACGCCGTGGCGCAGGCCGCGCGCGAGCGTGGCGCCGAAGTGGTGATGGTCAGCGGGCCGGTGAACCTTCCGGTGCCGGCAGGCGTGCGCCGCGTGTGCGTGGAAAGCGCGCAGCAGATGTATGAAGCCGTGCAGGCCGAGCTTGCCGGCACCGACATCTTCATTGGTACCGCCGCCGTGGCCGACTACCGTCCGGCCGAGCCGGCGGGCAGCAAGATCAAGAAGGTGAGCGACACGCTGGAAGTGCGCATGGAACGCACGGTGGACATTCTTGCCACCGTGGCCGCGCGCGCCGACCGTCCCTACATGGTGGGATTCGCCGCCGAGACGAACGACGTCGAGAAACACGCGCTCTCGAAGCTGGAGCGCAAGCGGCTGGACCTGATCGCCGCCAACGAGGTGGGCGAGACCAAGTGTTTCGAGCGCGATGACAATGCCATCACGCTGTACTGGCCCGGTGGCGGCAAGCAGGAGCTGGGGTCAGGCGCAAAGACGGAGCTGGCGCGCAAGCTGGTGGAAGTGATCACCGTGCGTTACCTGCAGCATGTGGGCGCGAAGCCGGCGGTAGTGGCGTAGCGACTCAGCCGCGCGGATTCTCCGCACTGCTGCCCGGGTTGGGCATCTCGTAGTAGGCCACGTCGAAGTCCCGCCATGGCGTGTGGTGCACCCGGTCATCCACGTAGCGCATGCCGAGTTTGCGCATCACCGCGGTGGAAGCGACGTTCGCCGGATCGGCAATCGCGCAGAACGCGCGGATCCCGGGCTGGTGGCGCAGCACTTGGATGATGGCGGCCGCGGCTTCCGTGGCAATGCCTCTTCCCCAGCAGTGCCGCTTCAGCCGCCAGCCGAGCTCCACATTGTCCGGCTCGTGATACGACGTGCCGATGCCGTACTGGCGCGCGAGGATCCAGCCGAGGTATTCATCGTCCTCGCGCCGGCGTACCTCCCACAGTCCGGATCCCGCGGCCGGGTCGGTGAAGTCCATCATCCGCGGCACGAACCGCTGCTCGATGTCTTCCCGCGTGGAAGGCTTGCCGTCGTTGAGGTAACGCATCACCTCCGGATCCTGGTCCAGCTCGAACAGCAGCGGCGCGTCGTCGCTGCCCATCAGGCGGAAGGCGAGGCGGGAGGTTGGCGGAATCTGGACGGCGGCGCTCATCCGGAGATGCTACCCCGCATCCGGACAGGCGGCGCCAGCATCAATTGGGTGTAGGCTCTGAAGGACCGTTCCATCGAGGTGCCACCATGCAGGCCTTCCTGATCCGCCTCCTGATCTGCGCGCTGGGCTTGTGGCTTGCCTCAGCAATCATTCCTGGCATTGCCATCCAGGGCGCCGGCACGCTCATCCTCGCCGCCCTGCTGATGGGAATCGTCAACGCGCTCGTGAAGCCGGTGGCCTTCATCCTCACCCTGCCAATCACCATCGTGACGCTGGGCATCTTCCTGCTGGTGCTGAATGCGGCAATGTTCGCGCTGGTCGCCTGGATGCTGCCGGGCTTCTCCGTGAGCGGCTTCTGGGCGGCGCTGTTCGGCTGGCTCATCCTTTCCATCGTCGGCTGGTTTGCGTCGTCGTTCATAGGTCGGTAGCGAGCCAGGCCGCGGTGGCGGTGTGGCGAAGGCGCTATCGGCGAAGCCTGTTTCCCGAGGCGCTCAGCCCGAATGTGTCTTGCGATTGGTCAGGTGAGTGGGCAAGTGCCCCACGATGACTCGCGATTCGGCAGCGTCGTAGCAGAAGTACAACCTGAAGATGGTTGCCGGATCAAAGCCGGCGCCGCGCTTGAGATGCATGTCCAGCACGATCTCGCGACCCTGGTACAGGCGCCGGTAATCTTTCTTGTACCGTTTGTCGGACAGCGCAAGGCCAACAGGAGTGCACTCGAGACCAAGGCCCGCCAGCGCCTCCTCATAGAGCCTTCGCACCTCTTCATCTCCTTCCTTGCGCGTCCGGAGCGGCACATACTGCCGGGCAAGAAACTCAAGTGACTTGTAAGCGAGCGGAATATCCCTGAAAGGGGATTCCCGGGCAGCCTTGACTGCCTGTGGCAAGAGAACGACCCGCCCGTCGCAGGTTTCCTCCACCCATGATTCAAGTCCGTCCCAGCTGTCTGGATACAGGACTTCGCTATCGGACTGACTCTCGACCTCTTCGCGATAACGGCCCTCGCGAAGCTCGGCCAGCCTGTGGCGCAACCGACGTATTTCGTCCAAGGCGTCGTCGCGTTCGCGGGTCGTGGTGTCCAGCTCTTCGAACATGACCGAGTTCTCATGCTCGACCTCTGCCAAGCGATTCCGGTTCGTTGCCAGCTCTGATTCGAGCTGGGCGCGCACCTCTTCCTGTCTGGCACGCTCCTCCTCGGCAGTGGACGCCACCAATTCGGTGCGCTTGAGCAGCCTCTTGAGCGTCGCCGCCGAAACCTCGTTCCTGATGGTGACAAATGAAGGAACGCGCTGCTCGAAGTCGCCCACTTCAAGGCTCAGCGCAAGTGCCTCCTCGGCGATGTCGTCGGCGACCCTTGGGGAAAAGTGGTTGCCGTTGTAGGTCCACACGCGATGCCGGAATGGATCGTCCTGCTCTGAGAAGCCGGGCCGGTAAAGCCGGATCGCATTTCCGAAGACAGATCTTTCCCGCCCGACATGGCGAATGAGCGAATCGGACACCACATCGTCGACGACGACGACGTGCGCTGCGGCCACGAGGCGCTCTGCAAGTCGATCCGCTGGGGGGATCATCGAGAGTCGCTGGCCATTGGAGATGGCAATGACAGGTCTCTGACGTGCGCCGTTCAGCAGCATTCGCAGGAGCGTCTCGGAGCCCCCACGTCCAGTGAGGCTGGAGGCGCGAGAGGACAACTCCATGCCGGCATCGTGCAGACCGAGTTCGTTGGCGATGGTCACCATCACCTTCGGCACTCCGCTGATCGGAGGCGGCGCTTCGGCCGTCCGGCGCACCTGGTAAAGCCGCAGCCCTACGGCCGGGTGATCCCTGGTCCTGATGAGCGCCAGTTCCACCCGCCAGAATGCGCCGGCCTCCATCTGCTTGCGGTCATCAAAGCGCAGTGCCCATACCCGTTCCGCGTCGGTTTCGACGGACACTTCGCCGTTCGGCGTCTCGACGTGGGCGTTGCCAAGGTCAGCGTTTATCGGGAAGCCCTTGTTCCTGACCCACGTGAGGATCAGTTCGCGTGCCGCTTCGAAGGTGCTATCCGACGGCGAATCCGGCTGGCCGAGGCGCGCGGCCGCCGCCAGCACATTGATTGCTCCCGCGCTCCGGGACAGGCGTGTCCGCAAGGCGCGAACCCGCGCGGTGCCGGATGAGCCGTCAGTGGCTGGGGCAGCCGCTGCGGATGACGCAAGACGCGTTTCGCGCGGTGCAGCCTGTGCCGCCAGGCTCGTTGAATTGTCCCTGTTCGGGTAGCCGGTCCCGGTCGTGTCTACTCCGGCTTCAGGCTGCTCCCCGTCGAGGTGTTCGACTTCCTGCGCGGCCTCTGCGCCAGCCAGAACCCGTCCTAGCCAGGTCACGACCTGGTAGTGGCGATCGTCAGCGGAATGATCCGGATTGTGTTCGGGAACCAGGCTCAGCAGCGCAGGATCGAAATGTTCTTCGTCCCACGCGTAACCCTCCGCGCTGTCGGTGCCGGACTGGGAAGCGCGCGAGAACGCACGCCCCGTGGTGATGTCGATGCCGCTTCTCGACGAGAGGAAAACCGCGTTGTTTACATCCTGTCCGTCAACCCGAGCAGCGCCCCGCGTGCCATAGGCCAGTGCGTTCGCCGAATCGGGTTCCGTCATCGACGACAGATCGGTTGCTATGCCATGGGCCACCAGTGCGGCCTTGAGCGTTTCGACCAGTTCTGGCTTCGGCGCCGCGATTGTTCCGGCTGCAGGCGCTCGCGCCAGAAGCCACCACGCTCCCGGCACCAGGGCCTGGGGCGTTTCCATCGACAATGGAAAGTTCAGGCTGCTGCTGACAGCAAACCCGTGTTCACGGATGAACCTCTGGGAGATGACAGCGTCGGTTTGCGAGGCAAAGGCAAGCAGCACCGGGCCGCCGAACTGGGATGCAAGGAGCGCCTCCAGCGTCATTGCCAGGTCGCGCAGGCTGTTGGTCGGATAGAGGAACAGTGCCGCCGGTTGCTCCGGTGTTTCCTTCAGGTGCCGGGCCCAGTCGCCTCCCGCGAGGCGCTGCGGAGGTTGGGCCAGTATCGACCGCGGCGCGCGCGTGAGCTTGGGCTTTACCGATGTGCAGATGGTGCAAGCCAGCCGGCCCGGGTAGTGCAATGCCCGCGCATAGAGCGAAAGCCAGCGGCCACCGTCCTCGGCGAAAGGGCGAACTTCACCGCCAAAGACCAGCGCCTTGTCTGATCCATTCAGGGCGTCCGGGGCGAGCGTTGCGAGCGCAAAGAACGGCGCGCCGTAAGTACAGGCCAGGTATTGCCGGGTCTTCTCCCGGATTTCGCGGAGGAATCGGCCGCTGTTGAGTTGCTCGACGGCCGAGATGTAGTCGGTCAGTGTGGCCGGCGCAGGAAAGGACGCCGCGGCTTCCGGTACCACGATTGGGCCTGGCTTGACCGCGACGCGAGTTTCCTGTGCCAATGCCCGGCTGCTCCCTGAATCCTTTCCTGGCGGAGCCGGGGCAAGGGAATCCGGCTTCCTGTCACGAGCCTGCCACAACCCGGGCCCAGGAACAGTGATGCTGTGCCCCAGTTTGACGATCCGGCCTGCATCCAGCGCCGGTCTCAGGCCGGCTTCTGGGCATATAGAATCCGGCGAATGAACCAGGACCTCAAGAGAACCCTCTGGGCCGCCGCCGACAAGCTGCGCTCCAGCATGGACGCCGCCGAGTACAAGCACATCGTGCTCGGCCTGATCTTCCTCAAGTACATCTCCGACGCCTTCGATGAGCGCCGCGCGGCGCTCAGCCAGGCCTTTTCGGATCCGAAGAGCGACCTGCACCTGCCCGATACGGCAGACCACGCCGGGGCCATGGAAGAGCGCGACTACTACACCATGGCCAATGTCTTCTGGGTGCCGGCCCCCGCGCGCTGGGAGTCCATTCGTGCCCAGGCCAAGCAGGCCGACATCGGCGTGCGCATCGACGCCGCGCTCGAAGCCATCGAGGCCATCAACCCCAGCCTCAAGGGCATCCTCGACAAGCGCTTCGGCCGCACCCAGTTCGAGCCCGGCCGCTTGGGCGAGCTGATCGACCTGATCTCCACCATCGGCTTCGGCGAAGGCCACCACGCCAAGGACCTGCTGGGCGAGGTGTATGAATATTTCCTCGGCCAGTTCGCCACCGCCGAGGGCAAGAAGGGCGGGCAGTTCTACACGCCCGCCTCGGTGGTGAAGGTGCTGGTCGAAGTGCTTGCCCCGCACCGCGGCCGCGTGTATGACCCCTGCTGCGGCTCGGGTGGCATGTTCGTGCAGAGCGAGAAGTTCATCGAGGCGCATGGCGGCCAGGCCGACGACATCAGCATCTACGGGCAGGAGGCCAATCCCACTACCTGGCGCCTGGTGGCGATGAACCTCGCCATCCGCGGCCTGGCGGCGGATCTGGGCAAGGAGCCCGCCGACACCTTCCACCGCGACCAGCACCCGGACCTGCGCGCTGACTACGTGCTGGCCAATCCGCCGTTCAACATCAGCGACTGGGGTGGTGAGCGGCTCACCGATGACAAGCGCTGGGTCTACGGCACGCCGCCGGCCGGCAACGCCAACTTCGCCTGGCTGCAGCACATCCTGCATCACCTCGCGCCGCGCGGGCAGGCCGGCGTGGTGCTGGCCAATGGAAGCATGAGTTCCAACCAGAGCAATGAGGGCGTCATCCGCAAGGCCATGGTCGAGGCGGATGTGGTGGACGTGATGGTGGCGCTGCCGCCGCAGCTGTTTTTCAACACCCAGATTCCGGCGTGCCTGTGGTTCCTGGCGAAGGACAAGAGCGGTGCGGCTGTGCCGGGCGGCAAGGCGGGGCGCGACCGGCGCGGTGAGGTGCTGTTCATCGATGCGCGAAAGCTGGGGCGGATGGAGACGCGCGTGACCCGGGTGTTTGACGATGAGAGTATCGCGCGCATTGCGTCCACCGTGCATCGGTGGCGCGCGGATGGGGAGGATGGTGCCAAGGAGCCGTATGCCGATGTGCCGGGGTTCTGCCGCGCGGTGAAGCTGGCGGAGATTGCGGAGCATGGGCATGTGCTGACGCCGGGACGCTATGTGGGTGCGGAGGCGGCGGAAGAGGATGACGAGGCGTTCAACGAGAAGATGGAGCGGCTGACGGCGCAGCTCGCGGAACAGATGGCGGAGGGGGTGAAGCTGGATGCGGTGATCCGCAAGAAGCTGGAGGCCATGGGCTATGCATTCTGACTGGCCCAATGTCCGATTGGGTGACTATGTCGATGCTTGTCTTGGCAAGATGCTCGACGGGAGGAAGAACAAGGGCGAGTTCCAGCCATATCTTGGAAATGTGAATGTTCGTTGGGGGGCTTTTGACCTCAATGATCTCTCGGAAATGCGTTTTGAATCCCATGAAGAAGAGCGCTATGGCCTTCTTCCGGGGGACCTAGTGGTGTGTGAAGGTGGAGAGCCCGGCAGATGTGCCATTTGGACGGGTCAGATGCCGCGCATGAAGATACAAAAGGCGCTGCATCGAGTACGCCCGAAACCAAGTCTGGACAATTACTACCTCTTTTACTGGTTCAGGTATGCAGCCAGCGCCGGCCTGCTTGAGCCACACTTCACTGGTACGACTATCAAGCACTTGACCGGCAGCGGGTTGGCAGAACTAAGAATGCCGCTGCCTCCGATAGCGGTTCAACGGTCAATGGTCGAAGTCTTGCGGCGCCTCGATAAGCGCATTGAGCTGCTTCGCCGAACCAACGCTACCCTCGAATCCATCGCCCAAACCCTGTTCAAGAGCTGGTTCATCGACTTCGGTCCGGTGCGCGCCAAGTCCGAGGGCCGCGAGCCCGAAGGGATGGACGCCGCCACGGCGGCGCTGTTCCCCGCCGGGTTCGAGGAGTCGACGCTCGGCCTGACTCCGAAGGGATGGGGTATTCGACCCATTGGGGATCTTGTCGAGACTGTCGGAGGGTCGACTCCAGACACGAAGGAGCCTGCGCATTGGGCGCCCGCTGTTCACCATTGGACTTCGCCGAAGGACCTGTCCGGAGCAACGTCGCCGGTGCTTCTCGGCACTGAGCGGAAGATCAGCACCGCCGGACTCAGCAAGATTTCGTCGGGCCTTTTGCCGATTGGCAGTCTCCTCATGTCATCACGAGCCCCTATTGGCTATCTGAGCCTTACGTACATCCCGGTGGCGATCAATCAGGGGTACATTGCCATGCTTCCTGGCGGCGTCCTTCCCCCGATCTATCTATATTTTTGGTGTCAGGCACATATGGATATCATCAAAGGGCATGCCAACGGATCTACGTTCATGGAGATTAGTAAGAAGGCATTCCGACCGATTCCCGCGCTTCTTCCGCCGTCACAACTCGTCCAGGCATTCGCTGACCTGGCCTCGAGCTTGTTCGCACGTTTGGTAGAGAACGAGAGGCAGGCGCGCTCGCTGGTTCAGATTCGAGATGCGCTGCTTCCCCGTCTCATCTCTGGCAAGCTGCGCCTGCCCGACGCGCAAGACCATCTCAATGGGGCCCTCGCATGAAGTATCCGCTGGGCAGCGGGAACCCACTGCGACATAGGGAGTGTCGCTTACGGCTGTTCCGTGCCCATCAGGGCGCTGCGTCCCAGGACTCCGTTCTCGGGGCCTTCCTGGCGCGTGATATCGCCGAGCACCCGGAACGGCTGCGCGCCGTGGATGCCAGCCTGCCGGAGCGCATCCGCTCGCTGGTGGGCAACCTCGACGTCGACCTGGATGCCCCGCTGTCAGCCGAGGATGAGTGAGCGCAACCGCGCTCCTCATCAACGGCTTCGCGCCCCAGCTGTTCGATCTCGGACCCCTTTGCCAAAGTTTGCCAGCGCGAATATCCTCCCCTCATGAGCACCATGAACATCTCCCTGCCCGAGGCGATGAAGGAGTTCATCGACGCTCAGGTCGCCATGCGCGGCTACGGCACCAGCAGCGAATACGTGCGTGACCTGATCCGCCGCGAGCAGGACCGCGAGAAGCTGCGCGGATTGCTGCTGGAGGGGCTGGAATCCGGGCCAGGTCGCGTTGCCGATGCCGCCTACTTCAACGAACTGCGCGGGAGCGTCCGCCGCCGCGCCGCAGGTCCGGGTCGCGCCAGGGCTGCGGGATCCAGGCGCCCGGCCAAGGCCGGCAAGCGCTGAAGTGTCTGCCAGGCGTCTGCCGGTATTCATCCGCCCCCAGGCGCAGGCGGATATCGACGAGGCAGTCGGGCACTACCTCTCGCAAGCCGACGTGAACGTGGCCAGTCGCTTCGCCGAGGCCGTGGTGCAGGCATTTGAGCGGCTGGCGCGCCAGCCCGGATCGGGCTCTTCGCGCTACGCACTGCTCCTCGCACTACCGGGCCTGCGCAGTTGGCCGCTTCGCCCCTGGCCGTACCTGATCTTCTACATCGAGGGTGGGCAGGCGGTGGACGTCTTGCGCGTCCTGCACGGCGCGCGCGAAATTCCGGCCACGCTCAGGGAGCCAGGGGATCCGGTGTGAAATCTGCCGTCACGGAAGACGCCGTCGAACAGCAATTGCTCCAATGGCTGACTGGCCTCGGCTGGTCAGTGGCCCATGGTCCGGACATCTCCCCACCCGACAGCAAGACGCCAGGCACCGAGCGGGGCAGCTACCGTGACGTGGTGCTCGCCGACCGCCTGCGCGCCGCCATTGCGCGGCTGAATCCGCTCCTTCCCGCCGGTGCGCGCGAAGACGCGCTGCGCCGCGTGCTGAACCCCAATGTCCCCGGCCTGGTCAACGCCAATCGCCAGGTGCACCGCTGGCTGGTCGATGGCGTGCCGGTGGAGTTCCAGAAGGGCAGCGAGACGCGCGGTGACCGCGTGCGGCTCATCGACTT